>NZ_QJUJ01000002.1:0-622141 GCF_004327275.1 Phytopseudomonas daroniae
GGGCTGAGCAGCTCGGGGGGATGGAGTTGGGGGCGGCGCGCGCAATCGTCCCCCCACCACGCCTGCCGGCTATATAGGTAGGAAATTCTGCAGCCCTGCAAAGGCCTCTGCGCCGCCCAGGCTGGGGGCTGGCTGCGTGTTTCTGGGTATGGGAATACCTGCGGAACCCTGCAGCACGGCGTGCGAATGGAGCCGTTCTGGAGCGTTTTACCGGGTGGTCAATTCAGGGGGAGGGGTGGTCTTTCGAAAAGAGTAACAAGAGAAACCAGGGTGCTTAGATGCTCTGTAGCCCGCATGAATAGGGGCTTTGAGGATTACAAATTAGAGTAACAGTGAGGTAACTGGAAAAGTAATTTTTAAGTAAGTTATTGATTTATATGGATTTTATTGAGAGCGGAAATTGCTTTTTAGAAGAGTAATCTGATTACTTAATAGTTACTAAGAAATTACCTTTTGTCCGATCTGGAAAAGCCTTTAAAAACAAGGCTCTACATCGTTTTTTGGACTAAGGTTACTGATGTTACTCTTTTTGCAGCATGCCCCCAGTACCAGAAGCCCAGCCATATAGGGGATCCCCTTTTTTGCTGGCTGCTGTCTAGAACTCTCATCCTGCGCTACTGGATGGCCGTGTCGCTCGAATTGGCTAAACGGCCCCCAATACGGCCCCCGTGCAATGTGTATTGCAGCTGAGAGGCCCGGAAATACTGGAGCGGGCTAAGGGAATCGAACCCTCGTCATGAGCTTGGGAAGCTCAGGTAATGCCATTATACGAAGCCCGCTTTTGCGTGGGCCTTTATACCGGAAGTCGCCTGTGAAATGAAGCCCGCGTCGGCCACAAATGTCGCTGAGCCGGTGTGCGGGCCTGGTATTGTGGGGCTCATACGGCCATGGCGTGCTGCAGGCCAGGGTGGGCAGTGTAGCGTTTGTTACTGGTAGCGCTGCTCTGCAGAAAGTTGAGCAGGGTGTTCTGGGTTTGCAGCCAGGCGCCCTTGTGCTCCATGTCGATGAAGTGGCCGACATTGTCGACCGTGGCGAACTGGCAGTCATGGATGTGCTGGGCGATCAGGCGGGCATCCGAAGCCGAGGTGTATTCGTCGTGTTCGCCGTTGATGAACAGCAGCGGTATGTCGATGTTGCCCAGGCAGTCCATATGGCAGTGGGCTTCCATGCGCAGCACCTGTTGGATGTGGGCATTCATCTGCCGGTATTCGTGTTTGCTCAGGCTGCTGATGTGTTTGTGGTTGTAGCGTTTGAACAGCGAGGGCAGGTACTTGCCGATGGTGTCGTTGACCAGGTGGCCGACCTTGTCACCATCCTCCTGGTTCAGGCATACCAGCGCGCGGCCCAGATAGTCGAGCATGGGCTCGTTGAGGATCGGCGAGAAGGAAGCGAATACGGCCTTTTCCAGGGTGCGCGGGCGTTTGGCCAGGGCCAGCATGCTGCCGACACCGCCCCAGGAAAAGGACATCAGGTACTGCGCCTGATAGTGCTCGATCAGATCCAGCAGGATGGCCGCTTCGTCTTCCTTGCTGATGATGTGATCGTTGTGGTTATGCGGCCTGGAGCGGCCAGCGTAGGGCTGGTCGTAAAGCACCACGTTGAACTGCGTGACGAGGTATTTGACCGTTTGCGCGAAGGAAGCCGTTGTCGCCAGCGAGCCATTGACCAGGATGACGGTTTTTTTGGCCGTTGGGTTGGCATGAAACTCCGTGTGTACCTTGTACGTCCTGTGAACATCGACGACAGCGATTGCTGGCTTCATATGTATTCCTCCTGCGCAAAAGATGAACGCGGCTGACGGTCGGGGCCGTAAACCGGGCAAGTCGGATGATTAGGAAAGCGCCTGGACATGACAAACCGATGTCAGGCTGGAGGATCTTATGATTTATAAAATCAGATGGTTAGGGCTGTAATGGAACGACCCTTCCAAACGCCTTCGGCGTTGGAGCGTGTTCATCTCACCAGGCAGGAGCCCCTTTCGCGCTAGGCGCAAGCAACCAAAAAGCAGCTTGGATATCGCTTGCAGCCATGGAGCTGCATAACGACACCTGATTTCGAGTTAAGCAGCGGGTAAAACCACTGGCAAGGGTGCCGAAAAGATTTTGCATTACCGTTGATCGGCTGGTGCTTAGACGCTGGCAATTTCTGCCTGGGTGAGGGAACGGTAAGTGCCGGGCGGCAGGCTGGGATCGAGTTGAATGGCGCCAGAGCTCTCTCGATGCAGGCCGACGACCTTGTTCTGGAAGTGCCCGAACATCCGCTTGATCTGGTGGTAGCGGCCTTCGTGAAGTGTCAGCCGCGCGCGGCGCGGTGCTTCGATTTCCAGCAGTGCCGGGCGGGTGACGAGGTCTTCGTAAGCGAAGTACAGACCCTGGGCGAAAGCCTCGATACACGCGGGGGCGATGTCCTGCTCGGTCTCTACCCGATAGACCTTGGCATGGCTGCCGTCGGGCGCAGTGGCACGGCGTGACCAGAGGCCGTCGTTGGTGATGATCAGCAGGCCGCTGGTATTGAGATCGAGCCGGCCAGCCAGGTGCAACTCGTGCTTGTCCGGTTCGTCCAGCAGATCGAGAACGGTGCGGTGTTCAGGGTGAGTGGTGGCGCTGACCACGCCGATCGGTTTGTGCAGCATGAAGTAGCGCGCTGGTTTGCCGGTCTGCAATACCTCGTCATCAAGCTCCACGCAGTGGAAGGTGCGAACCTCGAAGCGGCTGTCCCGACATATTTGTCCGTCGATCCGCACTCGGCCGGCGGCCAGCAACAGGCGGGAGTGTTGTCGATTGAAGCGCGGCAGGTTGCTGAGCAGACGGTCGATGCGCATGGGTCGCTCAGCTGTTTTCCACAGGTAGGGCTTGTGCGCAGCGCGGGCACAGGCAGGCGCGATCCAGTGCTTCGGGCGGCAGATCCTGCAGCGCCTTGGGTTCGACCTTCACCTCGAAGCACCAGCAGTGGCTGACCTCGCTGTCGCTCTCGGCCTGGGCACAGCGGTTGGGCTGGCCACAGGCGGGGCAAAGGTTGGTGTTCACTGGATCTCTCCGCACATGCGATTGCGCTCGGTCTGCTTGGCCCGATACAGGGCATCATGCGGGCTGCTTTGGGGATGCCGCAATGCTAGGGTCTGTTGACGTTTCAGCGCAAGCTGCGCGGTGGTGAAAAGTGTCTGGGGGAATGCGGGAGGGGCGTGACATTTCGGACATCGATTGATGGGTTACGGCGTTCGTGGGCTTGGTCGTTTCGTTAGAGGGTGGATACGCCTTATCCATCCTACGGGCGGCGGTGTTTGCGGAGAATGTATGTGGGAACCACGATGGGGCCAATGCAATGGCCCCATCGTGGTTGGAGTTGCCTCAGTTCTGTTCGATCACGGCGACGCGCTGGCCGGCGCGAACGGGGGAGCCGGGTTGTACGCGAATGTCTCTGACCACCCCGGCGAAGGGCGCGAGCAGGGGGATTTCCATTTTCATGGATTCGAGGATGACCAGTACGTCGCCCGCTTGGACTTCGGTGCCTTCCGCGACCTGAACCTGCCAGAGGTTGCCGGCGATATGGCTGTCGACGCTGTGCTGACCGGCCTCCAGTGGTGCATTTTCGCTGGGCTCGGCCACGCCTTCGTCGCTTTCGAAGTGCGCCTGGCCGGAGTCGATCCAGCGCTGACGCTCGGCGGCGAAGGCGCTGCGTTGCTGGGCGCGGAAGGCGGCGATGCCGTCGGCTTCGTCCGCCAGGAATCGCTGATAGTCGGCCAGGGCCAGTTCGCTGTTTTCGATGCGCAGGTCGAAACGGCCCAGGGGGAAATCGCGGCGAATGCGCAGCAGCTCGTCCGGGCTGACCGGGTAGAAACGTATCTGGTCGAAGAAGCGCAGCAGCCAGGGCTTGCCGTCGAAGGCGGCCACTTCACGGTAGCGGTTCCACATCTGCAGGGTGCGGCCAACGAACTGGTAACCGCCGGGACCCTCCATGCCATACACGCATAGGTAGGCGCCGCCGATACCCACCGAGTTTTCGGCCGTCCAGGTGCGTGCCGGGTTGTACTTGGTGGTGACCAGGCGGTGGCGCGGGTCGAGTGGCGTGGCCACCGGTGCGCCGAGGTAGACGTCGCCCAGGCCCATCACCAGGTAGCTGGCGTCGAACACCGTGCGATACACCTCGTGCAGATCAGGCAAATCGTTGATGCGGCGGATGAATTCCAGGTTGCTCGGGCACCAGGGCGCGTCCTTGCGCACGGTGGTCATGTATTTGTCGATGGCCAGCTGGCAGGCCGGATCGTCCCAGGACAGCGGCAGATGGACGATGCGCGACGGTACCTTGAGGTCGCCGGTTGCGCACACGGCGTCCCACTCGCCGGCGACTATATCGAGCAGACGTTGCAGCGACAGGGTTTCCGGCTGGTAATGCACCTGCAGGGAGCGAATGCCGGGCGTCAGATCCATCACCCCGTCGAGGTGCTTGGCCTGCAGTGCCTGCATCAGCGCATGGCCACGGAAACGCAGCACCAGATCCAGCTCGGGCTGGCCGATTTCCAGTAGCAGGTGCGTATCGCCGGAGAGACGCGCGACCAGGCGTTTATCGTTCTGACCGAGGTCGAGGACGATGGGGGAGGCGAGCTTTTCTGTAGGAGCTGGCTTGCCAGCGATCAGAGGAGGCAGTTGATCGCCGGCAAGCCGGCTCCTACAGAGGTCGGCGCACTCGAGGTTGGTTGCTTTCGCCAGTTCCCGCGCCGTGGCGATATCCACAGGTACGAAGCGTACCTTGTCGCCGGCCTTGAGCTGGCCGAGCTGCCAGAGGTCAGCTTCGATGATAGTCACCGGGCAGACGAAACCACCAAGGCTGGGGCCGTCCGGGCCGAGGATCACCGGCATGTCACCAGTGAAATCCACCGCGCCGATGGCATAGGGATTGTCGTGGATGTTGGACGGATGCAAGCCCGCTTCGCCGCCACTCTCACGTACCCACTCCGGCTTGGGGCCGATCAGCCTTACGCCGGTGCGGCTGGAGTTGAAGTGCACTTCCCAGTCGGTGCCGAGGAAGGTGTCGATATAGGCCGGAGTGAAATATTCCGGCGCGCCGTGGGGGCCATAGATCACTCGGATTTCGCGCACGCCGGACAGGGCGGGGCAGAGCTCGCCGGGCAGTTGCGCGCCGGTTTGTGTAGTGTCGAGAGGCAGCAGGTGCAGCACGTCTCCGGCACGCAGGGCGCGGCCGCCGTGGCCGCCGAACTGGCCGAGGGTGAAGGTGCTCTTGCTGCCCAGGTAATCCGGTACCTGAATGCCGCCACGTATGGTCAGGTAGCTGCGCGCACCGGCGCCGGCAATGGTGCCCAGGGCAAGGGTGCTACCGGCATTGATCAGTAGCGTGGTGTTCATCGGCTGGGCCACGCCATCCAGGGTGACGGGGATCTCGGCGCCGGTTACCGCCACCAGCGCGTCGGTGTTGAAGCGCAGCAGCGGGCCGGTCATGGTGATTTCCAGGCCGGCAGCGCCTTCTTCGTTACCGAGCAGGCGGTTGCCCAGGCGCAGGGCGCGGCTGTCCATCGGCCCGGACGGCGGCACGCCAACTGCCCAGTAGCCGAGGCGACCGGGGAAGTCCTGCACCGTGGTCTGGGTACCGGCGGATAGCACCTCGAAGGTATTGGCCTGATAGACGAGCAGCTCCAGGCAGCGCGTCCAGGGTGAGCCGCTGGCGAAGGGCGTGTCCTTGATGATCTGGCGCAGGTAGTCGCGGTTCGACTCCACGCCGTACAGCAGAGATTCGCCCAGCGCGTTATCCAGCGCCGTGCAGGCCTGGTCGCGCATCGGCGCCCAGGCGATAAGCTTGGCGATCATCGGGTCGAAGTAGGGCGGAATCTCGCAGCCGGCCTCGACCCAGGTGTCGATGCGCAGCGCCTGGCCGTCGGCTGGCGGGAATTGCACGGCGGTGAGCAGGCCAGGGCTGGGCTGGAAGTCGCGGCCCGGATCTTCGGCGTACAGCCGCGCCTGGATGGCATGGCCGCTGGGTTTCAGGGCCTTGGCCAGTTCGTGCAGGGGGGGCAGGTCGCCGGCTGCCAGTTCGATCATCCAGCGCACCAGATCGACGCCCCACACCTGCTCGGTGACGCCGTGCTCGACCTGCAGGCGGGTGTTCACTTCGAGGAAGTAGAAGCGTTCGGCCTCGCTGTCATAGACGAATTCGACGGTGCCTGCACTGCGGTAGCTGACCGCCTTGGCCAGCTTGATCGCGGCCGCGCAGAGCTCGTCAGCCATACCGGCTGGCAGGTTCGGTGCCGGGGTTTCTTCCAGCACTTTCTGATTGCGTCGCTGCACCGAGCAGTCGCGTACGCCGAGGGCGAGCACTTCGCCATTGCCGTCACCGAACACCTGCACTTCCAGGTGGCGGGCACGCTGGATGTACTTCTCGATGAATACGCCGCTGTCGCTGAAGTTGTTCTGCCCCAGGCGCTTGACCGCTTCGAAGGCCTCGCTCAGTTCTCCGGCCGAACGGCATACGCGCATGCCGATGCCGCCGCCACCTGCAGTGCTCTTGAGCATCACCGGGTAGCCGACCTGCTCGCCAGCGACCAGCGCGGCGTCGAGGTTTTCCAGCAGTTCGGTGCCTTCGAGCATGGGTACGCCCTGTTGTTTGGCCAGCGCGCGTGCAGTGTGCTTGAGGCCGAATACGCGCAGTTGCTCGGGCGTGGGGCCGACGAAGGCGATGCCGGCCGCTTCGCAGGCCTTGGCGAACGCGGCGTTCTCGGAGAGAAAGCCGTAGCCGGGATGGATCGCCCTGGCGCCACTGGTTTTGGCGGCCGCGAGGATCTTGTCCACCAGCAGATAGGTTTGCGCGGCGGGGCCGTCGCCGAGGGAGAAGGCTTCGTCGGCCTGCTGGATATGCAGGCTGGCCACGTCCGCCTCGGAGTAGACGGCGACGCCTTTCACGTCGAGCTCACGCAGGGTACGCAGAATGCGGCAGGCGATGGTACCGCGGTTGGCGATCAAAAGTTTTTCGAACATATCGGCTCCCGAGGCCGTTCGAAGCTGCTGCGCTCCGGCCTCGTTGAACGTGGCGGGCCGTCCCGCCGGTAATGGGGCTGCGCCACGGTCGTCCGTAGTCAGCTACAAGCCTCAAGCGACAAGCTGTGAGAGGGGGGGTGTTCAATCAGTCTTGCGCTTGGTCTTTCCTCTCCAGGCACTGCCCGGCCCGGCTCTGGCAGAGTTGATACAGCCAGCGCCGTACCCCTTGCAGCTTGTGGCTTGCCGCTTGCCGCTGCTTCACGCCCATACCAGCACCTCCGCGGGAGTGGGGTTCCAGCCGTTGCAGGGGTTGTTGAGTTGCGGGCAGTTGGAGATCAGTACGATCACGTCGGTCTCGGCTTGCAGTTCGACGTATTTGCCAGGGGCGGAGATGCCGTCTTCGAAGGTCAGGCCGCCGTCCGGGGTGACTGGCACGTTCATGAAGAAATTGATGTTGGCGCCGATGTCGCGTTTCTCCAGGCGGCCTTCGTGCAGGCTGGCGCGCAGGAAGTTGTCGCGGCAACTGTGCATGAAGCGTTTGTCCAGGGCGTAGCGCACGGTGTTGCTCTCCTGGGCGCAGGCGCCGCCGAGGGTGTCGTGGCGCCCGCAGGTGTCGGCGACGATGGTCAGCAGCGGGTTGCCGAGGTTGGAATAGAGCACCGTGCCGGTGGTCAGGTAGACGTTGTTCTGCTTGCGCAGGGTGCGCTGCGGATCGAAGCGTTCGCGCGGGTTGCGGGCACTGTAGAACAGGGTGTCGATGGCCTGGTTGCCTTCCAGGTCGTGCAGGCGCAGGGTCTGCCCGGCCTTGACTTCGAACAGGTAGGGTTCGCCGGCCGGGATGGTGTGGCGGAACACAGCGGTCTCGGGATGCAGGTTGCTTTCGATCAGGCTCATGTCGGCACCCTCAGAGGTATTGACGTTCGGTGTTGTGGAAGGCGCGGCCGTTTTCCGGGCGCGAGGTGCGGCAGAGCACACTGATGCCGTCGCTCTCGACCTTGCTCCAGCTCAACTGCACCGGCTTGGGCGCGTATTGCGGATTGGGATCCATCGGGTGCTGCAGGGCGGTGAGCACCACCAGGGTGTCCATCGGCGCATACAGCTCGATGTAGTCGCCGGCCTGGCTGTTATCGCCGTGGAACCTGAAGGCGCCGTCGGCATCGACGCTGACCTTGCTGAACAGGTTGAAGGTCATCAGCAGGTCTTGCAGGTTGAGGTTCCACTTGCCCATCTCCACCAACAGGTTGTCCATGCCGTTGCGGAAGAAGCCGTTGCGCAGTTCCTGATAGCGGCCCTGGCCGTATTTCTCGGTGACTTCACTGGCCGAGAGCACGCCACCGAAGCTGTCGTGCCAGCCGCAGGTGTCGGCGGTGATCGCCGTGAGCACACGGCCCATGTCCGAGTACAGGCAGTGGCCGGCGGTGAGCTTGGCGGTGTGCTGGCCCTTGAGGGTGTCCGGCAGGTTGAGGCGCTCGCTTTTCTCCTGCGCGTTGAACAGCAGCAAGCTGACGTTGGCGCCACCTTCGAGGTCGGTGATGCGCAGCAACTGGCCGCGCTTGAGGACGAACGAGGTGTGGCCGCCACCAGGGACGGTTTCCTCATAGAGGGTAGGGCGCAGGGTGAGGGCAGCTGTCATGGCAGTCTCCTTACAGGGCCGGGGCGAGGTGCGCCGGCAGTGCCGCGATGGCGCTTCGGCGATCGCTGTTCAGGGGGATGTCGTAGGTGATGCGCGCGCCGAAGGCATTCGGTGCGTGCGGGTCGATACGAGTCTTGTCGAACACCATCAGGCGGGTGCCGAGGCTGAAGCCTTCGGCGAGGTCGTGGGTGACCATGAACACCGTCAGCCCGGTTTCGCGCCACAGTTCAAGGAGCAGGGCGTGCATGTCCTTGCGGATACCGGGGTCGAGCGCGCCGAATGGCTCGTCGAGCAACAACACCCGGGGTTTCATGATCAGCGCCTGGGCGATGGCCAGACGCTGCTGCATGCCGCCAGAGAGCTGGCTGGGGTATTTGTCCTGGGCATGGCCGAGGCCGACCTTGCCGAGGATCGCCGCCGCCTGCTCGCGGGCATCACGCTTGGCGTTGCCGAACAGACGACCGAGCAACGGTGCGCGGGGCAGTTCCAGGCCGATGGCGACGTTGTCCAGCACGCTCAGGTGCGGGAACACCGAGTAGCGTTGGAACACCACGCCACGGCTGGCATCCGGCTCGCCCATGAGTGGCTCGCCGCCCAGCAGGATCTCGCCCTTGCTCGGTCGCTCCTGGCCCAGCAGCAGGCGCAGAAAGGTCGACTTGCCGCAGCCGGAGGCGCCGACCAGGGTGCAGAACTCGCCCTCGGCGATGGACAGATTCAGGCGCTCCAGAACGATCTGGTCGCCGTACGTCTGCCAGACATTTTTCACTTCAATGAAGCTCATGCCTTGGCCCCCTCGTACCAGGGGAAACACAGCCGCATCAGCTGGCGCAGGCCGAGATCCATCAGCCAGGCGAGCAGGGTGATCCACACCACGTAGGGCAGGATCACGTCCATGGCCATATAGCGGCGTACGAGGAAGATGCGGTAACCCAGGCCGTCGGTGCTGGCGATGGCTTCGGCGGCGATCAGGAACAGCCAGGCGGAGCCCAGCACCAGGCGCAGGGCGATCAGCAGGCGCGGTAGCAGCTGTGGCAGTACCACCCGCAGGATCAGCGTCCAGGTGCTGGCGCCGAGGGTCTGGGCCTTGATCAGCAGTTCCTGGGGGATTTCCCGAGCGCGCTGCTCCAGGTCGCGGGCCAGGATCGGGGTGATGCCGATGACGATCAGCATCACCTTGGACAACTCGCCCAGGCCGAAGACGATGAACAGGATCGGCAGTATCGCCAGCGGTGGCACCATCGACAGCACGGTGAGCAGCGGTGACAGCGGCGCACGCAGCAGCGGCAGGATGCCGGCGGCGATGCCCAGGCAGAGACCCACCACCGCGGCGATACCGATGCCCATGCCGAGGCGCGTCAGGCTCGAGGCCGTATCCTGCCAGAAGGCGTAGCCACCGGTGCGCTTGTCTTCGGTGAAGGCCAGGCGGTCGACGGCGGCGATCATCTGGCTGGCGCTGGGCAGCAGCTTGTCGTTGGGGTTCTCCGCCAGGCGCTGCGCCGAGCCTACGAAGTAGGCGAACAGCAGCAGGGCGAAGGGCAGCAACACCAGCAGCAAGCGGCCGGCCCTGTCGGGATGTCGGTTGATCAGGCGCATAGATATCTCGTGGTCTGCGGTCGCGTCTCGAGGTGCGTGCCCACACCGAGCGTGGGCACGATCAGTCCTGCCTCAGAGTTGGCCGTCAGCGGCCATCTGCATGTAGGTCGGGTCGAAGCGCAGCTTGAGGTTGCCCTGGTCGCCGGTGGTCACGTCGTTGGCGAAGGCCATGCCGATGGCGTCGGCGCTCTGCGCGCCTTCCCCTAGCAAGCCGTGATCGAACGAGAATGCGGCGACCTTGCTCATGGTTTCCGGCAGGCGTGGGCTCTTGGTGAAGGCCACGGCATCCTTGGCGCTGTAGAACATCTTGGTAGTGGCCAGCTGCGCCTCGTAACCCGCGAGGTCGGTGCCGGAGGCCTTGGCCATTTGCTCGCGGGCAGCCTGACCGGCAGCTCCGCTATCGCCCATGGTCGCCATGATTTCGTACCAGGCACCGGTCAGCGCCTTGCCGAGGGCGGGGTTGTCCTTGAGGGTGTCGGTGTTGATCACCATCAGGTCGATGATTTCGCCCGGGATCTGGCTGGAGTCGAACACTTTGGTCACGCTAGGCGTGGCCTCGATCTCGGCGAGCAGCGGGTTCCAGGTGGTGACGGCGGTGACGTCCTGGGTCGCGAAGGCTGCGACCATGTCGGCGTCCGAGGTGTTGACCACTTTCAGGTCGCGCTCGCTGAGGCCGGCTTTTTCCAGGCCGCGGGCGAGCAGGTAGTGCGATACCGAGAGCTCCACCAGATTGACGTTCTGGCCCTTGAGGTCGCCAAGGGTCTTCTTCTCACCCTTGAGTACGATGCCGTCGTTGCCGTTGGAGAAGTCGCCGACGATCAGCGCCGTGCTGTCCACGCCGCCAGCGGCAGGGATGGTCAGGGCGTCCATGTTGGTCATGGTGCAGCCGTCGAACTGGCCGGCGCTGTACTGGTTGATCGACTCGACGTAGTCGTTGATCTGCACGACGTCGATGCTGATGCCGTACTTTTTCGCCCACTTGTCGACGATGCCTTGGGTGGCACCGTATTCCCAGGGCATCCAGCCGGCATAGATGGTCCAGCACACACTGAAGTTGTCCTTCTGAGCGGCCTGGCTATTGAAACTGATGGCGGCGACGAGGCCGGCGGCGAGAACGGAGAACAGACGGGGCTTGCGCATGGGGAACCTCCAGTTCGAGAAAGGGCGGGCAGGAGTGCGCGGCGATTTCCCCATCGCTGGGGGCGCGTTCTCCCGGGCTTTTGTCCCGCCGTGTAACCTCTCGAGGAGGTCGCCAACTCTCGGACCAGTCATTCGCCTGCTGATTGGCGAATCGGAACCCTAGTCGGCTATTGCAAATTGTGATGCCGCTATCCCGGGCCACCGCCAGGGACTTTCCTGCACGAAAGGGAGTAAGCGAGGATCGTGCCAGGCAGTGGCTGGTCGTCTAGCTCGCGGCTCCGGGCTTTTCCCTGACTATCTGTTGCGCTCTCATGGTGCGCAAATGGTGCGAGGTGCGCGGTTTCGGCGCGTCGTTTCGTCCGTTCTCCGGGCAATACTGAAATCATTTGTAGTGACTCACCGACGAGCGGGGCGGATTCGGCCTGCGTCGGGTTGTCTGAGGGATATTGGGAAGACTCCCGGCATCGGTAGCCGCCGATGTGCCTTTCGCGGTCGAAGGAGGCCGCCTCATGATCCGTAAATCCATGCTCGTCGCGTTGTTGGGTTTCTCGCTAACCGGTTGCGCCGTCTATGGCGACAGCGGCTATGGCGGTGGCTATCGCGATTATGATCGTCAGTACTACCCTGGTGCTCACGTGCAGCGCTCCCAGGTGTATGGGACGCCGCGTGTGTATGTCTACGAGGATCGGCGTTACGACCGTCGTTACGCTCCGCCGCGGCACTATGCACCGCCTCCACCACCCCGGTATTTCCATCAGCCGGGCTATGATTCCCGCTATCACAGCCGCCATGACCGCAACAGTCGCGACTACCGTCCCGCGCCGAGGCCGGGCTGGGAAGGGCAGCGCCATCACTACCAGCAGCAACAGCGCCAGCGCGGTGCTGCCTTGCAGTGGCAGCCGCGCGAAACGCCGCAACGCTTCCAGCGAGGCTGGGAGCAGCGTCGCTGAGATGCCGCCTTGCCTGGAACGGTTGTGCTTGCCCCAGGCCCTTCATGAATGACCTATCACCCTGGACGCAGGCCTGCGCCCAGGGTTGCCTGTGCGCGATAGCCTCCAGCGCATGGTCCGGTTGCCACGGCGCTCGTCGGCAGGCGCTGCCGTGTCGGCGTTCCTTCCGGCTATCCGCCATCGGCGGGTGCGATCCGGTTGTGCCTGGTTGGCCCTCGATAGGTAGTAGTGGCTATTGCCGCAGCGGCCAGTAGCGCCGGGGCGGGCAAAATACTCGTTCCCGGGGATTCCGGCGTTCTCGCCTATCCCGTCTAATTCGACGTTCATCGGCGAGACCGTGACGTGCGAAGAAAGTTCGATAAAAATCCCTGCCGGGCAAGTGGAATCATATTGACATTATCTCAGCGATGCGCTGTAGAATTGACGGCATGTCAATTTGGCATACTTATTCGTTATTTTATTGACGATATAGCGTGACGTTATCTTGTCAGTGCTGTCACCACGCATCCGAGCAGATATGAGCACATCCAGCGATATATTGAGTTTGTTCAAGCAGTTTGGCGGGCGCTCTGACCAGTATCAGGAACTGACCCAGGCTGACGATAATCGCGAATCCCTCGATCGCTGGCCCGGCCTGGGCAAGGTCGAGAGGCCGGATCCCGTGGTGGCGAGCATGCCCAGGCCACTGGCTGAGGCAGACAGGGTCGAACCCGTGATCTCGACGCCTTTGCCCGAGCGCTACACGACCGAGGCCGCTCCCGTGGGGTGGGCAGGCGAGAGCCTGCAAAACCTGCTGGGCAAGCTGGCCCAGGAGTCCAGGGAACAGGCCCCCGTCGACTCGCCCAGGGCACCGGTTCGCAGCCGCCCACGGCTTGACAACATCAAGGTGATCGCCGTGGTCTCGGCCAAGGGCGGCGTGGGCAAGAGCACCCTGGCCGCCAACCTGGCGGCGGCCCTGCACCAGCAGGGGCGCATGCTGCTGACGATCGATCTCGATCCGCAGAATGCCCTGCAGCACCATTTCGCGGAGGTGGCCGGCGAAGCCCGGCCCAGGATGCTGGACGGCGTATCCGCAGCCGACACCGACTGGAAGGCGATCTGCCAGCCCAGCACCGCAGGCGTCTTCTTCCTGCCGTACGGCGTTGTCGAGGAAAAGCGCCGGCGCCTGTTCGAACAGGAGCTGGAGCGGGATCAGGACTGGCTGGCTCGGCACTTGAGCGACCTGCACCTGGTCGATGATGCCATCGTCGTCATCGACACGCCCCCGGGGCCGTCCCCTTATCTGCAGCAGGCGCTTGCGGTCGCCAACCTGGCCCTGGTCGTCACCCTCTGCGACGCCGCGTCGTACACGGCGATGCCGATGATCGACGGCTTGATCCGGACCTATACCGCCGAGCGCCCCGATTTTCTCGGCAGCGCCTACGTGATCAACCAGGTGGACAGCTCGCGTCAGCTCAGCAAGGACATCACCCAGATCATGCACAACATCCTGGGGCCGAAGATCCTGGGCATCGTGCACCGCGATCAGGCGATCAGCGAGGCCCTGGCCTACAACCGCGATGTACTGCGCTACGATCCGCACGGGCAGGGATGCCACGACATCCTCGAGTGCGCACGGGCCATTGCCGCACGACTGGTGGCCGATACGCGGCACGAGCAACGCTCATGAGTCGTGTGCAGGCCAGGCCCACCCGCTCGCAGCAGGTGGCCGAGGGAGTTCTCGGGCTGCTCTCCAGCCGCCCGGCCCGGGTGATCCTGGCGCTGCTCGCATTGGCACTGCTCCTGGTCATCGTCTCGACGCCGCTGGATCTGCAGCAGCAACTGCTGTTCGCCGCGCTGTGCCTGGGCGGCACGCTGCTTTTGCGGCGTGCCGGAGGACGCCTGGCGATCCTGGCGATGATCGTGCTTTCGATCATCGCATCGCTGCGCTACATGTACTGGCGCCTGACCTCCTCGCTGGGGTTCGAGAGCGGGATGGACATGCTGTTCGGCTATGGGCTGGTGCTGGCCGAGGTCTATGCCCTGCTGGTATTGCTCTTCGGCTATCTGCAGACGGCCTGGCCGCTGCGCCGAAAGCCTTACCCGTTGCCGCGGGACAGCCGGCTCTGGCCCACCGTGGACGTGTTCATTCCGACCTACAACGAGTCGCTGGATATCGTGAAACTCACGGTATTCGCCGCCCAGGCCATCGACTGGCCGAAGGACAAGTTGCGCGTGCACGTGCTCGACGATGGCCGGCGTGAGGCGTTCCGCGCCTTTTGCGCGGCAGCCGGCGTCGGCTACATCGTGCGCCCCGACAACAGCCATGCCAAGGCGGGAAACCTGAACTGGGCATTGCGCTGCACATCCGGCGAGTACATCGCGATCTTCGATGCCGACCACGTGCCGACCCGCTCCTTCCTGCAGATTGGCATGGGCTGGTTCCTCAAGGATCCGCAGTTGGCGATGCTGCAGACGCCGCACTTCTTCTTCTCGCCCGATCCGTTCGAAAAGAACCTGAAGACCTTCCGCTCCGTGCCCAACGAGGGCGAGTTGTTCTATGGCCTGGTGCAGGACGGCAATGACCTGTGGAACGCGACGTTCTTCTGCGGTTCGTGCGCCATCATCAAGCGTGCGCCACTGGAGGAAGTGGGTGGGGTGGCGGTCGAAACCGTCACCGAGGACGCGCATACCGCGCTGAAGCTCAACCGCGTCGGCTACAACACGGCCTACCTGGCCATTCCCCAGGCGGCCGGGCTGGCCACCGAGAGCCTGTCGGGACACATCGGCCAGCGCATTCGCTGGGCGCGGGGCATGGCGCAGATTTTCCGTACCGATAATCCCCTGCTTGGCAAAGGCCTCAAGCTCGGCCAGCGGCTGTGCTACCTGAATGCCATGCTGCACTTCTTCTACGGCCTGCCGCGCCTGGTGTTTCTCACCGCGCCTCTGGCCTACCTGATATTTGGCGCGCAGATCTTCCAGGCGCCGGCGCTGATGATCGTGGCCTATGCGCTGCCGCACATCCTCAATGCCAACGTGACCAACTCGACCATCCAGGGGCGCTTCCGCCATTCGTTCTGGAACGAGGTCTACGAGACGGTGCTGGCCTGGTACATCATGCGCCCGGTGCTGCTGGCGCTGATCAACCCCAGGTTCGGCACGTTCAACGTGACGGCCAAGGGCGGGCTGATCGACCAGAGCTACTTCGACTGGAAGATGGCGCGCCCCTATATCGTCGTGCTGATGCTCAATCTGCTCGGCCTGCTGGTCGGTACGGCCAGGCTGGGCTTCGATGCCAATGCCGATGCCGTGATCCTGCTGATCAACCTCAGCTGGACGCTGTACAACATCATCATCTGTGCCGCGGCGGTCGCGGTGGCCAGCGAGGCGCGGCAGATCCGCGCCGAGCCCCGCGTCTACGCGCAACTGGCGGCGACCATCGGCCTGGCCAATGGCCGGACCATCGCCTGCCGGACCAACGATTTCTCCCAGAGCGGGGTCGGCATCAATCTGCCCGAGGGCGTCGCGGTGCCGCAGGGGGAGGAGGTGCAGGTATCGCTGTTTCTCAACAACGAGGAGTGCGTGTTCCCGGCCACGGTGGTGTTCAGCCGCGGTAGAACCCTGGGCCTGAACTTCGCCCAACTGGATCTCCAGCAGCAAGGGGCGTTGGCCCGGCTGACCTTTTCCCGCGCCGACACCTGGGCCTCGACCTGGGGCCAGGGTTCCCTCGATACCCCCCTGGGTGCCCTGGGCGAAGTTTCCCGCATCGGCATACGCGGCATCGCCTTGCTTTCCAAGGCCACCCTGGCCGAGCTGGTCCGTCGTGGCCGGCTTCTCTCTCCGTCGACCAAAACCTCGCAGAGGCATCCATGAGCGTTCGAGGCAAGGCAGCATCATTCGGCAAATGCAGGAAAACGCTCGTGATTTCCACGCTGCTGGCCATTTTCGGGCAGCAGGTCAGCGCCGACGAGGCGCCGGTCGTGGCACCGGAGGGCGAGAACCCGGCCGCGGAAGCGCCGGTTGCGAACTATCGCTTCACCCTCAAGCAACTGGGGGCGAGCTACCCGATGAACCTGCGCGGCATCGAGGGCAGCGACAGTGTCAATTTCGATATCCGCGCCGATCAGGTGGTCACCCAGGCGCAACTGGCGCTGGAGTACAGCTATTCGCCGGCGCTGCTGAGCGAGTTGTCGCAGATCAACGTGCTGGTCAACGAGGAAGTGGCCGCCAGCCTGGCCCTGCCGAAGGAGAACGCCGGCACCCCGCAGAAACAGGTGGTCGAGATTCCGGCGCACCTGATCACCGAGTTCAACCGCTTGAGCCTGCAACTCATCGGCCACTACACCATGCAGTGCGAGGACCCTCAACACTCCAGCCTCTGGGCCAAGATCAGCAACGCCAGCCAGTTGCAGATCCAGACCGCGCCCCTGGCCCTGGCGGACGACCTGGCCAGCCTGCCGCTGCCGTTCTTCGACAAGCGCGATGCGCAGCCCCTGGCGTTGCCTTTCGTCTTTTCCGCCAGCCCGGACAATGCCGCGCTGGAGGCCGCGGGCGCACTCTCGTCGTGGTTCGGCGCCTTGGCCAGCTACCGCGGTGCGACCTTTCCGGTCAGCCTGGAGCAGTTGCCGGAGAAGGGCAACGCCGTCGTGCTGCTCAGCGGCGGCGCGGGGATCGCCGGTCTCGACCTGCCCGAGACGAACGGGCCGAGCCTGTCCCTGGTCGGCAATCCCAACGATGCCTTCGGCAAACTGCTGATCGTCGCCGGGCGCGACAGCCAGCAACTGAAACAGGCCGCCACGGCACTGGTGCTGGGCAGCCAGGCGCTATCCGGGCAGCGGGCGGTCATCAACCGCGTCGCCGGCCTGCAGCCACGCAAGCCCTACGATGCGCCGAACTGGCTGCCGAGCGATCGCCCGGTGCAGATTGGCGAACTGATCGAAGCCAAGCGGCTCGGCGTTTCCGGCTACGACCCCGGCACCATCAGCATACCGTTGCGGCTGCCGCCCGACCTGTTCAACTGGCGTGAGCAAGGCGTGCCGCTCAAGCTGAAATACCGCTACACGCCCCAGCCGGTATCGACCAACTCGTCCCTGCTGGTCAGCGTGGGCGGCAAATTCCTCAAGTCCATGGCCCTGCCTTCCCGCGAGAAGCTCGAGAGCGACGCGTCGCTGCTGGCCAGGCTCGGGCAGGGCGACAGCCTGGTCCGGGAGGCGACACTGCGCCTGCCCTTGGAAAGCATGCCGTTGCAGTCCGCGCTGCAGTTGCGCTTCATGTACGACTACATCAAGCAGGGCGAATGCCGGGACATCATCATCGATAACATGCGTGGCGCGATCGAACCGGACTCGACCATCGACCTGAGCGGTTATGACCACTTCATCGCCATGCCCAACCTGGGTGTGTTCCAGGGCAGCGGTTATCCCTTCACCCGGCTCGCCGACCTGTCCGAAACCGCGGTGATCCTGCCCGATGGCGCGGGGCCGGCCGAACTGTCGGCCTTCCTCACCGTGCTCGGCCGCTTCGGCGAATCCACCGGCTATCCGGGCACGGCGGTAACCGTGGCCCAGGCGCAACAGGTGGACGAGCTGCGCGACAAGGATCTGCTGGTGTTCGCCTCGGGCGCCAATCAGCCCCTGCTCCAGGCCTGGGCGGATCGGTTGCCGGCAAGCCTCGACGGCGAGCAGCAGCGCTTCGAGCTTTCCGACCTGGCGTTCCGGGTGCGCAACTGGATCAGCTCCGACCCCCAGGCCAACCTGCGGCGCAGCCGCAGCAGCCTGTCCCTCGGTGGCGAGGGCGCGGGTACCTACCTGGCCGGTTTCGAGTCGCCGCTGAAGAGCGGCCGCAGCGTGGTGGTCATCGCCGGCAGCGAGCCCGAGAAGCTTGCCGAAGCGACCGCGGCGCTGATCGGCGGGGAAGACTACGAACAATCGATCCAGGGCAGCCTGGCCATCGTGCAGGGCACCCGGATCCATTCGCTGGTCGCCGACGAGCAGTATCACGTCGGGCGCCTGGGGTGGTTCAAGTACCTGCAGTGGCTGTTCGCGCACCAGCTGTGGTGGATGCTGCTCGCCACCGCGCTGGGTGCCGCGATCGTCACCTGCCTGCTCTATGTCTCGCTGCGCGCCCGTGCCCGGCGCAGGTTGGGCGAATGAGCCGGGAACGCACGCGGGCCATGAGTCAGGAGGTGTCCGTCGCGGCTCGACCGCCACGCGGACGCCTGGCCCTGCTCGCTGCCACGGCCGTGACCGCGCTCTGGCCTGGCCTGGGCCTGGCCGACGAGGTCTGCAGTGCCGATGCCTGGCCGCACTGGCAGCGCTTCAGCGAGCGCTGGGTGCAGGATGACGGACGGGTTCTGGAATCGAGTCTGGAAGCGCACCACAGCACCTCGGAAGGGCAATCCTACGCCCTGTTCTTCGCCCTGGTCGCCAATGACCGGGCGCGCTTCGCCTCCATCTGGCGCTGGAGCCTGGAGAACCTGGCGGGCAACGACCTCGACAGCCAGTTGCCGGGCTGGTTGTGGGGCAAGGGCAAGGATGGCGTGTGGCAGATCCAGGACGCCAACTCGGCTGCCGATGCCGACCTCTGGTTCGCCTATGCCCTGCTCGAGGCGGCGCGCCTGTGGGACGAGCCGCGCTACCAGGCCGATGCGCAGCGTCTGCTGGCCACGGTCAAGGCGCGGGAAGTCGCCGACCTGCCGGGGCTGGGGCCGATGCTGATGCCGGGGCCGGTCGGTTTCGTCCAGCCCGACCACCTCTGGCGCCTGAACCCCAGCTACATGCCGCTGCCGCTGCTGCGACGTCTGGCCGGATTCGAGCCGGAGGGGCCCTGGCAGGCGATCGCCGAGAACACCGCGACCCTGATTCGCCAGGCCTCGCCCAAGGGCTTCGCCGCGGACTGGGTCGGTTATCGCGGCACCTCGCCGCAGACCGGCCTGTTCGTCGACGACCCGTTCAAGGGCGATGTCGGCAGCTATGACGCCATCCGCGTCTACCTGTGGGCCGGCATGACCGCGCCCGGCGACCCGCTGGCCAGGCCGATCCTCGACAGCCTGGGCGGCATGGCGACGGCCACCGCGTCCAGCGGTATCCCGCCGGAAAGCGTGCGGGTCGCCACGGGCAGGATCGAGGGCGGCGGACCGTTCGGCTTTTCCGCGGCGCTGGTGCCCTACTTCCAGGCCAAGGGCCAGCCCTGGCTGGCCGACATGCAGCAGCGCAAGGCCGTCGAGGGCCTGGAGAAGGCGCTCGACGGCCGCGAGGCGCAGGATCATCCGGTTTATTACGATTACATGCTCAGCCTGTTCGGTCTCGGCTGGGCGGAAAAGCGCTACCGCTTTCTCGAGGATGGCAGCGTGCAACTGTTCTGGGAGTCCGCATGTTCCGGTACCACGCGCTGACCATCGGCCTATTGGCGGCCTTGACCCATGGCGCCGGTCTTGCCGAGGCGATCGATCCGCAGAGCCTGCTGATCCAGCAGGGGCATTTCTGGCAGGCCCAGGACAGGCCCCAGCGGGCGGCCGAAGCATGGAACAAGGTCCTGCAACTCGACCCGCGGCAGCCGGAGGCGCTGTACGGGCTCGGCGTGATCGAGCTGGAGGCCAAGCGCACGCAGAAGGCCGGCGACTACCTGGGCCGGCTCAAGGCCCTGCAGCCATTGCCCAGGCAGGCCCTGCAACTGGAGCAGGACATTGCCCTGGCCAGTGCCGCCAGCCGGAAGCAGCTGGAAGCGGCGCGTCTGCTGGTCGATTCCGGCGAGCGGGAAAAAGCCGCCGTGCAGTACCGGAAGCTGCTGGCGGGGCGCGAACCGCAAGGCCTGATCGCCCGCGAGTACTACAACAACCTGGCCTTTACCGACGGCGGCTGGAGCGAGGGACGCGCCGGCCTGGAGCGCCTGGTCCGCGAGCGCCCGGACGATTCCATCGTCGCCCTGTTCCTGGCCAAGCACCTGGCCCGTCGCGAGGACACCCGCGCCGAGGGCATCAAGGCGCTTGCCGAGCTGTCCCGGCGGGTGGACATCGCCGGGGATGCCGATGAGAGCCGGCGCCTGGCCCTGACCTGGATGGGCGCGCCGAACAAGGCGCAGGCGCCGCTGTTCGAAGCCTTCCTCAAGGACCATCCGGAGGACGAGGAAATCCGCACCTTGCTGGCCAAGGGGCGGGCACAGGGCGGGACGACCTGGCAGCGCGATCCTGGCCTGGCGCGCGGGCTCAAGGCCCTGGAGCAGGGCGACCGGGAAACGGCCGAGCGCGAATTGTCCGCGCGGCTCAAGAACAGCCCCAACGATGCCGACGCCCTCGGCGGGCTGGGCGTGCTGCGTCAGCAGCAGAACCGTCTCGAGGATGCCGAGGTACTGCTGACCAGGGCGACCCGGCAGCAGGGCGGGGCACAATGGCAGAGCGCGCTGGACGACGTGCGCTACTGGTCGCTCCTGCAGCGGGCCCGGGCCAGCCAGGCCAAGGGCGAGCCGGGCCTGGCACGCTCCCAGATCGAGCAGGCCGTGCGCCTCAAGCCCAGGGAAACCGCCGGGCAGGCGGCGCTGGCCGACCTGCAGGCCAGGCAGGGCCGGTTCGCCGAGGCCGAAGCCGGTTACCGTCGCCTGCTGGCGCAGAGCCCGAACGACCCGGATGCGCGCCGTGGCCTGATCTCGGTATTGACCCAGGCCGGCAAGAACGACGAGGCGTTGCGCCTGATCGAGGCCCTGCCCAAGGCGGAGCAGGCCGGGATCGGCGACCTCGGGCGCTTGCGCGCCGAGCAGGCGATGCAGCGCGCCAGGCTGGCGGAACAGCGGGGTGACACCGTTGGCCAGCGCGCAGCCCTGGAAGAGGCGCTGCGCAATGAACCCAACAACGCCTGGACCCGCTTCGCCCTGGCCCGCCTCTATGTCGGCATGGGCTCGGTGCAGGAAGCGCGCAGCCTGGTCGACGGCCTGCTGGTGTCGCAACCGGATGACCCGGACGCGCTCTATACCAGCGCCTTGCTCTCGGTCGAACTCGGCGAATGGCCGCAGGCCCAGACGACGCTGGCGCGTATTCCCGCTGCCGCCCGCACCAGCGAAGTGAACCGGCTGGTCGGGGACGTCGATTTCCACCTGCAGTTGCAGCAGATCAACGACCTGGCGAAAAGCGGTCGCCGCCAGGACGCCCGGGTGTTCCTGGCGCGCACCGAAGCACTCGCCGAGGGCCGGCCGGAGCGCCTGTCCGCCCTGGCTTCCGCCTACGCCGATGCCGGCGACCCGGTGCGCGCCACCGCCATGCTGCGCGACCTGCTGGCGCGCAGCCCGCGTCCCGAGCCCGGCCTGACCCTGCGCTATGCCGGCATCCTCCTGCAGACCGAGCAGGACGTGGAGGTCAGCGCCATCCTGCGCGACCTGCAGGGACAGCCCCTGAACCCGGCCGAGCGCAAGCAGTACGACGACCTGCTGTTCCTCTACCGGGTACGCCAGGCCGAGCACTTGCGCGAGCGTGGCGATCTGGTCGCGGCCTACGACACCCTGGCGCCGGCCCTGGCCCAGCGGCCCCAGGACGGCCAGGCCGTATCGGCCCTGGCGCGCATGTATGCGGCCAGCGGCAACCCGGGCAAGGCGCTGGAACTCTACAAGCCGCTGCTGCAGCGCGAACCGGACAATGCGCAGTTGCAGATCGGCGCCGCCGACATGGCGGCCCAGGTGCGCGACGGCGCTTTCGCCGAACGCGCCCTGGAGCGCGCGCTGCGCCTGGCGCCCGGCGATCCGGACGTGCTCACCACGGCGGCGCGGATCTACCAGAACCAGGGCAAGAGCGGCAAGGCCGCCGAACTGCTGCGCAAGGTGGTCGCCCAGGAGCAGCGTCAGCAGTCGGCGGCATTCGCCGCCTCGGCGCCGGCTTCCGGCGTGGCGGACAACCCCTTTGTCGGCCTGGCGGGCCAGGGCGCTCGAAGCGCCGGTGTGGCGGCCGCCGCCATTCCGGCCCCGGTGCCGGCCCGAGCGGCGGGCCAGCCGCTGGCGAGCGCCGCCGCGGGTCAGGCCTGGGGCATTGCGGATGCGCTGAACCCGGACGTACCCGGCGGCACGCCGCAGGCCGCCCCGACCTGGCAGAGTGCCCCGGCCCCGGGCATGGCGGCCAATCCCTTCGCCGCCGAGCCGGCCGCTGCCGACCCCCGCGCCGGGATGAGCGTCGCCGCGCGGGCGCTCGACGATATTCTGCAAGAGCGCAGCGCCTATGTGGTCCAGGGCGTGAGCGTGCGCAGCAACGATAGCGAGTCGGGCCTGAGCAGGCTGACCGATATCCAGGCCCCCTTCGAGGCCAATTTCCCCGTGGGCGACAATCGCCTCGCCGTACGCGTCACCCCGGTGAGTCTCAACGCCGGCAGTATCGGCAATGAAGCCGCCCAGCGCTTCGGCGGTGGTCCCGCCGCGTCGGCGGCCAACCCGGGCGCCTCGCCGGGCTCGCAAAAGGATTCCGGGGTCGGCCTGGCCCTGGCCTTCGAGGATCCGTCCGCAGGCCTCAAGGCCGACCTGGGCACGACACCGCAGGGCTTCCTCTACAGCACCCTGGCCGGCGGTGTCAGCCTGAAGCGGCCATTCGCCTCGAACGGCGACCTGCACTGGAGCGCCAACATTTCGCGGCGCCCGGTCACCGACAGCCTGTTGTCCTTCGCCGGTGCCCGCGATGCGCGCACCGGTCAGAGCTGGGGCGGGGTGACCGCCAATGGTGGGCGAGCCGAGCTGAGCTACGACGACAGCGAGGCGGGCGTGTATGTCTATGGCGCCTGGCACCGGCTGCTCGGCAATCATGTCGAGTCCAACAGCCGGGGCGAGTTCGGCAGCGGCATCTACTGGTATCTGCAGAACGAGACCGACCAGCAGTTGACCGCCGGCCTGAGCATGACCGGCATCACCTACGACAAGAACCTCGGCCACTACACCTATGGCCATGGCGGTTATTTCAGCCCGCAGACGTTCTTCGCCCTGGGCGTGCCGGTGTCCTGGTCGCAACGTTTCGACAAGCTGAGCTATCAGCTCAAGGGCTCGGTGGGCGTGCAGTTCATCGATCAGGACGAGGCCGACTACTTCCCTGGCGATGCCAGCTTGCAAGCCGCGGCATCCAGCGTGCTGGGCAGGCCCGCCACCTACGGCGGGGAGAGCAAGACCGGGCTCGGCTACAGCCTGTATGGCGCGGCCGAATACCAGTTCGGCCCCAATTTCTTCATGGGCGGGCACCTGGCCCTGGATAACGCCCAGGACTATCGCCAATGGAACAGCGGCATGTACCTGCGCTACATGTTCGAAGAAATGTCCCGGCCACAGATCATGCCGGTCAACCCCTACCGCTCACCCTATTCGAATTGACCCTAGCCAAGGAGTAGTCCCATGTCTTCCTCCGTCCTTGCCGGCCTGACCCTGCTCGTGCTTGGCGAAAGCCATATGAGCCTCGAGAACCACCTGACCGAGCCGCTGAACGCCGCGCTGGTCGCGAAAGGCGCGAGCGTGCATTCCATCGGCGCCTGCGGCGCCAGCGCGGGCGACTGGCTGGTGGCCAAGAAGCTGGATTGTGGCGCCGAGCTCAAGGGCACCGGCAAGCTGCTGATCAAGGGCCGCGAGGCCAGCACCACGCCGATCAAGCAACTGATCGCCCAGGAGAAGCCCGATGTGGTGGTGCTGATCATCGGCGACACCATGGCCTCCTACGACAAGCCGGCGTTTCCCAAGGCCTGGGCCTGGCAGAACGTGACCGGCCTGACCAAGGCGATCGGCGAGACCGGCACCCCGTGCGTCTGGGTCGGCCCGGCCTGGGGCAAGGAAGGCGGCATGTACAAGAAGAACGATGCGCGTACCCAGCTCATGTCGAACTTCCTCGCCGCCAACGTGGCGCCGTGCAGCTATATCGACTCGCTGACCCTTTCCAAGCCCGGCCAGTGGGTCACCACCGATGGCCAGCACTTCACCGTCGCCGGCTACAAGGCCTGGGGCGCGGCCATCGCCGAGGCCATGAGCAAGCTGCCGGCCGAGAGCCTGGGAGCCAAGCGATGAAGGGCGGGCTTCTGGCAGTGGGGGCGTTGGCCTGGGCCATCGCCCAGGCGGGGCATGCCGCCGGGATCCCGCTGTACCCGACCGGCCCCAGCGAGGACGCGGCCTTCCTGCGCTTCGTCAATGCCGGCGAGGGTGCGCTGGAACTGGCCGCCGCCGGTTCGGAGGCGCGCCTGCGCCTGGAGGGCGAGGAGCGCGTCTCGGATTTCCTGACCGTGCCCGCCGGTCGTGCGGTCAAGGGTTCCCTCAGCCGTGGCGGGCAGCGCCATGAGCTGGACGTGACCGTCGAACCGGGCGAGTTCACCACGGTCGTAGGCCTGCCCGGCGCCGGCGCGGCCCTGGAGCTGGCGACCGTGCGCGAGCAGCCGGACGATTTCAACGCCCTCAAGGCCTCCCTGGCCTTCTACAGCCTGGATGGCCGTTGCGCCGACGCGGGCCTGCGGGTCGCCGGCCGCTCCGTGGAGATCTTCACGGCGGTCGCCGAGGGCAGCGTGCAGCGCCGTTCGATCAACCCGGTGAACCTGTCCGTGCAACTGAGCTGCGCCGGGGCGCCGGCAGGCGAGGCGCTGGCGCTGGGCGAGCTGCGCGCGGGCGAACGCTACAGCGTCTTCCTGGTGCCCTCGTCGGAAGGCCCGCGCCTGTTCCAGGCGAAGGACAGCCTGGCCAACTGACGGGAACCCCATGGTCTTCGCCTCCCTTGAGTTCCTCACGCTGTTCCTGCCCGCGTTCATGCTGGTCTATGCGTTGGCCAGGCCAGGGGCGCGCAACCACGTCCTGCTGGTCGGCAGCTGGTTCTTCTATGGCTGGCTGAGCCCGACCTTCCTGTTGCTGCACGTGCTGCTGACCGTGCTCGGCTGGCTCGGCGGCCTGCTGGTCGAGCGCACCCGCGCCGAGTCGCGCCAGCGCATCCGCCTGCTGGCCGCGCTGATCACCGTCAACGTGCTGGTGCTGTGCTGGTACAAGTATGCCAACATCCTCGCCGCGACCTACAACGAGCTGATCACCACCTACGGTGCGCTGCCGCTCGAGTGGCAGAAGGTGGCGTTGCCGGCGGGGCTGTCGTTCATCGTCCTGCAGGTCATCTCCTACCTGGTGGACGTGCACCGCAAGGTAGTGCCGGTGGAGCGCAGCTTCACCCACTTCGCCACCTACCTAGCGATGTTCGGCCACTCCATCGCCGGCCCGATCATCCGCTACGACTGGGTACGCCAGGAGCTGCAGAAGCGCTACTTCAATTGGCTGAATTTCGCCCTCGGTTCGCGCCGCTTCATGATCGGCCTGAGCATGAAGGTGCTGGTGGCCGACAGCCTGTCGCCGCTGGTGAGCGTGGCGTTCGCCGAGGATCGGCCGTCCTTCATCGATGCCTGGATCGGCTGCCTGGCCTACTCGATGCAACTGTTCTTCGACTTCGCCGGCTACAGCGCCATGGCCATCGGCCTCGGCCTGATGCTGGGCTTCCACTTTCCGGAGAACTTCAACCGGCCGTACTGGGCACGCAACATCCAGGATTTCTGGCGGCGCTGGCACATCTCGCTGTCGAGCTGGCTGCGCGACTACCTATACATCGGCCTGGGCGGCAATCGGCGCGGGGCCTGGAAGACCTACCGCAACCTGTTCCTGATCATGGCCATCGGTGGCCTGTGGCACGGCGGCGATAGCTGGAACTACGTACTCTGGGGCGCCGCCCACGGGATCGCGCTGTGCATCGATCGCGTCTGGGGGCGGGCGGGGCTGCCGGACTTGCCGGCCTGGCTGGCGCATACCCTCACGCTGCTGTTCGTGTTCCTGGCCTGGACGCTGTTCCGCGCGCCGGACTTCCAGACGGCGCTGAACATGTATGCCGGCCAGTTCGGCCTGCATGACTTCGCCCTCGGCGATGCCCTGGCCGCGACCCTGCGCCCGGCCCACGGCATCGCCGCCGCGTTGGGCGTCGCGTGCCTGCTGCTGCCGCTGTACCAGCGGCGTGCCGAGGCGCGTTTCGCCGAGGTGTGGCTGTTCCGCGCCATCGGTGCGCTGTGGCCGGTGCTGGGTTTCCTGCTGTCGTTCGCCCTGATCGCCAGCCGGGAAACCGTGCCCTTCCTGTACTTCCAGTTCTAAGGGGCCGTCGCCATGTCGAAGCAACAAGATGCGTCCCTCGCCCCGCTACCGCCAAGCGCCATGACGATCCGCCTGAGCCCGCTGGCCGGATGCGTGATGTCGGTCTTCCTGGCGACCGGCCTGGCATTCTGCCTGTGGGCGCTGTTGGTCAGCGGCAAGGTCGAGCTGTTGCCGGAGACGCTCGGCTGGGACGATATCCGTACGGGCGAGATCACCCATCATATCGCCCGGGAACTGAGCAGCGTGCCGCTCGCCAAGCGTGCCGCCGATCTGGAGCGGGCCGCCAGTTGGCTAACCATCGGCGATACCGGCGCGCGGGTGCGCCAGGGCTGCCCCGGCTGGCTGTTCCTGGCCGACGAGCTGAAGCTGCACCCGCATGCCGAGGCGAATGCCCAGGCGCGGGCGCAGAAGGTCAAGGCCGTGCACGACTGGCTGGCCGGACGCGGCATCCGTCTGCTGGTGCTGCTGGTGCCGGACAAGAGCCGGATCGCCGAAGAGCGCCTCTGCGCGATCAGCCGCTCGGCGCAACTGGCCGGGCGGGCCAGGCAATGGCAGGCGCGCATGGGGGACGCCGGTGTGCCGGTGCTGAACCTGGCCGAGGTCCTGCAGCCGCTGGGCAGCGCCGCGTTCCTGCGCACCGACACCCACTGGAGCGAGCTGGGGGCCGAGGCCGCTGCGCGCTCGGTCGCCGCCGCCATCGTCGCCAGCGGCGTGACGCCGACCCCGCACAAGGCCTGGCAGCGCAGCCAGGAGCCGGCCCGTGTCCGTCCCGGCGATCTGGTGCGCCTGGCCGGTCTGGACTGGCTGCCGGAGCGTCTGCAACCGGCGCCGGAAGCGGTTTCCGCGTCGATCTTCAGCGCCGATGAAGCGCAGGACGCGATGAGTGAGGACGATCTGTTCGGCGACAGCCAGTTGCCCAATATCGCCTTGATCGGCACCTCGTTCTCGCGCAACTCCAACTTCGTGCCCTTCCTCGAACAGGCGCTGGGCACCAGCCTCGGCAATTTCGCCAGGGATGGCGGCGAGTTTTCCGCTGCCGCCAGGGCGTATTTCGCCAGCGCGGCGTTCGGCCAGACCCCGCCACAACTGCTGGTCTGGGAAATCCCCGAGCGTGATCTGCAAACGCCGTATCAGGACGATATCGTTCTGCCCGCCGGGCCGTAGCGGTTGTTCTGGCTCACAGGTTCTGCAACGGATGTTCGCCGTCCCAGGTGGCGCTGAAGTGCGCCTCGATCACCGCCGGCGGAATGGTCGCGACATCGGGCCAGTGCCAGCGCGGCGCCTGATCCTTGTCGATCAGGCGGGCGCGCACGCCTTCGGGGAACTCCGGGTGGCGGCAGCAGTTGAGGCTCATCGCGTATTCCATGCGCAATACCTCGGCCAGGGACAGGTGACGGGCACGCTGGATCTGCTCCCAGACCAGGTGGGCGCTGAGCGGGCAGCCATTGGCCAGGGTGCTGGCGGCACGGGCGAGCAGGGCGTCCTCATCGGCCCGTAGTGCGGTCAGCGCCTGCCACGCCGCGGGCAGGTCGGCGACATCCAGCAACTCATCGATACGGGCCCGTCGCGGCAGCCACTGGGCCTCTGGCAACGCGCCGCGGGCATCCCGTTCCAGCGCCCGCAGCAGGCTGTTCAGTTGCCGCTGTGGCTGCTCCTGCCAGTTGAGCTGCTCCAGCCCCTGCAGGAGCGCCTGTTGCTGGTCGTCGCGCAGGAAGCGGTCGGCCAGGCCGAGACCCAGGGCATCGTGGGCATTGATCTGGGCCGCCGTGAGGCCGAGAAACAGGCCGAGGCGGCCGGGCAGGCGGGCGAGGAACCAGCTGCCGCCCACATCCGGGTACAGGCCGATATTGATTTCCGGCATGCCCAGCCGGCTGGTGGGGGTGACGATACGTACGCTGGCGCCTTGCAGCAGGCCCATGCCGCCGCCCAGTACATGTCCGTGGCCCCAGCACAGCAGGGGTTTCGGGTAACGGTGGAGGCGGTAGTCGAGACGGTATTCGTCGGCGAAGAAGCGTCGCGCCAGTGGCGGCACTTCGCCGGGGTGTTCGCGGCACTGGCGAACCAGCTGCACCACGTCGCCACCGGCGCAGAAGGCTTTGCTGCCGTTGCCGCGCAACAGGACGCAGGCGATGCTCGGCTCGTCGGCCCACCTGCGCAACTGGGCGTCCAGGGCCTCGATCATCGGCAGACTGAGGGCGTTGAGGCTCTGCGGCGCATCCAGGCTGGCGATGGCGATACGATAACCCTGCTGGCCCGGGCGCTCTTCGAATCGTAGGTTCATGTTCATATCCATCATGGGGCGGCGCCCACGCCCGCGATCCGCCTGGTCGGCGCCAGCCACGTTGCGGGGCGTGGCTTCCCGGTTACTTGTTACGCCACTGGGGCGTCCGTTTTTCCAGGAAGGCGTTGACCCCCTCGCGGGTGTCGTCGGCGTCGAACAGGTCGACGAAGCGCTCGCGCTCGGCGACCAGCCAGCTATTGGGCTGGCGTTCGCGAGCGCCCTGGATCAAGGGCTTGATGCTGCGCACGGCCACCGGGCTCTGCCCGGCGACTTTCGCCGCCAGCAGCAGGGCATGGCCGCGGGATTCGCCGCTGTCGACCACCTGCTCGACCAGGCCGATGCGCAGGGCGGTTTCCGCGTCCACCCGTTCCGCGCAGAGGATCATGCGCTTGGCCCAGCCTTCGCCCACCAGCCAGGGCAGGTTCTGGGTTCCGCCCGCACAGGGCAGCAGGCCGACGCTGGCTTCTGGCAGTGCCATCCGCGCCTGACGCTCGGCGATACGAATGTCGCAGGCCAGGGCGCATTCCAGGCCGCCGCCCATGGCGTAGCCATTGATCGCGGCAATCGACACACCGCGAAAGTCGCGAAGCCGTTCGAAGGCTTCGCCGAAGCGGCTGGCCATTTCCCGAGCGCGGGCCTTGTCGCCGTCGGCGAACAGTTTCAGATCCGCACCGGCGGAAAAGAACTTGCCGCCCTGGCCAGTGATCACCAGCGCATAGATATCGTCATCGCGATCCAGATGCTCGATCAGCTGTTTGAGGCCGATCAGTGATTCGCGATCCCAGGTATTGGCGGGCGGGTTGTTGATCGTCAGCAGGGCCGTGTGGCCGTGCTTTTCCACGGTTAGCTTGTGGGTCAGGTCGAAGATACCGGGTTTGTAGGGTTCGATTGCCGTACTCATGGAGCGTCCTCTGCAGTGCCTACTACTTACTGTAGCGTCAATGGTTGACCGGCGTTGCGCCGCTCGGTCTGCCAGGTGGCCAGAGCGGGTAGGCCGGTTTCGCCGTCCAGACGTTCGACGATTTCGAAGTAATCCTGCTTGAGTGGATCTTTAAGTACCTCGGCGCGGGCTTTCACTTTCACCGCGTACACCGTTTGCACATTCTGGTGATCGAAGGCACGCCATTGCTGGCGATCCTTGAGCAGCACATAGCTGTGGTTTTCCAGCGCTCGAATCAGTGCTTCGCTGTTCAGGCTGTTTGCGCGTTTGGCTGCCTCTGCCCATTGCTGGACGATGCTGTAAGCCGATGCCGCCGAACTGGACGGATACATGGAGTAGCGTTCGCTGAACGCCTTGACGAAAGCTTTGCCGCGCTCCGAGTTTTCCAACTCCGGTACGCGCCATGTCCAGGGCTCGGTGCCGACGACGCCTTCCATCAAGCCTGGACCGGCCTGTTCGACGATGCTCTGCGTAAGGTTGGGGGCGATGATCTGCATGCGTGACGTGAGGCCGAGATCCTTGGCGATACGCATCGCTCGCACCAGATCCTCTCCAAACAGCACCAGGGCCAGCACTTCGGCATTGCTGGCGGCCGCCTGGGTCAATACGGTCTGGTAGTCGGCCAGGTTGGCGCCGGGGAAGGGCACCTTGAGGGAGGGATGTTGGGCCGGATCCTGGGTATTGGTCGACTGCCGCAGGGAGCTTTCAGTGGTGTGGCCCCAGGTGTAGTCGGATGTGATGTAGAAGTAGCGTTTGTCCGGCAACTGCTTGTTCAGATACTGACCGAGCACCTGCGCGCTCATCCAGGCATTGTTGCACTCTCGGAACATGTAGCGATGACCGTCTTTACCGGTGGTGTCGTTGGAGTAGGTGAGCGTGCCGAAGTAGAGTAATCCATGCTGCGCTGCCCGCTTGCTGGAGGCGATGGCCACTGCGCTGGATGCGCCGCCGAAAAGCATCGCGGCCCCTTCCTTGGCCAGTTTGTCGACGTTGCGTTCGGCCTTTTCGGGACGTGACGCGTCGTCCAGACTGGACAGGCGCAGACTTCGCCCCAGTACGCCACCCTGAGCGTTCAACTCGTCGATGGCCAGCAGGGCGCCACGCATCTGCGCCAGGCCTTCCTCTTTATAGCTTCCGGTGCGCGGATAGTTGAGGCCCAGCGTGATGGGGTCGGCAGCCTGGGCATAGGCATTGACTCCGATGCACAGGGCCAGGAAGGCGAGCAGTCGTCTCATGATGCGTTCCTTGTTTTTATTATGGTCTTCGCCGCTACGTTTTACGCTGTTCTCCATTGCGCGTGTGATTCGCTTTTAGTCTAAGACATGGCGGCGAGCAATCATTTTTACATGTGTGCTTTGGCTGGCCCGCCTTGACTTGATCTGTGCGCTTCTCTAGCGTGCCGGTTCCATTGGTCTACCCGGGAGCAGGCATGTCCGCCGCAGATAAGGTCAAGCTGGAAGCCGGCTGGAAACAGGCGCTTCACGAGGAATTCGATAAGCCCTACATGAAGGCGCTGGGGGATTTCCTGCGTCAGGAGAAGGCTGCGGGCAAGGAGGTCTATCCGCCCGGCCCGCTGATTTTCAATGCCCTCAATTCCACGCCCCTGGATCAGGTCAAGGTGGTGATCATCGGCCAGGATCCCTACCACGGCCCCGGCCAGGCGCACGGCCTGTGCTTCTCGGTACAGCCAGGGGTGGCGACGCCACCATCGCTGGTGAACATCTATAAAGAACTCAAGCGCGACCTCAACATCGACATACCCAACCACGGTTATCTGCAGTCCTGGGCCGAGCAAGGTGTGCTGTTACTCAACACCTCGCTGACGGTGGAGCGCGCCAGCGCCGGCTCCCACGCGGCCAAAGGCTGGCAGCCGTTCACCGATCGGATCATTTCGGTAGTGAGTGAGCAGCGGCCGCGACTGGTCTTCTTGCTGTGGGGGGCGCATGCACAGAGCAAGGAGCGCCTGATCGATACAGGCAAGCACCTGGTGTTGCGCTCGTCGCATCCGTCGCCGCTGTCAGCGCACCGGGGCTTTATCGGTAACGGTCATTTCAGCCGTACCAACAAATTCCTCGGGCAGCACGGCCTGGCACCCATCGACTGGAGATTGCCCCCCGCCTAAGGCTAACCGGTGCAGATCTGACCGGCCAGATCGGTTTGTATGGACGCGAAGCGTTTGCCTGCTCGAGCCCGCTGTTTGTCATCGGCCGCTGCCAGCAGGTCACTGAATAGCGCGGCCAGGGCCTGGCGGGATTCCTGATAGGCCTGGGTTGCCCGCTCATCGTGGGCACCGCGGCGGTTTTCCAGCACCTGGGTCATGCGCTCAGGGAAGTCTGCATCACCGCGTGCATCCAGCACCGCGCGAAATTCGCTCTGCCAGCGTGTGCGATTCTCCAGCCACTGGCGGTTCTGGTCGCGACGCTCGCTGGCCCACTCGGCAATCCGCGCGCGTTGTGCGTCATTCAATTGGCCGAACCAGGGGCGCAGGCGTTTTTCCAGGCGTTCGGCGCGCTCGCTGATCTGGGTCTCCAGGGGCGGCTCGAGAAACTCCTGGCGGTCTTCGAGGTTGTCTTTTTCCATGCGTGCGTAGAGACGCTCGACCTGCTCGGGGCGTAGGGCGCCGAGCAATGAAACTGCGGTGGGGTTGGTCTGTTGCACGATACTGTGGAACGCCTGCTCGGCTTCGACCATCTGCGCTTCGAGTTGCCCCGTATCGGGTACAGGCTCCTGCAGCAGATCCTGGGTACGCTGCAGCCAGTCCACGTAACGCGGCAGTTCGGCGCTGCAATGCCAGTCGAGGTGCGCTTGCAGCCGCGGTTTGAACCAGGCTTTCTGCTGCGAATCGAGATCCAGGTACTGATTCACCCGCCAGGGAATCACCCAGTCGAGGTTGCGATAGGCCAGGCTGGTCTGGCTGCAGGCACTCACCAGCAGGCCGAACGACAGCAGCAGGGACAGGCTTTTCAGATAACCCAACATGTAGGAACGCCTCTTCGCGAGCACTCTGGGAAACGAGAGTACGTCAGCGATATGGACAGTGGGTGGCCTGACATATCTGCATAAAAAGGTTTTTCGCCGACAAGAACGCGCGCACAAGGGCTGCAGTGAGTTTTTCGGCTACAGGTCGATCATCACGCCAGGCCGCAGATTCAAGGCGCCCCCGTGAGCTGAACGGATAGATTCCTAGCGGATGAACGACGGCGTGAGAGAGCGTCTGGCTCCAGCCTCTGCAACGTGTAGCAAACCGCGTCAGGGTTGAATGCAGCTCCCTCACGCGCGAATGGCATGGCAATTACGCTGTGAATTACCTTGATCCATGACACATGGCATCGCAAGCCCATCAAGCGAAGCGCTTTACGACCAAAGTCTTACCTGCATAAAACGGCAGGCCTGCTAGTTTCATAGTGCCATAACAACAATAACAACCTTTGGAGGCTCCTATGGCTATGTCCAAGCAAGAGGCTGCCACGGCCTATTGGAAAGAAAACTTGCGGCTGATGCTCTGGCTGCTGGTGATCTGGTTCGCCGTGTCGTTCGGCTGCGGCGTGCTCTTCGTCAATCAGTTGAACACCATCAACGCGTTCGGTTTCCCCTTGGGATTCTGGTTCGCCCAGCAAGGCTCCATCTACGTGTTTGTGCTCGAGATCTTCTTCTATGTCTGGAAGATGAATCGTCTCGATCGCAAGTACAACGTACACGAAGAGTGAGGCCACGAGCATGAGTACTCAGTTTCTGATCTATTTGTTCGTTGGCGGTACTTTCGCACTCTATATCGGCATCGCTCTGTGGACGCGTGCCGGTTCAACCAGTGAATACTACGTCGCCAGCAAGGGCGTGCATCCGGTACTCAACGGCATGGCCACCGGCGCGGACTGGATGTCTGCGGCATCCTTCATCTCAATGGCGGGGATCATCGCGTTTGCCGGCTATGACGGTTCGGTATACCTGATGGGCTGGACTGGCGGCTATGTGCTGTTGGCCATGTGTCTGGCACCGTATCTGCGCAAGTTCGGCAAGTTCACCGTTCCGGAGTTCATTGGCACGCGCTACTACTCGCAGACTGCGCGCATGGTGGCGGTGATCTGCGTCATTTTCATCTCGTTCACTTATGTAGCCGGGCAGATGCGCGGCGTTGGTATCGTGTTCTCGCGCTACCTGGAAGTGAACATCGAAACCGGCGTGGTCATCGGCATGGCCATCGTTTTCTTCTACTCCGTGCTGGGCGGCATGAAGGGCATCACCTATACCCAGGTGGCGCAATACTGCGTGATGATCTTCGCGTACATGGTTCCGGCGATCTTCATTTCGATAATGATCACGGGGAATCCGATTCCGCAGCTAGGCTTCGGTAGCGAGGTCACCGGAACGGGGCAGAGCGTTCTCGAACGGCTCAATGGCCTTGGCGCCGAGCTGGGCTTCACGCCCTACACCGATGGCAGCAAGTCCACCACTGACGTGTTCTTCATCACCATGGCACTGATGGTGGGTACTGCGGGTCTGCCGCACGTCATCGTGCGCTTCTTCACCACTCCGACGGTCAAGGATGCGCGCAAGTCGGCGGGCTACGCACTACTGTTCATCGCCATCCTCTACACCACCGCGCCAGCGGTTGCGGCATTCGCCCGCACCAACCTGCTGACCAGCGTACCCAATACCAGCTATGAAGAAGTACCGAGCTGGTTCAAGTCTTGGGAGAACGCCGGGCTCATCGGCTGGTTGGACAAGAACAATGATGGCGTTATCCAGTATGGCCCGGGCGCTGCATTCGCAGGTACGCCGAGCTACTCCGCCGAGCGTGGCGACGTAGGCCAGCGTGTAGTGACCAACGCGCCAACCGCCGCTAGCAACGAGCTGTATGTCGACAACGACATCATGGTGTTGGCCAACCCGGAAATCGCCGGTCTGCCGGGCTGGGTGATCGCGCTGATCGCCGCGGGCGGTTTGGCTGCTGCGCTGTCCACGGCTGCCGGCCTGCTGCTGGTGATTTCCACCTTGATCTCCCATGACTTGCTCAAGAGCAATCTGATGCCTGGCATCAGCGAGAAGAAGGAACTGCTCGCCGCACGTATCGCTGCAGGTACCGCCGTGGTGATTGCCGGCTTGTTCGGCATCTACCCGCCGGGTTTCGTGGCGCAGGTGGTCGCGTTCGCCTTCGGTTTGGCCGCCGCATCGTTCTTCCCGGCCATCGTGATGGGGATCTTCTACAAGCGTATGAACAAGGAAGGCGCGATTGCCGGGATGGTGGTCGGTCTGGCCTTCACCTTTTCGTATATCGTCTACTTCAAGTTCATCAATCCGACGGCAACCGCCGACGACTGGTGGTTCGGCATCTCGCCGGAAGGCATCGGTACTCTGGGGATGATCTTCAACTTCATCATCGCGTTCGTGGTTTCGCGCATGACTGCACCGCCGCCGGAGCACATCCAGCACCTGGTGGAAGACATCCGTGTACCGCGTGGTGCGGGGGGGGCAATAGATCACTGAGGTATCCACAGAAACGAAAAAACGCCGGAGATCTCCGGCGTTTTTTTATGCTGATTGAGCGCACGACCAACGTTGATCGCTTCTGATAAACGTGATGTGGTCAAACGGAGCTTGGGATGCACAATGAAATTTGCTGGCCGGTAGGCCGCGAGATCAAGATGCTGCCAGCATCAAGCGTAAATCGAGGCACTCGTCTACTCGAGATGAAGCGCGGGCTGATGGATATCGACGATATCGAATGGTTCCGCAACCCAAGGATGCGTCATGGTGTGATTTGGCAAGACCAGGAGTTAAAAGCCCGGCGATTCACCGGGCTCTGTATTTCAGGGAATCGGTGATTGCCGCATCCATAAACGGTACAGCGGTTCGGCCAGAAACATCACCATGAACAGACGCAAGGCCTGTAGCGCCGTGACCAACGCCACTGACAGGTGCAGTGCCTCGGCAGTCAGGCACAGTTCGGTGATACCGCCGGGCATCATGCCGAGCATCAGCGACACCGACTCGATACCGGCCAGCCAGCCGAGCGCGAAACCGAGCAGGACGGTACCCACCATGGCCAGCAGGGTGAACAGCAGCACGCGAGCCAGGAAACCGGGGGCGCTACGAAAGAATGCCCGATCGAAGTGGCAGCCCAGGGCGCAGCCGATCAGCCATTGGCCGACTTGGCCGAGCCACGCCGGTGTGGCGATATTCAGATCGAAAGTCACACTGGCTGCAGCGCACAGCGTCAGCGGGCCGAGCATCCACGGATTGGGTTGGCCGAGGCGGCGCCAGAGCACGGCCAGCAGGGCGCCGGCGGGGAGCAGAATCGCCAGCCAGAACCAGTCCACCGTTACCGCGGGTGGCGGTTCCATGGCGGGCAAGCCCCAGGTGAACAGTGCCGGAATCAGCAGGATCACCATCAACAGGCGCATGCTATGGGCGGCGGCGATACGTGCAGGTTGCGCGCCGTGGCGCAGCGACAGATTGACCATCTCGCTGGCGCCACCCGGCATGCTGGCGAAGAAGGCCGTGGCACGGTCGACACCCGAGCGGCGCAGTCCGGCGATACCAATGACGCTGAGGGCCAGGGTGGCGAGCACGCCGACGACGATGATCGCCAGGTTGCCCAGCACCTGTTCCAGCACCTCGCTGGTGAAGTGCAGGCCGATGCCCGCCGCGATCAGCCATTGGCCGACTTGCCGCCCGCCGGGCATTTCCCGGCTGAGTACGCCACAGCAACGCAGGGCGATGACGGCCAGCAGCGAACCGATGACCCACGGCAAAGGCCAGCCTATGAGGCTGGCCAGGTAACCACCGAGTGCGCCAACCAGTGGCGTGGGCCACCAGTTGCGCAGGTGTTTCGGGTTGTCGCGAGGGGCGATGCTATCAGGCATTGGCCGCTTCGGCCTTGCGCTGGCTGCGTTTACGCCAGGTGCGGTAGATGGGCAGGATGATCATGGCCACGATCAATGCCCACACGGCCCAGGTGATCGGGCTGGCGAACAGGATGCCCAGCTCGCCGTTGGAGATCGACAGGGCGCGCCGCAGATTCTGCTCCATCAAGCCGCCGAGGATGAAGCCCAGCAGGATCGCCGATAGCGGGAAGTCCATCTTGCGCAGGATGTAGCCGGCAACGCCGATACCGATCATCAGGAACAGGTCGAACGCGGTGGCGTGCACGGCGTAGACGCCGATCGAGGTGATGATGGCGATGGCCGGCACCAGGGCCCAGTACGGTACGGCGAGGATCTTGGTGAAGATCTTGATCATCGGCACGTTCATCACGATCAGCATGATGTTGGCGACGAACAGCGAGGCGATCAGGCCCCAGACGATATCCGGCTGGTCGCGGAACAGCAGCGGGCCAGGGGTGATGTTGTACAGCGTCAGGGCGCCGAGCATCACCGCGGTGGTGCCGGAACCGGGCACGCCGAGGGTCAGCATCGGCACCATGGAACCACAGGCTGAGGCGCTGTTGGCGGTTTCCGGAGCGGCCAGGCCACGCAGGTCACCTTCACCGAATTTGTTGTCCTTGGTAGCCAGGCGTTTTTCGCTCATGTACGCCACGGCGCTGGCCAGGGTTGCACCGGCGCCCGGCAGGATGCCCAGGAAGAAGCCGACCGCGCCGCTGCGCAGGTTGGTGGCCAGTACCGACAGGCCTTCCTTGAGGTTGAACAGCATGCGGCCCTTGGCTTCGATGGCCTTCTGGCCATGGTGGGTGCGCTCGAGCAGCACCAGGATTTCGCTGACCGAGAACAGGCCGAGCACCAGCACCACGAACTGGATACCGTCGGCCAGGCCCAGGCTGCCGAAGGTGAAGCGGTACACGCCACTGTTGGAGTCGATGCCGACACAGGACAGGAACAAGCCGATACAGGCGGCAATCGCGGTCTTCATCGGTTTGTTGCCGGCCATGCCAGCGAGGCAGACGATGGCGAACACCATCAGCACGAAGTACTCGGCGGGGCCGAAGGCGACCGCCCATTTGGCCAGCAGCGGGGCGAAGATCACCACGCCGCAGGTGGCCATCAGGCCACCGACGAAGGAGCTCCAGGCGGAGATCGACAGCGCTACGCCCGCCTTGCCCTGACGCGCCAGCGGGTAGCCGTCGAGGGTGGTCATCACGGCCGAGGCCTCGCCTGGGATGTTCAGCAGGATCGAGGAGATACGGCCGCCGTATTCGCAGCCCAGGTATACGGCAGCGAGCAGGATCAGTGCGGTTTCCGGTGGCAGACCGAGGGCGAAGGCGATGGGAATCAGCAGTGCCACGCCGTTGATCGGGCCCAGGCCCGGGAGCAGGCCGACGATGGTGCCGATCAGGGTGCCGCACAGGGCGGTGAACAGGTTGTAGGGACTGAGGGCGACGCCGAAGCCCTGACCCAGGTAGCTAAAGGTATCCACGGATCAGATCTCCAGAGAGGACAGGATGCCGAGCGGCAGGGGTACGTCGAGGATTTTGTCGAACAGCAGGTACAGACCGACCGCCAGCGCCACACCGGAAATCACGCTGGCTTTCCAGGTGCCTTCATACAGGCGGGCCATGGCGATACCGAAGATCAGGCTGGCCGGCACGAAGCCCAGCGGCTCGAACAGCGCGGCGTAGAGGGTGAATATCGCCACGCAACTGACCACCTTGCGGATCACGTGCCTGTCCAGTGGCGGCTCATCGCTGTGCGACGTGTTGCTGGCCGGCTTGACCAGCAGGTAGACGGCGCCCAGCCCCATGAGGGTCAGCAGCAACAGCGGGTAGGCGCGCGGGCCGACCGGCTCGTAGGAGAAGGGCGCGTGATAGCCCCAGGCAACGATGCTCAGACCGGCACAGGCCAGCAGCAGCACCATGCCGAAAATGCGTTGAGACATGAGGAAATCCTCGTTTGACCATGGCAAAAGCATCCCCTGGGCAGTGCCCAGGGGATGATAAGAGTCGTGTGTGGTTGGAACCGGGTGTTACTGGATCAGGCCGAACTCCTTGGCCAGTTCCTTGTACTGAGCAACTTGCTTCTTCACGTAGCCATCCAGTTCGTCGCCGGTCATGGCGAACGGATACAGCTCGCGCTGCTCACGCAGCTTGGCGAAGTCTTCGGAAGCCAGCAGTTGGTCGAAGGAGTTCTTCCACCAGGTGTAGGCTTCGTCGCTGACTTTCGGGCCGAGGTAGAAACCACGGATTACCGGCCAGACCACATCAAAGCCCTGCTCTTTGGCAGTCGGGATGCTGGCCACTACGTCGCCCGGCAGGCGTTCTTCGGAGAACACCGCGAGGATGCGCATGTCGCCGCTTTCGATATGGGGAACCGAGTCGGCGATGTCGGTACTGGCGACCTGGATGTGGCCACCGAGCAGTGCGGTGGCCAGTTCGCCACCACCTTCCATCGCCACGTAGCGCAGCTCACGCGGATCGATACCGGCAGCGCGGGCGATCAGTGCGGTCTGCATCCAGTCCTGGCTGCCGACGGTGCCGCCGGAACCGATGACGACTTTGCCCGGATTTTCCTTGAGCGCCTTGACCAGGTCGTCCAGGGTCTTGTACGGAGAGTCGTTGCGTACCGCCAGGGCACCGTAGCTGGTGCCGATACCGGCCAGCCACTTCACGGCGCTCTCGTCGAAACGGCCGAACTTGCCCTGCGCCAGGTTGAGCAACGAACCGCTGGAGAAGGCCGTGATGGTGCCCGCATCGGCAGGGCGCTGGGCGACCACTGCGTTGTAGGCGACTGCGCCGACGCCACCCGGCATGTAGGTCACACGCATGGGCGACTTCAGCAGTTTGCTCTCTACCAGGGCGCTCTGCGCCAGTTTGCAGGTCAGGTCGAAACCGCCACCGGGCGCTGCCGGGGCGATGCATTCAGGGCGGCGCGGCTCGTCCGCCAGCGCCTGACCGGCCACCAGCAGGCAGGAGGCGGTCAGCAGGATGGTACGCATGGATGTTTTCATCGGGTTTTCTCCGTTGGAGTCTTTATTGTTTGACCAGCTCTGCACTTACCAGATGGACAGTGCATAGCTAACGATCAGGCGAACCTCATCAGCATCGCGCATGCGCGAATCATTGGCCGGTCGGTCGAGGCTGGAGCGGTAGCTGGCATGACGCAGGCGTACGCCGACATCCTTCAAGGCACCGCTCTGCACCACATACTTCAATTCGATGTTGCGTTCCCATTCCTTGGCGTCGCCACTCACACCCGTCAGCTCGGCATTGTCGCCGCGGATGTAGCGCGTCATGAAGCTCAGACCGGGAACGCCGAGCGCCTTGAAGTCGTAGTCGTAACGAGCCTGCCAGGAGCGTTCCCCGGCTTCGGCGAAGTCGTTGATCTGCACGAAGTTGACCAGGAACGGGTCGCTGCCATCGATGTAGGGATAAGCCGTGTCGCCGCTCATGTGCTGGTAGGCGACGGTGAACTTGTGGCCGCTCTGAGCGTAGCTGACGCTGCCGTTCCAGGCGCGGTTATCGACCTTGCCGCCTTTGGCGGAGCCATGGTCATCGCTGATCGCCACGCGCAGATCGGCACTCAGCTTGCCAGGGCCGACCGGCAGGCTGCCGAGCAGGCCGAAGAAGTGCTGGCGATACACGTCGTCGAGTTGGGCGAAGTGGTAACGACCGGTGAGGTTGTCGTTGATCTTGTAGTCGAAGCCGGCCATGTCGAAATGATCGGCGCTGGCAGTACCGTCGAAACGACGGTTCTTGTTGTTCAGCGCCAGGTCTTCGGCGTTGGTCGAATCACGGTCGATGGCTTTCTTCAGACGCCCGGCGGTGATGTCCAGACCGTCGATTTCGCCGGACGTGAGCAGGCCGCCCTCGAAAACCTGCGGCAGGATGCGGCCGTCATTGGGCTTGAGAGTCGGCAGTTCGGGAATCAGGGTGCCGACACGCAGTTCGGTCTTGGAGATGCGCGCCTTGGCGGTCACGCCGAGTTTCGAGTATTCGTCGGCGGCACGGCCATCGTCATGGGTCGGTAGCAGCCCACTGCCGGTGCGATCCGGGCTGGAGTCGAGCTTGATGCCGAGCATGCCGATGGCGTCTACGCCGAAACCGACGGTGCCTTCGGTAAAGCCCGATTGCAGATTGAGGATGAAACCTTGCGCCCATTCATCACGCTTGGACTGCTGAGGCCCTTCGCGGAAATCTCGGTTGAAATAGATATTGCGGGTTTCCAGGCTGGCTGAGCTGTCTTCGAAGAAGGCGGCCTGGGCGATTGGGGCGAGCAGGGTGGTCGGCAGTGCGAGGCTGAGCAGACTCAAGGATGAGATAGCCTGGCGCGGGGCAGTCGGCATGCGTGGTACTCCATTGTTATTTTTGTCACGACTGCACGCCACTGTGCAGATCGTTCTATGGGCGGATCGAGCCACCTGGTGGTGATCCTAGAAGTACAACCTTTCACCAACCTTTCAGCGGTGAAAGTTATTGCGCATACGCTGCCAGGGTCTGTTCCCGTTTCATCGGCGCGGCCGTGAGTGAAACGGGAACAGACCCTAACGCACGCCGTAACTGCCAAGTTGTCGCGCGAGCGGTAAACTCCTGCCACACATGGCGGTCAAGTCATGATTCGGTGTGGAGGTTGCAGTGCGAATTCTGCTGGTCGAGGATCATCCGCAATTGGCGGCGAGCGTTACCCAGGTGCTCAAGAGTGCCGGTTGGACCGTGGATGTTCTGCATGATGGCGTGGCTGCGGATCTGGCGCTGAGCAGCGAGGAATACGCTTTGGCGATCCTCGATGTGGGGCTGCCGCGCATGGACGGTTTCGAGGTTCTGGCGCGTCTGCGTGCGCGAGGCAAAACCGTGCCGGTGCTGATGCTCACCGCTCGCGGCGAGGTCAAGGATCGGGTGCACGGGCTCAACCTGGGGGCCGATGATTACCTGGCCAAACCGTTCGAACTGAGTGAGCTGGAGGCGCGGGTCAAGGCTTTGCTGCGGCGCAGCATGCTCGGTGGAGAACAGCAGTTGCGCTGTGGCGATCTGGTCTATGACCTGGATACCCGGCGCTTCACCCTGCTGGAAGAAAGCCTCAACCTGACGTCCCGCGAACAGGCGGTGCTCGAGGCGATGATCGCCCGACCGGGGCGGGTCATGAGCAAAGAGCAACTGGCGTCTCAGGTATTCGGTCTGGATGAGGACGCGAGCGCCGACTCCATCGAGATCTACGTCCATCGCCTGCGCAAGAAACTCGAAGGCGGTTCGGTGCGCATCGTCACCTTCCGCGGTCTCGGTTATCTGCTGGAAGCCACGGGTGGATAGGCCGGGTAGCCTGCGTGGTCGACTGATCCGACGGCTGGCCGTGTTGTTCACGGTGATTCTGCTGGTCAGCAGCCTGACGGCTTACTGGAGTGCCCGGCATGCCGCTGACACGGCCTATGACCGTACCTTGCTGGCTTCCGCCCGGGCGATTTCCGATGGCCTCTATGCCGTGGAAGGCATGTTGAGCGCCAACGTGCCCTATATCGCCCTCGATACCTTCGCCTATGACAGCGCCGGGCGTATCTACTACCAGGTACTGGGCCCCAAAGGTGAGCTGGTATCGGGGTATGAAGATCTGCCGGCCGCGCCGCCGGACACCCCACGAACCAATGATTATCCGGCCTTGGCCAAGTTCTATGACGGTGTATACCGCGGCCAGGGTATACGTGTGGTCAGCTTTCTGCAGCCGGTCAGCGAGCCAGGGTACAGCGGTGTGGCAGAGATTCGCGTGGCGGAAACCCTGGGCGCCCGCGAGCGCATGACCCGCGATCTGCTGTTCGGCACGTTCTGGCGCATGGGTTTGTTGTCGATGAGTGCGCTGCTGCTGGTCTGGTTAGCGGTGAGTGCCGGCTTGCGTCCGCTGGAGAGCCTGCGGCGCACGGTAGCGGCGCGTAGTAGCGACGATCTGCGCCCGCTGCCTGACAGTGACATGCCGCGAGAGCTACGGCCGTTGGTCAATGCGCTGAACCAGTTCAATGACCGCCTGCGCGGGCTGTTCGAGCGCCAGTCACAGTTCATCGCCGACGCCTCTCACGAGCTGCGTACGCCATTGGCCGCTCTAAAGGCGCGGGTCGAGCTTGGTCTGCGTGATCGGCAGCCGGAGGTCTGGCATGCGACGCTGGAGGACGCGGCGCTGAATGCCGACCGCCTCACTCACCTGGCTAACCAGTTGCTGTCATTGGCGCGTATCGAAAGCGGTGCCCGTGCGATCGCCGAGGGCGGTGCGCTGCGCCTGGATCTCAGTCAGTTGGCCCGTGAACTGGGCATGGCGCTGGCGCCTCTGGCCCACTCACGCGGTGTCGCCCTGGCATTGGAAGCCGAGCAGCCTGTGTGGATTCGCGGCGAGCCGACCCTGCTCAACGAGTTGTTGTGTAACCTGGTCGACAATGCCATGGCCTACACCGAGGCTGGCGGCAATGTGGTCTTGCGGGTGCTGGAACCGGGAATATTGGAGGTCGAGGATGACGGCCCGGGAATTCCCGAAGCGGATCGAGAGCGGGTCTTCGAGCGTTTCTATCGGCGTCAGGTTCAGGGGCTGGGCGCAGGGTTGGGGTTGGCCATCGTCGGCGAGATCTGCCGTGCGCACCGCGCCGCCATCAGCCTGCATCAGGCCAACCCTCAGGGCCTGCTGGTTCGCGTGGCGTTCCACGGTGAACCGGACTAGAAGAGCCTGAATGTCTCTGCGCGCAGAAGTGTTAGCAAGCCCTCGCCCAGAGCCGGGGCGAGAAGAGTTTCACCCCGTGGCAATCACTGCAGCATGCTCATCGCGGCATCCATGGCGGCGGACAGGTCTTCGTCCGCGTGTATGTCCGTGTCCGGTTTGAGACCGAGCTTGGCGAACGCCGGTACCTGACTCCAGTCGAGTTGCGTGTAGGGGTGCGGCGTACCGAGGTAGCTCTGCAGCGTGGCCACCTGGACGATATCGACGTAATCGACCTTGGCGCTGTCGCGGCTGAAGTCCAGGTGCTGGCTGGGCACGCAGGCGATCATTTCCGGGAACTCCCAGGTACGCAGGATCTTGTCGCCGATGATCGGGTGAATCTGCTCGATTACGTGGTTGAGGCTGATCGAGTCGGTCAGCAACTCGTTGTGCTCTTCTGCGTAGGTGAGAATCGGCAGCACACCGATCTGATGCACCAGCCCGGCGAGGGTCGCCTGATCCGGCATCAGGCGGGTGTAGTGGCGGCTCAGCACGTGGCAGATGCCGGCGATCTCGGTGCTCTTGTTCCATACTTCGCGCATCTTGCGGTCGACCACATCGGTGGTGGCCTGGAACATCTGCTCCATGGCCAGACCAGTGGCCAGGTTGCAGGTGTAATTGATGCCGAGACGGCCGATCGCCATCTGCAGATCGGTGATTTCCCGGTTGGTGCGCAGCAGCGGGCTGTTCACCACCTTGATGATGCGGGCGGTGAGCGCTGCGTCATTGCCGATGACCTTGCTCAGTTCCGGGATACCGATGTTCGGATCTTCCGCCGCCTCGCGAACTTTCAGGGCGACCTCGGGCAGGGTCGGCAGAACCAGTTCATCGTTGTCGATAGCCCTGATCAGATCCAGCTGGACTTTCTCGGCGAGTTTGCTCATGAAATTCTCGTTGATGGCGTTGTGGTGGCGGACGGAGGCAGTGTACGTCAGCGCTGGATTTCGCGGTTGCTATCCAGCGTGTACGGTAGCTCGAGCAGGTCGAGCGGCAGGCCTTCCAGCGTACCGAGGTGGATATGCCCATCGTTCGCGGCGTCTTCCTGCAGTACGGCCAGCAGTTCCACGCCACCGGCGCTGGACGCGGCCAGCACCACCTCACCAACGGCGCTACGGTGTACCGGCGAGAACAGCTCGGTACCCGCTTGAGGAAGTTGATCGGCGGCGCAGCTCAACCGATACAGTCGGCGCTTGAGCTTGCCCAGGTACTGCATGCGGGCGACGATTTCCTGCCCGGTGTAGCAACCCTTCTTGAAGCTCACACCGCCGACGGCCTGCAGGTTGATCATCTGTGGGATGAATAGCTCACGGGTTGCGCCGGTGACCTGGCCGATGCCGGCGCGAATCTGCGCCAGTAGCCAGTCGTTGAGCGTTGCCTGGGGCAGTTGCTCGCTCAGTTGCAAGCGTATGCCTTCGGCCTGCTCGGCCGGTGCCCACAGCTCGGCACGCCCGTCGCTCAGGCGGATGGCGAGCAGGTTCTCGGTCGTGGCGACGCTGTCAGCTTCTGCGGCGAGTTCCAGGCCGAGCGCCTGCAGCGCTGCTTCGCCGCCGCTCAGGCCGTAACGAACCCAGGCCTCGCTTTCGTCGCCGAGCTTGGCTTTGGAGAACACCACGTATTTCTGCAGGTCGGCCAGTTGCGGCTCCAGCAGTTGCCTATCCATGGCCAGCAGGAAGCCTTCGGCCACGCTGACGATGCGGAAGCTGGAGAGCATGCGCCCCTTCGGCGTGCAGCGTGCGCCCAGGCTCGAACCACTGGCGCCCAGGTAGTTGATGTTGCAGGTGATCTGGCCCTGCAGGAATTTCCCGGCATCGGGGCCGCGCACGGCGAGAATGCCTTCATGGGTGAGTGGGCAGAAGAAAGCGCTATCGGCCATGGTCGAGAGAATCGCAGGCAGAGAATGAGGTTGCCATGATAAGAGCAGCGGCGAGCCTCAAGCTACAGGCAAAAGCGCATGAAGGCACAAGGATATCGGTAATGTCTGGCCCTGACGCTGATGTGACGTGCCGCTGTTGTTATACTGCCGGCCTTTTTCCAGGAGCAACCCCATGGTCGATGCCACTGAACTCAATCGCCTTTTCTGGCATAGCCGGCGCGGCATGCTGGAACTGGACGTGTTGCTGGTGCCCTTCGTGCGGGAGGTGTACGCGACCCTGAATGAAGAAGATCGCGGCCGCTATCGCAAGCTGCTCGAGTGCGAGGATCAGGACATGTTCGGCTGGTTCATGCAGCGTGGCGAGCCCGAAGATGCGGATTTGCGCTACATCGTTCGCATGATTCTGGATCGTGTCCAGCCCAAATAAGCGCTTCGAATGTCACTGGCAGCCGTCGCGACGGTTGCTGGAGGTTTATCTTTGCGCCCAGGCGCTGGCGTTGTTCACGCTGCTGTTGGTGGATATTCCGGTCTGGGCGCGGATTGCGGGCTTGCTGATAGGCGCTGCCCATGCTGCGTGGGTGTTGCCTCGGCATGTGCTGCTGAGTAGTCCTGGCGCCTTCCGAAGTCTGCGTCATGATGACGAGGGTTGGCAGGCGCGGCGTGAAGAGGGTGATTGGCTGCCTATCACCCTGTTGCCCGATAGCATCGCGCTGCCGTGGCTGGTCATCGTACGGTTCCGCCTGCCTGGCCAGTATCCTGTACGCAGCCTGTGTATCCCGGCTGATGGCATGCCCCGTGACATGCATCGGCGATTGCGTGTCCGCTTGAAGTTCAGTCGTCAGCGTTGGCGGGTCGCAGAATAGTGTCCCGGGCTTCGGGCAGCAACTCCGGGTAATCCAGCGTGTAATGCAGGCCCCGCGATTCCTTGCGCTCCATGGCCGAAAGAATCATCAGCTCGGCTACCTGTGCGAGGTTGCGCAGCTCGATCAGATCGCGACTGACCTTGTAGTTGCTATAGAACTCGTCGATTTCGTCGAGCAGCAGGCGCACACGATGTTGCGCGCGCTGCAGGCGCTTGGTGGTGCGCACGATGCCGACGTAGTCCCACATGAAGCGCCGCAGTTCGTCCCAGTTGTGGGCGATGATCACGTCTTCATCCGAATCGGTGACCTGGCTGGCGTCCCAGGACGGCAGGTCGGCAGGCATTTGCACCTGGTTCAGATTGGCAACGATGTCGGCGGCCGCTGATCGCGCATAGACGAAGCATTCGAGCAGGGAGTTGCTGGCCATGCGGTTGGCGCCGTGCAGCCCGGTGAAGCTGGTTTCGCCGATGGCATAAAGGCCGGGCACATCACTACGCCCGGCCTGATCGACGAGCACGCCGCCGCAGGTGTAGTGCGCCGCAGGTACTACGGGTATCGGCTGCCGGGTGATATCGATGCCGAATTCCAGGCAGCGTTGATAAACTGTGGGGAAGTGGTTTTTGACGAAGTCCGCCGGCTTGTGGCTGATATCCAGATAGACACAGTCGACACCCAGGCGCTTCATTTCATGGTCTATGGCGCGGGCGACGATATCCCGCGGTGCCAGCTCCTCGCGTGGGTCGAAGCGTGGCATGAAGCGTTCGCCGTTGGGCAGGCGCAGCAGGGCGCCTTCGCCACGCAGCGCCTCGGTGACCAGAAAACTCTTGGCCTGAGGATGATACAGGCAGGTCGGATGGAACTGGTTGAACTCCAGATTGCCGACCCGGCAGCCGGCGCGCCAGGCCATGGCGATGCCGTCACCGCAAGCGCCATCCGGGTTGCTGGTATAGAGGTAGACTTTGGCCGCGCCACCCGTGGCGAGAATGACGAAGCGTGCGTGATGGGTGTCCACCTCGCCGCTGCGCCGATCCAGCACATAGGCACCCAGGCAGCGCAGCCCCTCGCGGCCGAGTTTGCGCTCGGTGATCAGATCCACTGCTACGCGTTGTTCGAGTAGTTCGACATTGCTGCGCTGACGCGTGCGTTCGAGCAGGGTGTTGAAGATCGCGGCACCGGTCGCATCGGCGGCGTGGATGATCCGCCGATGGCTGTGACCGCCCTCGCGGGTCAGGTGGAACTCGAAACCGCCATCCTCGCGATCATGTTCATCGTCGCGAGTGAAGGGCACCCCTTGGTCGATCAGCCACTGAATGGCTTCGCGGCTGTGTTCCACGGTGAAGCGCACGGCGTCTTCACGGCACAGGCCGCCGCCGGCATTCAGTGTGTCATCCACATGGGAATCGACGGTGTCGCTATCGTCCAGCACGGCCGCCACGCCACCCTGAGCCCAATAGGTCGAGCCATTGGCCAATTCACCTTTGCTCAGCACGGCAATGCTCAGGTGTTCGGGGAGCGTCAGGGCCAGGGTCAGGCCGGCGGCGCCGCTGCCGATGACCAGGACGTCGTGCTGGAAATGTTGGCTCATTATTCGAATATTCCGCTGAGTGGCGACCGATAGCGTCTATTGACGTTTCAGCGCAAGTTGCAGGGGCGGCGCGGTCGTGCTGAAGCGTCAACAGACCCTAGTATATAGAGGGGGGCAACGGCACAATAGTCAGTCCGGTGGGTTGTCTCGAGCAGAAGGTGTATCGTGGGCGGCTGGCGATGTGCCTGCCCAGGGCTGTCCACCGCAAGTGGTGCTGGAGTTTCATATGCTCTGCTATAGCCAGGATGAACTTTCTTAGTAGTCAAGGTTCTATAGCGGAGTCGCCCCGGAGAGGGACTGTGTTTGGTGGGCCGGGCGAACGAAGGTCGCGTCAGCGGGATTCGTTTCGGCAAGTCAGGCGATCTAAGACTATTTGCGCAGCAGGGGCATGCCCTGGTGCGTCGTTTCGTGCAAAACCAAAAATGTTTTGCGGGAAGCTTGTTCGGAGGGGGAGAACTTTTGCACATGGCCCGAGTCTATTTTCGCAGACCGATCCTGGCAGACGCTGACCTCCTACGGGCTCAATGAGGAGTATTCATGCTAACCCAGGAAGAGGATCAGCAGCTGGTCGAGCGCGTTCAACGTGGCGACAAGCGAGCGTTTGATCTGTTGGTGCTGAAGTACCAGCACAAGATTCTCGGGTTGATCGTGCGATTCGTGCACGACACCCATGAAGCTCAGGATGTAGCCCAAGAAGCTTTCGTAAAAGCTTATCGGGCGCTGGGAAACTTTCGCGGTGACAGTGCGTTCTATACATGGCTGTATCGAATCGCCATCAACACGGCGAAGAATCATCTGGTGTCGCGCGGTCGGCGGCCACCGGATAACGATGTAAGCGCAGAGGATGCAGAGTTCTACGACGGCGATCATGCCCTCAAGGACATCGAGTCTCCCGAGCGTGCGCTACTGAGGGATGAAATCGAAGCCACCGTGCATCGGAGCATCCAACAGTTGCCAGAAGATTTGCGAACCGCGCTAACGTTACGTGAATTTGATGGTCTGAGTTACGAAGACATTGCGAGCGTCATGCAATGTCCTGTTGGCACCGTGCGTTCGCGAATCTTTCGGGCGCGTGAAGCCATCGACAAGTCCCTGCAACCGCTGTTGCAGGAAGCCTGAGACAGCGGCGACAGCCAAGAGAGGAACCGCTATGAGTCGTGAAGCCCTGCAGGAATCGCTGTCCGCGGTGATGGATAACGAAGCGGATGAACTTGAATTTCGGCGTGTGCTCAGTGCGAGCGACGATGCCGAATTGCGTGCTACCTGGTCGCGTTACCAGGTCGCTCGTGCCGTGATGCACAAGGATCTGCTGGTGCCGCGGCTGGACATCGCCGCAGCCGTTTCCGCTGCCCTGGAAAACGATGTCACGCCCGTGGCGCAGGAACAGAAAAAGGTCGTACGTGGCCCTTGGCGTAGCCTGGGACGCGTAGCTGTTGCGGCTACCGTAACCGTCGCGGTGCTGGCCGGTGTGCGTTTCTACAATCAGGACGATGTTGCCGGAGCACAACTGGCTCAGCAGGATCAACCGTCCATTGCTCTGCCGCAAGCTCAGGGGCCGGCCATTCTGGCGGGTTTCAATACTTCGGACGAACAACCGAGTGTAGAAAACGTTTCCGCCGGAGGAGAAAGCTGGCATGAGCAGCGTCTCCCTGAGTACTTGCGTCAGCATGCTCAGCAGTCTGCTCCCGGTGCCGCAGAGAATGCGCTGCCGTTCGCCCGATCTGCGAGTGTAGAAGAGCGTTAAGAAGAACGCGCATGCGCTTCATTCCCGTTGCTTCGCTGGTGATCGGCAGCTTTTTGGCACTACCCGCCATGGCTGCCGACGCTCAGGACTGGTTGCAGAGGCTGAATAATGCCGAAAGCAGCCAAAGCTTCCAGGGCATTTTCGTTTACGAACGCAACGGCAACCTTTCCACCCACAGTATCTGGCGTCAGGTCGAGCCAGGTGGTGGCGTGCGCGAGCGGTTGCTGCGGCTCGATGGTGCGCCTCAGGAAGTGCTGCGGGTCAATGGGCGGGCTCAATGCGCCAGCGGCTCTTTGCCCGTTCAGTTGGTCGATGACCAGGTGTGGCCCAGCCATGCTTTGAATACCGAGCAATTAGGCGAGTGGTATGAGCTGCGAGTGACCGGCGAATCCCGCGTTGCGGGGCGTCCGGCTGTGGTTCTTGGTTTGCTACCGCGTGATCAGCATCGCTATGGTGTTGAACTGCATCTGGATCGAGAAACTGGCTTGCCGCTCAAATCGTTACTGGTTAACGATAAAGGCATGTTGCTCGAGCGTTTCCAGTTCACTCAACTGGATACCGCCAATATCCAGCCCGCTGCGGTACTGCAACCTTCTGCCGATTGCGCACCTGTGCGCGTCATCAAAGCCGAAAAGAAACAGCCGGAGCTCTGGCACTCCGATTGGCTGCCGCCTGGCTTCAATCTCAGTGCTGTGACTCAGCGACGTAGCCCCGCCTCCGCAGACACCGTCGATTGTCTGATCTACGATGACGGCCTGGCGCGTTTTTCCGTATTCCTCGAGCCCTTGCATGGTGTGGCGGTTGCCGATGCGCGCAGCCAGCTGGGGCCTACCGTGGCTGTTTCCCGACGCCTGACAACCGATGATGGAGATGTCATGGTGACGGTAGTGGGAGAGATTCCGTTGGGAACGGCGGAGCGTGTCGCCATGTCGATGCGCACCGACGATGTGCATGCAACGCCATAAGGATCGACGATAACGATCAAGGTCGATGGTGCCGCTGTATCGTCATGTTCTGTTTTACCGATGGCCCCGCAGGGGGCTCGTTTGTTCTGGATGGGGAAGAAACTGTAATGTCGATGCCTAGCCTGAAAACCTACGCTGCCGCGCTGTTCGCGGTGTTTATGATGGGGCAGTCCATTGTCGCGCATGCGCAATTGCCGGACTTCACGCCTTTGGTCGAAGCCGCTTCGCCTGCCGTGGTCAATATCAGTACCCGGCAGAAAGTACCCAATGCCGTCGCCAGCAATGGTGGTCTCGCCATTCCTGATCTCGAAGGCTTGCCGCCCATGTTTCGCGAGTTCTTCGAGCGCAACATTCCTCAACCGCCCCGCTCACCCGGTGGCGGTGGTCGTCAGCGTGAGGCTCAGTCGCTGGGCTCGGGGTTCATCATTTCCAAGGATGGCTACATCCTGACCAACAACCATGTGGTCGCCGATGCCGACGAGATCATCGTGCGTTTGTCCGACCGCAGCGAACTGGAAGCCAAACTGATAGGCACCGACCCGCGCAGCGATGTAGCCCTGCTCAAGGTCGACGCTGACGATCTGCCCACCGTGAAGCTGGGCAACTCCGACAACCTCAAGGTGGGTGAGTGGGTGTTGGCCATCGGTTCGCCCTTCGGCTTCGATCACTCGGTGACTGCCGGTATCGTCAGCGCCAAGGGCCGCAGCCTGCCTAATGAAAGTTATGTGCCGTTCATCCAGACCGATGTCGCGATCAACCCGGGTAACTCGGGCGGCCCGCTGTTTAACCTGGATGGCGAAGTGGTCGGCATCAACTCGCAGATATTCACCCGTTCCGGCGGTTTCATGGGGCTGTCCTTCGCCATTCCGATGAGCGTGGCGATGGATGTGGCCGATCAGTTGAAGGCCAGCGGCAAGGTCAGCCGTGGCTGGCTGGGTGTGGTCATCCAGGAAGTGAACAAGGATCTCGCCGAGTCCTTCGGTCTGGAGAAGCCGGCCGGTGCGCTGGTCGCTCAGGTGCTTGAAGACGGCCCGGCCGCCAAGGGCGGATTGCAGGTGGGTGACGTGATCCTCAGCCTGGACGGCAAGCCGATTATCATGTCCGCCGATCTGCCTCACCTTGTCGGTGCCTTGAAGCCGGGTACCAAGGCCAATCTGGAGATCGTTCGCGAGGGCGCGCGCAAAAACCTGAATCTGGCCGTTGGCACCATGCCCGCCGATGACGGCGACGAGGTCGCCGAAAGCGCTACGCCGGGCGTCGAGCGCAGCAGCAACCGTCTTGGCGTCAGTGTCGGCGAACTTACCAGTGAGCAGAAGAAGGCCCTGGATCTCAAAGGCGGTGTCGTTATCCGCGAAGTACAGGACGGCCCTGCTGCCCTGATCGGCCTGCGTCCTGGCGACGTGATCACGCACCTGAACAACCAGGCAATCGGTTCGGCGAAGAATTTCACCGAGGTCGCGCAGTCGCTGCCGAAAAACCGTTCCGTCTCCATGCGCGTGCTACGCCAGGGACGTGCCAGTTTCATCACCTTCAAACTGGCTGAATAACACCTGTCGTCGGCTGTGATAAAAGGGCGATGAGAGTCGCCCTTTTTTATGGCCGGTTATTTGCGACGCCGCCCATGGGGCTGTCGCTGGTAGGCGAGAAAGTTTTCTCGCGTTGATTTTTTGTTTCCGCGAGTGCTCAAGCAGGTAAATAGCCCGTTCAAGCGGTTGTCCCGACGTGACGTGGGGGTAACCACTCGGTTAAACTTCGCGGCTATTTTCGGCGGGCAGTCGCCTGCGGCCTTTTCGAGTGTTGTCCTGTGAGTGACCTGAGTCATATCCGCAATTTTTCCATCATTGCCCACATTGACCACGGCAAGTCGACGCTGGCTGACCGTTTCATTCAGATGTGCGGTGGTCTGACCGCGCGTGAGATGGAGGCCCAGGTTCTCGATTCCATGGATCTGGAGCGTGAGCGCGGCATCACCATCAAGGCCCACAGCGTCACCCTGTATTACAAGGCGCAGGACGGCATCACCTATCAGTTGAACTTCATCGACACGCCCGGCCACGTCGACTTCACCTATGAGGTGAGCCGCTCGCTGGCCGCCTGCGAGGGCGCGTTGCTGGTGGTCGATGCCGGTCAGGGCGTGGAGGCGCAATCGGTCGCCAACTGCTACACCGCCATCGAGCAGGGCCTGGAAGTCATGCCGGTGCTGAACAAGATGGATCTGCCCCAGGCCGATCCGGATCGGGTCAAGGACGAGATCGAGAAGATCATCGGCATCGACGCCACCGATGCCGTGGCCTGCAGCGCCAAGAGCGGCATGGGTGTCGATGAGGTGCTCGAGCGCCTGGTACATACGATTCCGGCGCCGACTGGTGACATCGAGGCGCCGTTGCAAGCGCTGATCATCGATTCCTGGTTCGACAACTACCTGGGCGTCGTCTCGCTGGTGCGTGTACGTCACGGCCGGGTGAAGAAGGGCGACAAGATCCTGGTCAAGTCCACCGGCAAGGTGCATCTGGTCGACAGCGTTGGCGTGTTCAACCCGAAACACACCGCCACCGCCGACCTCAAGGCCGGTGAAGTGGGCTTTATCATCGCCAGCATCAAAGACATTCACGGCGCGCCGGTGGGGGATACCCTGACCTTGAATTCGACGCCAGACGTCGAAATGCTGCCCGGTTTCAAGCGTATCCAGCCGCAAGTGTATGCAGGCCTGTTCCCGGTCAGCTCCGACGATTTCGAAGATTTCCGCGATGCACTGCAGAAGCTGACCCTCAACGACTCGTCGCTGCAGTACCTGCCGGAAAGCTCCGATGCCCTGGGCTTCGGCTTCCGCTGCGGCTTCCTCGGCATGTTGCACATGGAGATCATTCAGGAGCGCCTGGAGCGCGAGTACGACCTGGATCTGATCACCACCGCGCCGAGCGTTATTTTCGAAGTCGTGCTCAAGAACGGTGAAACGATCTACGTCGATAACCCGTCCAAGCTGCCGGATGTGTCCTCGGTCGAGGATTTCCGCGAGCCGATCGTGCAGGCCACCATCCTGGTGCCGCAGGAGCACCTGGGTAACGTCATCACCCTGTGCATCGAGAAGCGTGGCGTTCAGCGCGACATGCAGTTCCTCGGCACCCAGGTTCAGGTTCGCTACGATCTGCCCATGAACGAAGTGGTGCTCGATTTCTTCGACCGCCTGAAGTCCACCAGCCGTGGCTATGCCTCGCTGGATTACCATTTCGACCGTTATCAGTCGGCCAACCTGGTCAAGCTCGATGTATTGATCAACGGCGATAAGGTCGACGCGCTGGCGCTGATTGTGCATAAGGACAACGCTCACTACAAAGGGCGTCAGTTGACCGAGAAGATGAAAGAGCTGATCCCTCGGCAGATGTTCGACGTGGCGATCCAGGCCGCCATTGGCGGGCAGATCGTGGCGCGTACGACTGTCAAGGCATTGAGAAAGAACGTTCTGGCCAAGTGCTACGGCGGCGACGTAAGCCGTAAGCGCAAGCTGTTGGAAAAACAGAAGGCTGGTAAGAAGCGCATGAAGCAGGTAGGTAACGTGGAAATTCCACAGGAAGCCTTCCTTGCTGTACTCAAGTTGGATAGTTAAGGCCTATGTCATTTAATTTTCCGCTGTTGCTGGTCATCGCCGTCGCCGTGTGCGGCGCTCTGGCTCTGTTCGATCTGGTGTTCCTGGCGCCCCGGCGGCGTGCGGCGATCGCCAGCTATCAGGGCAAGGTCGAGCAAGCCGACGAGGCGGTGGTCGAGAAGCTGAACAAGGAGCCGTTGCTGGTCGAGTACGGCAAGTCGTTCTTTCCAGTGCTGGCCATCGTGCTGGTGTTGCGCTCCTTTCTGGTCGAACCCTTCCAGATCCCGTCCGGTTCGATGATCCCGACCCTCGAGGTTGGCGATTTCATCCTGGTCAACAAGTTCGCCTACGGTATTCGCCTGCCGGTACTGGACACCAAGGTGATCGAAGTGGGTGATCCGCAGCGTGGCGACGTCATGGTGTTTCGCTACCCCAGCGACCCAAACGTCAATTACATCAAGCGGGTTATCGGTCTGCCGGGTGACCATGTTCGCTACAGCAGCGACAAGCACCTGTTCGTCAATGGCGAGGCCGTGGCCGAGCAATTGATCGGCGAAGAGCCGGGCAGCCTGGGCAGCGCCACGCTGTACAGCGAGCGTCTGGGTGAAGTGGAGCACCGCATCCGCAAGGAAATGAACCGCTACCGCGCCGAGCCTGGCAAGGAATGGACGATTCCTGAAGGGCACTACTTCATGATGGGCGACAACCGCGACAACTCCAACGACAGCCGCTACTGGAACGACCCGAGCATTCCCAAGGATGTACTGGGCATGGTTCCGGATCGCAACATTGTCGGCAAGGCATTCGCCATCTGGATGAGTTGGCCGGATTCGAAGTTCAGCCACCTGCCGAACTTCTCCCGTGTCGGGCTCATTCACTGATCTGATGAATATTTGTGGCGCCGTTCAATACGGCGCCGCCAGCTATCTATAGTCTTCTCATGCGCCCGATGCGCATGACTGGAACTATTTGGATATTGGGGAAAAACATGAAATTCGCACGCTCGCAGCAAGGCTTGTCTATTGTGAGTTGGCTGGTGGTGCTTGCTGTGGTGGCGTTTCTCGCCAGCACCGCGTTCAAGGTGATTCCGCATTACCTCGACTATATGTCGATGGAAAAGATCATCACCTCGGTGGAAACCGACAAGTTGCAGGAAGTCAGAACCGTGGGCGATTTCTATTCCCACGTCAGCCGTGGCATGACGGTCAACAGCATCCGCGACCTGAACCTGAAGGAAGTCTTGAAGGTGACCATCGAGAACAACGAGTTTCTCGCCCACCTGAAGTATGAAAAACGTGAATCGCTGATCGAGAACCTCGATCTGGTGGTTAATTTCGATAAAGAATTCCGTGTGCGTATGCCGTGAGTGTTTCGTTGACCCGCCTCGAGCGCCAGCTCGGGCACAGTTTCAAGGATCAGGATCTGATGATCCTGGCGCTGACCCACCGTAGCTTCGCCGGGCGCAATAACGAGCGTCTGGAGTTTCTCGGTGATGCCATCCTCAATTTCGTTGCCGGTGAAGCGCTCTACGAGCGCTTTCCCCAGGCCCGTGAAGGGCAGCTGTCGAGGCTGCGTGCGCGTCTGGTGAAAGGCGAGACCCTGGCCATACTGGCCCGCGGTTTCGACCTGGGCGAGTACCTGCGTCTGGGTTCCGGCGAGCTGAAGAGTGGCGGTTTCCGTCGTGATTCGATCCTCGCCGATGCGCTGGAAGCCCTGATCGGCGCCATCTACCTGGATGCCGGCATGGACGTCGCCCGGGAGCGCGTGCTGGCCTGGTTGACCAACGAGCTGGACGGTCTGACCCTGGTCGATACCAACAAGGATCCCAAGACCCGTCTGCAGGAATTCCTGCAGTCACGTGCCTGCGAGCTGCCGCGTTACGAGGTGGTCGATATTCAGGGCGAGCCCCATTGCCGAACATTCGTGGTCGAGTGTCAGGTCAACTTACTCAATGATAAAACCCTGGGCCAAGGCGCCAGTCGCCGCATCGCCGAACAGGTAGCGGCGACGGCAGCGCTGATCGCTCTGGGTGTGGAGAACGGCAATGACTGATTCGCCTGTAACACGCTGTGGCTACGTCGCCATCGTCGGCCGGCCCAACGTGGGCAAGTCGACGTTGCTCAATCACATTCTCGGCCAGAAGCTGGCGATCACTTCGCGCAAGCCGCAGACCACCCGTCACAACATGCTCGGTATCAAGACCGAGGGTGACGTACAGGCCATCTACGTCGACACCCCCGGTCTGCACAAGAACAACGAGAAAGCGCTCAACCGTTACATGAACAAGAACGCCTCGTCGGCCCTCAAGGATGTCGACGTGGTGATCTTCGTGGTCGACCGTACCCGCTGGACCGACGAAGACCAGATGGTGCTCGAACGTGTTCAGTACGTGCAGGGGCCGGTGATCCTGGCGGTCAACAAGACTGATCGCCTGGACGACAAGGCCGATCTGATGCCGCACCTGAAGTGGCTGGCAGAGCAGTTGCCGAATGCCGAGATCGTGCCCGTGTCGGCGCAGCAGGGCCACAACCTCGATTCTCTGGAAAAGCTGGTCGGTGAGCGTCTGCCGGAAGGTGTGCACTTCTTCCCGGAAGACCAGATCACCGACCGCTCCGGGCGCTTTTTCGCCGCCGAACTGGTGCGCGAGAAGATCATGCGTCAGCTGGGCGCCGAGCTGCCTTACCAGATCACCGTGGAAATCGAGGAGTTCAAGCGCGAAGGACGGATCATGCATATCCACGCACTGATCCTGGTCGAGCGTGACGGGCAGAAGAAGATCATCATTGGCGAGAAGGGCGAGCGCATCAAGCGCATTGGTCAGGACGCGCGCAAGGACATGGAGTCGATGTTCGACACCAAGGTCATGCTCAACCTCTGGGTCAAGGTCAAAAGCGGTTGGTCCGACGACGAGCGCGCTCTGCGTTCTCTCGGTTACGACAATATCTGATACAGCCATCCCGCCGCCTCGCGGCTGGTACCGACAGCGGGTGATTCAGCATGCTTGCGCTCAGCCAGCCCGCCTATGTTCTGCACAGCCGCGCGTACCGTGAAAGCAGTGCGCTGGTCGATTTCCTCACACCCCAGGGGCGTTTGCGTGCCGTGTTGCGTGGCGCGCGGGGCAAGGCCGGTAGTCTGGGCCGCCCGTTCATTCCTCTCGAACTGGAAACCCGCGGGCGCGGTGAGCTGAAGAACGTGGGCCGGCTGGAAGCGGCCGGCATTCCCAATCTGCTCACGGGTGAGGCGCTGTTCAGTGGCCTTTACCTGAATGAATTGCTGATCCGTGTGCTGCCGGCGGAAGACCCTCATCCCGTCATTTTCGAGCAGTACGCCGTCACCGTACTGGCGCTGGCCCAGGGGCGAGCGCTGGAGCCGCTGTTGCGCGCTTTCGAGTGGCGCCTGCTCGACGAACTCGGCTATGGTTTTGCCCTCGACAGCGATGTGCAGGGTGATCCCGTGGTCGCCGCCGGGCTTTACCGGCTGCAGGCCGACAGTGGCCTGCTACCCATCGGCCATTGGCAGCCAGGCGCCTTTCTCGGCAGCGAGCTGCTGGCCATGGCCGAGGCGGACTGGACGGCACCGGGTGCGCTGGCAGCCGCCAAGCGTCTGATGCGTCAGGCGCTCGCTCCTCATCTGGGCGGCCGACCGCTGGTCAGCCGCGAATTGTTCATGACGCTCAAGGAGCCGATCCGTGACTGAAACCAATCGTGTTTTGCTGGGCGTGAATATCGACCACGTCGCCACCCTGCGTCAGGCGCGCGGTACGCGTTATCCCGACCCGGTGAAGGCGGCGCTGGACGCCGAGGAGGCGGGTGCCGATGGCATCACCGTGCACCTGCGCGAAGATCGTCGGCATATCCAGGAGCGCGATGTGCGCCTGCTCAAGGAAGTGCTGCAGACGCGCATGAACTTCGAGATGGGGGTGACCGACTTCATGCTCGATTTCGCCGAAGAAATTCGCCCTGAACACGTCTGCCTGGTACCGGAAACCCGCCAGGAATTGACCACTGAAGGTGGCCTGGACGTGGCAGGCCAGGAAGCGCGCATCGCCGCTGCGGTACAGCGCCTGGCTGCTATCGGCAGTGAAGTCTCGCTGTTCATCGACGCTGATCCGCGGCAGATCGAGGCGAGCAAACGTGTTGGTGCCCCGGCCATCGAACTGCACACCGGTCGTTATGCCGATGCTCATGATCCGCACGAGGCTGCCGCCGAGCTGCAGCGTATCCGCGAAGGTGTTGCCCTGGGCGTCTCGCTCGGGCTGATCGTCAACGCCGGCCATGGCCTGCATTACCACAACGTCGAGCCGGTGGCGGCGATCTCCGGCATCAACGAACTGAACATCGGTCACGCGTTGGTCAGCCACGCTCTGTTCGTTGGCTTCAAGGATGCAGTGCGGGAGATGAAGCAACTGATCCAGGACGCCGCCGCGCGCTGAGGCGCCTGGTTAGCGGCGTGTGCCGTAGGCCACTGCGACTTGTGCCGCCAGCGCGTCGGCGGCGGCGCCACGGTTGCTGCCGCGCAGCAACTTGATGTGATAGTCACCCAGCGGCGGCAGCCCGTGCTCCTGCTGGTTGAGACGACGTAGCGGCGGCTTGACCAGGCTGGCAGGGAAAGCCGCGATAGCCAGATCGGCGAGCAGCGCCGCTTCCTGGCCGGCGCATTGCTCGCTGGAGTAGGCGATTCGGTAACTGCGCCCCATGCGATCGAGTCCGTCCATGGCTGCGCGTCGCCAGGCGCAGCCATGGCTCGCTACGGCCAGCGGCAGCGGGCTGCGTTTGATTGCCAGTCCGCCATCACGGCCTGCCCACACCAGCGCTTCGCTGCAGATGATTTCGCCACGGGAGTCGTCGGCATCACCGTTGCCGGTGTTGATCAACGTAAGGTCGAGCTCCCCCTCATCCAGGCGTTCGATCAGCTCACGGCTGCGGCCTACCGATACGTCGACCTGAACTGCCGGATGGCTGAGGGCGAACTGCGACAGCAGCTCGGGGAGGGCACCCACGCCGATATCGAAGGCCGTGCCAAAGCGAACCGTGCCCGCCAGGTTCGGAACCAGAAAGTGCGATACGGCCTCTTCGTTGAGCTTGAGCAGGCGCCGGGCGTAGCCGAGCAGCATTTCACCGTCCGAGGTGAGCCGCACGCGGCGACTCTCGCGCAGAAAAAGGGTGCGCCCCAGGGTTTCTTCCAAGCGTTTGATCTGTTGGCTGACGGCCGCGGTGGTGCGGAAAACCTGTGCGGCGGTACGGGTGAAACTGCCACTCTCGGCGATCCCGACAAAGGTCTTCAGCACGTCGCTTTCCAATAGTGGAAGGGAGGCGGGTAGCTCGGCGAGCATGGCTGTATTCATGGTGGCGTTAATATTTTCTTAATTGGTTGTTAGGTATTACTCGTTTGCCTTAACGATAGGCGCAACTCAATCTGTCAGCAAGCCATCGCCGATAACCGGTGATCAAGGGTTGTTGAGGAGAGTTGTCATGACAGCGAACAAACAACATGTGGCAGGTTCTGAGCACGCGACTCAAGGGCAAGCACCGAGTATGACTCCGCCGCAATGGCTGGGCGACTGGTATTTTGCCTGGAACTGGCGCCGCAAGATGCGCCGCCTGCTCGCACTCGAAAACCTTGGTCAGGTGCGCTTGGGCAGCGCGCGTGAGCGAGTAAGCGCCGGAGCGCAGATGCCGCTCAGGGTGATCGTCGCGCGGCAGGCCGAGTGGCGCCGCAAAAGTGACGACGAATAAACACGACACGGTGATGCCAGGAGAAAGCTGCAAGCCTCAACCTTTGTTTGAGGCTTGCAACTGCTCTTCAGGGTTTGCGCGCGACCAGCACCGCGCGGCGTGGTGCCGGTAGGCCTTCGATGGTGCGGCGATGATCCAGCGGGTCGAGAAATTCCGGTAGCGACTGGAAGCGCATCCACTCGGTGCTGCGTTGTTCCTCGATCGAGGTAATGCTGACGTCCACACAGCGCACGTCGACGAAGCCGGCACGGCGCAACCACAGTTCCAACGCCGGTACCGAGGGCAGGAACCACACGTTGCGCATCTGCGCGTAACGATCTTCGGGCACTAGCACCTGGTTGGCATCGCCTTCCACCACCAGAGTCTCCAATACCAGTTCGCCGCCCTTGAGCAGGCAGTCCTTGAGTTCCAGCAGGTGGTCGATGGGGGAGCGTCGGTGGTACAGCACGCCCATGGAAAACACGGTGTCGAAGCCTTGCAGTTTCGCGGGCAGTTCCTCGATACCGATGGGCAGGTGCCAGGCCGGCATGTCCGGCAGGTAGCGTTTCATGGCCAGGAACTGGCAGAGGAACAACCAGTTCGGATCGATGCCGACCACGCTTTCGGCGCCGTCGCCGAGCATCCGCCACATGTAGTAGCCATTGCCGCAACCGACATCGAGTACGCGCTTGCCGGCCAGATCCAGGTGCGGGGAAACCCGCTGCCATTTCCAGTCGGAACGCCATTCGGTGTCCACGTGTACACCGAACAGGTGGAACGGGCCTTTACGCCAGGGGATCAGACCACGCAGGGCACTATCCAGGGAGGCCTGTGCGGCCTCGTCACGAGGGCCGTCGAGCTTGAAGTCCTTGAGCAGATCGATCTGCTCGGCGTCCAGTGGCGGCAGCGCCTCGACAGCGCCATACCAGCGCTGCAGGTCGCCATGACCGATGGCCAGCTTGGCGTCGATCTGCCCTGGCAGGTCGGCGCTCCATTCCTGCAGCGGCGTCCCGGCGAGCTGTGCTTGCAGGGCGTCGAGATCCATGCGCCGCATCATGGCAGGGCCACCAGGGAGGTGAAGTTCAGGCACTGGAACCATGGCACCACCTTGCTGAAACCGGCGGCGAGCAGGCGTTCGCGGTGTTGTTCGAGGCTATCGGGCAGCATCACGTTTTCGATGGCGCTGCGTTTCTGGGCGATTTCCAGCTCGCTGTAACCGTTGGCGCGCTTGAAGGCGACATGCAAATCGGTGAGCAAGGCATGCTGTTGTTCGTCTTCGAAGCGCAGCTTCTCCGACAGAATCAGCGCACCACCAGGCAGCAGCGTGCGGTGAATACGGCTGAGCAGCTCCAGACGGTTCTCCGGCGCGATGAACTGCAGAGTGAAGTTCATCGCCACCAGAGAGGCGGGTTGCCAGTCCATGGCGAGAATGTCCGCTTCGATAACCTCGACCGGCAGCAATTCCTGAAACATGGCGTCCTGGGCGTGCAGATATTCGCGACAGCGTTCGACCATGGCGGCGGAGTTGTCCACCGCGATGACCCGGCAACCCTCGATCTGTACGTGGCGACGCAGCGCCTGGGTGACGGCGCCCAGCGAACAGCCCAGGTCATAAAGCAGGCTGCCTGGTCGAGCGAACTGGCCGGCCAGCACGCCGATGTTCTCGACGATGGTCGGGTAACCGGGTACCGAGCGCTTGATCATGTCCGGGAACACCCGGGCCACGTCTTCGTTGAAGACGAAGTCCGGTACCTGATCCAGTGGCTGGGCGAAAAGTTGGTCGGGCTGTCTGTTCACGATCTGTCTGCGCGGAGCTGGAAAGGCGCGCATTTTAGCCAAGTCCGGCGATTAGCCAAACCTTGTCGGGTGTATTCGTGCGATCCCCGGCGCAGGAGCATGCTTGCGGGCGAGCCGGAGCCCCACCTCCTGGACACAGACTCTTCGACCGCTGGAACGGTGCCCATGATCGGATGGGGGACGTGAGCCTAGCGAACACGAATCCGGCAATCGAAGGTCTCGGCCGGTTCGGCGCTGGCATCCCAGGGCTGTGCATAAGTCAGCAGCAGGCGTGCTTCACCGCTTCCAGTCGCCTGGAAACGCCAGGTGGAATGACCAGCGCCACCGACCAGATCGGAGTTTTCAGCGGCACTGTAAACTTCAGGGCCAAGGCTCTTGAGTATGCTCGCGGCATCTTCGCGCACCGCCCAGCGATAACCGGTGGTGGGGTTGCTCGGCAGGCTGAGGATCACCTGCTGGCCAGCGTGCAGGTTGATCGGGCACTGGCTTTGCTCCTGCACGGTGACGCTTCTGGACTGGCTCGCGCAGGCGCTCAACAAGGCTATTGTCGCGAGGAGCGACAGGCTGTGGGAGAAGGTCATCAGTGGCTCCGGTGGCTGGAAACGCTCGTCAGCATAGCCGCTGATGGGCGGCCTGTAACCCGTGCTGCCGTACGGCAAGGGTCAGTCGACGATGAACAGCCGCGCGCCGCTATTCGTCGAACTGCGGTGCGCCTCGGCCTGATCGGCGACCTGATAGCTCATGCCCGCGGTCATCACGAAGCGGCGACCATCTTCCAGTTCGGTATGCAGCTCGCCTTCCAGGCACAGCAGGATATGGCCCTTGCTGCACCAGTGATCGGCCAGATAACCGGGCGAATAGTCGACCATGCGTACGCGTAGCGCGCCGAACTGGCGGGTTCGCCAGTGGGCTACGCCCGTTTCGCCGGGCTGCTCGGTGGCGCCCACCTGGCTCCAGTCGGTAATGCCAAAAGGGATATCGCTGATGTTCATGGGGAGTTTCCGTCGGGAGAGTGTTCAGGGCGTCATCAGGCGCAGCCTGAGCCGTCACTGCCGGGCGACGCTGACTCCTTCGAGGTTGGCGAAGGAGGTGTCCTTGGCGGTGAGCAGGAAATCACGCATGAACGGCGCATCGAGCATGTCCGTGCGAATGCCGGCATACAGAGTGGCGAACAGCCCCTTGTCGCCCAGGCGTTTGGCGGTCACGTAACCGCGCGAGCTGTACTCGTGCAGCGCCCAGTTGGGTAGGCCGCAAACACCACGGCCGCTGGCCACCAGTTGCATCATCATCACCGTCAGTTCGGAGGTACGTACCTGGGCCGGCTCGACATCGGCGGGTTCGAGAAAACGCGTGAAGATGTCCAATCGATCCCGTTCCACCGGGTAGGTGATCAGGGTTTCCCGGCTCAGATCCTCGGGACGGATGAATGGCCGGTTGGCCAGCGCGTGCTGATTGGCCACCGCCAGCATGGCTTCATAGGTGAACAGCGGTACGTAAGTGATGCCGGACAGTTCCACGGGATCGGAAGTCACCACCAGGTCGAGGTCGCCGCGGGCCAGGGCGGGTAGCGGTGCGAAGGAAAAACCGGAGGCCAGATCCAGCTCCACTTCCGGCCAGGCATCGCGGAACTGATCGATGGTCGGCATTAGCCATTGGAAGCAGCTGTGGCATTCGATGGCCATGTGCAGGCGGCCCGCAGTGCCGCCGGCGAGGCGCGACAGATCCCGCTCGGCGCTGCGCAGCAGGGGTAGCACGCTATCGCACAACTGCAGCAGGCGCAGCCCGGCACTGGTGAAACGCACCGGTTTGGTCTTGCGTACGAACAATTGCATGCCCAGGCGCTCCTCCAGTTCCTTGAACTGGTGCGACAGCGCCGACTGGGTCAGGTGCAGGCGCTCAGCGGCCTCGACCAGGCTATCGGTCTCACGCAAGGCGTGAAGCGTCTTCAAATGGCGTATTTCGAGCATATGCTGACCTGCGAGATATTCAACTGAGCGCTCTGGAAGATGAGCGCTTTTCATGGGCAGCAGTGTGTCCCAGTGTTCGTTCACTGTCGAGCCGGACTTGCACCGCCCACCTGGCAGGTTTCATCAAACTGTCACCATTGTGTGGCAGCGCGCTTCTGCCGATCACTGCGACACTGCTTGGCTATTCGGTTTATCGCTTATGGAATCAATGATGCGCGTCGTGATTTTTCTGGCTGCCTTGCTGTGCAGCCTGTCGTCCCTGGCGACTGAAGTATGCAAGGTCGGCTCGGACGTCGAGCGCGTGTCGCTGCGCGAGGTAAGTCTGGCTTACCAGAGCATCGGGCGCGATAGCGACCCGGCGCTGTTGCTGGTCATGGGCCTGGGTGGACAATTGATCCACTGGCCGGATGACGTGGTGGAGCAGCTGTGCGAGCAGGGCTTTCGGGTGATTCGCTATGACAACCGGGATGTTGGCCTGAGCCGCTGGAATGCCGAGGCACCCACCGTCAACCTGGCCTACGAAGTGCTGCGCTACCGGCTGGGGCTATCAGTCGGAGCACCTTATGAGCTGCGTGATATGGCCGGTGATGCGCTGGGTCTGATGGATGCCCTGGGCATTCGTCAATTCCATCTGCTCGGCGCCAGTATGGGCGGGATGATCGCCCAGCACGTCGCCGATATGGCGCCGCAACGGGTGCGTAGTCTGACCTTGGTGATGACCAGCTCCGGTGCCCAGGGGCTGCCAGCGCCGAGCCCTGCGCTGTTGCGACTGTTGTCCCGCCGTGACGCACCCAGCCGCGAGGTGGCGCTTGAGCAGCAGGCCGATCTACTGGCCGCGCTGGGCAGCCCGACGGTGGTGGATGACCGTGCGATGTTGCTGCACCAGGCCGAGGTCGCTTACGACCGTGCCTTCAATCCGCTGGGGGTGGAGCGGCAACTGCTGGCGATTCTGGCCGAGACCAGCCGGGTGGATCTGCTCAACCGCCTGCAGGTGCCGACGCTGGTGGTACACGGCACGGCTGATCCACTGTTGCCGGTGATGCATGGTGTACATGTGGCCGCGCATGTTCGTGGTAGTGAGCTGCGGCTGATCCCTGGGCTCGCCCACCGCCTTCAGGAGCGTTTCAAGGCGCCGTTGCTGGCGGCCGTGCTGCCACATCTGCAGGCTCATCGCCTGGATGCGCAACTGGTGCAGATGTAGGGCTCGACGCTGCCGGGTGCGCTTGCGGAGTCAGGTAGCGCTGCAGTTTGCTGCGCTGCGCCGGGGACAGGAACAGGCCGAGCTTGCTGCGCCGCCAGAGGATGTCGTCTACCTCGGTCGCCCATTCGTGCTGGCGCAGGTAATCCACCTCGCGGGCGTACAGACCGTGGCCGAAGTCTTCGCCCAGTTGATCCGCGCTCTCCACGTTCGCGAGCAACTGCCAGGTACGGCTGCCATAACTGGCGGCCCAGCGGCGTGCCAGCGACGTATCCAGCCAGCCGTGACGTTCACAGAGCGCGTCGATGAGGCTTTGCCGATCCTGCATCTGTTCGCCACCAGGCAGAGGCGCCTCCGCCGTCCAGCGTGCGCCAAGGTTGGGGAAGAAGGGCGCCAACTGCGCCAATGCCGACTCCGCCAGCTTACGATAGGTGGTCAGCTTGCCGCCAAACACCGATAGCAGCGGTGGTTCGTCACCCTGAGCCGACAACGACAGGGTGTAGTCGCGAGTGATCGCCGACGGCTCGTCGGATTCGTCGTCGCACAGTGGGCGCACGCCTGCGTAGCTGTGGAGGATATCGGTACGGCTGACCGATTCGCGGAAATGATCGTTGACCACCTGCAACAGGTAATCGATTTCCTCGTCGCTGATGCTGACCGTGGCCGGGTCGCCGTTGTATTCACGGTCGGTGGTGCCGATCAGGGTGAAGCGATCGAGGTACGGAATGGCGAAGACGATACGGCGGTCTTCGTTTTGCAGAATGTAGGCTTGTTCACCGTCGAACAGCCGCGGCACGATGATATGGCTGCCCTGGATCAGACGAATGCCGTAGGGCGATTGCTGTTTCAGATCGTCGCGGATAAAGCGCGCCACCCAGGGGCCAGCGGCATTGACCAGCGCCTTGGCGCGAATCGAGAACAGGCTGCCGTCGCTTCGTTCCAGGTGTATGTGCCACAACCCCTTGCTGCGCCGTGCGCTGACGCAGCGCGTATGGGTGTGCACGTGGGCACCGTGCTCGCGGGCGGCCATGGCGTTTAGCACTACCAGTCGTGCGTCATCCACCCAGCAATCCGAATATTCGAAGCCCTTGCTGATCTCCGCCTTGAGCGGGCTGCCCGCATCGAAGCGCAAACCGCGTGAGCGGGGCAGGGCTTTGCGTTTACCCAGGTTGTCATACAGAAACAGCCCGGCACGGATCAGCCAGGCAGGGCGCAGATGCGGGCGGTGGGGCAGGATGAAGCGCATCGGGCTGACGATGTGTGGCGCTTTGGCCAGCAATACCTCGCGTTCGGCGAGAGCCTCGCGCACCAGGCGGAACTCGTGATGCTCCAGGTAGCGCAAGCCGCCGTGGATCAACTTGCTGCTCGCCGATGAGGTATGTCGGGCGAGATCGTCCTTCTCGCAAAGGAACACGGACAGGCCACGACCGGCTGCATCACAGGCGATGCCGGTACCGTTGATACCACCGCCAACGACGGCAATGTCGTAAATCTCGGACAGCGGGCTGGTGGACAAGATGGATGTGGGCATCGTCAGGCCTCGTGTTGCTTTTGCATTTGAATTCGAACATCTATGTTCATTTTCGAAAATACTAGCGCATGAAGAGTCACGTATCCAGTGAGATTCGATTGAAAAAACTCATCACCGTACGCTGGAATGAAAATACACGAACCCATGACTGTAGCCGTGGAAGGTTCGGGTTGCGTTCGAATGAACGGCGGAGGAGGCAGGGAGCCTTTCGAGGACGATGGCAATCAGCCGTTCCATCGTCCGGGCGCGGGTAGGGTAGGGAAGTGCGATAGCGAGTGAGGGTCAGACCACTTCGAGACGGATCTTGTGCTGATCGAGCAACTGGCTCAGTGCTGGTACCGGCTGCTGGTCGGTCACCAGGCAGTCGATCAGGCTGATGGGGCCGAGACGGATCATGGCGTTGCGCCCGAATTTGCTGGAGTCGGCGGCCAGGATCACCTTGCGGGCATTGGCGATGATCGCCTGGGAAACCCGCACTTCCTGATAGTCGAAGTCCAGCAGGCTGCCGTCTTCGTCGATGCCGCTGATGCCTACCAGGGCGAAATCGACCTTGAACTGGTTGATGAAGTCGACACTGGCCTGGCCTACCAGGCCGCCGTCACGACGAACGTTGCCGCCGGTGAGCAACACATCGAAATCATCCTTGGCACTGAGCATCGAGGCTACGTGCAGGTTATTGGTGATGATCTTCAGGTGACTGTGATTGAGCAGGGCGCGAGCGATGGATTCGGTGGTGGTACCGATATTGATGAACAGCGAGGCGTGATCGGGGATCTGTGCGGCGACAGCTTCGCCGATGCGTTGTTTTTCGGAACGCATCTGATCGGCGCGCATGGCGTAGGCGGTGTTTTCCACGCTTGAGTCATAGGCGGCGCCGCCGTGGTAGCGACGCAGCAGGTTGGCGTCCGCCAGTTGGTTGATGTCTCGGCGGATGGTTTGCGGAGTAACGACGAACAGAGTGGCCAGCTCCTCGATGCTGACATAGCCGCGCTCACGGATCAGGTCGAGGATTCGCTGCTGACGGGGAGGCAGATTCATGGGGTTTCCTTAGGGTCTGTTGCTGTTTCAGCGCAAGCCGCGTTGCCGCGAGAGATCTCGCCAGGCGAGGCGGAGGACGCAGGGAATGGCATTCCCTTTTCAAGTCCTCCAACGACGTATGGCGAGATTTCCCGCACAACCCGCAGGGCCGGGCCCGTTTTTCCGCGATGCTGCGTTTCTCGCCGGCTCATTTGGCCCGCCAAACTTCGCGGCTCGTGCCTTGCCTCGCGGCAAAACGGGCTCCGGCGCGGTCGTGCTGAAACAGCAACAGACCCTAGAGCTGCCATGCAGAATTTGCCCATGATGCCGCACGAATCTGCTCACTGCCAGTTACAGCCGGAGACGAATCCGGCCGAGGGCCTATTTGGCCTCGTCGTGGGGTTCCCAGTCGCGGGTACGGCTGACGGCTTTTTTCCAGCCCGCATACAGCTGTTCTTTTTCCGCTTCCGCCAGTTGTGGTTGGAACTCGCGCTCGATCACCGCCTTGCCGCGCAGCTCTTCCAGGCTGCCCCAGAAGCCGCACGCCAGGCCTGCCAGATAGGCTGCACCCAGGGCGGTGGTTTCGCGCATTTGCGGACGCACCACCTGGGTGCCGAGGATGTCGGCCTGGAACTGCATGAGGAAGTTGTTGGCCACCGCACCGCCGTCTACCCGCAGGGATTTCAGGCGTTCACCGGAGTCCTGCTGCATGGCGTCGAGCACATCGCGGGTCTGATAGGCGATGGATTCGAGGGCGGCGCGGATGATGTGGTCGATGCTCACGCCACGGCTGAGGCCGAACAGGGCACCACGGGCATAGGGATCCCAATAGGGCGCGCCCAGGCCGGTGAAGGCCGGTACCAGATACACGCCATTGCTGTTCTTGACCTTGCCCGCGAAGTATTCCGTGTCGTAGGCGTCGTTGACGACCTTCAGCTCATCACGCAGCCACTGGATGGTAGACCCGCCGTTGAAGATTGCGCCTTCCAGAGCGTAGGCCACTTCGCCGCGTGGGCCGCAGGCGATGGTGGTGAGCATGCCGTGCTGGGATTTCACCGCCTTGTCGCCGGTGTTCAACAGCAGGAAACAACCGGTGCCGTAGGTGTTCTTCGCTTGCCCTGGTTCGACGCACATCTGGCCGAACAGCGCTGCCTGCTGGTCGCCAGCGATACCGGCAATGGCGATGCCGCTCTTGGTGTGACCGTAGATTTCCGAAGACGACTTCACTTGCGGGAGCATCTCCCGCGGAATGTCCAGCACCTCCAGCATTTTCGCATCCCACTCCAGCGTGTGGATGTTGAAGAGCATGGTGCGCGCGGCATTGGTGTAGTCGGTGATGTGTGTCTTGCCGCCGGTGAATTTCCAGATCAGCCAGCTATCGATGGTGCCGAACAGCAGCTCGCCGTTGCGGGCGCGTTCACGGCTGCCTTCGACGTGATCGAGAATCCATTTGAGTTTGGTGCCGGAGAAGTAGGGATCGGTGACCAGGCCGGTGGTTTCCTGAATGTATTCCTCCAGGCCATCACGCTTGAGCTGCTGGCAGATTTCGGTGCTCCGGCGGCATTGCCAGACGACGGCGTTGTAGATCGGCCGGCCGGTGTTCTTGTCCCAGACGACCGTGGTTTCACGCTGGTTGGTGATGCCGATCGCAGCCACCTGGTCGTGATGCAGGCCGGCCTGCGCCAGCGCTTCGACCATCACCGCGCTCTGGGTCGCGAAGATTTCCATCGGGTCGTGTTCGACCCAGCCGGTTTGCGGGTAATGCTGAGTGAACTCACGCTGGGCGATGCATACCACGTTGGCGTCGCGATCGAAAATGATCGCCCGGGAGCTGGTCGTGCCCTGATCGAGGGCAATGATGTAATTCTTGTTTTGAATGTCGGTCATGTCGATTGCCTTGGACGAATGAGCGGAGGGTGAATGGCGAGCGATCCGTTCGAGGATCGCGCGTCGTTGGATTCAGGAAACTTTGACGTCGCTAACGGCGGCCCGTTCTACCGCGGGGGCGTCTGTCGCGCTGGGCAGATGCCGGGCAATCATGCCACGGTAGACCGCTGCGCCCAGGCAGGCACCGAGGATCGGGGCGAAGATCGGCACCAGGAAGTATGGAATATCACGGCCGCCAGTGAGCGAGATCTCGCCCCAGCCAGTGAAGAACGTCATCAGCTTGGGGCCGAAGTCGCGAGCCGGATTCATCGCGAACCCGGTCAGCGGGCCCATCGAGCTACCGATCACAGCGATAAGCAGGCCGATCAACAGTGGTGCCATCGGGCCGCGAGGCAGGCCGTTGTTGTCATCGGTCAGGGACATGATCACCCCCATCAGGACTGCGGTGATCACCATTTCCACCATGAACGCCTGGCTGGTGGACAGTACCGGATTAGGAAAGGTGGAAAAGACCGAAGCCAGCTCAAGGCTGGCCTGGGAGCCGCGAACCATCTGGTGGGCTTGTTCGAATTCGAAAAACAGGCCGCTGTACAGTGTGTAGACCAACAGGGCAGCGCAGAAAGCGCCAGCGATCTGGGCGAGGATGTAGAACGGCAATTTACGTTTTTCAAAACCGGCGAAGAGCCACAGAGCGATGCTCACCGCAGGATTCAGGTGCGCGCCGGAAACACCGGCAGTCAGGTAGATCGCCATGCTGACGCCGATCCCCCAGATGATGCTGATCTCCCAGAGACCAAAGCTTGCACCAGCGACCTTGAGAGCGGCAACGCATCCAGTGCCGAAGAAAATGAGCAGCGCCGTGCCCAGAAACTCGGCCATGCATTGGCCCGATAGTGATGGTTGTCGTGGAGCAGCTGTCATGGTGAACCTCGATTTTTGTTGTTGTATGGCGCTGTTGCAGAGCAGGGGCGAGACCTCCAGAGGGCGCCGTTTGCAAAATCGCCATGGCTGATGGGAGTGACGGTGACGCCACTACAAAATGTTCATTATCGAAAAAAATATATACAAAGAACGAGTATTGTCAAAAAATGAACGTTGTGGGGCGGTCATTTTTTTCGATACCAATCGTATGCATGGTTCAATAAGTCAGTGGCGCGAGTGATAGGTTCCATCGTGGCGCACGATTCAAGATCCGCGTTTCAGGATTGAAACAGAGCTTTTTGCTGACGAGCGGCGCTAGAATCGTTGCGATCTGTTTTGCTCTTACCTTTCGCCTGGAGCTGCCATGACCCCTGCACTGGATCTGTTGAAAAAGGTTCGCGCCGAACATCGAATCCACAGTTACGAACATGATCCCAAGGCGGTGTCCTACGGCCTGGAGGCGGCGGAGAAGCTCGATCTCGATCCCGCACAGGTATTCAAGACGCTGCTGGCCAGCAGTGAAAAAGGGGAGTTGCTGGTGGCGGTGGTACCGGTCGTCGGAACGCTGGATTTGAAGGCGCTGGCCCAGGCGGCGGGCGTGAAGAAAGTCGACATGGCCGCAGTCGATGTGGCGCAGCGGGCAACCGGCTACCTGGTCGGTGGTATCAGCCCGCTGGGGCAGAAGAAGCGCCTGCGTACTTTCATCGACAGCAGCGCCCTCGATTTCCCTCGCATCCATGTCAGTGCCGGGCGTCGTGGGCTCGAGGTCGAACTGAGCGCTGAAATCCTCGCCCAGCATACGCAGGCGCAGTTCGCTGTCATCGGTCGATAGTCTCGAGCCCCTGACTGGTTCAGGCGTCCTCTGCGGCTGCGCGATGATCATCGATGCTGTTGGCCATTGGGCCGCCTCCTCGTGGTGGCGGTAATTGCTACCGTTTCACCGCGAGCGGTGAGTCACCCGCGACCTGCTGAAAGTCTGACTCAGGGAATGTGATGTCGCACGCGAAACTGTGCAGTGAAACGATTGCGTGCTGCAGCCTCGAAGCGCACGCGTGGGCGGGGATTGCGCGTCCCTGTATGATCGGAATCAGCTTGTATGGAGTCGCTGATCTGGTCGGCATGCAGGCTGGTTTTTACGGTGACCTTGAAGCGATCGCCAGACACTGACACGGTCAGCCGCGCGTAATTTCGACCATGTGCGTAGTGCGCCATGAGTGACTGGCTGGCTGGATGCGCTACAACGGGTGCGCAGCGAAGATTGATCGCGCTCGGAAACAGAAGCAGGAGGCTTGCGGGCGATGAAAGGATTTCGGTGGGTGGCAGGCAGCCTGTTGACTGTTGCGATGCTGGGCAGTGCCTGCCTCAGGGCCGAAACCCTGGTCATGGAGGCAGACGTCTGGTGTCCGGTCAATTGTGCTCAGGATGCCGAGCGGCCTGGCATCTTCGTCGAGTTGGCCAGGGAGATCTTTACCGAGGCGGGTATCGATGTGGAATACCGCGTCACCAACTGGGCGCGTGCGGTGCAGGATGTGCGTAACGGCCGAGTCAACGCGCTGGTCGGCGCTGGCATTCGTGATGCCCCTGATTTCATTTTCGGCGATGCAGCGCCCGGTATTTCCCGTAACTGTTTCTACGCTCGTGCCGACAGCGCCTGGCGTTATACCGGCCTGGCATCCCTTGGGCAGATTCGCCTGGGAGTGATCAATGGTTACAGCTATGGCGAGGAGCTCGATGGCTACATCCATCGTCACCAGAAGAATCTGGATCGTCTACAGTTTGCCGCTGGTGAGCAGGCGCTGGCGCTGAACGTGCGCAAGGTCGAGCTGGGGCGCCTCGACGCGATGCTGGAAAACACCTGGGTGATGTCCATGTATCTCGATCAGCACGGCAATGCCGGTGATCTGATCGAGGTCGGTTGCCGGGTGCCGGATGTGCCGATCTATATCGCCTTTTCGCCCGTGCTTTCCTCCAGTGCCCGCTATCGCGATATCTTCGACGAAGGTGTGCGCCGCTATCGCCAGGATGGCCGCCTGAATGCCCTCTTGCAGCGCTACGGGATTCGCCCGGAACGTTGATATTTTCCTCACTGTTACGCCACATTGGGGCCGCGCTGTATCGCAACGGACGGTGCAGATGCAGACATGCTGACCCTTCTCGCTCGCCGACAGGAGTTATCCCCATGCCCCTCGAGTTCCATCAGGTCGATGCGTTCAGCGACCGGCCTTTCGCCGGTAACCCGGCTGCTGTCTATCGTCTCGAGCACTGGCTCGATAGCGCATTGATGCAGCAGATCGCCGCCGAGCACAATCTGGCTGAAACCGCGTTCGTGGTGAAGGAGGGGGCGGCCTGGCGGATCCGCTGGTTCACGCCGACGGCCGAGGTGCCACTGTGCGGGCATGCGACGCTGGCCAGCGCCCATGTGTTGTTCGAATGCTACGGCGAGCCGGGTGAGCGCATCGACTTCTTGTACGCAGACGGCATGCTGGCAGTGAGCCGCGAAAAGGATCGCCTGGTTCTGGACTTCCCGTGCCAGCGGCCAACGCCCATCGCCGTGCCCGAGGGTTTGGCCGAGATCCTTGGGCAGACTCCAGTCGCCGTACTGGATGCCCCGCAATTGCTGGTGCTGCTCGAATCTGAAGCTGCGGTGCGCGCCTGTTGCCCCGACCTACGAGCGTTGGCCAGGTTACCCAGGGATGCAGTCATCGTCACTGCGCCGGGCCAGGCTGTCGATTTCGTGTCACGCAACTTCGCCCCGGCAGTCGGTATCGACGAGGATCCGGTGACCGGCTCCGCCCATTGCATCCTCACGCCTTATTGGACGCAGCAGTTGGGCAAGCGTGAGTTGAGCGCCTACCAGGGCGGCAAGCGCGGCGGGTTTCTCTGGTGCCGCCTGGACGGGGAGCGGGTGAAGATCGCCGGCCATGCCTACCTGGTAAGTAGCGGCCGACTGCACCTCGACATCTAGTCGTTTCGTTCCAGTATCGAGGGTGCCGCCACGCTGCCCGCTGCGGCGAACGCGACCAGGTGATCCGCAGCGATTCGAATTCCGACCTGTTCGCCGGGCTGGTGATCGGCATGGCTGGGGAACAATGCTTCCAGCTGGCAGCCGGTGGGCAATTGCAGGCGGTACAGGGTCGCGGCGCCCAGGAAGCTCTTGCCGACGATCAGCGCCTGTTGTGAACTCTGCGGGTCGTGGACGATATCGTCCGGGCGCAACAGCACGTCCACTGCACTACCGACAGGCCAGGCATAGGCGCGATTGCCGCGGATGCTGCCCAGTTCGGTGTGCACCTCGTCCGGCGCTTGCAACTGGCCACGAATGAAGTAACCCTGGCCGATGAAGCTGGCGACGAAGGGGGTCTGTGGTTCGTGGTAGAGGTTGAACGGCGTGTCCCATTGCTCCAGATGCCCGGCCTTGAAGACGCCGACCTGATCGCTGACGGCAAAGGCTTCTTCCTGATCGTGAGTGACCAGAATCGCGCTGGTGCCACGGCTCTTGAGAATGTCGCGCACTTCATGGCTGAGGCGCCGGCGCAACTCGCCATCGAGGTTGGAGAACGGCTCGTCGAGCAGCAGGAGTTGCGGGTTGGTGGCCAGTGCCCGAGCCAGTGCCACGCGCTGTTGCTGCCCGCCGGACAGTTCGTGCGGATGGCGTTTGCCCAGGTGATCGAGCTTCACCAGTTCCAGCAGCTCACGAGTGACCTGGTCGCAGTCGGCCTGCTTGCGGATGCCGAAGGACACGTTCTGCGCCACGCTCAGGTGCGGGAACAGGGCGTAGTCCTGGAAGACCATGCCGATACGGCGTTTTTCCGGCGCAAGGGTGAAACCCGGGCTGGAGATCACTTCGCCAGCCAGGCGGATTTCACCTTCCAGCACCGGCTCGAAACCGGCGATGGCACGCAGTGTGGTGGTCTTGCCACAGCCGGATGGGCCGAGCAGGCAACCGATGTCGCCCGGATTGAGGTGCAGGTTGAGGTTCTGCACGATGCGCTGCTCACCGTAGCCGCAACCCAGGTTACGCAGGCTCAACAGCATCGGCTGGCTCATGCGTGGTGATACGCCGGTTCGACGAGGAATTCGAGCAGCGCCTTCTGCGCATGCAAACGGTTTTCTGCCTGATCCCAGGCGGCTGAGCGAGGGTCATCGAGCAGGTCGACACTGATTTCCTCGCCGCGGTGGGCCGGCAGGCAGTGCATGAACAGCACGTCTTCAGCCGCGGCATCGAGCAGCTCGGGGGTGACCTGGTAGGGGCGGAACAGCGCCATGCGCTGCTCGGCTTCGTCTTCCTGGCCCATGGACGCCCAGACATCGGTGCTCACCAGATGAACGCCGGCCATGGCCTCGCGCGGGTCGCGCACGACCTGCACGCGCTCGCCGGCCAGGGCGAGGAAGTGCGCGTCCGGCTCGTAGCCTTCGGGGCAGGCGACCTTCAACTGGAAGTCGAACTGGATCGCCGCCTCGATATAGGAGTTGCACATGTTGTTGCCGTCGCCGATCCACGCCACGGTCTTGCCGGCGATGCTGCCGCGGTGTTCGAGGAAGGTCTGCATGTCGGCCAGCAACTGGCAGGGGTGCAGATCGTCGGACAGGCCATTGATCACCGGTACCTTCGACTTGGCGGCGAACTCGGTGAGGGTGCTGTGGGCGAAGGTGCGGATCATCACCGCGTCGAGCATGCTCGACATGACGATGGCGGCGTCGCCGATCGGCTCGCCACGGCCCAGCTGGGTGTCGCGCGGCGAGAGGAAGATGGCCTGGCCGCCGAGCTGGATCATGCCGGCCTCGAAGGACAGCCGGGTACGGGTCGAGGCCTTCTCGAAGATCATCCCCAGCACGCGGTTCTTCAGCGGCTCGAACAGCACGCCGCGATTGCGCAGGTTCTTCAGCTCGATGCCTCGGCGGATCAACCCCACCAGTTCATCCGGTGTGTAATCCATCAGCGAGAGGAAGTGTCTGGCGCTCATCGTTAACTACCTTTTTCACTACAGTCCGCAAGCCCGGGCCGGATACAAAAAACCGGAAAAACGAAAGGCTTGCGGCAGGAAGCCGCAGGGTGCGACGAAATAGGGGGAAGGCGCGATCTTATAAGGAAATGACGCCTACTGCCAGCCAACGTCAGTCGGCATAAGGCTTTCAGGTCTTGAGAGCGTGCCCATGCCTGTGGCAGGCGCCGGCAATGCGTGAAATGAGAGATGTGAGTTGCGTCGCATAATGCGGCAATCGACAGGACGAGTGGTGCTACGGGGACGCTGATGGCTTGTTAAAGTGCCTCGCGTCAGCTGACAGCTGGCACAGCCTCTCTCGATAGCGAAGCGAGAGAGGCCGGGGTTTTTGATATGGAACAAGCTTATCTTCTGTCAGGAGACGTACTCATGAAAACCAAGAAAGCCGCTGCAATCCTTCTGGTAACCGGCGTCATGCTCGCCAGCAATGCGCATGCATCGATGGCGACCAGTTGCGCAGACCCCCGTCCGTGGTACACGTTTAGCGGCATCGAAGCGCTGACCTGCCTGTTCTCCGGGCAGTGGTAGTCGGGCATTCGTTGCCGAGCAGCCCCATTCCATCTGCTGGGATGGGGCTGTGGAACCCCTTCTCCTATCCTTAGATTCCCTTCCTTTCGATCATCTCCCCGTTACCTGTCGATGGAGCGATCCGCAGCCGCCCGGACATGACCTTGGATCGGTCGTTCTGATACCTGCCGATTCAGCAGGGCAGGGTTGCTGGCGTGGCGCGCATAGCGGCGCCATAGTTCAAAGCCTACGACCCGACCGGTCGTCTCGGACAAGAACAAGAGGCCAGGCCATGACCATGTCCCTCCATTACCGTGCGTGCCACCTGTGTGAAGCCATTTGCGGCCTCGCCATCGAAACCGAAACCCAGGCCGACGGCAGCACGCAGATCCGCTCGATCAGGGGCGACGCCCGGGACAGCTTCAGCCGCGGCCATATCTGCCCCAAGGCCGTGGCATTGCAGGACATCCAGAACGACCCGGATCGCCTGCGCCAGCCGATGCGGCGTATTGGCGAGCGCTGGGAGGCGATCGGCTGGGATGAAGCCTTCAAGCTGGCGGCAGAGCGTCTGGCCGCGGTTCAGGCCGGGCATGGGCAGAACGCGGTAGCGGTCTATCAGGGCAACCCCAGCGTGCACAATTATGGGCTGATGACCCACAGCAACTACTTTCTCGGCCTGCTCAAGACGCGCAATCGCTACTCCGCCACCTCGGTGGATCAGTTGCCCCACCATCTGACCAGCCACCTGATGTACGGTCATGGCTTGCTGATCCCCGTTCCCGATATCGATCACACCGACTTCATGCTCATCCTCGGTGGCAATCCTTTGGCGTCCAACGGCAGCATCATGACCGTGCCCGACGTGGAAAAGCGCCTCAAGGCGATCCAGGCGCGTGGCGGCCGTCTGGTGGTGATCGACCCGCGGCGCAGCGAGACCGCCGCGATTGCCGATCAGCATCTGTTCATTCGCCCAGGGCAGGACGCCGCGTTGCTGCTGGCAATGCTCAGCACCCTGTTCGAGGAAGGGCTGGGCCGAGCCAGCCATCTGCCAAGCGCTGGCCTGGATGAGGTGCAGCGAACCGTGCTGCAGTTTACCGCCGAACTCATGGCCCCGCGCTGCGGCGTACCGGCGTCGGCGATACGTCAGTTGGCACGCGATTTCGCCGCCGCGGATCGAGCGGTCTGCTATGGCCGTATGGGCGTATCCACCCAGGCATTCGGCACGCTGTGCCAGTGGCTGGTGCAGGTGATCAACCTGGTGACCGGCAATCTCGATCGGGTCGGCGGGGCACTGTGCACCGAGCCAGCGGTGGATCTGGTGGGGACGACGTCCGGGGGGCATTTCGATCGCTGGCAGAGCAGGGTCTCCGGGCTGCCCGAATACGGCGGTGAACTGCCGGTGAGTGCGCTGGCCGAGGAAATGCTCACCGCTGGGGACGGGCAGGTGCGTGCGCTGATTACCGTGGCGGGCAATCCGGCACTGTCGACGCCCAACGGGCGTCAGCTGGAGCAGGGACTCGAAGGCCTGGATTTCATGCTCAGCGTGGATCTGTACATCAACGAAACCACCCGCCATGCCGACCTGATCCTGCCATCCACTGCGCCGCTGGAGCATGACCATTACGACACCACGTTCAACCTGTTCGCGGTGCGCAACGTCACCCGCTTCAACGAGGCGGTACTGCCCAAGCCGGAGGGAGCGCTGGACGACTGGGAGATTTTCATCGGCCTGGCCAAGGCCTTTGCAGCGCAGACCGGTGCCGTGCTGAAACCCACGCAGACGCCACAGCAGATGATCGACCTGGGGCTGCGCTTCGGTGCTTACGGCGATGGGGCGCCGCTCAAACTCTCGCTACAGAGCCTGCGGCAGCATCCCCATGGCCTGGATCTCGGGCCGCTCGGCCCGAACCTGGCGGCGCGCCTGAAAACCGCCGATGGCCAGGTGCAGGCCGCACCAACGCTGTTGCTGGGCGATGTGCAGCGGTTCGCTGCGTACCCCGCCGTCGATCCCGAGCAACTGCTGCTGATCGGCCGCCGCCACGTGCGCAGCAACAACTCCTGGATGCACAACTATCACCGGCTGGTGAAGGGCAAGCCGCGCCATCAGCTGTTGATGAACCCGCAGGACATGCAGCGGCGTGGGCTCAGCGATGGCCAGCGCGTCAGCGTTCGCTCACGGATCGGCGTAGTGGAGGTCGAGGTGCTCGTCAGTGCCGAGATGATGCCGGGTGTGGTCAGCCTGCCACATGGCTGGGGACATGGGCGGCCGGGGGTGCAGATGAGTATCGCCAGTGCGACGCCCGGTGCCAGCGCCAACGACCTGACGGATGAGCGTCTGCTGGATCGTTTGTCGGGCAATGCGGTGCTCAATGGGGTTCCGGTGCAGGTGGTTGCTGCCTGAGCACTACCTGGCATGCGTATGCAGCATGGCCGAGCATTGCGCTCGGCTTTTGGTTACAATGCGCGCACCGTATCGACCCGTGAGTCGGATAGTCCAGTTCTGAGGTGCCCCCATGGAAATCATCGAAACGATCAAAGAGCAGATCGCCAGCAACACCGTTCTGCTGTACATGAAAGGCGCTCCGAATGCGCCACAGTGCGGCTTCTCCGCTCGCGCTGCACAGGCTCTGATGGGCTGTGGCGAAAAGTTCGCCTACGTCGATATCCTGCAGAATCCGGAAATTCGCACCAACCTGCCCAAGTACGCCAACTGGCCGACCTTCCCGCAGCTGTGGGTGGGCGGTGAACTGGTCGGCGGCAGCGACATCATCAGTGAGATGTACGAAAAGGGTGAGCTGCAGACCCTGATCAAGGAAGCCGTGCAGAAAGCCGGCGCCTGATCGTCTGACCATCTGCGAATCCGCAGCCAGCGATGGCTGCGGATTTTTTTCGTCTGCAGAAAAGGTGCTTTGGAACTTGTGGCTCTTCGGCACAACGTCAGGGCCGTGGCGAAAGAAGCCGGTCGGCGACCCGCGTTGAACCATGGATCACGGCCTTCGGCCCCGGATTACGCCTGCGGCTAATCCAGGCTACGTTCTGACGTTTAATCCGTCCACCACCACGCGATCGCAATGGTGGATGAAAAAAGCGTCATCCACCCTACGGCTGCTTTCGCCTTGGCTTGTGCATTATGCAGAAGCGGCTGATGCCAAAGCGCCAATCGATCAGCCTAGGGCGGCGTTACATCCAGCACTCGAATGCAGCCAGGCTGTGGATAGTGCCAATGTACGTCGACATCCCACAGACGTACGCCGTAGCGGCGCTCCGGCTGCGGTTGCTGGTAGGCCGGGCGTGGATCCTGGGCGAGGCACTGTTCGATCAGCTCGACCAGGGGCTCGTTCAGGCGCAGGCCGTGTTCGCGGGCCTGAGCCAGTGCGCTGTCCTGCCACTGCACCTCGATCCTGACGGGAGCCTGCGCAGCGATATGGTTATGGGCGTCGGGCACGCTGTCCGCGTAGGGCACGTAGGGTTTGACGTCGAGCACCGGGGTGCCGTCGAGCAGGTCGATACCCGACAGCCACAAGCGCCCGTTTTCGACGCGATCGAGGCGCACCACCGATTGACCGATGCCATTGGGACGATGGGTCGCCCGGGTCGCGAATACGCCAATGGCGCGGTTGCCGCCCAGGCGTGGCGGACGAACCTTGAGCCTGGGCTTGTCTTCCAGGGCCTGGTGAAAGAGAAACAGCAGCCAGACATGGCTGACCTCTTCCAGACCCTGTAGTGCATCGCCCTGATCGAACGGCGTGCACAGCTCGAGCACGCCCCGCGCGGCGGGCGCCAATTGCGGCTGGCGCGGAATGGCGAATTTCTCCTTGAAGCAGGAGCGCACATAGCCGATGGGCGAAACCTGATAGCTCATGGGGGGATCAGTCACGCAGGCGTTGGGTCAGACCCTTGAGGAAGTTACGCAGGAACTGATCGCCGCAGGCACGGTAGTTACTGGTACCTTGCTTGCGAAACAGTGCGCTCATTTCCGGTTTCGACACGGGGAAGTCGACACTGCGCATGATGGCGTGCACATCGTCTTCCTTCAGCTCGAAGGCCACCCGCAGCTTCTTCAGCACCTGATTGTTGGTAACCGGCAGTTCCAAGGCCGGTGCCGGGCGACTGTCATCCTTGCCGCGCTTGAAGTACACCAGGCCGTCCAGGGCATGGGCCAGCAGCTCGTCGCTGCAATCCTGATAACCCGGCTCGTCATCCTTCTTCAGTACCGCCGTGATCTCTTCCGCGGTCACCGTTTTGCCGCCTAGCTGAACGATCTCGGCCAGTTGTGCATCGCTGACATCGAGCATATAGCGCAGGCTGCGCAGCACATCATTATTGAGCATGAAAATTCCTGGTTGGAGAGGCCCACGCCAGAGGGCGAGGCCGGAAGAATGGGCTGTTAGAAACGTTCTTTGGCGCCCAGATACCGCCACTGCCCAGGCTGCACCTTGGACATCGGCACGCCGCCGATACGGATGCGTTTCATGCCCAGTACCTTGAGGCCGACGCTGTTGCACATGAACACCAACTGACCCGGCAGTGGGTTCTTCAGGGCAAAGCGTAGACGGGTTTCGTTCTGCCAGCTGACCTTGCAGGGTGGCAACGCGGTGCCGTTGAAAACCAAACCGTGGTTGAGGCGTTTGAGATCGCGCTCGGACAACTCGCCGCTGACTTCGACCACATATTCCTGCTCCAGCTTGCTCAGATCCTCTTTGAGCTTGCGTTCGATACGCCAGTCCTGGGTCAGTACATGCAGGCCATCAGCGCCTGCTTGCAGGGGAATGCACGGGGTCAACCGGTCGAAATGGCCTTTGACTGTTCGTAGTTCGGAGCGATCCTCGGGCCAGCGCTTGTCCGGGGTCACTTCTTCGGCCGCCCGTTCCGGGAAACGCCCGCTGGGCACATTCAACAGCAGGGTGACCGGTTCCTGAGGTTCCGCCACGGCACCCGGGAGCAGTACGACCGTTTCGTCCTGCACCTTGCGCTGGGGCTCATCGACGATTTCGCCGTCGACAGTGACCCAACCGCCCTCGATATACAGTTCGGCCTCACGGCGTGAACAGCCGGTCAGTTCGATCAGGCGTTTGGAGAGGCGTAGGGGTTCGGTCATGGCAGGACATCGTCAGCGAAGTGATGCCCATTGTACCGCCGTGAGGCCCACGATGCGCGCGGCATGAAGAAAGCCGGGCAGGGCGCCCGGCCTGCAGGTGCTGCCGATCAGAAAATCAGCGAGAAGATGCCGATCACGACCAGCAGGCCGATGATGAAGATGATGCCGATGGTGCTGCCGAGGAACTTCAGCATGGGAGCGACTCCTGTTTTGTCCGTTCAGTATTGGGACTGGAGCGCAGTTGGCATCGTTCAGGCTAAATCTGCACCTGCGGCCATTGCGGCCGCAGGTTGATTGGGGTCGGCAGGATTTCGAAAACGGTCGTTTCGATAGCCTGTCAGCCGCCCAGGTAGGCGTCACGCACCTTGGGATCGTTGAGCAGGTCATGACCGCTGCCCTGCATGACGATCCGGCCGTTCTCCAGCACGTAGCCGCGGTCGGCCAGCTTGAGCGCCTGGTTGGCGTTCTGCTCGACCAGGAACACGGTCACACCGTCCTTGCGCAGCTGTTCGATGATGTCGAAGATCTGCTGGATGATGATCGGCGCCAGACCCAGAGACGGTTCGTCGAGCAGCAGCAGCTTGGGCTTGCTCATCAGCGCACGGCCGATGGCGAGCATCTGCTGTTCGCCGCCGGACATGGTGCCGGCACGCTGCACCAGGCGTTCCTTCAGGCGCGGGAACAGATGCAGCACCTTGTCCAGTTGCTCCTGATTGTCCGCCTTGCTGCCGAAGAAGCCGCCCATGGCGAGGTTTTCCTCGACGGTCAGGCGAGCGAACACGCGGCGGCCTTCCGGAACCACGGCGATGCTCTTGCGCATGATCAGCGGGGTTTCCATGCCGACCAGCTCTTCGCCCTGGTAACGGATGCTGCCGCTGGCCGCCTGCGGGTTGCCGCAAAGGGTCATCAGCAGGGTGGATTTGCCGGCGCCGTTGGCGCCGATCAGGGTGACGATCTCGCCCTGGCGCACTTCCACGCTGACGCCATGCAGCGCCTGGATCTTGCCGTAGAAGGTGGAAACGTTGTCGAAATACAGCATTACGCTTCCCCCAGGTAGGCTTTGATCACGTCCGGATTGTCGCGGATCTGCTCCGGCGAGCCGTCGGCCAGGGGCGTGCCCTGGTTGATCACGAAGATATGGTCGGAAATGCTCATGACCAGCTTCATGTCGTGCTCGATCAGCAGCACGGTGACGTTGTGCTCGTCACGCAGCATGCTGATCAGGGCTTTCAGGTCGTCGGTTTCCCGCGGGTTTAGGCCGGCCGCCGGCTCGTCGAGCATGAGGATGCTCGGCCGGGTCATCATGCAGCGGGCGATCTCCAGACGGCGTTGCTGACCGTAGGCCAGGGTGCCGGCGGTGCGGTTGGCGAATTCGGTCAGGTTGACCTGTTCCAGCCAATGCGCCGCGTAATCCATGGCCTCGCGTTCGCTGCGGCGAAACGCCGGAGTCTTGAACAGACCGGAGAGGAAGTTGGTGTTGATGTGGCGATGCTGGGCGACCAGCAGGTTCTCCACGGCGGTCATTTCCTTGAACAGGCGAACGTTCTGGAAAGTACGCACCACGCCCTTGCGAGCGATCTTGTGGCCCGGCAGGCCTTCGATCTGTTCACCGTTGAGGCGGATGCTGCCCGAGGTCGGCTTGTAGAAGCCGGTCAGGCAGTTGAACACCGTGGTCTTGCCGGCGCCGTTCGGGCCGATCATCGACACAACCTGTTTTTCATTGACCGTGAGGCTGACCCCGTTGACGGCCAGCAGGCCGCCAAAACGCATGGACAGGCCGCTCACTTCGAGAATCGGGCGGCTCATCGTTGTTTCAACTCCAGGTGTGGGCGCTGCATGGGCATCAGCCCCTGCGGACGCCAGATCATCATCACGATCATGGTCAGACCGAATATCAGCATGCGGTACTCGTTGAAGTCGCGCATTTCCTGCAGCAGGGTCATCACGATGGCAGCGAATATGATGCCCAGCTGCGAACCCATGCCACCCAGCACGACGATGGCGAGGATCATCGCCGACTCGATGAAGGTGAACGACTCCGGTGTCACCAGACCCTGGCGGGCGGCGAAGAAGCTGCCGGCGAAACCGGCGAAGCTGGCACCGATGGTGAAGGCCGAGAGCTTGACCGTGGTCGGGTTCAGACCCAGGGCACGGCAGGCGATCTCGTCTTCGCGCAAGGCTTCCCAGGCGCGGCCGATCGGCATGCGCATCAGGCGGTTGATCACGAAGATGGCCAGCAGCACCAGCAACAGGGCGATCAGGTAAAGGAAGATCACCTTGTAGGTGGAGTTGTAGGCGATGCCGAGGAAGTCGTGCAGGGTCTGCCCGCCATCCGGGGCGCGGCGATCCAGCGACAGACCGAATAGCTCCGGCTTGGGAATCGAGCTGATGCCGTTCGGGCCACCGGTGATGCTGGTGAGGTTGCGCAGCATGATGCGGATGATCTCGCCGAAGCCCAGGGTCACGATGGCCAGATAGTCACCGCGTAGCCTGAGTACCGGAAACCCCAGTAAACAGCCGAACGTGGCGGCCATCAGGCCGGCGATCGGCAGTGCCGTCCAGAAGCCGAAGCCGGCGTACTCGGCAAGCAGCGCGTAAGTATAGGCGCCCACCGCGTAGAAGCCGACATAACCCAGGTCGAGCAGACCGGCGAGGCCAACCACGATGTTCAGGCCGATACCCAGCATCACGTAGATGAGGATCAGGGTGGCGATGTCCACCGCCGCGCGGGAGCCGAAGAACGGCCAGGCCAATGCCACGACGAACAGCGCCAGCATGAACCAGCGCTGTACGCTGGGCAGGGTCAGGGTGTCCTTCAGGCTCGATGGCATGCTTGGCAGCACACCCTTGAGCTTGTCACCGCCGAGCAGGCGATCACGTAGCACCAGGTGCCAGGCGAACAGCAGCGCCGCGGCGATGCCGATCGTCCACAGGGTCTTGGCGCTGGCGCCATGCACCTGCAGGCTGATGCCGACGACGCTGAGCTTGAGGCCGAGGATCGGGTAGGAGATCAGCAGCAGAAGGATGCTGCTGAACAGAGCGGTCTTGAGGTTCTTGCTCATACCTTTTCAACCTCCGGACGGCCGAGGATACCGGTCGGACGGAACAGCAGTACCAGCACCAGCAGGCTGAAAGCGACGACGTCCTTGTACTGGTCACCGAAAATATCGGCACCGAATGCTTCGGCCACGCCCAGTACCAGGCCGCCCAGTACCGCGCCAGGGATGCTGCCGATACCACCGAGTACCGCGGCGGTGAATGCCTTGATGCCGGCGAGGAAGCCCAGGTGCGGGTTGATCACACCGTATTGCATGCCCAGCAGCACGGCAGCGACGGCGGCCAGCGCGGCACCGATGACGAAGGTCAGGGCGATGATGTTGTTGGTGTTGATGCCGAGCAGGTTGGCCATCTTCAGGTCTTCGGCGCAGGCGCGGCAGGCGCGGCCCAGGCGGGAACGGGAGATGAACAGGGTGAGGCCGATCATGGTCAGGAAGGTGACCACGAAGATCAGCACCTGCATGTAGGAAATCACCACGCCATTCATGGCGCTTTCGCCGAACACGAAATTGCCGGGCAGCGGATTGGTGATGGCCTTGTCCTTGGAATCCTGAGAAAGCATCACGGCGTTCTGCAGGAAAATCGACATGCCGATCGCCGAAATCAGCGGGATCAGCCGGTTACCGCCGCGTAGCGGCCTGTAGGCGACCCGTTCGATGCTGTAACCGAAAGCACTGGTGACGATGATGCTCGCCGCGAAGGCGCAGATCATGATCAGCGGCAGGCTGTCGAGCCCCATCATGGCCAGTAGGGTGATGGCGATGAAGGCGACGTAGGAACCGATCATGTACACCTCGCCGTGGGCGAAGTTGATCATGCCGATGATGCCGTAGACCATCGTGTAGCCGATGGCGATCAGGGCATAGGTACTGCCGACGGTAAGACCGTTGAGCAGTTGTTGCAGGTAGTGGTAAAGATCAGGCATTGCCTAACTCCTGGGTCGTCGCGCACGGCAGCGCTTGTGGCGCAGCGCGAAACCGGAATTCTTTCGATAGACAAAGCCCACTGCGCGGCAGTGGGCTTGGGTTCAGAACCTGTTCACGATCTGCTGCGCTTCGGCCCTGCTGCGTTAAAAACAGGCTCGGAATGCTCATGTACAAAAGTACACTCCGCTTCCTCGCCTGTTCTTGTGGGGGCGCCTAGCCCTTGCATGGCTCTAGCTCGCCAACTCGTGAATCAGGTTCTTAGGCGGGACTTACTTGGCTTCGGACTTGCTGCCGTCCTGGTGCCATTCGTAAACCACGAAGTTGAAGTCCTTCAGGTCACCCTTCTCGTCGAAGCCGAGGGTGCCGGTCGGGGTATCGAAGGTGTTGGCGCGCAGGGCAGCGGCTACTTCAGCGGTGTCGGTGCTACCGGCTTTTTCGATGCCTTCGGCGATGACCTGAACGGCAGCGTAGGCCGGGAACACGAACGGACCGCTAGAGTCTTCGTTCTTGGCCTTGAACGCGTCAACCAGCGCCTTGTTCTTCGGATCCTGGTCGAAGGATTGCGGCAGGGTCACCAGCATGCCTTCGGAAGCCGGGCCGGCGATGGCCGAGATTTCCTTGTTGCCGACGCCTTCAGGGCCCATGAAGCGAACGTCCAGGCCTTTTTCCTTGGACTGACGCAGCAGCAGGCCCAGCTCTGGGTGGTAGCCGCCGTAGTAGACGAAGTCCACGCCTTGTTGCTTGAGCTTGGCGATCAGCGAGGAGAAGTCCTTGTCGCCGGCGTTGATGCCTTCGAACAGGCCGACTTTCACGCCTTTGGATTCCAGGGTCTGCTTGACCGCGCTGGCAATGCCTTCGCCGTACTGCTGCTTGTCATGGATGACGGCGACGTTCTTCGGCTTGATGTTATCCGCGATGAAGTTGCCGGCGGTCGGGCCTTGCAGGCTGTCCAGGCCGATGGTGCGGAAGATCAGCTCGTAGCCACGGGCGGTGATTTCCGGGCTGGTAGCGGCCGCGGTGATCATCAAGATGCCTTCGTCTTCGTAGATGTCCGAAGCTGGCTGGGTGGAGCTGGAGCACAGGTGGCCAACGACGAACTTGACGCCATCGTTGACGATCTTGTTGGCAACGGCCACGGCTTGCTTGGGATCGCATGCGTCGTCATAGACCACGCCCTGGAGTTGAGCACCGTTCACACCACCGGCTTTGTTGATCTGCTCGATGGCCATCTTGGCACCGATGAACTGCATCTCGCCGTACTGGGCAACAGCACCGGTCACCGGGCCAGCCATGGCGATCTTGATGTTGTCGGCGGCGACCGAGTAGCTGGCAGCGCCAGCCAGGGCCATAGCGGCGAACAGCTTGGAAATCTGCTTAGTAGCGTTGTTCATAGTGCTCCACTCGTTGTGTTCATTGTTGTAGTTCTGGTAGCCAAGGCAACAGAACCGGAGTCGACTTTCCGGCCATACTCCCGGCAACTGTACCGATACAGTGTAGAGCGCTGATTTGCGCCTTGGAAAGTCGGCAGTCGAGGGCGAAGGGTAGGAATGTCGCGTAATTGCAAGGAATGTATAGAAAAACGGCGGATTCCTGACTGACGGATGGTTGACACGGTTTGTCTGCTCGCCACCCACCGTTATCATGGCGGCCGTCGAAAAAACGGCCCTTCACGATGGAACCTGCCATGAACGAACAACCAAGCACCCTCTATGCCAAATTGCTCGGCGAAACCGCCCCCATCCGCTGGCAAGAGCTGCAACCGTTTTTCGCCCGGGGCTCGCTGCTCTGGGTCGACAGTGACGAAGATCTGATCGCGGTCGCCGAGGCGGTTGCCGAAAACCATCGAGAAACGGTTGCCGCCTGGCTGGATTCGGGGCGGGTCGCGGTATTGAGCGATGCTCACGCCGAGGATCTGCTGGCGCGTGATCCGTCGCTCTGGGCCGTGGTGGTCGCCCCCTGGGTTCTGGTGCAGGAGCGCGCCGAAAAGTAGCGCTGGTTTCGAACACCCGTTTTAGCCGCTCTGGAATGGGCATTTCCAGAGGTTGCAGATAATAGTCGTGGTTCCTTTTTGGTGCGTAAATTGCGCTATTTTTGTGCGTCGACTGGCTGGCATCATCGCTGAACCCTGGTGTCTATGCTCAGGAGCCTGGAACGTAATCGACGTTCCGGTAACCCCTTCAGCGCAGGAGCCTGCATATGTTCGAGCCCGGCCATTTATTTCGCGGCAACAGCGTGGCGACCGGGGATATCCCCATCTATGCCATCGACCTGCATTACGACGTGCGTCAGGATGCGGCCGAAGGGGCGATGTTGCACATGACCCTCAAGGGCGAAATCGCAGGTGCGGCGTTCGACGAGTCGTTCGAACTGCACCGTGATACCGCGTTCAATTTCGCCAGCGTGGTAAGCCGATTGGCCCACAAGCATGGTCTGCCGACCAGCGTGGTGCTGATCAGTCACGAGCATGAAGAGTTCGATCAGATGTTCGAGGATATCCGTCAGCGCCTGGGGGCCCACAGTGGCGATCCGGTCGACCTCGATCATCTGGAGAAGGATGGTCTGTAAGCACCTGTCACGGTCTGCAGCGTGTCAGCCCTGTGGCATTAAAAACAGCTCTGAAAGCAGTCAATAGGCTGCGGCTGTGGGTTCCGACCTGCCGCAGCGCGGCCCATGGGCAAAGCTATGCGCCACGAACAATGGCGCAGACACCGCCGTTGGGTGGTGAGTACGTTCAACCACTTCGAGCGTCCGGCTGCTCCATTGGTCGGCGCCAGTCTGAGGTCATGCATGAAGATATCCGCCAACCTGACGATGCTGTTCAACGAGCGGCCATTGCTCGAGCGTATCGTTGCCGCCGCTGTGGCGGGCTTTGACGGTGTGGAAATCCAGTTTCCCTACGAAGTGCCGGCGCTTCGCCTGAAAGACGAATTGGCGCGGGCGGGTATGCCGCTGGTGCTGATGAATTTCCCGGGTGGCGATTTCCTTACCGGCGGGCCTGGGCTGGCGGCGGTTCCCGCGCGCCAGCGTGAATTCGACCAGGCATTGCAGGATGCACTGACCTATGCCGCCATGGTGCGTCCGCAGTTGATCAACGTTCTGCCCGGGCGGCTGCCAGAAGGCGTTGGGTCGGAGCAGGCTCTGGCTGTCTTGAGGGACAACATCCACAAGGCGGCCGAGGCGTTTCAGACACTAGGGATCGGGGTGGTGAGCGAGGCGATCAATCCCATCGACATGCCGGGCTTTCTGGTCAACACGCCGGAGCACCTACAGACGCTGCTGGCGCAGGTCGGGCATGACAATTTCCAGGTTCAGCTGGATATCTATCACATGGCGCGGCAGGGGATCGATCCAGTCGCGGCTGTCAACGCGTTGGCCGGGCGCATCGGTCATGTGCAATTCGCCGACTGTCCGGGGCGCGGTGCGCCGGGGAGTGGCGATATCGATTTCGCTGCCTTGTGGCAGGCGCTGAGTGACAGTGGTTATCGGGGCTGGCTAGGTGCCGAGTACCGTCCCGAAGGAGACGATACTCGTACCAGCCTGGGCTGGATGACCGCGTGGCGGGCGCCTGCGGTCAGTTGACCAGGGGTGAGGTGACGCCGACCTCAGGCAGCTTGAACGCCAGATTGCCCTGATCCGCCTGCGGCGGGGGGCTCTGGTTGTAAGCGTGGCGCCACAGCGGGTGCTGCTCGGCCTTTTGCCAAAGCTGCGCGTGCAGGCGGGCAAGCAGTACCGGATCACTGAGCAGTGCCAGCTTGCTCTTGCCGTCGAGCTTTTTCGGGCCCATTTCCAGGGCTTCGCGCAGGGCCCGCTGCCGCGCCTGCTCGATCAACGGTGCTTCACCGTGACGGGCCGTGGCCATGGCGCACGCCAGTGCGTTGGGGAAGGGGCGCAGCACGGCTTCGAGGAAACCATTCTCCATGGCGTGTTCGCGGTTATGCCGGGTATAGGCATAGGTGGACAGCAGTTCCTGAGGCGGGTTGGATTCCTCGGGGATCAGGAACAGGCTGCGCTTCTTGCTGCGCAGACCCAGGCTGAGTCGGCTGGAGAACACCGACACCGGAATCGACAGCATCAGCGATACCACGATCGGTGACAGCCACCACAGGAAGTTCGGATCGAGCCAGGCCACGCCTGCCGTCCAGACCACACCCAGCAATGTCTGCCAGCCATGGCGGCGCACGGCGTCGCCCCAGGTGGTGACGCCGTTGTCACGCTGCGGCGAATTCCAGGTGGCGGACCAACCCAGGAACGCGGCACTTACGAACAGGGTGTGGAACAGCATGCGTACCGGAGCCAGCAGCACGGAGAAGAGCATCTCCAGCAGCATGCTCAGGGTCGCCTTGAAGGCACCGCCATAGGCTTTGGCGTCCTTGATCCAGATGAGGATCACGGCGAGTAGCTTGGGCAGGAACAGCAGGGTCAGGGTGGTAGAAAACAGCGCGATGGCTTTTTCCGGGTTCCACCTCGGCCATACCGGGAACAGCTGACCGGGCACCAGGAAGTACTGCGGTTCCATCAACGTATGAATGGCCAGCAGGGCAGTGGACAGCAGCAGGAACATGAACCACAGCGGTGCCGACAGGTAGGACATCACTCCGGTCAGGAATACGGCGCGGTGTACCGGGTGCATGCCCTTGACCAGAAACAGGCGGAAGTTCATCAGGTTGCCGTGGCACCAGCGACGGTCGCGCTGCAACTCGTCGATCAGGTTGGGCGGCAGCTCTTCATAGCTGCCCGGCAGGTCGTAGGCGATCCATACACCCCAGCCGGCACGACGCATCAGCGATGCTTCGACGAAATCGTGGGACATGATGGCGCCGGCGAACGAACCTTTGCCTGGCAGCGGAGCCAGGGCGCAGTGCTCGATGAACGGCTGCATGCGGATGATCGCGTTGTGGCCCCAGTAATGGGATTCGCCCAGCTGCCAGTAATGCAGGCCGGCGGTGAACAGCGGGCCATAGGCTCGGGTGGCGAACTGCTGCAGGCGCGCATACAGGGTGTTCATGCCTGCGGCTTTTGGTGACGTCTGGATGATGCCGGCTTGTGGGTTGGCTTCCATCAGCCGCACCAGCTTGGTCAGGCATTCGCCGCTCATCACGCTGTCGGCGTCGAGCACCACCATGTAGCGGTAATCGCCACCCCAGCGACGGCAGAAGTCGTCGATGTTGCCGCTCTTGCGTTTCACCCGGCGACGGCGGCGGCGGTAGAAGATATTGCCGAAACCCTTGGTCTCCTGGCATAGCTCCAGCCACGCGCGCTGTTCGGCCACGGCGATGTCGGCATCGCCGGTATCGCTGAGGACGAAGAAGTCGAACTGATCGAGCTCGCCGGAGGCGGCCACGGATTCGTAGGTGGCGCGCAGGCCTGCGAAGACCCGAGGCACGTCCTCGTTGCAGATCGGCATGATGATCGCGGTGCGAGCCTTGGCGTCGATCGGTTCGTCACCGGCGCTGCTGCCGGAAATACCGTAGCGGTCATAGCCGCGCAGCAACTCCCAGAAGCCCATCAGAGCCGTCCAGAAACCCGCTGACACCCAGCAGAACAGTAGCGAGAACAGCGCCAGAATGCTGCCTTGCACCACATAGGGCAGAACCTGCAGCAGGCTGTCCTGCCAGCCTTGCTCCATGACTTCCTGCAGGTTGATCAGTGTCCAGCCCTGGTAGGGCAGGATGCTGTTCATGTACCAGGTAGCGACTGCGGTTTGCCCCAGCATCAGCAGCAGCAATACATAGCGACGCAGCGAGCCGACCCGGCGCCAGCGTGCTGGCTCCAGTTTGCGTTTGGGTGGTCGTGGGGGATTGGCCTTGCCAAATAAAGCACGCAAACCGCGGGCCAGCAGGTTGGTTCGCCATGGCTCGGGAGTCATCTTGGTGCGTTTGAGAGGCGGAGCGGCCCGCAGGATGGGCCGTCCGGATGCGTCCATCGACAGCAGGCCGGTTGCTTCCAGTGCTTCTCCGGCGCCCAGCTCGATACGCCGGGCAGCCGACTTGTGAACGGCCTCTTCGGCACTCGCCGCCTGCACGCCACCAAGGCGGCTGTGCAGTTCGGTGAAGTCGCGGCAGTCGGCCAATTCTTCACGTTCGCTGGCACTCAGAGGCAGGCTGTCCAGGTACTCGCTCAGGGCGGACGGCTCGTTGGTTTTCATTGGCCGGTAACCGTATTGGGCGGGAGTTGATAGCTCCAGGTTTCGCTGAGGGTCTTGTCCCCCTCGACCAGAGCCGCGCGCATTTCCACCGCTTGCTTGGGATCCTTGACCTGGAAGCGTAGCGTCAGACGCCAGCCCTTGGTCGCCGGGTTGTACTGCAGGCTGTTGTCCAGCAGCTCGGCGTTGTCATTGACGCTGAAGTTGGACGTCACCGCTGCATCGGGCTTGAGCTTGGCCAGTGCCGGGCCTTCGAAGTCCACCAGCAGGGCGGTGCTGCCATCGAGCTTGCGGGTCAGGTTGGGTTGTCTGACTTCGCCGGCACTGCGCATGGTCTGCTTGACCCAGGCAGTGTCCTTGCCGAGTTGGGCACGTTCGTCCTTGGTCCAGTGCATACGGTAATCGAACTCCATCGGTTCACCTGGCTTGGGCTGCTCGTCAGGTGTCCAGAAGGCGACGATGTTGTCGTTGGTCTCATCCGGGGTAGGGATCTCCACCAGCTCGACCTTGCCCTTGCCCCATTCGCCCCTGGGTTCGATCCAGGCACTTGGGCGTTGCTCGTAATGGTCTTCCAGATCTTCGAACTGAGCGAAGTCGCGACCACGCTGGAGCAGGCCGAAACCTTTCGGGTTCTCCACTTCGAAGGTGCTCACCGCGAGGTTCTGCGGGTTGTTCAGCGGGCGCCAGATGTGCTCGTCGCTACCGGTATGGATCGCCAGGCCGTTGGAATCGTGCAGGGCAGGGCGGTAGTTGGGTTTGCTCGAACGTTGGCTGGAGCCGTACAGGAACATGCTGGTGAGCGGGGCGATGCCCAGTTTGTTGACGTTGTCACGCAGGAACACTCGCGACTGTACGTCGACCACCGCGTCCTTGCCGGGACGCAGGATGAAACGATAGGCGCCGGTGGCGCGCGGCGAGTCGAGCAGTGCGAAGATCACCAAATGCTTGTCTTCGGGCTTGGGACGCTCGATCCAGAACTCGCGAAAATAGGGGAATTCCTCGCCGCTGGGCAGCGCGGTGTCGATGGCCAGGCCGCGAGCCGACAGGCCGTAGACCTGATCCTTGCCGATTACCCGGAAATAGCTGGCGCCGAGCAGGCTCATGATCTCGTCGGACTGATCCTTGGCGTTGATCGGGTACATCACGCGAAAGCCCGCGTAGCCCATATCCTTGGTGGCTTCCTGATCGAACTTCAGGTCGCCGAAATCGAAACGCGCAGGGTCGTACTTGATTTCCTTGACGCTGGTGGAGGTCACTTCGTTGATCTTCACCGGGCTGTCGAAGTGCATGCCCTGGTGATAGAAGCTCAGCTTGAATGGGGTCTTGCTGTCGGCCCATTCGTACTTGTCTTCGAGAGATTTGATCTTCTGGTAATCGGCGAATTGCAGGTTGCGCAGTTCGGCAGGCAGGTTGGCTGCTGGAGCGACATAAGGCTTGTCCAGCAATTCCTTGGCCTCCGAGGCCACATCATCGAGCGAGAAAGCCAGCACATGGGCACTGAACAGCGAAGTGGTGCAGGCCAGGCACAGTGCGGCTGGAAGCATGCTGTGGCGGACAGATGCCTTGACGGTTTTGAGGATCACGGATCCCTCCAGAAAACAGTAAGAAACAGCGGCACGGTCGGCCGAACATCTCATTCCGACCGTTATCGTTACAGATGATTCCTGTGATTTTCCCCCGTTTCGCTCAGGCTGTGCTAGGCCTCACAGGCAGCCATTTGAGCAGCTGTTTGCGCGTTGGCACCACGGCGTTCTCCTGGGCCCAGACGCAGAGGATCACGGTGAGCAGCAGGAACAGCGGGTAGAAGGCGATCGACAAGGTCTGTTCGCCGGCCTGGATCGCGCACTGCGTCCAGTTGGCCAGGCACTCGCTGGAGATCACGCCGAGCATCTTCTCCGAACGCGAGAACAGCGTGAAGGCGGGTACATGCAGTACGAACAATGGTAGCGAGGCCGCTCCCAGGCGCCGTGACCAGCGTCGTACCGGTTCGCTCGTCGGCGAAGGGGCGAGCGCGCACAGGTAGATCAGCATCATTTGCGACGGCAGCAGCAGGCCGTTGTGCAGCAGGTAGTACCAGTATTGTTCGCCCTCGACCAACCAGGCGGCGCCAAGGAAGCAGGTCAGCACGGTAAGGATCATCAGCCCGATACCGGCGGCGCCCGGTGTGCGGCCGGCGTCCTGCATGTCGCGGAACAGGCCGTAGGCGAGGATGCCGGCAAGAAATTCAGGCAGGCGTATCAGTGGGTTGCGATGCAGCATGCCGGTGAAGGGCATGCCGTAATCGCCATTGAGGATCACCAGGGCCGGCGGAATCATGTAGATCAGTGTGAGTACGCCGAGCCACAGCACCTTGTGCTTGAGGCGAGCCAGGCGTGGAGCGACGAAAGGAAACGTCAGATAGAAGAAGAACAGCGTGGAAATCGACCATAGCGGCGGATTGAAGGTCAGGTAGAGCGGGTTCCAGGCCTGCAGCATGAACAACTGCAGCACGGTATTGAGCGCCAGTTCGCCGTTACCCATGAAGTGTTCGAGGGTGGTGCGCGAGATCCCGGTCATGTCTTCGTTGGTGTCGTACACCACGAAACGGATGGTGGCTTTGGTCTCGTCCGGCGGGATGCCCAGGTTGCTGATGATGAAGATGACCGTGATGGTCAGCAGCAGCGAAAAGATGTGCAGCGGGTAGAGGTTGGCGAAACGCCGGCTCCAGAAACTCACCGCCGGCTCGCGCAGTTCGCCGCGCTTGCAGTAGACGTGAGCGAGCAGGAAGCCGGACAGCACGAAGAAGGTGCTGGTGGCGAAGAAGCCGACGCCGCTGAGCTGCTTGATGATCGGCAGCTTCTGTTCCGCGTAGTTGTGCAGGGTATGGAAGACCACGATGTACAGGCCGAGTATGAAACGCAGCCATTCGAGCCCGATGAAATGTTCCTTGTCGGTTCGGGTCATCCCCGTTCTCCTTATAGCGACATCTTCCGGGCACGGATCAGCCTGCGCAGACAGCTTCGCTGCGCAGCCTTGCGGCATGCCGGGTCTGCGTCTGACAGCGGCAATCGCATTTCGATCTATCTGATTTTCCGGGGGCAGTAGGCAAAGAGGGGCTGGTGGAGTCGCCAGACCCGGATTACGCCGCTACGCGGCTAATCCAGGCTACCGGCCAAACCATACCATCGGTACCATACCCATTCGTAGCCTGGATTAGCCGCAGGCGTAATCCGGGTTTCGAAGTGGTTGCAGTGGTCAGTCGAACAACACCTTGGCGACATCGCTGTAGCGTTTGGCGAAATGCACGGTAATGCCTTCCTTGAGGTAGTCCGGCAGTTCCTGGTAGGAGCCGCGGTTGGCTTCGGGCAGGATCAGTTCGTAAATCTTCTGCCGGCGTGCGGCGATGACTTTCTCGCGCACGCCGCCGATGGCCAGCACCTGGCCGGTGAGGGTCAGCTCGCCGGTCATGGCAACACCCTTTTTCGGCGCCTGGTTGCGAGCCAGGGAGAGCAGGGCACTGGCGATGGTGACACCCGCGCTGGGGCCGTCCTTGGGCGTGGCGCCTTCGGGCACGTGCATGTGGATGGCGGACTGATCGAAGAAGGTCGGATCGCCCTTGTAGGTTTTCAGGTTCGAGCTGATGTAGCTGTAGGCGATCTCCGCCGACTCCTTCATCACTTCGCCGAGCTGGCCGGTGAGTTTGAAGCCGCGGTTGAGGGTGTGAATTCGCGTCGCCTCGATCGGCAGCGTGGCACCGCCCATGCTGGTCCAGGCCAGGCCGGTGATCACACCGACCCCCGACAGCACCTGCTCGCTGCGGAACACCGGCATGCCCAGGTACTGCTCCAGATCCTTGGCGGCAATCTTGACCTTGCTCTGCGGATCCTCGAGCAGCTTCACGACGGCCTTGCGTACCAGCTTGCCGAGCTGTTTCTCCAGCTGCCGCACGCCAGCTTCACGGGCGTAGCCTTCGATCAATGCGCGCAGGGCGCTGTCGCTGATCGACAACTGCTTGCCTGACACGCCGGCCTTGTCGAGTTGCTTGGGCCACAGATGGCGTTTGGCGATGGCCAGTTTTTCCTCGGTGATATAGCCGGACAGGCGAATCACTTCCATGCGGTCGAGCAGCGGGCCGGGGATCGAATCCAGGGTGTTGGCGGTGCACACGAACAGCACCTTGGACAGATCCAGGCGCAGATCCAGGTAATGGTCGAGGAATTCGACATTCTGCTCCGGGTCGAGGGTTTCCAGCAGTGCCGAGGCCGGGTCGCCCTGGAAGCTGCTGCCCATCTTGTCTATCTCGTCGAGCATGATCACCGGGTTCATCACCTCGACATCCTTGAGCGCCTGCACCAGTTTGCCTGGCAGCGCACCTATATAGGTGCGGCGGTGGCCCTTGATCTCGGCTTCGTCGCGCATGCCACCGACGGAGAAGCGATAGAAGGGGCGGCCCAGGGATTCGGCGATGGATTTGCCGATACTGGTCTTGCCGACGCCGGGTGGGCCGACCAGCAGGACGATGGAGCCGGCGATCTCGCCCTTGAATGCGCCGACGGCGAGGAATTCGGTGATGCGTTCCTTGATGTCGTCCATTCCGGCATGGTGGTCGTCGAGCACCTTGCGGGCATGCTTGAGGTCGAGCTTGTCCTTGCCGAACACGCCCCAGGGCACGCTGGTGGCCCAGTCCAGGTAATTGCGCGTTACCGCGTATTCGGGAGAGCCGGTTTCCAGCACGGAGAGCTTGTTCATCTCCTCGTCGATGCGCTTGCGCGCCTGGTCGGGCAAGGTCTTGCCTTCCAGGCGCTGGCTGAACTGTTCCGAGTCGGCGCTGCGGTCATCCTTGGTGATGCCCAGTTCCTGCTGGATGATCTTCAGCTGTTCCTTGAGGAAGAACTCGCGCTGGTGTTCGCCCACGGAGCGGTTCACTTCGGCGGACAACTCATGTTGCAGGCGTGCCACTTCCACTTCCTTGCGGAGCATGGGCAGCACTTTTTCCATGCGCTTGAGGATCGGCACGGTGTCGAGCACTTCCTGCAGCAGCGTGGATTGAGCCGTGGTCAGGGCTGCGGCGAAGTCGGTGAGTGGCGACGGATCGTTGGGGCTGAAGCGATTGAGGTAATTCTTCAGTTCTTCGTTGTACAGCGGGTTGAGTGGCAGCAACTCCTTGATCACGTTGATCAGCGCCATGCCGTAAGCCTTGACCTCATCACGCGAATCATTGGCATTGCGCGGGTAGTCGACCTCGGCCAGGTAGGGCGGGCGATGGTGCTTGAGCCAGCCGCGGATGCGCACGCGGGTCAGGCCCTGGGCGACGAACTGCAGTTTGCCGTCGTCTCCACTGATGTGATGCACGCGTACCACGGTGCCGTGTTCTGGCAGGCTGGAGGTGTCGAAATGGCGCGGGTCGGTGACTGGCTGATCGACATAGAACAGGGCCAGGGTGCGGTGCTCGGTCTTGCTGACCAGTTCCAGGGTTTCCGCCCAGTGCTCTTCATTGACGATCACTGGCAGCACCTGCGCCGGGAAGAACGGCCGATTGTGGATCGGAATCACATAGAGTTTGTCCGGCAGGCTCTGGCCGGGCAGCATCAGGCTGTGGCCGGTCTGCTCCGAAGCGATCTCGATATCTTGCGTCTCGTTCATGCGGCACCTGTCTTTTCACGTTGAGTGTTAGATGGGGCGCCGCTGGTTTTTTTCAATATTTATTCGCTTGCCTGACCGTGATCTGCACGCTTGTGGGGCTTGCGCAATGCTTGCAGGGTGTTTCGCGCAATGGCCGACATTCCACCCGTCGTGGCCCATACAGTTTTTTCATGCAACGCGGTAGAGTGCGCGCTTCATCCATCGAGTTGCGAATCATGCTCAATGCCCGCCTCATGCGCCTGGACGATCAGGCCCACGAACACACCCACGACCACCATCAACTGGTGATGTCGGTGTCGGGGCGTGCCGAGTTCGAGGTGGTCGGGCGTGGTGGCGAAGTGTGCCGAATGCGCGCCTGCCTGGTGCCGGGGGATGCCGACCACCAGTTCGCGGGCATTGGCGACAACCGCATGCTGATCGTCGATCTCAACGAGCAGGACATGTCCGCCGAGGATCTGCAACTGCTCGGCCACCTGTTCGATACGCCGCGTTACCCGCAGCTGGATGCCGATTTCCAGCACCTGCTCTGCTATGCCGGTGCCGAGCTGGAACGTTATGGCAGTGACCCCTTGCTGGCCCGTTCGCTTGGCGGCGTGCTGTTGCGTGCCTTGCATCTGCGCCTGTTCGGCGAATCGGCAGGGCGCAGCCATGGATCGATGGATGTGCAGCGTCTGGATGGCTACATCGCCGACAATTTGGCGCGGCGTATCAGCGTGGCTGAACTGGCCCATGTCGCCTGCCTGAGCCCCAGCCACTTCCATGCTCAGTTCAAGGACAGCGTTGGCCTCACGCCGCATCAGTACCTGCTCAAGGCACGCCTCGACCGTGCCACGCGATTGCTGCGTGAAAGTAGCCTGCCGCTGATCCGTATCGCCGAGGAGTGCGGCTTCTCCAGCCAGAGCGCCTTGACTACCGCAATGCGCCGTTACCTCGGGCTCACGCCGAAGCGGCTGCGCGGCAGCGAATAAGGGCACGCCCAGCGCGACGCTGGTGTTCGGCAAGCCTGGACTGGCGCTGCTGGGGTGCAGTTTCCACGACTGGATGGCCGGTTACGTATACATCACCGATGCCTCGTGATTCGCTGTCAGTGATGCTGCTCAACGTGACGCGCAGCCCGCGCATCGTGCGCTTCTTCACCAGGGGCGGCATCGCTGGACTGCGCAAAAGCTGATCTCCCCTCCATCCCCCTCGCCACCTCTCTTCGTTACGCCGACCGCTCTATTTCAAGGCTTGGCCCTGCAAACTGGATGGCTTTTCAGTCTGAACTTTCATCTACACTGAAACATCCATTTACATCTGGCGTCCTCCCTTAGGAGGACGTCTGCCTTTGCACAGGTTTTTTCCAAGGAGTTTTTGTCATGACGGAGATTCACCAACGGCGCGCCGGGCGCGACCCACTGCTGTTGCTATTCGGGGGCCTGATCGGGCTGGTGGGGCTGCTGCTGGCCGCTGGCGGCGGCTGGCTCGCCGTACTGGGTGGTTCCTGGTATTACCTGATTGCCGGTGTTGGTCTGCTGATAGCCGGCGTGTTGCTGGCGCGACGTAGGCGCTCCGGTGCCGGGTGGTTCGCCGCTGTGTTCGTCGGCACCCTGATATGGGCGGCCTGGGAGTCCGGGCTCAACTATTGGCGCTGGATTCCGCGTCTGGACGTGGTGCTGATCCTGGCGATCATCGTCGCCCTGTTGCTGCCACGTCTGGGCGGATTTTCCCGAGGCGCCTCCCGCGGGCTGGCGGGGGTACTGTTCCTTGGCCTTGCGGCGGCCGGTGTCCTGGCGTTCGTGCCCTATGGTTATGTCAACCTGGCCGAGGTGCCTGAGGCGCAGGGCCAGTCGCTGGAAACCGACGTGGGCTCGGCGCAGCATTCGGATGCCCCACAGGATGGTGACTGGGCGGCCTACGGCCGTAACGCAGCCGCGACCCGCTATTCGCCTCTGGATCAGATCAACGCCGACAACGTCGGCAAGCTCGAACGTGCCTGGCAATACCGCACCGGCGATCTGCTCGATCACCGCTGGGGCGCGGAAACCACGCCGCTGAAGATCGGCAACTCGGTGTACCTGTGCACCTCGCGCAACATCCTGATCGGCCTGGATGCGAGCAGCGGCAAGGAGCTGTGGCGTTTCGACCCGAAAGTGCCGGATGAAGCGATTCCCTACACCGCAGCCTGCCGTGGCGTGTCCTACTACGAAGTACCGCAGCAGAGCGACACTCAGGCCAGCGCTGACACGCAGCCGACAGCCTGCCAGGCTCGCGTCATCTCCGGCACCCTGGACGGGCGCATCATCGCCGTGGACGCCAAGACCGGCGAGCCTTGTGCGGACTTCGGCGACAACGGCCAGGTGGACATCAAGACCGGCATGGGCGTCACGCCCGAGGGTTATGTGTCGATCAACTCGCCACCAGTGATCGTGCGCAACGTCATCGTAACCGGCCACCAGGTGCTGGATGGCCAGCGCGTCGATCCGCCGTCCGGTGTGATCAAGGGCTTCGACGCCGTCACTGGCGAGCTGAAGTGGGCCTGGGATGCTGCGCGTCCCGATCAGAGCGCGCCACTGCCGGAGGGCGAAACCTACACCCGTGGTTCGCCGAACATGTGGACCATCGCCTCGGGCGACGACAAGCTGGGAATGGTTTACCTGCCGATGGCCAACGCCGCGGCGGACTACTGGAGCAGCTCGCGTACGCCGGAAGTCAACGAGTGGAGCGTGGCTCTGGTTGCGCTGAACGTGGAAACCGGCCTGCCTGCCTGGAAGTTCCAGACCACCCACAAGGATGTCTGGGATTACGACCTGGGTTCGCAGCCGAGCCTGGTGGATTTCCCCACCGACAAAGGCCTGGTACCGGCGGTGGTATTACCGAGCAAACAGGGCGATATCTATGTGTTCGACCGCCGTACCGGTGAACCGCTGTTCGATATCGAAGAGCGTGCAGTGCCTCAGGGCGGCGCCGAGCCGGAGCAGCGTTCGCCGACTCAGCCGTTCTCGACTTACCACACCCTGCGCAAGCCGGATCTGACCGACCGTGACATGTGGGGCATGACGCCCTTCGACCAACTGGCCTGCCGCATCCAGTTCCAGCAAGCCAGCTACGAAGGCATCTACACACCGCCGACGCCCGATCGCCCGAGCATCGAATACCCGAGCTACAACGGCGGCTCCGACTGGGGCAGTGTGGCTATCGATACCCAGCGTGGAGTGATCATCGCCAACTACAACGACATGCCCAACCACGTGCAACTGGTACCCCGCGCAGATGCCGACCGCATGGGCTGGAAACCCCGTGAAGAGCTGGTCGCTGACCGCGGCGGCGCCGAAGGCGCGGGTGATCCGCAGGCTGGTACGCCTTACGCGATCAACGTCAACGCCGGCTGGCGCCTGAAGTACACTGGGTTGCTGTGCAAGCAACCGCCTTACGGTGGCATCCGTGCCATCGACCTGAAGAGCGGTGAGACCCTCTGGGATCGTCCGCTGGGCACGGCGCGTGGCAATGGCCCCTGGAACATCCGTTCCGGCTTGCCGATCGACATCGGTACGCCGAACAACGGCGGTTCGGTGGTCACCGCTGGCGGCCTGATCTTCATTGCCGCAGCTACCGATGACCTGATTCGTGCCATCGATATCAAGACCGGTAAAACCGTCTGGGAAGACGCGCTGCCAGCCGGTGGCCAGGCCAACCCGCTGGTCTATGAAGCCAATGGCCGTCAGTACCTGATGATCGTCGCGGCAGGGCACCATTTCATGGAAACCCCGACCGGTGACTACGTCATCACCTACGCACTGCCGCAATAACGGCTAGCGCAGTGCAAAGGGCCGTCGGGGCAACCCGCCGGCCCTTTTTCATGCCTGCGCCATGACGGCTCGCCCTGAAAACGCTAGAGTCTGCGGCCTTCACCGTATTCACCTAGCGAGTCGATCATGTCCGTCATCTGGCACCTCAAACCCCATGCCGAGCTGAGCAAGGCCGAGCTCTACGCTGCGCTGCAGCTGCGTACCCAGGTCTTCGTCGTCGAGCAGAACTGCCCGTATCTGGAAGTCGATGGCCTCGACTTGCAAGGCGATACCTGCCATTTGCTGGGCTGGCAGGGCGAGCAACTGGTGGCTTACCTGCGCCTGCTCGACCCGGCGCTCAATGACGGCGAGGTGGTGGTCGGCCGTGTAGTGACAGCGGCCAGCGCCCGCGGTACAGGGCTGGGCCACGGCATGCTGGAGCAGGCTCTGCAAGCCTGCGCCCAGCGCTGGCCAGGCGTTTCCGTGTATATGTCCGCCCAGGCCCATCTGCAGGGCTACTACGGCCGCTACGGTTTCATCGCGGTGACTGACGAGTACCTGGAAGACGACATTCCCCATATCGGCATGCGCCGCGAGGGCTGATCGCCACTGTAGGTCAATGGAAATCCCGAGCCGCGACCGGCAACTCATTGCACTTACTCACCGCCGGGCAATGCCCATCCGGCTGTAACCGCCGACCCCTGTCGCGCTTTACCGTCATGCCAAATGAGGCAAGCGATTGAAACCAACCGAAAAAAATCGCCCGATGGGCTTCGCCAAACCGATTTCTGCTGATATCATGCGCGCCGCCTGGGAAGATGCCGGAGTGGCCGAACGGGACGGATTCGAAATCCGTTGTATCAGCGATGGTACCTAGGGTTCAAATCCCTATCTTCCCGCCATATCTCAAGCCTAAGCCCCTGAAATTCCTAGAGTTTCGGGGGCTTTTGCTATCTGCGGCATGCAAAGTGTCAAAAGCAGGCCAAGGCCTGTGGGATCAGTCTTGGAGCAGGGGCCACATTCTGGCTACATGTACCAAGGCAAGAATCCATACCGCGTCATCTTCAGTTTGATAGACAAAGCGGTCATTTTCGTGGGGAGCAAGTTCTCGGGTGCCCGCGACCTTTCTCAATTTCCCCTTGTCGGGAAAATCAGCCAGAGTGGATGCAGCAGTGCTGATTAGCTCATCCATATGCACGGCAGCGACGGGGTTATCGGCAGCGATATAGTCCCAAATGTCCAGACGATCCCGCTCAGCTTCAGGCGCCCAGATAACCTTCATTCGTGACCCAATGCCTTGGCACGGCGTGCGGCGAAGGCAGCTTCAACGTCCTCATTGGAACGACCACGACCGGCTTGGACGGACTCTCTCGCTACAGCTACCTTGCGCTGAACGAATTCATCATGTTCCTTGGCTTGCTGCTGCTGGCGAATGTAATCGCGCATAAGGTCACGCATTACCTGTGAGGCTGGCAGGTGAACGGCTCGTGCAGCAGCCATGAACCCTTCGCGCAATTCAGGTTCAAGTTTCAGATTGAAAACAGCTTCTTTGGCCATGCGGGTTTACCTTTGTTCGTGTGTACGACGTATATACGTTTTGGATGCGTGTTAAGCCAAGACGTCGATACCGAGAAGCCACCAGCACATGAGGCCTAGGGCCTGTTGAGATTCATCGTGAATTGATAATGGCAGCGGCAAGATTGACCATGGCGCAAAAGCTTGCATCGGTCTTGTCACAGCGCATTGCAATACGCTTGAACTCCTTGAGTTTGCAAAAGAAGTTTTCGATCAAGTGCCTCCACTTGTAAACCTCCAAATCAATATCCAGAGGTTCTCTGCGTTGCGGCATTTGGGAAATGACAACCTTGGCTCCTCGCTGGTTCAAATCAGCAATCAGCCAGTTTGCATCGAATGCTTTGTCAGCAATCAGCCCATCGAACTCAACGCCCTTGATCAAGGGAGCAACCCCCGTAATATCGTTGCGCTGGCCAGGCAGCAGGACAAAGCGAACCAGATTCCCCAAGGCATCTGTCAGGGCTAGAATCTTACTCGTCATGCCCCCTCTGGACTTGCCTATGGCCTGGCTTTGAGCCCCCCTTTTGCGCCTTGGCCGTGGCGATGAACCTTGATGATCGTAGCGTCGACCATTGCATATTCCATGTCGGGCTCATCACTTACGGCATCGAATAGACGCTGAAAGATATCGGCCTTCACCCAGTCCCGAAATCGCTTGAAAACGGTATTCCAATTACCGAACTCAACGGGGAGGTCGCGCCATGGGCTGCCGGTGCGAGCAATCCACAGAACCGCTTCGATAAGAAGTCGATTATTCGTACCACTACGGCCTGGATCGCTTGGCTTGCCCAGGCAATGTGGCTCCATCTTCGCCCATTGGGCGTCGGTGAGTACAAGTCTAGTCATACCCAAAATTTCACCACAGGAAGGCGGGGTAGGGAAAGCTGTATCTCAACAAGCCCTAGGGCGTGGTCAGCTCTATAAAGCGCTGATAATCGCTTACCGGCCCGAGTTTGACAGCGCCCTGCAGGGGCCGGCGCAAGGTGCGCATAGCGCATGGTTATAGCCAGCGATTACTGCCAACGTCACTGTGTGGTCGATGTTCGTTGTAATTCCTGTGCCAGGCTGTGATGCGGATTCTGGACTCGGCCAGCGAACAGAACCCGTACTCGTTGAGGCATTCCTCCCGGAACTTGCCGTTGAAGGACTCGGTGATGGCTTTCTGGCTATCAGAAGACACGCGAAGTACCGTCTTAAGGCGGAGTCAGGTTCGGACTCAAGCAGGCAATTGCGAGAAGCGGGCGCGTTTACTGGACAACGCCACCCAGCTTTCTATTCATACACCTGCGCCAAGCTCTGACCACCTATGGCGATCGATATGGCATCTGCGGTCGCTCTTACTTTTCCTACTACTTCGGCGATGTGAGCCTCATCCTCCACATGAGGCCCGAAGGTAGGTGCGGTCAATGCAGCGATTGCGTCACCAAAATGATTGAGGATAGGGCAGCTGATGTCGGTGATTCCTGGCGCCAGTTCGCTTGGGGAAATCAGATAGCCTTGGATACGAACGTTCTCCAGTTTTTTCTCGAGTGCGCGCTGGTCGGCCTGATTTGCATCGCCCAGCATCATGGAAAGCATCGCCTCTCGCTGATGATCCTTTTGAAAAGCAGCAAGCGTTCTGGCTGATGCATAGCGTGGAGACATTGGTAGAACGCCGCCTACCCGTACGCTCCACCCCATTTCCAACGTATCTGGTTGCGTTTGTGCGATCACCATCAGGCGATTCCCATGGCGAATAACCAGATGGCAGGTGCAGTTGATCTGAGTCGCCAGCGTTTCCATCTTTGTGGTGGCGATTTCAATCAGCCGCCGGGTGGGCGGATGAATGTGGGCAAGCTCGAACATTTTCAGGGTCAATGTGTACAGGCCTGAGCCCGAATCACGGGCTATGTAGCCGCGCCGTTCCAGTGCGCCTAGCACACGAAACACTTCGCTGACCGAGCGGCCTACGCGGTCGGCAACCTCCTTCTGCAAGAGCCCGCCTCGCTGTTCAGCCAGTGCTTCGAGTATGTCGAGGCCTTTTTCGAGCGCAGGCGCTCGGTGCTGGGGTTCGATTTCCATAATTATCCTTGACACCCTAGTAATATCATATACAAAATCGTCTCGACAAATATGAAAATAAGACTGGTAGCGCAGGCCCATGCTCAAGCCAGATCCGGGAGAATAATAATGCACAAGCTATTTGTTGGGGCCATTGCGGCCACCCTTCTTGCACTGCTAAGTCCCATTTGCTGGGCAAAGCCATTCACGCTGCGTGTAGCCCACGCTCTAGCCCCTACCGAGCCTATCAATGTTGAGCTGGAAGCCTTTGCCAAGGCGGTCGGCGAGCGCAGTGATGGAAGGCTCAGGATTCTCGTTTTCCCGTCTGAACAGTTGGGAGCCAATCGTGGGCTTCTCGAGCAGGTTCGCATGGGAGCCCCGATCATCCAGGTAGCAGACCCTGCATTCATGTCGGACTTCGTTCCTGACTTTGGCGTGCTCAATGGCCCTTATCTGCTCGATCGGCCGCAGGACTTTCAGCGCATTCTCGACAGTCCCTGGTATGCGAACCTGAAGAAGCGGGCAGCGGTGGCCGGGTTTCATCCACTGGCATTCAACTTCTTCTTCGGCAGCAGACATATGCTGGGCGATAAGCCGTTCCGGACTCCGGCTGATCTTGCCGGCGTCACCATGCGCATAGCCCCAAACCCGATCTGGGCTGCGACCTTCGGCTCATTGCGGGCCCGAGGAGTGCCATTGCCATGGACAGAGGTCTACAGCGCTCTGTCCCAGAACGTGGTGGCCGCCGTTGAAACTCCTCTGGGGTCGATGGTTGGTGCGCGTTTACAAGAGCAACGTAAAACCTTGTCGCTGACCCGCCATTTCGATGCCTACCTGGGCCTGGTGATGAGTGAAAAGGTTTTCGAGGGAATGGAGCCTGACCTCAGGAACATTCTTACCGAGGAGGCCGAAAAGGCTGGCGATGCGATGACACGCAGAACGCTCGAAAACGACCAGAAAATATTGAAGGATCTGGAAGCGCAGGGGGTCACGGTCATACGTGACATCGACATACAAGCGTTTCGCCAGACGACCCAATCGGTCTACGAGACGATGCCGGGCTGGACGCCGGGTACCTATAGCGAAATACGCAAGATCCTCAGCGACTGAGCTGGCGTAGTTCGACTAACCCTATTTCCTGAATTTTGGTGATTCTTATGACCGATCAACAGAATGTTGAGTCCGGCGGCGAACAGCTGCGCTTCTCGGATCTGCTACTTGAAGAAATGCTTGCTGGTATCGCACTGGTAATTGTCGTCAGTGGTGTGGCGTGGGGTGTGATCACTCGCTACATAACTTCGGCACCTGCCGCGTGGAGTGGCGAACTGGCTACCATCGCCTTCGCCTGGCTGGTTTTTCTCGGTTCCGCAGCCGTATTTCGGCGCTCGGGCCACATCATGATCGACTCTCTCCTGCGACTGCTTCCCGTGAAGCTGTCGCGCGCTGTTCAGGTGATCGCTGCCGTGGTGGTGCTCATTACCCTGATATCTCTAACGGTACTGGCGAGCAGTTTTACTCTGGAGACAATGGACGTACCAACGACAATTCTGCGGCTTCCGCAAGCGGTGGTTTATGCCTCGGCGGCACTCGGATTCTTTCTGATGGCCGTCCGACATGTCGCGGCAACATGGGAAAAACTCTCCACTGAGGAGGTGCGCCCATGATTATCTGGCCACTCTTGCTAGTACTCGTCCTGCTGGTACTCAGTGTTCCTGTTGCCATCGCACTGATAGCACCCAGCTTGCTGTACTTCTATCTTGACGGTGCGCTGCCTATGGGCATTTTTGCCCAGAAAATGGTGTCCAGCACCGAGTCGTTCCCGTTGCTTGCCTTGCCGTTCTTTATTCTTGCCGGCGCGATAATGAATGCGGCGGGTATCACACGGCGTCTTCTAGGTTTGGCTGATGCCTTCGTGGGCCACTTCATTGGTGGTCTGGCGCAAGTCAGTGTGATCATGGCGACCATGATGGGCGGGCTCACCGCATCGGCCAATGCCGATGCCGCGATGCTGTCCAAGATGCTCGGCCCGACCATGATCAAGAATGGCTATCCGCGGGGCTTCGCCGCAGCGGTGGTGGCCTGTTCCTCGATCATCGTCGCGATGATTCCGCCAAGTATCGGATTGATCGTGTACGCCTTCATGGCCAACGTATCGGTCGGGCGTCTGTTTATTGCCGGTATCGCGCCAGGTTTCCTGATCGCAGTCGGCCTGATGATTTCCATCTACTTCATCTCCCGCCGCAGAAGGTTCAAGCCCGTTCGTACGCGAATGGTCAGTGGCAAGGAGCTTTTGAAAGCCTTCGTCGATGCAATCTGGGCGTTGACGATACCCGTGTTTATCGTCGTGGGGCTGCGCTACGGCATTTTCACGCCAACCGAAGCGGGTGCCATTGCTGTTTTCTATGCGGTTTTCGTGGGCGTTGTCTGTTACCGCGAGCTTCGCATCGGGCAATTGCCCGACATCATCCGCGATTCGATTACCACCATCTCGATCGTGATGTTGATCATCTGTGCCGCCGCTGTGTTCGGTTATTACATGGTTTGGGAGCAGATTCCGACGCAGATCGCTTCTGCTCTGATTCAGTTAACCAGCAACCCACTGTTATTGCTGTTGTGTGTGAACCTGATGTTGCTGGTGATCGGCATGTTCCTTGAGGGAACTGCTGCGCTGATCCTGCTGACTCCGATACTGGCACCAGTGGCCGCTTCACTTGATATCGACCTTGTTCACTTCGGTGTGATCATGGTTCTCAACCTTACGCTCGGCGGTGTGACACCGCCTATTGGCACTCTCACCTTTACCGCCAGCAGTACCCTCCGAACCCCTGTCATCGAGACGTTCCGGGAGTCCATTCCACTTCTCGCGACGTTGCTCCTGATCCTGGCGCTGGTGACGCTTTTCCCCCAGATATCGCTAACCCTTCCTGCCCTAATCATGCCTTGAACCTCTGGAGGATCGCATGGATACATCAACTCGCCTTTCGAATGAGGAGCCTCACCTGCCGCTGGAAGGACTTCTCGTCCTTGATTTCAGCCAGTTCCTGGCGGGGCCTTCCGCCGCTTTGCGTCTCGCGGATCTCGGCGCCACGGTCATCAAGATCGAGCGCCCCGATGGTGGTGATTTGAGTCGTCGCCTGTACGTTTCGAACCTGAAAATAGATGGCGATAGCACGCTGTTTCATACCATCAACCGCAATAAGCAAAGCTTTGCTGCTGACCTGAAGAACCCGGACGATCTGGTTAAGGTTCGCAAGCTGATCGAGTCGGCTGACGTAATGATTCAAAACTTTCGACCTGGGATCATCGAGCGCCTTGGGTTGGGTTATGACGATGTAAAGGAATTTAATCCGCGTATCGTCTATGCATCGATTTCAGGTTATGGCAACGAGGGGCCATGGAAAGGCAAACCTGGACAGGATTTGCTCGTGCAATCGCTTTCCGGTCTTGCCTGGATGAGCGGAGATGCCGACAAGCCACCGGTGGCAACCGGTGTGGCCGTGGCCGACATGATGACCGGTGCCCATCTGGTTCAGGGCATTCTGGCCGCTCTCGTCCGTCGCGGCGTCAGCGGGAAGGGCTCGCGGGTTGATGTCAGCTTGATGGAGTCGATCCTGGATCTGCAGTTCGAGTTCTTCAGCACCTTTCTCAACGATAACGAGCGAGCGCCAGTGAGAAGCGGGGTATGCAGTGCAAGCGCTTATCTTGCTGCGCCCTATGGCATCTATCCGACTCGCGATGGGTTTCTGGCACTGGCGATGATGCCGATCCAGAAACTGGCCGAGATGCTCGAGAGTCCTGAGCTAGGAATCTATGCGGCCGATCCGGACACCTGGTTCAGCCATCGCGACCTCATCAAATCCATCATTCGTGACTGCCTGTCCTCCCGTTCGACAGCGGATTGGCTCGCGCTTCTGGAGCCAGCGGACATCTGGTGTGCAGAGGTTATGGACTGGCCAACACTGGTCGCGCACGACGGATTCAAGGCTTTGGACATGATTCAGAACGTATTCACCGCCAGCGGCGAGCGCGTCCGCACTACACGCTGCCCGATACGGTTCGACGGTCGCGTCCTGCGCTCGTCCAAAGGGGCCCCAAAAGTGGGCGAAGACAATGCCGTCATTCAGACAACCTTCAACCTTTGAGGTATCGATATGATCATCGAGCGTTATTTTGAGAACTATGACATTGGCGAAACGTTCCTCACTTCCGGTCGTACCATCACGGAAGCGGACATCGTTCTTCATGCTGGACAAACCGGGGATTTTTTCCCCCACCACATGGATGCGCAATGGTGCGCGACTCAGCCGTTCAAGCAACGTATCGCTCACGGCACGCTGATCTTTAGTGTCGGAATAGGCATGGCGGCCAGTGTGATCAATCCGCAAAGCATGTCGTATGGCTACGATCGCTTGCGCTTCGTCAATCCGGTGCATATCGGCGATACGATCCGTGTCCGTTCGACGATCGAGGAGAAGAAAGACCATAAGCGTGCCGAAGTCGGCCTGGTTATCGAGAAGGTCGAGGTACTCAAGCAGGATGATAGTCTCGCGCTCGTCTGCCATCACATCCACATTGTGAATCGCAGGAGCTGCTGACGTGACCGAGATCTCCGTACTCAATTGGCAGCACCGCCGTGCAACCGGGCCAATCGAGGCCGCGATTGAGCGGTTTCAGGATGCGAACCCAAGCATTTCAGTGAAGCACTCGACACGCCCGTTGAGCGACTTCGAACACCAGGGCATCGATACCATTGCCCGGCAGTATGACCTGATCATTTTCGATCATCCTTTTTGCGGGGTAATCAGTCAGAGCGCTTGCTTCGAGCCGTTGGAGCTTCTGATCCCGGATTTGCTGGGCGAGGAACAGGGCAGTCGCTACATCGGTAACAGCCTTGCCAGCTACCGCTTCGCAGGGCATCTATGGGGAGCGCCCATCGATGGCGCTACTCAGCATGCCCTGTATCGAGCCGATCTGATGGCGAGATTTGGCGCCGTACCGAAGAGCCATGCCGATGTTCTCCAGCTTGGAACCGAAGTACGCAAGGCTGGGCTGTATTTGGGAACAGCCATCGATACACCACACGCAATTCTCTCCATCTGGTCATACATGGCTAACCTCGGGCAACCGGTATTGGCTGACGAAAAGAGCATTCTTGATATTCCCGCTGAAAGCTTTGCGCAGGCCTATACCGCTGTTGCCGATGTGCTCGCACTGTCCGCGCCAGAGGCGGCACATTGGAACAGCATTGATCTCCACCAGGCGATGGGGGAGCGTGACGACATCGTATATGCCCCCGTTGTCTACGGTTATGCGGCCCATGGAGAGCATGATCACTCTCGACCACTCAGCTTCGCCAGCTTCGCCGGTGTTCGTGCACCCTATGAAGCAGGCTCGGCCATAGGTGGTACGGCACTTGGCCTGTCACGTTATTCAAAGGCCAAGACAGAGGCGCTTCAGTTCATGCGATTCATCCTGGGGGATGAAGTACAGACCCGCATAGTTGGTGAGCATCATGGTCAAGCGGCAACGCGTGATGGATGGCTGCAGAGCGATCTCGATGCTCGTTTCAATCACTTTTTCAGTGCCGTACTAGGCTCGATGGAAACCGCCTGGGTTCGTCCGCGGTTCGCTGGTTACATCGATTTCCAGCGCAGTGGCGGCGAGATTGTCGCAGAGGGACTAAGAGCGGGTACTGCTGCTGATAAGGTTCGTGAAAAGCTACTTTCACTAATATAGCTTCGTGCCTTCACCGGGTTGGATGGTGTATAATTTTTTAGCCCGGTTTAAGTCATGTCATCGCCCAGCTTCTCACGGCGGCATCAAGTATTTCGTTTTCAGATTCAGTGAACTCGCACCATCCCAACACGCATTGTGGCGTAGCGGAATCCCTATGTTTCCGCATGTATAAATAATAAGTATCTGAAATAAATTGGGTTTATTTGGGTTCTGGAGCCCGATTTCCAAGGCAAATCGATTCCTATCCGCGTTGTTCCTTGTTCAACCAGAGAAGCCACAACGGAAAAGCTGTCGCTGTGCTTGGCTTTGTTATGTGAGTGGCATGATTCAAAGATAATCCTGATGCAGCCGATCAACATTATCTTTACCTATCATTTCGACCAAGGCCTCTAAGAACTCTGCGGGAAGCTCACCATTAATGCCGAACTGACCGTTTACCAGTAACGAGAGGTAATCGTCCAAGCTCTTTTTCCCTTGCGTTGCTTGGATGAGTGCTTGATCCACGTCTCTCCAAAATGCAGCACCTTTCGCATAGAATTGCGCGTAGTACTGTCCTTCGCCTTGTGCTACAAGTCGATGAGCCTTTAGAAGCCCTATCTGATCAATTTCATCGGTCATCTGATCGAATAGCTGAAAAGCGTCTTTATTTTTTTCAAGAGACTTGAATCCGTAGTAGTGGGCTAGGCTTTCCGAAGCCCAAAGTGCGTTAGTCTCCAATCCCAACAGGTGTGCCATTTCGTGAGCAGCGATCCATAGATGCCTGACTCGTTCTGATGAGTTCACGCCTTGCTCAGTCACAGAGATATTTGCCAAGTAAGTGTCTCTTCCTGCGGCACCACCAAGCACACCCAAAGAGGAATCAATTCCTAGAACTAATACATCAATAACTTCTGGCAGTTGTGAGGTGTTGATAGAGGCCATGATTTCATACAGGTATGAAACTTGTCGATCATACGATCTATAAAGATTCTTCACGTTAAAGTTTGAAGGTAGATGACCCGTGAAAAAGTTGAACGATGTTTTTCCAAAAATAAATCGATTTTCAGGTACGCCAATCAGCATCAATAGAGGCGCTTCTTTAAGCGATGGCACACGGCGGCATATTGTGATATGACCCTTGGTGCAAATTTCAGATTCAGCGGTATTCGAAGAAAGGCGCAAAAGATTCCCCCACTCGGAGAACAACCACCACCGGCCTGGGTAGTAAAGATTATCCTGCATAGAGACATCATGATCCGGGTTGGTTGCAGCACTGAACCTTATGCTCCAGGCGATTTCAGAACAGCCAGCAGGTGCCAGCCACTCACCATCCTGACGAAGCAAGGCTTTATTTGACGTAGCGCAAACTGGGTTTTCTATATTTGACCCATTAAGCTGCCTTGTAATAAAGGGAGTGTCAGAACGAAGAGGGCTCTCAAGAAAAAGCCTTACAGTTCCAGTAGCAGGAGCAGCGTTGTTGATCTGTAATTCATACTTTGAGGCTAAAGATTGCCCAGCAAATAAAAGAGATGTCGAAAAAGCTAACATAATTCTGTATATCCATTTCATATACAGCGTCACCCTCATTTTTTCACATAACGATTAAATTAAAGGGCGGGCTTTAGCCCGTCCCAGCGAACGAAGTGAGTGTTTTAAGCACGTTGTTATATGTTGTAAGCGTGGTTAGCCAGAGCCAACCAGCTTTACAACTCTTATTCCGACGAGAGTTCGTAACTAATCAGCAATCCGCGGCGTGCTGGCGAATATACCCTAGGGGGTATTCTGGGGATGCGGTTCTGCGGGGTTCGAGTGATTGGCCAGGGCCGTGAGTATGGCGTGTGCGGCTTTCACCCTGGCGGCGTTGGGGTAGTTTCTGTTGGCCAGTAGAACCAGGCCCAGGTCGTGGCCGGGGACAAAGACTGCGTAGGCACCGAAGCCGTTGGTCGAGCCGGTTTTGTTGAACAGGCTGGTGTCCGGCTCGAACTTGGGTGGTGTCAGGAGCGTGGCCTTTTGCGCTTCCAGGGCCATCGCCGGGGAGTTGCCGGTTTGCAGGCGTTCAAGGCTGATTGGGTAGGGGTAACGCTCCCAGCCGAGGCCTTGGGTCATCTCGCCAATGCGGTAATAGCCGGTTTGCGTGGTGGCGATGGCGTGCTGCAGGTCGAGGCTCAGCCTGGTCGGGTTGAGGTTGGCCTGAACAAAACGCAGCATGTCCCTGGCGTTGGTTTTTACCCCATAGGCTTCTGCATCGAGCATCCCCGGAGTGACCCGTACGGCTTGGTTATCTTGCGCGTAACCGTAGGCGTAGCGCGACATCTGCGTAGCCGGCACTTGGATATAGCTCTGCCGCATGCCGAGTGCGGGGAATAGGGTGCCCTCCATCAGCGCCGGAAACTGCTGGCCCATGCTGCGTGCAGCCAGCAGGCCGAGCAAACCGATGCTGGGGTTCGAATAGCGCCTGTAGGCGCCAGCGTTATGCTCCGGCTGCCATTGCTGGTAGTAGGCGAACATGCTGTCCTGGTCAGTCACGCTGTCGGGAAATTGCAGCGGCAGCCCGCCGGCGGTGTAGGTGCCGAGGTCGAGCAGGCTGGTGTGTTCCAGACTGCTGCCGCGCAGCTCGGGCAGATGCTGGCCAGCGCTCTCCGAGAGCGCCAGCTTACCCGTTGCCTGGGCCAGGGCGGCGAGGGTAGCGGTGAGGGTTTTGCTGAGTGAACCGATTTCGAACAGGGTGTCGGAGGTCACGGGCTGCTGGTCGTCCAGACGTGCGACGCCATAGTTGAAGTAGTGGGCCTGCCCGTTGTGGGTGATCGCCACCGCCATTCCCGCGATGTCATATTCCTGCATCAGCGGACGGATATTGGCGTCTACCAGCGTCTGCAGTTCATTCGGCGTTGCTTCCTCGGCCGTGCAGGTGCCTGCGGCGAATGCGAGTGTGATCAGTAGTACTGGTAGGGCGATGATCTTTCTGGACATGTCTTAGCGCTTTCATGGTTGTGATGATGTGTCATGGGCCGCGTGCAGGCTTTGTCTCTGTCACGCTCTGCAACCATAACGGACGCGAATGGAGCGGCAACAGGCCCTAGAAAACCCGGATCAAGCATGCCGAACCTATGTATGAGACCAACGAGCCGTCGGGCCATCACATTTCGGCATCGAAGATGATAGTGACGTCACCCTGATAGGTGCTGCCGGGCTGCTTGAGCATATCGTTCACGGCCGCCTGGCTCGCTTCGAAATGCAGTTGGGCCGGTTGGTTTAGCCCCGTCGATACGCTTCGGAAACGCTTGGCCGCAGCACTCCCGACCGGCAGGCTTTCGCGGCGTACTGCGCCACCATTGGTCAGGGCCACATGGCTGGGCAGCGTCACTGCGACGTTGATCGGTACCTGGCTATTATTCTGGTTGCGGATCGCGCAGTTGCTGCCAGCGCTGTACTGGCAGTTCAGGTACATGTTGAACGGGCCACCGGACCACAGGCGAAATGGCAGGTCGCGGTACAGGCGGGTCGGTTGCCGGCCACGGTGCACCCACTCGCCCCAGCCCCCTTGCGGCTCCAGCACGGCACGGTCCGAACCCGGCGGGAACTCCACCCGAACCTGGTGTTTGACGGTCAGCTCGAAGGCGATGCTGATGGTGCTTTGGCTCAGCTCGGTGACATTGTCGCCAAAGTCGAAATCGGCATTGTTGCCGATATGGTAGAGCGTCTCTCCTGTATAGACGCCGTTGACGATGCTGTGCGGTGTCGGGGTGATCAACCGGTAGGTAATGGCAAATTCGGAGGTGCGCACATCCTTGACGAAACCGATGGTCTGAGTATCTGAATCCGAATAGCAGCCGCTGGGTGAGGCGGGGTTATTGATACGCCAGAAGTATTGCGCCCAATTCGAGATGCCCCAGGCCGTTTGGTAAGAGCATCCTCCCATTATGGTGGCGGTAAATACGGGGTTGTTATCACCCCTGGGAGTGTCACTCGCTTCAACACGTTGACTAATGGAGGTGATCTGGAACTCAGCGGTAAACGAGTCGCCGGCTGTGCTGGTCATTCTGATGCGCCGAGTGGCCGGGGTTTTAATATAGAAGCGCTCCCGCACATTGGCCGCCTGCTTGATGGTGCGTTTGTTGTAACGCACGCTATCAATACCCACAGTAAATACCTGCCGCTCATTGCAAACCTCCGGCCAGCGCTGACAAAAGAACGCACTGGGCGTGGTGTTGGTGAATTGGTTCTGCGAGGCATCCTGCAGATTCGGTGCGAAGTACGCGCTGATGGTGGCATCTGCCGCATTGGTCGGAGACCCGGTCAACAGGGTGCTGACACTCACGACGAAGTAGAGGAGCCTGGCGAAGACTGTCGGTGATTTCATCTGTATATACGCCTTCCGGTTAACTGTCTGAATTCAGCAGGGCGGGTTTTCTGGCTGCCAGGTCGCTGCCGGCACATACCAGGTTGCCGACCAGCAGGCTGTCCTGCTCGCGGCGATAGTCGCCTTTCTCCAGACGGATCTGGCACAGCGCATTGCCTTGCCATTGCACGTTCAGGGTCGGGCTGGACTCGCTCATTTCCACGGCGAAGAAACCGTCTGCCTCGCTCACGCTGCGGCTGGCATGATTGCTGATCAACGCGCCCTTGAGCGGCTGGCCCTGAGCATCCAGCAGGCGGCCCATGACGGTGACGGTGTTCATCACGCGGATCTTCTGGTAACTCACTCCGCCCTGGTTGAGGTGGTAGCTCACCGCTTGCGGTTGAATGACCGCGGCGGGTGCGTCTCTACCGGCAAAGTCGAACTGCACCGTGCCGCTTTTGTAGGCGGTGAGCGGGATCACGTTGCGCCCTGGCTTGAGTACGGTGCTGTGGCCGTTGAGGTCGTCGGCGCGCAGGGCGATGGCGTCGTTGTCCGACTCGACATCGACGATCATCCCGGCGGCATACAACTGGCTGTCGCCGCTGGCCGCCAGAGTGCCGGCGCCAAGGGCAACGGTGCTGGTGAGGTTGAGGCCACCACTCAGGGCGTCGTCGTAGGACGAACGCTGCAGGTAGAGGTCGCCGCTGGCCAGGTCGCCCTGGTAGTAGGCGCTGCCGGACAGGCCGGTGCCGTAGCTGTCGGCGGTCACGGTGCCGGAGACGCTGCGCAGCGCACCGTCGGCGAAGCTCTGCTGGTAGGTCACGGCGGCGTTCTGGTCGCGCCCGCCGTCCCGCGAGGCGCGGCTGCCGAAGCTGCCGGTGAGGCGCTTGCCCGGCGCGCCCAGCGCCAGGCTGAGCGTCACATCGAAGCCGCGGTTGCGTTCGTTGCCGGAGCTGAGTGTGCCGGGGCGGTCGAATACCGAGAGCCGCCAGTTGGCATCGCTGCTCAATAGCGTGCCGTTGTACAGCCAGCCGAGGTCGACGCCGGTGCCCTGGCTGGCACCGCTACTATGGGCCAGGCGCAAGGTGGCGCTGCTCTTGTAGGTAACGCGGTGCTGCATGGACAAGGCGCTTTGCTGAACCTCGCCGGACGCGCTACGCGCAGTGCGTGAGCTATCGCCACGATCCATCGCGGTACGGCTGTGGCTGACAACCAGGCTGCCGCTGGCGTAGCTGTAGATGCCTTGCAGATCGAAGCCGTGGCCCTGGTTTCGGCTGTGGTACAGGTTGCCGTACAGGCTCAGGTTGTCCAGCACGCTCCAGTCCAGGGAGGTGCCAAACTGCGTGGTCTCGTCCACCCGCTGGGTCGAGAGGCCGAGCACGGCACGCGGGTGCAACAGGTAGTTGACGATGGCGCCGGCCGTCAGGGCGTCATTGTCGCGCGCCTCCCAGTTGCTCAGCAGGTTGCTCTGGCGGCCCAGGTAGAGGTTGTAACGCCAGGGTTGATCCGGGTCGTGCCAGTTGTTCGGTTTGTAGATGAATGCCGCCTCGCTGGAGGTGACCTGGCCATCCTCGACCAGGCGCACTTCCACCTCATAGATACCGCCTGGCAGGTTGCGTGTGTCGATGGCCTGCAGCCCCGGTTGCACCGGCTGGCTGTTGAGCAGCACGCCATTGCGATAGAGCTCGACCACTCCGGGGCGATTGGGTGTGACGTAGATCGGCGTGGCGCTGGGGCTACTGCTGTCGACGGCCAGGCTGTCGCTGCTGCCGTACATCAGACCGAGGGTGGTTTGCGGGCTGCTGCCGAGCGTCTGCGGTTGACGCATGACGCCGTGGGCGTCCGGGGTGAAGTAGCCCAGGCGCCAGAAGTTTCCGGCGTCTTGGCGTTCGGCATAGAGGTTTTGTGCGTAGTAGCGTAGCGGCTCCTCTCCGTTGCCGGTGGCGCTGCGATGCACCTGCGCGCCGGCGACGGTGGTCCAGTTGCCGAGGCTGCCTTGCGCTTCGAGGGCATAACGACCGGCGGTCTCCTGCTGCTGGCCGCCGGTGAGGTTCAGTTGATTGTAGAGCATCAAACCCTGGCTGCCACCCTCCGGCAACTGGTAGTAACGCGCCCGTTGCGGGTCGGCTTCGGCCTTTGCGGTGAGGATCGACAGTTGCGAGGTCGCCAGGCTGTAGTGCAGGGCCATCAGCTCCGAGGGGCAGCTCGAATGGCACGCGCCCAAGGGCCAGCCATCACCGAGCAGCTCGATCCACGGTTGCCGTTCGGCCGGGCTGAAGGGGCTGTCCGTGGTGTCGGTGAATTCGATCAGGCGCACGCTGTCGTCACGCCCGAGCATCACCATGGCTTCGCCGAGTGGGCGGCCATCGAGGTCGACGCGCACGGCCAGCGGTACGTCGAAGAAGTGTTCGGCGAAATCCGCCGGCAGTCCTTGGGCCTGGGTCAGGGTGCTTAGCTCTGCCGTTGGCACTGAGGTAGCCGCGATGGCTTTCGCTGGCAGCAACGTGATCACGCTGCTGCCTAGCGGCAGCAGGATGGATCGCATCAGGAAAGACATCGAAAACATGACTCACCCCAGGTTCGGAAAAGGCCGCCCCTCCCAGGCCAGTGCACGGGAATCGGGGCGGTAACGGAGCGGCGCGTGAGTACGCACCTAGCATTAGCCAGTTGGCGAGGCGTCAGGGGGCGGCAGTCTCGAAGATCATGCCGACCACGCCCTGGTAACGGCCCGGGGCATAGTCGCCGGAGGCCAGCGGCTTGGCGGAAATCTCCACATCCATGCGCGTGCCGGTGAGCGCCAGGGCCGCCGGTACCACTTCGGTGGTGGTGGTACTCAGGTCGATGCCGCGCAGCTTCACGTTCAGGTCGATGTTATTGGCACCGCTGGCCATCACCGCCGGTGCGCTCAGGTAGGCGTTTATCGGGCCAACTGTGCTCTTTGCTTCAAGCTGCTTGCGCACGCTGCTCAGGCCATTGTTCTGTGGGTTCCAGAACAGCTCCTGGGGGTCGTTCAGCCAGCTGTCGCCTGCTGGCGGTACGACATAGAAGTTTTCGGTTGGTACGGTGGCGACGACGGTGACCTGGTGCTGCACCGCGTCCTCGGCGAGTACTGCGGCACTTGCGCCGAGCAGGGCCAGGGGGGCGATCATCAGGGATTTCTTCATGGGGTTTAGCCTCGTGGTGTGGGTAGGTGAAAACCAGAGCGAGCTCAGGGTTTGAGTTCGATCTTCTGGGTCTTGTCGCCTTCGATCAGGTCGAAGTGATACAGGCGGCCAGGCTGGCGTTCGAACGCGCGAGCGCTATTGGGCAGGACGTGATACTTGCTCGGCACTTCGCACTGTTTTCCGTCGGCGGAGCAGTCGTTGAAGTTGTCCAGCACCACGCTGCTGTTGCCGTCGTTCCTGACCTGGAAGCGCCCGGGCTGGCTCTGGATCTGCGTGGCGTAGTGCGGTTTTTCCGGACGTACGAAAAGCAGGCCGCCATAACCGGCGAGGATGTTGACGCCGGCGGAAAGGCTCTCGCGGTATTGCTCGCTTTCTGCCAGGGAGAGGCCGAAGCCGTCGTCCTGCTGCGGCAGCACCGGCTCGAAACGCAGGCGGAAATAGCGTTCCTTGTTGCGCTCACCCATATAGAGGACGCGCAGTGCCTGCATGCCGCCGGCCGGGACGATCAGCCGCGCCGGGCTGGCGACCAGAGCGCGGGTTTCCACGCTGGAGCCGTTGGGTATGCTGACGGGAATTTCCCTGGCCTTGCCGGAGGCGTCGTAGACCAACTCGGCCACGCTCACCTTGACGAATGCGGTGGCATCGCCGCCGTTGCGCACGCGCTTGAGCAGGGTGCTCTTGTCGCCGTCCAGGTAGTCGTACATGGCACCGATGCTGATATCGGCACCGGCCTGGGCAAGCGGGGGCAGTGTGAGCAGCGCTGCGAGTAGAAGTCTTTTCATAGCCTGTGCCAGTGAATAAGGGGGGGAACCTGCCGTGTTGCCAGCGAGGCGCGGCGACAGGTTGCGAAGTGGGGCCATTATTCGGTTTGGCAGGTCATGCGAATGTCGGGCGCGGCCTGGCGGCCTGTAGGAAATTTCCTGCGTGGTCGGACTTGTGACGGGGCGGTTGGGCAAGCCTGGGGGGTGGCGGTATGTTCAGGGCGGGTCTAGAAAACCAGCCGCCCGGAGCTGGCGGTACGCGGCGTGAGCGGCCCATTGCCGATGATTTCGACAGGCTGGCGGTGTGTCGCTTCTGGCGCGGGCTGAGACCTGTGCATATCCTCCATGTGGGTGGTTTCGAATTCGTTATCCGCGGCGGGAAAACCGTCGATTCGTTCGGCGAAGCGGGTCTCCCGAACCGGTCGATCGATGGCGCTGGAGCTGGCCTGCTGCTCGCAGGCCATCAGTAGTAAACAGGCAGTCAGTGTGCAAAGACGTGGGTAGGGCTGACGCATAAACGCTCCTGCAGTTCCTGTTACGTGATTTGTCCTACGCGGGTTGGCTGCGTGCGGCCAGCCCGGCGTTCGATCAGGTGAGCAGGTGCCCGGAGATGCTCAGCCAGTGCTGAAAATCTGCGCCATCCATTGGGCCGGCGAACCAGTAGCCCTGGCCGATGCTGCAACCAAGATCGATCAGGTGGCGACGCTGCTCGGCCGTTTCCACTCCTTCGATCACCAGGTTCATACCCAGGCAGTCCGCCAACTCCTGGGTGCTGCCGATGATCGCGGCGCTATATGGATCCGTACCGAGGCCACCAATGAAGTGGCCGGGCAATTTGATCTGGTCGAACGGTAGGTCATGGAGCCGTTGCAGCGAGGAAAAACCGCTGCCGAAACCGTCGATGGTCAGGCCGCAGCCCATCAGCCTCAAACGCAATAGATTTTCCAGACTGCTGGCGGGGGACTTGATCAAACCATGTTCATTGATCTCGAAATGCACGCCGTTGGCGCTCGGGCCATAGCGGTTTACCGCTTGTTCGATCCGCTCGCACAGTCGCGGCGAGTCCAGTTGCGAGGGGTTCAGGTTGAAGGCCAGCGCCAAGGTCAGCTTCCGCTGCGCCAACTCTCGGCGCAGCCGCAGGCCTTGTTCGAACAGCTGGATGAACAGTTCGTCGAGCAGGCCACAGCCCTCGACCATGGGCAAAAAGCTGTCCGGCGTCAGCAAACCTCGTTCGGGATGGGCCCAACGTACCAGCACTTCGACACTCACCAGCATCCCGCTGTCGAGCATGAACATGGGCTGGTAATGGGCCCGGAACTCGCCGTTGCGCAGGCCGTGTTCAATCTCGCGCAGGCTCGGTAGCTCGCGTACTTCGGGCAGCCCAGGAGACGCTTGTGTCTGGCTGGCGCGGTAGCGTTCGAGCAAAGCCTGCAGGGTATCGATGGGCAGCGGCTTGCCCAGGTCGCCGAGCGCCTTGAGGCCGAGCAACTCGACCATCCGCAAGGTGGTGCGACGTACATGCTCCTCGCTTTCGCTATACAGCATGACCGCGTTGACCAGGCCCGTCTGGCTGGCATGGCGGAGGAAGGCCAGACCGTCCATACCGGGCATGCGCAAGTCGCACAACACGATATCGGCCGGGCCATGCTGGCTAAGCAGCTTCAGTCCTGCTCGGCCGTCGGCGGCCTCCAGTATGCGGCCGACGCCCAGCAGCGTCATGGCACTGACGGCGACTGCGCGCTGGAACGGGTGGTCTTCCAGAATGAGTACGCACAGGTCTCGCATCTGCCGATCTCCAGAGTTGATGAGGCGTGGCAGTCTGGCGCCAGGAACTCGTGTGAGCAGCGGGACAACGCTGGCCGATGTGTAGGACGTTTCCTTATCTCGTATGCTGCGCTCATCGGCCATTGTGCAAAGAGCAGCTATCTTTCAGCATGGGTCGACGGAATCGTTGTCACGTGAAGTAGGACGCTTCCCCAGGCCATAGCGGAAAATGAGAGGTCGCATGAAAACAGTGCTTATCGTCGACGACCACCCGGTGATCCGCCTGGCCGTACGCCTGCTGCTGGAGCGGGATGGTTTCCGCATCGTCGGCGAAACCGACAATGGTGTGGATGCGCTGCAGTTGGCCCGTGAATTCGCCCCTGATCTGGTGGTACTGGATATCGGCATTCCCAGGCTGGATGGCCTGGAGGTCATCGCCCGGCTCGATACGCTCGGCCTGCCGCTGCGCGTATTGGTGCTCAGCGCCCAGCCCGGCCACTTGTTCGCGCTGCGTTGCCTGCAGGCTGGCGCGGCGGGTTTCGTCTGCAAACAGGAAGACCTGGGCGAACTGCTCGGTGCTGCGAAGGCCGTGTTGGCCGGTTACAGCTACTTTCCCAGGGACACGCTGACGACGGTTCGCCGCGGTGATGCCCTGGTCAATGATCGAGAGCGGGTCAACGGCCTGTCGGATCGCGAGGTGATGGTGTTGCAGCAATTGGCCAACGGCCTGAGCAACAAGCAGATCGGCGACAGCATGCTACTGAGCAACAAAACCATCAGTACCTACAAGACACGCCTGATGCAGAAGCTGAACGCCACGTCGCTGGTGGAGCTCATCGAGTTCGCCAAGCGCAATGGGCTGACATGACGCGACGGGGGCCGCGTTTGTGCTTTGGTCGTGCACTGTGCGGCCTCTGCCTGTGGCTATTCGGCGTTCTGGCGATCGCTGCCGAGGTACAGCCCGAAGCTTTGCAATTGCTCGGGCGCTCCGAAGCCGAAGCACAGAACATCCAGCTCGACGAGGCCGACTGGCGATGGCTGCGGCTCAGACATGAGCTGCGCCTGGGCACCTCGGCACCGGACTACCCGCCCTTCGACATCAGCACCAGCGGTCGCGATTACGAAGGGCTGACGGCTGACTACGCGGACTTGATCGCGCAATTGCTGGACACCCGTATCAGCGTGCGGCGCTACCCTGATCGGGCCACCGCTCTGGACGCCCTGAGCAAGGGAGAGATCGATCTACTGGGCAGTTCCAACCAGTTCGAGATGGAAACCGCTGGTATCGTTCTCAGTAGCACCTATGCTGCCGACCAGTCGGTGCTGATCAGCCGAATTGGCGAGCCGCTGCCCACGGCGCAGACACTCAGCGGTCGCAAGCTGGCGGTGGGCTACGACTACATGCCGCTGGAACGGATCAAGGCGCGTTATCCGGGCGCTGTCATCGAGTCCTACACCGTCGAGGAGCATGCCATGGCCGCCGTGGCGTTCGGCCAGGCCGATGCCATGTTCAGCAATGCCAGCGTGGCGCAGTACCTGATCCAGCAGAACTACTCCAACAGCGTACGCATCGCCCACCTGGCGCAGCCGGAAGCCGTCGGCTATGGCTTCGCGCTACGTCGCGAGGACGCAGTACTCAGGCGGATCATCGATACCGCCCTGGCAGCCATCCCGCAGGAGCAGCGCCAGGGTATCCAGAAACGCTGGAGCGGCGGGCTGTCGCTGAACACCGGGAGTCTGCGGCTCAGCGCCGCCGAGCAGCGCTGGTTGGCACGCAACCCGGTGGTGCGGGTGGCGGTGAGCAGCGGGCTGGCACCACTGTCCTATGTCGATATCGATGGTCACTACCGGGGTAGCACCGCCGACCTGCTGGCCTTGATCGAGTTGCGTAGCGGGTTGAAATTCGATATCCAGCGCAAGAGCGGCATCGGCGAACTGCTGGAGGCGGTGCGCAGCGGCGAGGCGGATATGCTGGCGGACTCCGTGCCCGATACCGAACGCGAGGAGTACCTGCGTTTCAGCCGTCCCTACCTGGTCAATCCTTTCGTCTTGGTTACCCGTAAGCAGGCAGAGAGGCTCGACGGTCTGGCCGCGCTGAACGGCAGGACGTTGGCGATTCCGGCGGGGCATACCCTGCTCGGCGAGTTGCGCCGGGCCTACCCGCAGATCGAACTGCTGCAGACCGGCAGTGCGCTGGAGGGCTTCACCCTGGTTCGCGACGGCCTGGCGGATGCCACGGTGCATGCCATGAGTAGCGCGAACTACTACATCCGGCGCATGTACGACGAACAATTACGTATCGCCGCCACTATCGACCTGAAACCCTCCCAGGCAGCCTTCGGCGTGCGCAGGAGCGAAAGCGAGCTGCAAGGCATTCTCGACAAGGTGCTGATCGACATCCCGCCGGACGAGCTCAGTGCCCTCAACAACCGCTGGCGCACCAATGCCGTGATATCCACTCAGTCCTGGCGTGACTACCGCGAGCTGATCTATCAGATAGTCGCCGTCGCTGCGCTGTTGCTGCTGGTCTCGCTGGTGTGGAATTTCTACCTGCGCCGGCAAATCAAGCAGCGCCTGCTGGCCAAACAACGCCTGGCCGATCAGCTGCGCTTCATGGAGGTGCTGATCAACGGCACACCACATCCCATTTATGTGCGCGACCGCGCCGGACGCATGCTGATCTGCAATGACAGCTACCTGCAAGCCTTCGCCGTCGAGCGCGAGACGGTGATTGGCAAGACGCTCGCCGACAGCTTGCCGGCTGGTCTGGACACGGACAAGGCCGACACTTATCTGGATGATTACCGCTGGGTCATGGATAACGGGCAGGCGTTGATCCAGGATCGTGAGTTGCGCATCGGTGCACGCACGCTGACGATCTACCATTGGCTGTTGCCCTACCAGGACAGCCATGGCGAGGTGCAGGGCATCATCGGCGGCTGGCTGGATATCAGCGAGCGCCAGGCCCTGGTGGAAGAGCTGCAAAGCGCCAGGGAACGGGCCGATGAAGCCAGCCGGATCAAGAGCACGTTCCTCGCCACCATGAGCCACGAAATCCGCACGCCGATGAGTGCGGTGCTCGGCATGCTGGAGCTGGCACTCAAGCATGCCGAGCAGGGGCAGCTCGACCGCCAGGCCATCGAGGTCGCCTATGAGTCGGCGAAGGGCCTGCTGGCACTGATTGGCGATATCCTCGACATCGCCCGGATCGAGTCCGGACGCCTCGGCCTGGCCCCCGAACGGGCCAACCTGCGGGTGCTGGTGGAGTCGGTCGCTCGGGTGTTCGATGGCCTGGCGCGGCAAAAGAACCTCAGCCTGCTACTGGATATCGATGCCCGCGTGAGCCGCGAGGTGCTGATCGACCCGCTGCGCTTCAAGCAGGTGCTGTCCAACCTGATCAGCAATGCCATCAAGTTCACCGATGCCGGCCAGGTAAGCGTCCGCATCCAGAGCCAGGCGGTCGACGAGGAGCGCATCGCGGTGCAATTGCTGGTTGAAGACACGGGTATCGGTATTTCGGACGCCGATCAGGCCCGCCTGTTCCAGCCTTTCGCACAGGCCCGGCAGAATGGCCTGAGTAGCCGCAATGGAGCCGGCCTGGGCCTGGTCATCTGCCGCTCGCTGTGCGAGATGATGGGCGGCAGACTGACATTGAGCAGTGCGCTGGGCCAGGGCACCAGGGTTGAGGTCGAGTTGAGCCTGGCTATCCTGGAGCCAGCCACGCCGGATTCGCAACCTGGCCAGGAGGAGGTGCCGAGCACTACCAGCCACCTGCGGGTATTGGTGGTGGATGATCATGCGGCCAACCGCCTGCTGCTCTGCCAGCAATTGGCGTTCTACGGACACCAGGTCAGCGAGGCCTGTGATGGGACATCGGGGTTCGCGGCTTGGTGCAACGGGCATTTCGATCTGCTCATCAGCGACTGCAACATGCCGGTGATGAGCGGTTATGCGTTGGCCCGCGCCATCCGCCGCGAAGAGCAGGCACGAGGCCTGCCGCCCTGCAGCATTCTCGGTTACACCGCCAATGCCCAGCCGGACGAACGCCAGCGTTGCCTGGACAGTGGCATGGACGACTGCCTGTTCAAGCCGATCAGCCTGGCCGCACTGGGCGAGCGCCTAGCGGCCATCCGCGCTATCGACAACCTTGTCGACGCAGGGAAGGCATCCGCCGATGTCTTCGACCCGGCCACTCTGGATGCGCTGACTGGCGGCGACCCGGCGCTTGCTCGCCGCCTGCTCGATGAGTTGTTGTCGAGCACCGCCGAGGATCTGCAGACGCTACAGGCACTGGCAGCCTCCGAGGAGCGCAGCGCCCTGGCCGAGCTGGCGCACCGGATCAAGGGGGCTGCACGTATCGTCAAGGCCGAGCGCCTGGTGCAATGCTGCGAAACATTGGAAAGCGCTTGCCGACTGGAGCCTTCCGGAGTCCCTTTGGACGCTGCCATCCAGGCGCTGGCTTCCGAGATGCAGTCTCTGCATCGGGCGCTTGAGCGGCAGGGCTCGACGGGGATCAGCGGCACTGTGTGATTACCCTAAGGTTCCAGTCGCGAGCCGGATAGGCCCAGGCCACTGCTGGCCTGGGAATCCTAAGGGGCTGTTCACGATATTCTGAGCAGGCGTACGAGAAGACCAGATGGAAGAACTGCAAGCCGATGTTGAATTGACGCTCGCGGTTCTTCCATAGCCTCCTGCTTTATCCAGTCAGGCGAAGCTGCGTTCAACGACCCAGTGCTTGAGCGTGACCTTCAGTCTTGATTTGCAGCGGTTGCAAGGCCTTCTTTCGCTCTATCACTTCAGTTGTCGTGTGAATGGATCCCAGGCAGCAACGGCAGCCCACCGCTGTTGTGTTCCGGCCTTTGCCGAAAACTGTCCCGGCTCAGACCGTATCCAGATCGGAGGCCTGGTGCCGCTCGGGCACTTGCTCCGATGCGTCGCCCCAAGTGCGATTGACCCGCCGGCCACGCTTGACCGCTTCGCGATTGGCTATCTCATCGGCCCAGCGCAGTACGTGGGGGTATTCATGAACGGCGAGGAACTCCGCGGCCGAATACACGTTGCCCCTCACTAGTTCGCCATACCAGGGCCACACGGCGATATCAGCGATGGTGTAGGTGTCGCCTGCCAGGTAGCGATGCTCGGCGAGCCGCTGATTCAGCACATCCAGCTGACGCTTGGCTTCCATGGTGAACCGATTGATTGGGTATTCGAGCTTTTCCGGCGCATAGGCGTAGAAATGCCCGAAGCCGCCGCCCAGATAGGGCGCCGCTCCCATTTGCCAGAACAGCCAGTTGAGGGTTTCGGTACGGCCTGCCGGATCTGCAGGCAGGAACGCGCCGAATTTTTCCGCCAGATAAAGCAGGATCGATCCGGATTCGAACACGCGGATGGGCGTACCCGCACTCTGGTCGATCAGTGCCGGAATCTTCGAGTTCGGATTGACCCCGACGAAGCCGCTGGAGAATTGATCCCCCTCGGAAATCCGGATAAGCCAGGCATCGTATTCGGCATCGCCATGCCCCAGTGCGAGCAGTTCCTCCAGCAGGATGGTCACCTTCACGCCGTTGGGCGTGGCAAGCGAATAGAGCTGCAACGGATGCTTGCCGACCGGCAGTGCCTTCTCGTGGGTTGCGCCTGCGACAGGCCGGTTGATCTTGGAGAACTGGCCACCGGAAGTCTCAAGGTGTTGCCAAACCTTCGGCGGTACATAGGTAGATTGGGTCATCGATTCCTCGCTATCGGCTTCATGAGCAATGCATTCGAGAGCAAGGCTATCTGGATTTAGCCCGGGGTTCGAATGCGTATTGCGCATGCCTATCATCGATTCGGCTGATACTGCCAACTGCGATGCCTGGTTCATCCGTCTAGGCGAGCGTTTGTTTCGGCCGAAAACGGACATATCCATTTGGCAGCTCCTTGGCGACCCTTATTGATGGCTATACGGCAGTTCGTACGCGGGGCAGGGCGAGCACTACAAACCATTTCGAGTGCACGCGTGCAGGGTAGCGAGACGGCGCATAAGCACCTCCTGCACCATTTGATTGTTTGGGAATCGAGAACAGTGATGAGCAGACTCGCGAGTTTATCCGTCGCGGAGGTACCTCTACAGTCTCCTTTCCAAGTAAACAGATAAGGAGACGGCCATGGCCACGCGTGACGTTATTTTCCCAGCAGGGCGGCAGGCGATCTATGAGCGAGACCGCTACTCCCCTGCCATTCGTTCGAACGGCTTTCTCTTCGTGTCGGGTCAGGTGGGAAGCCGTGAAGACGGATCACCCGAGCCGAACCTGGAGAAGCAGGTCAGATTGGCGTTCGAAAACCTCAACGCAGTGCTGAAGGCAGCAGGCTGCACCTTCGATGACGTCGTCGATGCCACCGTGTTTCTGGTGAATCCCGAAGCGATATTCGAGACCGCCTGGAGCGTCGTGCCTGAATTCTGGGGCAATGCTCCGCATCCGACGCTGACGTGCATTGGCGTAACCTGGCTGAATGGTTTCCAGTTCGAGATCAAGGTCATCGCCAAGCTGCCGGATGCCTGAACTGCAATGCGCCGCGCTCGCCTGTTCTGACCCTCACTAAGCTGCCGTAGCCATTTACTGATGGTCACCGAGGCCAATAGGGGGGGGCAGATCTAAGAGCCTGTTCACGATCTTTGTGCACTTGGCAAACAGGAACCCGTATCCCTATAGATCGGCGGCAATGTGGCGATAGCGGCCTTTCGTAGGGTGGACGACGCTTCACCTACGCGGCCCGACCCGTCCACCGCTCTGCGATCGCAATGGTGGATGAAAAGAGCGTCATCCACCCTACGGAGTGAGCGTCCGCTCCCGCCTTTCTGCTGTCATTGCTCGAAAGATCGTGAACAGGTTCTAAGCGCGGGCACTGCCGCGGGCGTTCTTCTTCTGCAGGATCATCGACGCTTCGTTGTAGGCCTTCTGGAAGGCGTCGCTGCCGATCCAATGCACTGCCGCGTCTTCGTCTTCATCGTGGAAGATCCCGCGATAGGTGATCAGCAGGCCCATCATGAAGTCGGTCGCCGGGTCTTCCGCTTCCTCTGCGACCACCAGCTCCAGCACCGGGTATTGCAGGAACACCAGGCACATCGCCAGCAGGCTGATGCCTTCACCCACTTTCATGGCCTGGAACAGATCGTCGAAATGTGCCGGGTCGAAACCGTTCTCCTCGATGTCTTTGAAATCGAAGGTGCTCAGGTCGATTTCGACATCATCGAACGGTTCGTTGATCAGCGGATTGGCCAACACCGGATGTACGACATTGGCCTTGGGCTTGCCCATACGGTTCTGCTTGGCCTTGGCTTTGGCCCGCTGGGCGCGTTTTTGCTGTTTATCAGGGGAGGCCATGGAGGCGAGTTCCTTGTCCAGTGCAGCCATATTCATGGCTCGGGATATCTGGCGCACATTGTATTCAGTCTTGCCAGGTTCGTCGGCCAAACGGGACAGATTTATTTTTGCTGCTCTGAATTTCCGCATCCGGCCAGAAGCGGGGTGTTCAGAACGATGAAAATAAATCAGTTTCCTTTCCGCCTTAAGGGGAATGTTGAGCATAGGAACTGCAAGGTGCGGATCAACCTGGGTACGAGGAATCGATAGCGGCGCTGATGGTTTGTAGCTACACTTGTAGCTACATCACACAGGAGGGCCATGATCATGGCAACCACCGCCGATACCGTTGTCCGTGCGCGGATCGATACCGCCACCAAAGAAGCCGCAGCCCGGCGCTTGTCAGAATCCGGCATGAGCATTTCCGAGGCCATCCGGTTGATGATGACGCAGATCGCCGCTGGCCAGGAGCTACCCTATGACCGCACCCCGAACAAAGCCACCGCCAGCGCCATGGCTGAGTTGATCGCGGGCAAGGGCAAGAAAAAGGTCAAGACCGTTGATGCTCTATTCGATGAGCTGGGTGATTGATGCTGACGCTTGTACCGTCCAGCACCTTCAGGAAAGACTTCAAGCTAGCGCAGAAACGTGGCAAGGACATGGGCAAGCTGAAAGCGCTACTGAATCTGCTGGCGAACCGGCAGCCGTTGCCAAGCAGCTACCTTGATCACCCGTTGAAAAGCAACTGGAAGGGCTTTCGCGATGCCCACATCGAGCCGGACTGGTTACTGATTTACCGAGTCGAAGGCGACGAGCTGCAACTGGCCAGGACAGGGACGCACGCCGACATTTTTAACAAGTAGTGTCGAAAACACTGTGCCGCATAGCTTCGAATCGGCACGCTAAACTCCAGAAAAATCACACACTGGCATGCACTGCGACGTAACGAAACCGCTTAAAAACGGCTTTAAATCCCTATCGCCCGGCACACTCCAAAGGCCCGATCTTAAAACCTCGGGGCTTTTCTCATTCTGTGACTTGGCAAACCTACCGCCCAGCTCTAGATTGCCCGCTGCGTAGTCCGCGCTTCGTAAAGGGATTTATCAACCATGCTCGGTTGCAAGACGCTTCCATTGTTCGTCCTGTGCAGCATCCTCTCCACTCATGCGCAGAGCCAGGTGTACACCTGGGTGGACGAGAAGGGGCAGAAGCATTTCGGCAGCCAGCCGCCGCCCTCTCAGCAGCATGCCGAACCGGTGAGCATCAACCAGGGGTATGTGGGGGGTGGCCGAGTGTCTACCCCTTCATTGCCTACGCAGAACGCAGCCGCTGGCGCGACCTCAGGCAAGGTCTCGAAGCGAGAGATGTGCCAGAGCGCCATGCGCTGGACGGCCGTGGATATGAAGAACCTGAAGGCGGTGGCGGCGGAGCGTATGGAGGCCGGTCGAATCACGGCTGTCGAGTATGCGCAAGGGCAGAAGAACTTCGCGGGCATCGAGGAGCGGATCACTCTGCAGGGCTGCGTCACCAGTTCCGGCGAGGATCGGCAGCGCTACGAATGTCTCTCCCAGGGCTCTGGCGTGCTGGTCTGCTCCGGCCTGGCAGCCGCGGCGATGGAGGAGGCTGCGGAAGAGGCCAGGAAACGGGCGCAAAAGCGTTAACCCGGATCATTGTTGAGACAAATCGCGCGCCAGCATCCTTCGGTCGCTCCCTTGCCAAGGTGGTGCTCGGCGCAGTATCGAGCTTCGGTAGGGCGTCACCTTGGGGTCTGCATATACTGATGCCTCGGGCTTTCTGGCATCTTTCCCTTGGCGCGGCCCTGCATGCCAGACAGCCGGCTACTGCGTTGCAACATATCCGTAACACAGCTTTCATAAAATCATCGTACTTCTCCCTTCCGTTCGAGTTTTTCATGAGCTTTGGTCGTTCGCTGCGTGCCCAATTGGTGTTGCTGATTGGCGGTGCTCTGGTGTTGATGTTGCTGATTGCGCTGGCGGGTTTTGCGCTGCTGTCGCGGCAGTTGGATGGTTATCAGGCGTTGCTCGGCGATCCTCTCGAAGAGGCGCGGCAGGTGGATGCGACCAACCTGGCGTTCAAGATCCAGGTGCAGGAATGGAAGAACGTGTTGCTGCGCGGCGCCGACGAGACGCAGCGCAATCGTTACTGGCAGCAATTTCAGGAAGAAGAAGGGCGGGTGCAGACGCAGATTGGGCACTTGATCGAAACGGCGGGCAGTGCCGAGCTTCGCCAGCGCCTGAGCGAATTGCGCCGTGCACATGCCGAGATGGGCCAGGCCTATCGCCGTGGTTACGAGGCCTTTGTCGCGGCCGGGTTTTCCGCTCAGGCCGGCGATGCGGCGGTGAAGGGCATCGACCGGGCGACCACCGAGCAGTTGTCGGCACTGGTCAACGAGTTGCACGAACGCAGCCAAGCGAGTGCCATGCAACTGAGCGAAATCGCCCAGCGCAGCGTGCTGTTCGGTAGCCTGGCGATGCTCGGGCTTGGCGTACTGTTGGCGCTGTTCAGCGCCTGGCTGGTCAATCGGCGCATCACCACGCCACTGTTGCAGGCAACCGGCCAGCTCGATCTGCTCAGCCGCGGACAATTCGGTGAACGTCTGAGCGAAGGCCGCGAGGACGAAGTGGGCCGCCTGGCTCAGGCGGCCAATCGCCTGCGCGAGTTCATGCAGACGCTGTCGCAGCAACTGCGCCGTGGTACGGGCGAACTCGATGCCGCGACCAACGACCTGAGCAGCGTGGCCGGGCATATCGGCCACGGCATTCGCGAGCAGTTTTCCCGTACCGATCAGGTGGCCACGGCCATGCATGAGATGAGTGCGACGGCCGAGGAGGTCGCGCGGCATTCCGCTGCGGCGGCGCGAGCGGCGGATGAAGCCGATCAGGCGGCGCAGGAAGGCGAGGCGACCATGGCCCGTACCATCGCCACCATCGAGCAGATGCACGGCGAGATCACTCGCACCTCGGAAGTGATCACGCGCCTGGAAAGTGACAGCGAGCGCATCGGCAGCGTGCTGGAAGTGATCCGTGGCATAGCCGACCAGACCAACTTGCTGGCTCTCAACGCCGCTATCGAAGCGGCGCGGGCGGGCGATGCGGGCAGGGGCTTCGCGGTGGTCGCTGACGAGGTGCGCAATCTGTCGTTCCGTACCGCCAGTTCGATCAGCGAAATCCATCAGTTGATCGCCAATGTGCAGAGCGCTTCGAAGGAGGCGACTGCGGCCATCAACGCCGGCGCTCAACAGAGTGCTGCGGGCCGTGCCCAGGTCGGTGTGGCCGGCGAGCGCTTGCACAGCATCACCCTGGCGGTGGAAGCGATCCGCGACATGAACCGCCAGATCGCCACTGCGGCCGAGGAACAAACCTCGGTCGCCGAAGACATCGCCCGCAACCTGGTCGAGATCGTTTCCATCGCCCAGAGCAACGAGACCGACCTGCAGCGCAGCGAGTCGGCGAGCCGTGCCATGCAGGGGCTGTCCGGCGATCTGTCGACGCTGGCGGCGCGCTTGAAGGATTGATCGGAGTACCGTCAGCCCATCAGCAACATGCCCAGCATTCCCAATGCCAGGACGATCAGTACCAATCCCGAGAGCCGTTCCAGAGTTGGGAGAACTCTCTGAAAGCGCTGCAACAGGCGCCTGTTGCCGATTGCCAGCGCCACCAGCAGATCCCAACCGAGCACCACGGCAAACATCCATAGCCCGTAGAACAGCTTCCAGCCGGCACTGCTGTGCGAGCTGCCGAGCATGCTCGCCAGGCTGACGTAGAACAGCGCGTTCTTGGGGTTGAGGATGCCGGACAGAAAACCCATGCCGGTGGCCTGTAGCCAGGTGAGTTGCCTGGCTGGCACGACCCCGCCCGAGGCCTGCAGCACGCTGCTGCCGGCGTGGCGGATGAACAACGCTCCGAGGTAGAGCAGATACAGGCAGCCGATCAGTTGCAGGGCGATGAAGGGCACGCTGCCCGGCTGCAGGATCGACACGCCGGTAAACGCCGCGACGATGAACAGGCCATTGGCCAACGCGATACCCAGGCAGGCGCCGCTGGCGACTCGCCAGCCAACGGACAGCGAGGTGCGGGCGATCAGAAAGAAATCCGGGCCGGGGGAAAGCAGCGCCAGGAAGTGGGCGGCGGCAATGATCAGGAACTGCTGCATGACGGGCATCGCTTCTCGAGAAAAGATGCCCGGCAGTCTGTCGATGCGCGGTGGTGGCTGTATTGAAGAAAATCGTCGGCCGTGCATCCTGTTCGGATGACGGCCGAGGTGGTTTATCTCACCAGCGGAAGTTCACCGATGTCACCCGTTGGCGCTCGTCGCCATGGGCGTGACAGGGCTCAGGCCACCACCGGGATCAGCGGGTCGGCCGCGGCCAGTGCGGTTTCGCGGACGGCTGCCGGTGGGTAGATCCATTGCGTGTTGATCTGGGTCTTGAGCTGTTTGCCCTCGGCACCGGTCAGCAGCACCTTGCGCTCCCAGCCTTCAGTGAACAGCGCGCCCCATTCGCCGAGATCCAGGCAGGTGACGTACTTGGGCTGGCTGTAGGCGATGGGGTCGATACCGAGCAGGTCGGCCGCGGCGTTATTGCCTGCCGAGCGGCCCAGGGCGATGGCATGCTGGCAGGTCATCAGGGCGTGGTTGCCTTTGTCGTCGGTTGCCGCGAAAGCGGTATCACCGGCGGCATACAGGTTTTGCAGCCCTGTGATCCTCAGGTGTCGATCGACATGCAGGCGGCCTTGGGTATCACGCTTGGCGGGCAACTGTCCGGTCAGCGGCGAGGCTTGTACGCCGACCGTCCAGATGACCGTGAGGGCGTCGATGCGCTCGCCGCTCGCAAGGGTGATGCCGCCTGCGTCCACCGCGCTGACCGAGCTGCCCAGGCGCCAGGTGACGCCCTGCTGGGCGCAGGCTTCGGCGACTATCGGGGCGACCTGCTCTCCCAGGCTGGCACCGATCTGCGCGCCGCGGTCGACCACGATGACGCGAATATTGGCCTCGTTGCCGAGGATTGCCCGCAGGCGTGCCGGCAGCTCGGTCGCGGTTTCGATCCCGGTGAAACCACCGCCCGCGATCACCACTGTATTGCGTGCCGGGCTGTCTGGCAGGTCACGCAAACCGTGGAGGTGACGTTCCAGAGTCACGGCCTGCTCCAGGCTGTCGACATCGAAGGCGTGTTCGACGCCACTCAAGGCCGGACGGATCACCTGGCTGCCGCTAGCCAGGATCAGACGGCTGTAGCTCAGCTCGCTTTCGGTTTGCCGTTCATCTCGATAGGTCAGGGTTTGCGCGGAGCTGTCGATCCCGGTGACCCAGCCCTGTACGAAGCGGATTCCGACCACGGCGAACAGCTCATCCAGCGTAGTGCTCATCCGCGCCACATCCGCCTCGTAGAAGCGAGGGCGTACGTGCAACTGTGCCTTGGGAGCAATCACGCAGACTTCGATATCGTCACGTGCCTGCAGGTCGAGCAGGCGCGCCGCGCTCAGGGCGCTCCACAGACCGGCGAAGCCGGTGCCGACGACCAGAATTCGTTGTTTCATCAGTGGTTCCTCGAAAACGGTGACCTGGCCGCGAACTGCGGCGCAGGAGGGGCGATACGCCATGGGGCGTGATCGGTAGCGGTTGACGAGGTGATTCTCTGCTTGAATTGGATCAGCGTATTGATCCATAAAGCAGCAAGTGAATTGATCCAAGTGAGGGTGTATGGCTGGCAAGAATCAGGGGCCGTTGGTGGTATCTCTCCCGCTCGGTGCACCGCAGCCGGGCGAGAGCCTGCAGCGCTGGCTGTATGCATCGCTGCGTGAGGCGATTCTCAGCAACCGCCTGCCATCGGGCAGCCTGCTGCCCAGTACGCGTTCGCTGGCCGAGCGCTACGGCTTGGCCCGCGGCACGGTGCAGGCGGCTTACCAGCAACTGCAGTCCGAGGGCTATCTGGATACCGACAGCGGCTATGGCACGCGGGTCTGCGCCGTGCTGCCGGATGCCACCCTGAACGCCGGCTATGTAAGGCGGCGCATCACCCCGCCGGCAGAGCAGCAGCGCGAGGCACCGGATACCCTATGGGTGAAGCGTCTGGCGGCTGAGAAACCGATCTTCATGACGGGTGGTGTACAGCCTGGCTTGCGGCCGTTCTTTCCCCATCGTGGCGACGTGCTGGCGTTCCCCATCGACCTGTGGCGCAAACTGCATGCCGGACACCTGCGCTCGTCCCGGCTACTCGACATGCTGGATGCCGACCCGGCGGGCTTGCCGGCGCTGCGTAGCGCCATCTCCCAGTATCTGTCGATTGCCCGCGGCGTGCAGGTCGGCGCCGAGCGCATCGTCATTCTCGGCAGCGTTCAGCAGGCGCTGGATCTGACCCTTCGGCTGGTGGTCGCGCCCGGCGAGAAGGTATGGATGGAAGATCCAGGCTATCCCGGCGCGCGGCAGTTGATGAAGGCCAGCGGCGTGGAGCTGGTCGATGTACCGGTCGACCGCGAAGGCATGCAGGTCGAGCAGGCCGTGCGCCTGGCGCCGAATGCACGCATGGCGTATGTCACCCCATCGCATCAGGCGCCACTCGGCGGTGAATTGTCACCGGCGCGGCGTCTGGCGTTGCTGCGCTGGGCCAGCGAGAACGGCAGCTACATCTTCGAAGACGATTACGACAGCGAGTACCGCTTCGTCGCCAAACCCATCCCGGCGCTGCGCAGCATGGCCAATACCGAGGCTCAGGTGATTCTCGCCGGCACCTTCAGCAAGCTGCTGTTTCCGTCGCTGCGCATCGCGTACGTGGTGCTGCCGCCGCAGTTGCTGGAAAGCTTCACCCGACTGGTCTCGTTGACTGCGCGGCACGCCAACAGCCTGGCCCAGGCGGTGTTGGCCGACTTTATCGCCGAGGGGCATTTCGACCGTCACCTGCGGCGTATGCGCAAGCTTTACGCCGCCCGTGCCGAGGCCTTCGCCCATGCGGCCGAGCGGCACTGGCAAGGGCTGCTCGAGGTGCCGCCGATACGCGCCGGGCTGGATGTGGTATGTCGTCTGCAAGCGTGCGATGAGCTCGATGCCCTGGCGCGTCTGGCCACGCAGGGCATCGATGTGATGCCCTTGCAGCGCTACTGCGTGAGGCCTCAGGCGCCCGGCCTGATAATGGGCTTCGCACCTTATGACGAAGACTCCATCGAGCGCGGCGCCAGGGATGTGGCGCGGATCCTGAAAGGCGGTTGAGCCGTTGCCTCAGGAGCCCGCCAGCTCGACCAGCAGCCCCGGGCTGAGCAACTGTGGCAAGATCTCCGGTTCGGCAACGCCGGGGCGATACCAGAGGTAGAGAGGGACACCGGAGCGGCCGTGTTTCTCCAGGAAGGCGGTGATATGCGGATCGCCTCGTGTCCAGTCTCCGATCATCACGATTGCCCCCACGTCGGCGAAGGCCTGGCGGGTTTCCTCGCGATCGATGGCCGCTTTTTCATTGAGCTTGCAGGTCACGCACCAATCAGCGGTGAAGTACACGAACAGTGGGTCTGGCCCATTGCGCAAAGTCTCCAGGCGCTGTTCGTCGAAGGCTTCGGTTGCCACGCTGCTTTCGCCTCTCGATGTTTGCCGCTCTGGTGCTTCGGCCAGGCTGAGGCAGCCTGCCAGAGCGAGTGCCGCGGCCAGGCCGGCCGGCAGCCAGGGCGCCTTGCCGGCGCGGCGCTGGCGCAGGCCGGTCATCCACAGGCCAAGGGCCAGGAGCATGGCGGCGGCAATGCCGAGTACCAGGCTGTTGGCTGAAACCTGCTGCGCCAGCACCCAGAGCAACGCCAGTACCGTCAGGAACATAGGCACCGCCAATACCCTGCGTACCGTCTCCATCCAGGGGCCAGGTTTGGGCAGACACCGACGCAGGCGTGCGGAGAATCCGAGCAGCAGGAAGGGCAGGGCGATGCCCAGCCCCAGCCCGGTGAGAATCAGCAAGGCCGATAGCGTTGGCAGTATCAGCGCAGCGCCCAGCGCCGTGGCCATGAAAGGCCCGCTGCAGGGCGTGGCGACGAAGGCTGCCAGTGCGCCTGTCCAGAAGGCGCCGCGGCGACCGCCACTGGATGCCAGCCGATCTCCCACGCTTACCGAGCCCAGTTCGAACAGGCCGGCGAGGTTGAAGGCGATGGCGGTGGTGAGCAGCAGGAGCAGGGCTATCACCCTGGGATCCTGCAACTGGAAGGCCCAGCCTATCTGAGTGCCTGCTGCACGTAGCAGCAGGATCAACGCTCCGAGCGCCAGGCACACCAGTATGACCCCGGCGGTGTAGGCCAGGGCCTCGCTACGGGCGTCTTCAGCCCGGCCGTTGGCGCGGGTGATGCTGAGCACCTTGAGGCTCAGAATCGGAAAAACGCAGGGCATGATGTTGAGCAGCAGGCCGCCGAGAATGGCACCAGCCACCGCGAGCAGTGTGGTCGTCAGCGCCGTGCGGCTATTGGGAGCTGACGCCTGCGGCTGGATGGCGGCGGATCCGGACTGGATCTCCAGCCCGCTACCGTCGCCCAGGGCCAGGACGCCGCGAAAGGTGGCGGGTGCCTCGTCGCCTGCCGCGGTCTCGATGATCAGCAGATCGCCGTCCCGGCTGAATTGTTGTGGCGCTGCGTTTTTCAGCGCTCCGGGGCTGGCCGAGAACAGGTGCGCCTCGCCGATGTCCAGATCGGCAGGCACTGGTACCTGCAGACGAAGGCGACCGTTCTCTATCTGCAAACTGGCGAGCGAGCCCAATGGGCGCGGCAGCGCTCTGCGCCAGTCGGCAAAGCGTGTGGTCAGCGCAGCATCCGGGCGACCATCACCAACCATGAGGTCTATGGACAAGGTGGCGCGTTCTGGTACGCAGGCATCGTAACGGCAGGCCAGGTATTGCATCTGCAGGCCGATCTTCAGCAGCGTGCCGGGTGCCATATCTGCAGGCACCTCAAGGGGAACCAGCACGGCATAGGGCTGTTCGTAGACATGATTCATCAGGCCATCGAGCAGCAGGGTCTCGGGTACCGGGTAGGCGGCTTCTCCCACCGTAACACCAGCAGGCAGCTGCCAGTCGAGGGTCGGTGCCAAGCCGACATCGCCGGGTTGTTTCCAGTAGCCGTGCCAGTCGCCCTGGGGCTCCATCAGCACGGCCAGGGTGGTGCGTTTTCCGGGGGCCGGGTTGGGGCTTTCGGCCATCAGCGAAGAGGCGATCAGCACCTCGTCGTAATCGGGCATCTGTTGTGCGGCCGCCTGCAGGCAGGCGGCCAGGGTCAGCAGCAGGACGATAATCCTGATCATGGGCAGGTCTCTGTCGCGGGGCGGTCAGCGCGCGCTCAGTTCGTGTAACGCTTCTTTCAGTTGCGTGTCCTGCGGGCCGAGGATGCGCTTCACGCGGCCCTGGCGGTCGAGCAGTACCACGCTGGGGATGTCGCGAATGGCGAAGGCCCGGAACAGCGCATCGCTCTCATCGAGCGCCAGCGGCAGGTTCGGTTTGGAGGTGTCGGCGTATTCCTGCAAATCCTCGCGTGAGACCCACAGGCCGGAGGAAACGCCCAGCCATTCGGCGTCGCTGCTGGCGGTCAGCTCGTCGACCGTTTCGCGTACCCGCTTGCACGCCTGCGACGTTTGTGGACGGCTCTGTTCCAGATAAGACTCGCACCAGGGGGCGAAGAACACCAGGGCGCGCGGTTTGCCTGCCGGTTCGTCGAGGTTGATCAGGTGTTGATCCAGGGTGGTGGCCTGGAGGCCTTGCACCTTATCGCCGACCTTGAACGTGGGTATCGCTTCAGCGCTGCCAGTATCGGCGGTTTTTTCGGCCGCCTCGTTTTTCAACAGCTCTGCCAGCGCGGCATGCAGAGGAGCATCGTCGAGGTGGCCGATATAGGCGATGCGCCCGTCGCGGCCGATCAGCACATGCATCGGCGTGACCCGCAGATTGAGGGCGGCAGCCAGGCTGCCATCGTCGACCACCACCGGCATGCTGAGGCCCAGCTCCTTGCGGTAGGCGCGTATGGACTCGGCGTCATCGCTGAAACCGGTGTTGACCGCAATCACCTCAATCTGCTCGCCAAGGCTCTGCTCGATGGCTTCGAACCCGGGCATCTGCTGACGGCAGGGTACGCACCAGGTCGCCCAGAATTTAAGGTACACCGGCTTCTTGCCGTACAACTGAGCCAGATCGATGCGTTCGCCGTCGATGCTGGTCAGTACGGCGTTGGGGGCGGGTTTGCCGACCAGCGCGGCGCCGGCACTCCGGGCACGACGCTCACCTTCGTCGATCACTTGCTGGTCGGCATATGAGCATTGAGCGACCGCCGTCAGCAGGAGCGCTGACAGCAGGGTAATGAGTGGGGATCGTTGCACCTGTATCTCCTTGTATTCCATGTGCCTGGTGGGATATCGAGCGCCTGAGTGCGGCTCGACCCGCTAAAAAGGGGCTTCATCCTTGTGCAAAGGAACGGTGCTGGAAAGATCCAAGAATGACTTTTTTCACTGTGCCATTCGCTTCGGGCGGATCGTTTCGTCGCGAGAGAGGGGGAGACGAACCTGAGCGTTGCACCGTACAGCATGACCCATGCAACTCGTAAACCGTAGGGCGTATTAGCCGTAGGCGTAATCCGCCGCAAGAAAGCGGCATCACCGCGCTCAAACGGCAGAGCGCTCCGCACGAAGGTGAGGCGTTCTGGCCTATCGCGGATACAGGCGGTTTGCGGTAAACGACGGATTACGCTTCGCTAATCCATCCTGCTACTGGAGCCGTAGGATGGGTGGCAACCCATCGAAGTGATGATAGGTTGTCACCCACCCACGAACTGCCACGCTTTTGTAGGAACCGCGCCCCCACGGCGATTGTCGGTCACGCCGCAGATTCTGGCTGCGTCGGTCGGCGGGCCTTTCATACGTTCTCCAGAAACCACCCGCAGCACTCGGCAGCGGGTGGTTTGGCGGTCATCACTTGCGACGCCATTGCCCTTGCTGCTGGATGTACTGGCCGCTCGGGGTCTTGTCGATGGCTTTCTGCCCGGCGATGGTTTCCACGTCGCTGAGCTGGATACCGTTCTGCTGGGCGAGCTTCTGATACTCGGCGCGGCGGGCCGCGTTGATCAGCCTGGCGATCTCGTCGGCCTGGCCGCCGGATTTGACCACGCCGAGGTAGCCGCTGGGCATCTCGCCGAGCTGGCCGCTGGCCTTGGCATCACCCAGGGCGGACATCGCCTCGTTGAGGCTGAGGGCATGGGCTGGCAGGCTCAGGCTGAGTAGCAGCAACAGACCGGCGAAGGGTTTGATCAGACTCATGTAGGTTTTCCTCAGAACAGTCCGCTGGATTCACTGAACATGCTGTCCAGCGCCTTATCCACCTTGATATAGATCTCGTGCTCGATCTTCACATTCAGATTGATGTTGATCGGCTCGTTAGGCATCGCCAGTTGTACCGTCGGGGTACAGGCTACGCTCAGTAGCCCCAGCAGCAGGGCGGTGATGCAACTACGCAAGCGCATGGCGCTTCTCCTCGTCAAGGCTCCTTGGGTGCGGTGTTGCGTTGCAACATTCGCTGTTGCACGCGCCGCGTGATGATCTCGTTGACCCGATCCGTCAGTTGCAGGCTGGCGAGCAGATTGGGGATGTCCTCCTCCAGGTTGATGTTGAAGTGAATCGGCCGGCCATTCTCGATGGCCGGGTTCTGACCTTCCAGGCGCATGACCAGACGCAGTTTACCGTGCTGATCATAGTCGACAGAGCTGTTCAGGGTGGTGAAGTTGAAGTCTTCCAGGGACTGTGTAACCAGTTGCATCGCCGGGTTGCTGCGGCCCAGGGCCTTGATCTTCTCCGAACTGAACTGCAGGCGCCCGCCGGGTTTGCGTGCGGCGATATGGCCTTGCTCCACCTCGATACCGTTCTGGCCACGGCGCACGGGCAGATCCCCATCCAGGGTGCCACTACCGGCCAGGCCTTCAGCCGGGTAGAGGGTGAAAAGCTGCTGGAGTTCCAGGCCGCGAATCTGGATTGGAAACAACTGATTGCTGGCGGCGAGATCCCATTGCCCTGGCGTGAGGATGACGCGCCCACCCATGAGATCGGTCTGTGCCAGGTTCAACTGCAACTGGCCCTTGTCCGCGGTGGCCAGCGTCGCGCTGTAGCGGCCGCGCACTTGTACGGGGCCGATGGGCAGGCCGGGGTTGGCCTGCTGCAGATGCAGTTCCTCTATGCTCAGGTCGAAGCGCTGGCGCGCCAGCTTGAACTGCAGGCGGGTGTCCAGGCCGCTCAGTTCGGAGCGGTCATAAATACCGCCGAGGCCCTTGCCGGTGAGGGTCAGGTCAACGTTTGGGGCGCTGCTGTCAGCGGCCAGCGCCAGGCTTGCAGTAGCGTTCAGGCGCCCGTTATTGAGGTCGAGCAATTCCGGCCATTGCACCAGGGTTTTTGCCAGTGGGTTGCCGGAGCGCATGAACAGTTCACCGAGGGTCGCCTTGAGCTGCAGGTTGTGCGCGGCATCGAGGCGGGCGTCGAGGTCGAGTTGCAGGTCGCTGTCGTTGCCCAGCTTGCCGCGCAAGGTGCCGGCCAGATCCGCTGCCGCTACCTGGCTCTGCAAGCGCCAGCCCTGAGGCTTGAGATTGGCCTGCTCCAGGCGCGTGGTGCTCAGGTTCAGCGGGCCCTTGAACTGCCAGTGTTGCAGAGCGCCGTCCTGCAATTGCAGGTTCAGGGCGCTGCCGCCGAGACTGATCTGCAGCTTTTGTGCGCTCAGGTCGGCGCTTTTCAGCGTTGCCGCTTGAACCTGCGAGCCCTGGCCAATGTTCAACTCGACCCCATTGCCATCGGCATGGCCGGCCAGCTTGAGGTCGCTGGTCAGTTCGCCGGCTTGCCAGCCAGCCTGGTTCGCCTTGGCGGTGCGCGTGGTGAGGCGCGTGTCGGCGAACTGCACGGCCCAGGGGGCTGAGCTTGCCAGCGCCAGGCGGCCCTGCAAGTCCAGGCGGGTAGCGCCACGCAGTGCCAGCGTCAGCTTCAGTGGCAGGCTGCGCTCGGCCAGTTCGGCGCGCAGGCCGCCGAGCACCGTATCGGCCTGCACCTGTACGCGCAGGGATTCGCCGTGTAATTCCGCTGGCAGAGCGTTCAGCCAGTCAGCGCTCGGTTCTGTCAGTTGCAGGTCAGCCTCGACGCGCCTGGCGATCCATTGCTGCCCGTCATTGTGCGCTGCCAGTGCCAACTGGCCCTGCAACTGTCCGAGGCCGGGAAATGGCCAGGGCTGCGGCAGGTTGCCTTGCACATCGAACTGGCCGCTGGCGGCCAGCAGGTTGTCCACATCGATTGCGCGGCGTGGCAGGTTCAACTGCCATGAGCCCTCCAGGCCAACCTCTCCTGGGGCCTGAGGCCACTGCGTGCCGTCTGGCACCGTCCAGGCGCTCAGCCAGTTCTGCAGGGCCGCCGCTTGAGTCAGTTGCGTCGCGTCGAGCTGACCACTCCAGGCCAGGCCATCGCCAACTTGTGCGAGGCTGCTTTTCACGGTCAGTTGCGGCTGCTGATCGACGGCCAGGGTCAGTTGCAGGTCGAGTTCGTCGCTCTGCGACTGTAGAGCGAGCGAGCCACTCAAGACCTGTGCCTGGTGATCGACATTCAACTGCAGCGTGATGTGGTCATCCTCACCGCGCAGCAGGCTCAGGTCACCTGTGGCGGTGCATTGCCCGCGGGCGCAGGGCAGGGTGGCGTCGAAGTCGCGAACCTTCAGGCTGCGTGGCAGCAAGGCGAGCGGCGCAGCCAATTGCTGCAGGTCGAGATCGGCCGATGGAGTGGGCGGTGCTACGTCATTGTCTGTCGGTAGCCAGGTAATCGTCAGACGGTCGATATCCAGGTGCTGCCAGAACGGCAGGCTCAAGTCGAAGTCGCGCCAGGCCAGTTGCAGATCCTGGCTGTGCATATCCAGGGTGCCAGCGCTGCTGCGCTGTCGCAGCTCCAGGTTCTTGACCAGCAGGCCAGCGCTGGAGAGCGAAACGCCATGCCAATCGAGTTTTTCGACGCCATTGCGCTGCAGCAGGTAGCGGCCACCGAGATAAAGGACAGCGATGGACACCACGAGCAGCGTGAAAACAACAAACAGTCGCAGCCTGGTGCGGCGGCTGAGCATGGGCGTCATCCATCGGCGGGTGGATTGGCGACGGTAACCCGAAGCAGCACGACCTGCCAAACCTGGTTTCGCGGGTGGCTCGCTCAGAGTTTTATGTCAGCAAGGTGACATGGGCTTTATTGGTGCAGGGGCCAAACCTCCGTCTGTCAGGGCGCAGAGCCGATAACGCCTGGCTGGTGCCCTGCAAAAGGGCGTTGCAGCGGGTCTGCCGGCGGACTTGTGCACAATCGCGATGTAGCTTGTCAAGCAGCTTATTGGCGCTTGCACAAATCCTCCGATTATCGTAGGGGTGTTTTTAAGTGCATGAAAAATATGGATTTTTTTGATGTGGCCAAAAAATAACCAGTTTGACTCAGGAGCCCACACCATCGGCGTTGGGGAGCATTTCTCCCACGATACACACAAAGTTATCCACAGCTTCTGTGGATTGTCACAAGCAGGCCAGCAGGGAGTAGGGCGGGGTTTACCTGTGAATAAAAAAGAGTAGAGTGGCGCGCCTGTTCCGTAGCCCCGCTTTACTCCATATGCCCCGCGCTCTGCCCCATCCCAAACTTCATATGCTTCCCGTGCGTGCCCAGGTACCTGTTCGCGTTGCCGCCTGGTTGTTGGACAGCCCGCGTCTGGGGCATGCACCCAGCGTAAAACGCATTGCCGGTCGCCTGCTCAAGCAACCTGCGCGTCAGGGGGTGGTTCAGGCGCAGAGCCGTCTCGGCCAGATGCTCTGCCGCGACTGTGGCAATACCCGTGATCGCCGTATCGGCGTGGAGCTGCTGCGCCAGGCCGCACGAGCCGGTGACGGCGCCGCTCAGTTGGAGCTGGGCCGTCTCTATTGCCAGCCGCGCACCCTCGAGCCGCAGCTAGCCAGGCACTGGCTCGAGCTGGCGGCGTTGCAGGGCGTCGAGGAGGCCAGAGACTTGCTGCGTCGTCTGTAGCCTTCGTAGGCGCGTCCGCGCGGGTATACTGCCTGGCAGTCTCGCCTGGATGTTCGTATGCCCTTCGATCTCGCTTCGCTGCTGCCGGCCTTTCTGATCGGCGCTCTGCTCTCTGCCATTCCTTTATTGCTGCGAACCGTCGCCTTGTCGCGGCAGGCCGAGGAGATGCGTCTGCAATCCGGTCTGGCACAGGAGCGGATGAATGCGGCGCAACTGGCCCAGGCGGGCTTGAGTGCGCAACTGGACAATTGCCGCGACGAACTGGCCGAGATCATCGAGATCAAGGCTGACCAGCAGGCCGAGCTGGCCGCGCTGCGCCGGGAAACCCATCTGCTGCAAAACGACCTGCAACTGGCCCGCGAGCAGATCAAGGGCGGGCAGGCGTTGCGTGATCAGCAGGAAGCCGAGCTGCGTCGTCTGGACACCGAGCGAGCCGGGCTGGCCGCCGAACTGCATGAGCAGCAGGAGCACCATCAGCAGCGCCTCGACGATCTGCAAGGCGCCCGCGATGCCTTGCGGGCGCAGTTCGCCGAGCTGGCAGGCAAGATCTTCGACGAGCGCGAGCAGCGTTTCTCGGAAACCAGTCAGCAGCGCCTCGGCCAGTTGCTCGATCCGCTCAAGGAGCGCATTCAATCCTTCGAGAAGCGCGTCGAGGAAAGCTATCAGCAGGAAGCGCGCGAGCGCTTTTCCCTGGGTAAGGAGCTGGAACGCCTGCAGGGGCTCAATCAGCGCCTGAGCGAGGAGGCGATGAATCTGACCCAGGCGCTCAAAGGCCAGAAAACCCAGGGTAACTGGGGCGAGCTGGTGCTCGAACGGGTGCTGGAGCACGCCGGCCTGCAAAAGGGCCGCGAGTACCACACCCAGGTCAGCCTCAAGAGTGCCGACGGTGAACGCTTCCAGCCGGATGTGCTGATCCAGTTGCCGGGCGAGAAGCAGGTGGTGGTCGACGCCAAGGTCAGCCTCACTGCCTATCAGCAGTGCGTGGCCGCCACCGATGATGCGACGCGGCAACTCGCCCTGAAGCAGCACGTGCTGTCCTTGCGCAGCCATCTCAAGGGGCTGTCACTCAAGGATTACCAGCATCTCGACGGGTTGCACAGCCTGGACTTCGTGCTGCTTTTCGTGCCCATCGAGGCCGCGTTCGCAGCCGCTTTGCAGGCCGATCCGGGCCTGTTCCAGGAGGCTTTCGACCAGCACATCGTGATCGTCAGCCCGACCACGTTGCTGGCTACGTTGCGGGTGATCGACAGCCTCTGGCGTCAGGAGCGGCAAAGCCAGAATGCCCGGGAGATCGCCGAGCGGGCGGGCGCGCTGTACGACAAGTTCGTGGCCTTCATCCAGGATCTGGACGAGGTGGGCATGCGCCTGCAGCAACTCGACAAAGCATACTCCGGCGCCCGCAACAAGCTGGTCGACGGTCGCGGCAACCTGATAAGCCGCGCCGAAAACCTCAAGCTGCTCGGCGCCCGAGCCAGCAAGAGCCTGCCTCCCGAGCTGCTCGAACGAGCCGCTGGCCTGCCGCTGGATGACCCTGAGGACGACTGAGTCTCTCACTGCCAGGGCGATTTCGTTTCCTGGATCTCTGAGGCATCAAGGGCAGCGAAGGGCTGAGCTTCGAGCGGCTCGAGCCACGCCCAGGACGAGATCACAGAGGCTGCTCAGTCGTCCCGCGTCAGCACTTCCAGCAGTTCGATTTCAAACGTCAGGTTCGAGTTGGGTGTGATGTGCGCACCCATCGACCGCTCTCCGTAGGCCAGGTGCGCAGGAACGAAAAGGCGACGCTTGCCGCCGACCTTCATGCCCATCAGCCCCTGATCCCAGCCCTTGATGACCCGACCTGTACCGATCACGCACTGGAAGGGTTTGCCGCGCGAGTAGGACGAGTCGAACTCGCTGCCGTCTTCCAGCCAGCCGCGATATTGAGTGGTGATCAAGGCGCCTTTGACCGCTTCCTTGCCATCCCCCACCTGCAGGTCTTCTACACGCAGCTCATCACTCATATCGCTTGTCCGTTCATTTTCGAGGGCCTGCGTTTTCGCAAGAAACGGGGCGCCTGGCAAGACCCTCTTCGTTCACTGCAGCGGCAGGTGGCGGCTGATCAGCGCGCGCAAGGCGGCTGGCTTCACCGGTTTGGGCAGGAAATCCAGGCCCGCGGCATGCACCTGGGCGATCAGCTCGGGGCGGCCGTCGGCGCTGATCACCACACCGGGTACCGGTTCACCCAGGCGTGTGCGCAACCAGGCCATCAGTTCGGTGCCGGTGTCGCCTTCGTTGAGGTGATAGTCGACCAGCGCCAGGTGCGGGCGTACTTCGTCGTTGAGCAGTTGCTCGCACTCGGCGCGGTTGCGCGCAGACCAGACCTGGCAGCCCCAGCGCGACAGCAGGCTGTGCATGCCGGTGAGGATGCTTTCTTCGTTGTCGATGCACAACACCTGGGTGCCGGTCAGCAATTGGCCGTTGCCTTCGGGCCGTGGGCGCTGAACCGTGGGCACCTGGCTGCGGGCGATCGGCACGGTGACGCTGAACACACTGCCTTTGCCCGGCCAGGAACGCACCTCCAGGCTGTGATCGAGTACCCGGCACAGCCCGTCGGCGATCGCCAGACCCAGACCCAGACCTTTTTCGGCGCGGGTCTGGTGGCTGTCCAGGCGTTTGAATTCCTCGAAGATGGTCTTGCGCTTGTCCTCGGGAATACCCGGCCCGCGATCCCACACTTCTAGGCGCAGGTGCCCGCCCTGGCGGCGTACGCCCAGCAGCACGCGGCCCTTGGCGTAGCGAAAAGCGTTGGTCAAAAAGTTCTGCAGCACACGGCGCAGCAGCTTGATGTCGCTGTCCACCCGCAGCTTGCTGCCACGCAGATGCAGGTCAACGCCATGCTCTGCTGCCAGCACCTTGAATTCGGCACCCAGGGTATCGAACAGGCTGTTGAGGGCGAAGGCATTGCGATCCGGGGTGATGCGGCCATTTTCCAGGCGCGAGATGTCGAGCAGATCGCTGATCAGGTCTTCCGCGGAGCGCAGTGAGCTGTCCAGGTGGCGCACCAGCTCCTGGGCTTCGCGCGGCAGCGCTTCTTCCTGGTGGGAGAGGGCGGCGGAGAACAGGCGGGCGGCATTCAGCGGCTGCATCAGGTCGTGGCTGACTGCGGCGAGAAAGCGGGTTTTGGAAGCGTTGGCCGTTTCGGCGACGCCGGTGGCCACGGTCAGTGCCTGGTTCAGTTGCGACAGTTCATGGGTACGCTCGGCAACGCGTTGTTCGAGGCCCTCATTGGCCGCCTTGAGGGCGCGTTCGGCCTCGCGGAATTCGGTGATGTCGGTAAAGCTCATGACGAAGCCACCGCCCGGCATTGGGTTGCCGATCAGCTCGATGACCCGGCCGTTGGGGAACACCCGCTCGTAACTGTGGGCGGTGCCCTGGCGCATCCAGTACAGGCGTTTGGCCACGCTTTCCTCGACATCGGTGTCGCCGAGCATGCCGCGCTCGGCGTTGAAGCGGATGATCTCGGCAATCGGCCGACCGACGCAGATCAGGCCTTCCGGGTACTGGAAAATTTCCAGGTAGCGATGGTTCCAGGCCACCAGGCTCAGGGACTGGTCGACCACGCTGATGCCCTGGCTGATGTTCTCGATGGCGCCTTGCAGCAGGGCTCGGTTGAACTGCAGCACTTCGCTGGCTTCGCCGACGATGCGCACCACGTCCTCGACCTGCATGTCGCGGCCTTCGATGGCTGCCTTGACTACCGCACGGGTCGAAGAAGCACCGAGTACGCCGGCCAGCAGGCGTTCGGTGTGGGCGATCCATTCGCTGTTGGCCGGCTGCGCCGAGTTGAAGGCCTTGCCCTGGCGCGCGGCGAAACGGCTGAAGCTGTGCTGCGCGCGTTCCTCACCGACGAAGCGCCCGGCCAGCAACAGCAGGTCGTTGATCTGCACCGCAAGTGCGGTACGGCCGCCCTGTTTGCTGCCAAAGTCGTGGTTGACGAAGCGCCCGGCCTGCCAGTGCTCGGAAACCCGGGTGCGTGAGAAGAACGACACCCAGGCGAACAGCGTCAGGTTGCCGGCCAGCGACAGCACCACGCCCCGGGTCAGGGCATCCACCTCGAAACCCAGTGGGGCGTATAGCAGCGTGCGCAGGCCGGGGAAAATATCCAGCGGCCAGCCGAGGCCGCGGGCCAGCACGGGCAGCACCAGGGTGTAGAACCACAGGGCGGCGCCGGTGATCAGGCCGGCGAACACGCCGCGCCGGTTGGCCTGTTTCCACACCAGGGCGCCGAACATGGCAGGCGCCAGTTGGCCGATGGCGGCGAAGGAAATCTGCCCGATGGTCGCCAGGCTGGCGTTGGTGCCGAGCAGGCGATAGCAGACGTAGGCCAGCAGCAGGATCAGCACGATGCTGACCCGGCGCGCGGTGAGCATCCAGTGGCGGAACGCCTCGAAGGGGCGCTCGGTGCTCTTGCGGTGCAGTAGCCAGGGCAGCAGCATGTCGTTGGAAATCATGGTCGACAGCGCCACCGAGGCGACGATCACCATGCCGGTCGCCGCCGAGGCGCCGCCGATGAAGGCCAGCAGGGCCAGGGCCGGGTGAGCTTCGGCCAGCGGCAGGCTGATCACGAACGAGTCCGGGCTGACGCCTGCGGGCAGCAGCATCTGCCCGGCCAGGGCGATGGGGATGACGAACAGCGCGGCGAGCAGCAGGTACAGCGGGAACACCCAGCGCGCCAGGCGCAGATCCCGCGGTTCGGTGTTCTCCACCACGGTAACGTGAAACTGACGGGGCAGGCAGACGATGGCGATCATCGCCATGCCGGTCTGCACCAGCATCGCCGGCCAGTTCACCGCCACGGCCCAGTACTCCTCCAACTCCGTGTTGCGTTGCGCCTGGGCGAACAGATCGCCGAAGCCGTTGTACAGGCCGTAGGTGACGAAGGCGCCCACGGCGAAGAAGGCCAGCAGCTTGACCAGCGACTCGAAAGCAATGGCCAGCACCATGCCACGGTGGTGCTCGGTGACGTCGAGGTTGCGGGTGCCGAACAGGATGGTGAACAGCGCCAGGATCACCGAGACGATCAGCGCGGTGTCCTGGGCACGGGTGCCGTCGGCATCGGTTTCCGAGCCGATCAGCAGGTTGACACCGAGCACGATGCCCTTGAGTTGCAGGGCGATGTAGGGCAGTACGCCGACCAGGCAGATCAGCGCGACGACGATGGCCAGCGACTGTGACTTGCCATAGCGGGCAGCGATGAAGTCGGCGATCGAGGTGATGTTTTCCTGCTTGCTGATCAGCACCATCTTCTCGATCACCCAGGGAGCGAACAGCAGAAGCAGCATCGGCCCGAGGTAGATCGGCAGGAACGACCACAACTGCTCGGCGGCCTGGCCGACGGCGCCGAAGAAGGTCCAACTGGTGCAGTACACCGCCAGCGACAGGCTGTAGACCCAGGCACGCACCCTGGGCGGCAGCGGTTTGCGCCGACGGTCACCGTAGAAGGCGATGGCAAACAGAACGGCCATATAGATCAGGGCGACCGCAGCGATAAGCCAGCTGGACAGCGACATGCGTACTCCGGGAAAACCAAGGGGCGAGCGCATCATCGCATGCGCGCCTTTACGTGCTTGTATCGAGACGTAGAAGATAGCGCAGTAGTGTCGCAGCAAAGCACCGCAGCGTCAGGCGCGACCAAGGTCGCACATGTACATCGGGAGTCGTTGCGGCACCCTGTTGCAACCTGTTTTAAGGCAGACAGGCCCTGCGTTCGATGCGAGACTGATGGGCCTTCGCCGCTGTTCGTGGAGAGAATCAATGTTCAAGCCGCAGTTGATCACGCTACAACGTGGCGCCCTGCGCATCGAGCCGCTGCTCGATGGAGATATTCCTGCTCTGGTGACCCTGGCCGAAGCCAACCGGCAGGAACTGGTCTACATGAGCGGCACCCAGCGCCTGGACTGGTATCGCCAGGCTCTGCACGAGCAGCGCGAGGATCGGGCGTTGCCGTTCGTGATTCGCCTGGGCGATCAGTTGGTCGGTACCACCCGTTTCGCCGACTTCGTGCCGACCCTGCCTACCGTGGAAATCGGCTGGACCTGGTTGGACGCCAGCCAGCACGGCACCGGTCTCAACAGCATGATCAAGTACCTGATGCTGCGCCATGCCTTCGAAAGCTGGCAGATGGTGCGCGTACAACTGAAAACCGCTGGCAGCAATCTGCGCTCTCAGCGTGCCATCGAAAAGCTCGGTGCCGTCCGCGAAGGGCTGCTGCGCAATCATCGCCGCCTGGCCGACGGGCGTCTCGACGATACCGTGATGTACAGCATCACCGATCAGGAGTGGCCGGTGGTCAAGGCAGGTCTGGAGGCGCGCTTCGGCGTCTGATCAAGCATGGATTCCGGTGAACGCACCCGCTTCTGGGAAAGTTCGGCGTTGGTCGGCGTGGAGCTGCTGCAGGCACGCTATATCAAGCAGCGCTTCACCCCTCACGTGCATGAGGGGTTCGTGTTTACCGTGATCGAGCACGGTGCGCAGCGTTTTCGTCACCGTGGGGCCGACCACCTGGCACCCGTCGGCAGCATGGTGCTGATCAATCCGGATGAAGTGCACACGGGCTCGGCAGCCCACGAGCAGGGCTGGCTCTACCGTGCTTTCTATCCAGCTCCTGCACAGGTCGATGGGGTTCTCGAAGAGCTGGGGCTGGCACATCGCGGCATGCCTTCTTTCGCCGCCAGCGTTCTGCAGGATGCGCAGCTACACCAGGCATTCGGCGAGTTGCATCGCTTGCTCGATAGCGACGCGAGCGTATTGCAACAGCAGACGGTATGGCGCGAAACGCTGTTGTTGCTGTTCCAGCGTCACGCCGGTGTCACCCAGGCGACTGTACCTGGTCTGGAGCCCCGTGCCGTGATGCAGGCCAAGGAGCTGCTTGCTTCACGCCTGGGCGAGCCGCCGTCACTGGAGGAACTGGCCGCTGCCGTGAATCTGTCTCCGTTCCATTTCGCTCGGGTATTCCGGCGCTCCACCGGCCTGCCGCCCCATGCCTGGCTGCAGCAACGGCGGCTCGAGCAGGCGCGAGCCCTGCTGCGCGATGGCTGCGCACCCCTGAATGTGGCCCTGCAACTGGGCTTCTCCGACCAGAGCCACCTTGGGCGGCAGTTCAAGCAGGCTTATGGGGTGGCGCCCGGTGAATATCGCAACGCTTGCGCAAGATCGTTCAAGACGACCGCAGTGCCGATCACATAGCCTTTGTGGCGAGCGCTTTTGCAGCCTCGATCGCCCGCAAGCGGGCTCCCATATGGCCAATGGTTCGGATCTCATGTCCCGTCAACACGAATTTCTGCAGGGGCTGCGCGACATGCTGCCGATGCTGCTCGGTGCCATGCCGTTCGGCATCATCTACGGCAGCCTGGCCGGCGCCGCCGGGCTCAGTGCCTGGCAAGCCGTCGGCATGTCGGTGCTGGTGTTTGCCGGCTCCGCGCAGTTCATCGCCATCAGCCTGCTCGGCGGTGGCGCGACGCTGGCGGTGCTGTGGCTGACCACTCTGGTGGTCAACCTGCGCCACGCCCTGTACAGCGCGACCCTGCAGCCTTTCGTTCGCCACCTGCCCAAGCGCTGGCGCGTGCCACTGGCATTCTGGCTGACCGACGAAACCTTTGCCGTGGTGCAGCAGCGTTACGCCGAAACGGATGCGTCGCCGCACAAGCACTGGTATTTCCTCGGCGCCGGGCTGGCCATGTACGTCAACTGGGTGAGCTGCACCCTGATCGGCCTGGTGTTCGGTCAGGCGGTGCCGAACATCGCGGCCTGGGGGCTGGATTTCGCCATGATTGCCACCTTTATCGGTGTCGTCGTACCGATGCTGCGCAACCGCCCGCAGGTAGCGGCGGCGCTGGTGGCCGCGGTGGTCGCATTGGTGTGTCATGAGTTGCCGTACAAGCTAGGCCTGATGGCTGCTGCCTTTGCCGGCATTCTGGTCGGCGTGCTGCTGGAGCGTTATCAGCGCCCACTGCAGGAGGAGCCTTGCTGATGGAAAACTGGATGCTGATTTTCGGCATGCTGGCGATCACTTTCGCCACGCGCTACAGCCTGTTCGCCTTTCCCGATCTGCGCTTTCCCCAGGCAGTGCGCCAGGCCCTGCATTACGTGCCGACCGCCGTGCTCACGGCCATCGTGGTGCCCGGCATGTTGCTGCCGGACGGCGAGCACTGGGCTCTGCGCTGGGACAACGCCTATCTCCTGGCAGGGCTGACGACCATTGCCATCGCGGTGGTAACCCGGCATCTGCTGGCGACCATTGGCGGCGGTCTGCTGATCTTCTTCCTGCTGCGCTGGGCGATGGGGCAGATTTGAGCAGCGCCAAGTCACAAGCCACGAGCGACAGCTAAGGGCCATCCGCAGGCTCTTGGCTTTTTCTTGCAGCTTGAGGCTTGCGGCTTGCAGCTCTCGTCGAGTCCAATGCTCAGCGAATCACCAATAGGGAAGGTATCGATGAGCCAGCATTCGCAATTCGCCCTGCTGAAGAGCAGGCGCTTCCTGCCGTTCTTCATCACGCAGCTGCTCGGTGCATTCAACGACAACATCTTCAAGCAGTCGTTGATCCTCGCGATTCTGTTCAAGCTCAGCCTCGACACGGATCGTGATCTGCTGGTTAACCTGGCCGCCATGCTGTTCATTCTGCCGTTCTTCCTGTTCTCCGCACTCGGTGGGCAGTTCGGTGAAAAGTTCGCCAAGGACTGGCTGATCCGCCGGCTCAAGTTCTTCGAGATTTTCATCATGCTGGTCGGCGCGGTCGGCGTGCTGCTCGGCAACCTGACGCTGATGCTCGCGGTGCTGTTCGCCATGGGGCTGCAGTCGGCGCTGTTCGGCCCGGTGAAGTACTCGATCCTGCCCCAGGCGCTGAAGCCCGAGGAGCTGGTCGGCGGCAACGCCCTGGTGGAAATGGGTACCTTTCTGGCGATCCTGGCCGGCACCATCGGTGCTGGGCTGATGCTCACCAGCGCGCATTACGGGGTGATCGTCGCCTCTTCGGTGGTGCTGGTGTCAGTGCTGGGCTACCTGTCCAGCCGCGGTATTCCGCGCGCGGATGCCGCGTTGCCTGACCTGACCCTGGATTGGAACATCCTGCGCCAGACCTGGCTGACCTTGCGCATGGGCCTCACGCAGCCCAAGGTCGTATCACGTTCGCTGGTCGGCAACTCCTGGTTCTGGTTTCTCGGCGCGGTGTACCTGACGCAGATTCCGGCCTATTCGAAGGAATGGCTGCACGGGGACGAGAGTGTGGTCACGCTGATCCTTACCGTATTTTCGGTAGGCATCGCGCTCGGTTCGATGCTCTGCGAGCGGATGAGCGGGCACAAGGTGGAGATCGGCCTGGTACCGTTCGGCTCCATTGGCCTGTCGCTGTTCGGCATTCTGCTGTGGTGGGGCTCGGGCGGCGTGCCCGAGGCGGCGCAACCGCACAACTGGCTGGCGCTGCTCGGTTATGGCCATGCCTGGTGGGTGCTGGGCTCTATTCTCGGCATTGGCGTGTTCGGCGGTTTCTACATCGTGCCGCTGTACGCCCTGATCCAGTCGCGAACCGCCGAGAACGAGCGGGCCCGGGTGATTGCCGCGAACAACATTCTCAACGCGCTGTTCATGGTGGTATCGGCACTGGTGTCGATCCTCTTTCTCAGCGTTGCCGGCTTGTCGATCCCGCAGCTGTTCCTGGTCATTTCGCTGATGAACGTGGCGGTCAACAGCTACATCTTCAAGATCGTCCCCGAGTTCACCATGCGCTTCCTCATCTGGCTGCTCGGGCACTCGATGTACCGGGTGTCGCACAAGGGCCTGGACGCCATTCCGGACGATGGGCCGGCGGTACTGGTGTGCAACCACGTGTCGTTCGTCGATGCGCTGCTGATCGGTGGCGCGGTGCGTCGGCCGATACGCTTCGTCATGTACTACAAGATCTACAACCTGCCGCTGCTCAACTTCATCTTCCGTACCGCCGGCACCGTGCCAATCGCCGGACGCAGCGAGGATCTGCTGGTGTTCGACGCGGCGTTCAAGCGTATTGGCGAATATTTGCGTAACGGCGAGGTGGTGTGCATTTTTCCCGAAGGCAAGCTGACCGCCGACGGCGAGATCAGCGAATTCAAGGCAGGTGTCGAACGCATTCTGCAGGACAACCCGGTGCCCGTGATTCCCATGGCCCTGGGCGGCCTGTGGGGCAGTATCTTCAGTCGCGATCCGCAGAAACGGTTGTTCCGCCGCTTCTGGTCGCGCGTCGACCTGATCGCCGGGATGCCGATCGAGGCGGCTGCGGCCACGCGCCAGGTGCTGCAAGCCGAGGTCTCTGCATTGCGTGGAGACAAGCGCTGATTCGATTGTGGAGGTACCAGCTGCGATTCCTTCGTCGTAGTGCATAAACGAAAGAGCCCGCCAATTGGCGGGCTCTTTCGTTTCAGCCGTGGCTCAGCTTCAGCCCGATCAGGCCGCAGATGATCAGTGCCACGCTGGCCAGGCGCAGCAGTGCCATGGACTCGCCGAACAGGATGATGCCGGCGATCACCGTGCCCACCGCGCCGACGCCTGTCCAGATAGCGTAGGCGGTGCCCAGGGGCAGTTCCTTCATGGCCAGGCCGAGCAGCGTCAGGCTGACCACCATGGCGGCAACCGTAAGCAGGGTCGGAAGGGGGCGGCTGAAACCGTCGGTGTACTTCAGGCCGATGGCCCAGCCGACCTCGAACAGGCCGGCGAAGAACAGAATGATCCAGGACATGGAACGACTCCACTGTGTGGGGTCGTCCCCGGCAGTCAAGCACTGAAATCCAGGGTCGTCCCCGGCGTGCGCCACTCACTATTGTGCATGAAGTGCCTGGCAGGGCAAATCGGCTGCAGGGGTTGCCATGACGCCAGAACCGACCTAGATAAAGCGAAAGAAGCCATAAGCTACAAGGCGGATGGCCGCCCCCTTCAAGCGACACGTTAAAAGCGGCTCGGAGCGCTCTATTGTTCTTGCTTCTATCTTGAAGCTTGAAGCTTGCGGCTTGCAGCTCAATGGCCGCTATCGCCTGGTCAGCTTTCCTGCTTGTCGTCCTTCAGGCGTCGTAGAACGGTCGCCAGCAGCGCACCAGAGAGGTTGTGCCACACGCTGAACAGCGCGCTGGGCACCGCCGCCAGCGGTGAGAAGTGAGCACTGGCCAGGGCGGCGCCAAGCCCGGAGTTCTGCATGCCGACTTCGATGGACAGCGTTTTGCGCTGGGCCAGCGGCATACCGGTGAGCACTCCGGCCAGGTAGCCGAGGCCGAGCCCGAGGCTGTTGTGCAGGATCACCACGGCCATGATCAGCAGGCCGGATTCGGCGATCTTCGCCTGGCTGGCGGCAACCACTGCTGCCACGATTGCGACGATAGAAACCACCGAGATCAGTGGCAATACATCGATTGCCAGCTTCACGCGTTCGCCCAGCAGTCGTTGTGCGACCAGGCCAAGGACGATCGGCAGCAGCACCATCTGAAGAATCGAACTGAACATGGCCCAGAAGGAAACCGGCAGCCATTCGGAAGCCAGCAGCCAAATCAGCGCGGGAGTGACGATCGGTGCCATCAGGGTAGTCACTGCAGTGATACCAACGGACAGCGCTACGTCACCCTTGGCGAACCAGGTGATGACGTTGGAAGCGGTGCCGCCCGGGCAGCAGCCGACCAGAATCACGCCCACAGCGATTTCCGCCGGCAAGGCGAACAACTTGCAGAGTAGCCAGGCCAGACACGGCATGATGATGAATTGTGCGAGCACGCCGATCAGCACCCGCAGTGGATGCCGGGCCACTTCGCGGAAATCCGCGGCCTTGAGGGTCAGGCCCATGCCGAACATGATCAGGCCGAGCAGCGGCACTATCCACGACGTCAGCGGCAAGAAGGCGCTGGGCAGCAGAAAGGCCAGAACGGCGAACAGCAGTACCCACAGGGCGAAGGTGTTGCCGACGAAGCGGCTCAGGGCGATCAAGGCAGACATGGTTATGTTTCCGTAGCGACAGAAGGCTGGCTCCGCAGCGGGCAGGCAGAGCCGGTTATTGTTAGAGGAGCAGCGGCAAGCCAAAAGCCAGAGCCTCGTGCAGACCTGCTTTCACTTGCGGCTTGAGGCTTGCCGCTGCCTTTTATATTCCCTGCGGGGTGTCTTCGCCGCCCAGTGCTTCGAAAAGCGATGGCAGGAATTCCACCAGGGTCAGCATCATCAGGGTGAAGCTGGCATCCAGCTGGCCGAGGTTGTCGTCGCCGCCATCCTGTTCGGCCTGCTCTTGCAGCAGGTCTTCGAAGCGCAGGCGTTTGACCACCAGCTTGTCGTCGAGCACGAAGGATAGCTTGTCCTGCCAGGCCAGGGACAGTTGCACGACCTGCTTGCCGGAGGTCATGTGCAGCTGGATTTCGTCCCCGGTCAGATCCTGGCGCTTGCAGCGCACCACGCCACCATCTTCGTGGGTGTCGCGCAGCTCGCATTCGTCCAGAACGTAGAAGCCTTCCGCGGACTTCTGCGTCTTCACCCAGTCGGTCATGGTCGCGCTCGGGGCGATCTTCACGGTCAGCGGGCGAACTGGCAGCGAGCCGATGGCTTCGCGCAGGGTGGACAGCAGGTCTTCGGCACGTTTCGGGCTGGAGGCGTCGACCAGGATCAAGCCCTGGGCCGGGGCGATGGCCGCGAAGGTGGCGGACTTGCGGATGAAGGCACGCGGCAGGAAGGCCTGGACGATCTCGTCCTTGATCTGGTCGCGCTCCTTCTTGTAGACCTTGCGCATCTGCTCGTTTTCGATCTCGTCGACCTTTTCCTTCACGGCGTCCTTGACCACGCTGCCGGGCAGGATGCGTTCTTCCTTGCGTGCGGCGAGCAGCAGGAAGCCCTGGCTTTCATGTACCAGTGGCGCGTCGGCACCTTTACCGAACGGTGCGATGAAACCGTAGGTGGCCAGTTCCTGGCTGGCGCAGGGCCGTGCAGGTTTGGCGGCCAGCGCTGCTTCGAGCGTTTCGGTATCGAAGGGAACGTCTTGGGTGAGGCGATAGACCAGCAGGTTGCGAAACCACATGAGCGGGGTGTCTCCAGTTAGCGGGCGCGCGCTTGGCGCGCAAAAAATCATGAGTCCGAGCGCAGGGCTTCTGCATAGGTGCAGAGCGTGGGCAGTCTGGCGGCAGATGGCGAAACATGCCGCGCGACGATCAGACCAGCGCGAGGGCGCATTATTCCTTCCGGCGGCTGATTAGGCCAACCCTGTATCGAGGGGTGTGGAGGTTTCCGCTCTGAATTCCTAAGCCTTTGGAACTCCGATAAATTTTTTTCAGAAAGGGGGTTGCCAAGGTGCGGGTCGCTCTCTAGAATGCGCCCCACTTCGAGAGTGAAGGGTGATTAGCTCAGCTGGGAGAGCATCTGCCTTACAAGCAGAGGGTCGGCGGTTCGATCCCGTCATCACCCACCAACTCGTAGTATGCGCAGCGGTAGTTCAGTCGGTTAGAATACCGGCCTGTCACGCCGGGGGTCGCGGGTTCGAGTCCCGTCCGCTGCGCCATATATAGCTTCCAGGGCCCACTGAACACCCGGAAGCAACGCAAAAAAGCGCCCTAGGGCGCTTTTTTCGTTTCTGCGTGAAAAGCATTGGTCTTGCGACATGACCGGTGCCTTCCAGTCGCAAGAATCCTCGATGATCTAAATTGCGCCGGGGCGGAAGGGCGGTTCGTCGTCCAGATCGTCCAGATCGTCGAAACCGTCGTCCAGATCCGGAACTTCATAGCTCTCGGTCTCGACTTCATCCTTGCGGGCCGTGCCCAGAATGCCGATCACCGCGCCCAGCGCCAGGCCCGCTGCGGCGAATGCCCAGGGGCGGCGATGCAGTGCCAGATTCAGCTTGTCGGCTCCCTGTTTCACCTGGTTCTTGACCGTTTCCGCACTGTCGGCAAGATCATGCAGCTTCTGTCTGGCCGCGAAGGTGCCTTGGTGCAGCGACTGTTTCGCTTCGTGCAGCGCATCGGCCAGGGATTCATGATCTTCGGGATGCTCGAAATCGGTTGCCGGTTGCGCGCGTGTGCGCGTCTGTTCCACGGCCAACCAGGCCAGGCCGATGGCGGTCATGGCCACGGGAACCGGGTTGGATTTCAGGGTTTGCCCCAGGCGCTCGGCTATTTCCAGGCCGCCGCTTTCACGCCCGTAGGCCAGAGCCTGATCGATCAGGTATTGAGGGGTCAGGCGCGCTTCCACGTCATCGATCAGGGCGTCGATGCGGTTGCGTTGCTGGTCGATTTCCTGCTCGAGGATTTCCGGCGGTTTGCGCGATTCGGCTGCAATGCTGCTATTGGTACTCATGACATTTGCCTCTGCACGGCTTCCTTGTCCTTCTGCAAGGAGTCCAGGGTGCGTTCGGGGGTGAGTTGAGAAGGTGTGAATTTCTGCTGACCGATCTTCAGCATGATCAGGCCGATCACGATGACCACTACGCCCACGATCAGGGCGGCCAGCCAGGGCGCTACCACGGTGCTCAGCCCGTACACGGCGGAAAGCAGCAGCATCAGCACACCGCACAGCAGCACGATGGCCCCGATGGCTACCGCGGCGATGCCGGTCTTGGTGGCCTGCAGGGAGGCGTTGAGCTCGACCTTGGCCAGTGCCAACTCTTTGGTGAAGAGCGTTTGCACTTCGCGAGTCAGCTGGCGCAGCAGGCCGAGCAGGGAAGGATCTACCGGGGGTTGCCGCGGATCTTCAGTCATTGCAGGGCTCCTTTTCGCGTGTGACTTTCGAGAGAGCGCTCACGCTTGCACAACACCTGGCCGAGCGCGAAGCCAAGGACGATACCGCCTGCCGCCAGCCAGAACGGATGGGTGTGGGCGAAGCGATCCACCTTGTAAACCGCATCGCCGCGGGCATTGTTCAAGGCATCGCGCAGCGCGGCAAGCTGGCGGGCAGCTTCGCGCAGGCGATCCGGCGACTGCGGGGCATCCGGATTTTCCAGATCGGCGATGGTCGAACGGGCCATCTGCGCCAGGGCCTCCAGTTCGTCGGTATGCGACTGATCGGCCTGGATGCGTGCGCGCAGTTGTTCCTGAGCGTCCTGTCGCCAGTGCCCGGAGATGATCTTGGTGGGGCGCTTGTGCGGCCGTTCTTTGCTGTCGTTATCCATGTGGCTACACCTGTTCATGCTTGAAAGGGCTGTCCGTCAATTACCGGACTCAGCGGCTTTGCTCGCGGCTGGCGAATTCATCCGCGATCGGCACGTTGATATCCATGGGTGCCGGGGCTGCTGGAGCGGGGGGCACAGGAGGCGTCGCCGCGGTGCGGGTGCGATCCGCCAGTTCTTCGGCCATCAGCAGCAGTTCCTGGGCGCGCTGGATGCGAGCACGCAGGTAACGGATTTCTTCCAGTGGATCGTCCACTGCGCTTTTCACGCTGCAATGCCCGCTCAGGCCGCGCAACAGCAGCAGGCTGCCGGCGCTCAATTGACGATTGCCCAACTGGCCTTGTTTGCTTGCACCCAGTGCGGCCAGCAGCAGGCCGCCGCCGATGGACAGCAAGCGCTCCCAGCCTCTTACGTTCTGACGTGCCGGGCACTGTCGAGTGGGTTGCGATTGCGGTTCGAAGGCGACCATGGATTCACTCCTGCCTGATTGTTGATGGGAGCCGGATACACGCCCTGTCATACGGGGTCTGGCTGCGGTTTTTCCGGTAAGACATCGTTGTCCGGTTCATGGGGGTGACCGAGAGGGGCCGGTTCGCCCGGCGTGTCCGGTGTGCCGGGTGCCTGGGTAGGATCCTCTGGTATTCGCTGGCTCATGACACTTCCCTCCGGTCTGTGCTCTACGTGGTTTGAGGGTAGCGCGCGCTGCATGTTCGATCTTTTTGCCAAGCGATATCCGCATGCCGTTCCTCTGGGCCCAGGCCCGGTTCGGCACAGGCGCAGCTGCTTTCGGCAGAAACCTTAAACCTCTGCGGATTGGCTCCGGTCAATATTTGTGAATCCCCTGCAGTGACGCTGCTCGGGCAATCGGTCGCGCACGCTGACGTCGCGTGGCAACTCCATCCATGTGGGCCTGCTTCGGGCCTGAACTTCGAGCGAGTTTTCCATGAGCATGACAGTCGCAGATTTCATCGTCGAACGCCTCTATCAATGGGGCGTTCGACGTATTTATGGCTACCCGGGCGATGGCATCAACGGAGTTTTCGGTGCCCTGGCCAAGGCCGATGGCAAGATTCGTTTCATCCAGGCTAGACACGAGGAGATGGCCGCCTTCATGGCATCTGCCGACGCCAAGTTCTCTGGCGATCTGGGTGTATGCATCGCCACTTCCGGCCCGGGCGCCACGCACCTGCTCACGGGCCTCTATGACGCGCGCATGGATCACATGCCGGTGTTGGCCATCGTCGGCCAGCAAGCCCGCAATGCCCTGGGCGGGCATTACCAGCAGGAAGTGGATCTGCTGTCGATGTTCAAGGACGTGGCGGGTGCCTTCGTGCAGCAGGCCAGCTCGCCAGCTCAGGTTCGTCATCTGGTCGACCGCAGCATTCGCACGGCACTGGGCGACCGCCGGGTGACCGCGATCATCCTGCCCAATGACCTGCAAACCCTGCCTTACGAAGAACCGGCTCACGAGCACGGAGCCCTGCATTCCGGCGTCGGCTACAGCCGACCGCGGGTGGTGCCCTACGAGGCTGACCTGGAGCGCGCCGCCGAGGTGCTGAACGCCGGCAAGAAAGTGGCGATTCTGGTTGGTGCCGGTGCGCTGGGGGCGAGCCAGGAGGTCGCGCAGATCGCCGATGTGCTGGGTGCGGGTGTCGCCAAGGCGCTGCTGGGCAAGGCCGTGCTGCCGGACGGTCTGCCCTGGGTGACCGGCTCCATCGGTTTGCTCGGCACCAAACCGAGCTATCAGATGATGAATGAGTGCGACACCTTGCTGATGATCGGCTCCGGCTTCCCCTATGCCGAGTTTCTGCCCAAGGAAGGCCAGGCGCGCGGTGTGCAGATCGATATCCAGGCGGACATGCTTGGTTTGCGTTATCCCATGGAAGTCAACCTGCAGGGCGACTCCGCGGACACTCTGCGGGCATTATTGCCGCTGCTCGAGCGCAAGAAACTGCGCACCTGGCGCAAACGCATCGAGCGTTGGACGGCGCAATGGGAAACCACCTTGCGGCGCCGCGCCATGGCCTCGGCATCGCCGATCAACCCGCAGCGCGTGGCTTACGAGCTGTCGCCGCGCTTGCCGGATCGCGCCGTGGTCACCTGCGACTCCGGCTCCTGTGCCAACTGGTTCGCCCGCGATGTGAAGATTCGCGAAGACATGCTCTGTTCGCTGTCCGGTGGCCTGGCCTCCATGGGGGCGGCAGTGCCCTATGCCATCGCCGCCAAGTTCGCCCATCCGGATCGCCCGGTGGTGGCTCTGGTCGGCGATGGTGCGATGCAGATGAACAACATGGCCGAGCTGATCACCGTCGCCAAATACTGGCAGCAATGGCAGGACAAACGCTGGATCTGCGCGGTGTTCAATAACGAGGATCTCAACCAGGTGACCTGGGAGCAGCGGGCCATGGAGGGCGATCCGAAGTTCCCGGCGTCCCAGGACATTCCCAATGTCGCCTACCACCAATTCGCCGAGTCCATCGGCTTGAGGGGCATTTACGTCGATCGTGAAGAGGATGTCGCCCAGGCCTGGGAGCAGGCCTGGGCATCGGATCGACCGGTGCTGATCGAGTTCAAGACCGATCCCGATGTGCCGCCGTTACCGCCGCATATCACCCTGGCGCAGGCCAAGGCGTTCGCTTCGGCGCTGTGGCAGGGCGACCCGGATCAGGGTGGCATCATCCGCCAGGCGACCAAGCAGGTACTCGGCTCGATTCTGCCGGGTAAAGGTCGGCGTTAGGGTCTGTTGCCGTTTCAACGCGAGCCGCGTTGCCGCGAGAAATCTCGCAAGGCCGGGCGGCGATCCGCTAGGCGGAGGACGCCGGTAATGGACTAGCCGTCCGCGTTTTCCCTTGCCAAGTCCTCCAACAACGCATGGCGAGATTTCCCGCGCAACCTAGGCGGCCCCACCCGAAGGGCCGGGCCCGTTTTACCGCGATGCTGCGTTTCTCGCCGGCTCATTTAGCCAGCTAAACTTCGCGGCTGTGTGACCCACATGGATGTGGGAAATGCCGCAAGCCCGCTGGGAGCGGGCGCGGCCCTTGCCTCGCGGCAAAACGGGCTCCGGCGCGGCCGTGCGTGAAACGGCAACAGACCCTAGATTTCAGCCAATAGCTGCGCGTGCCAGTGCGGCAGGCGCAGCAGGGCGAATCTGGCTGCGTCATCGAGAACCTGCGAGCGATCGCCGGTGAAGTGCTCGGTGCTGGAGAACAGGCGAACGGCGCCAGCCTGGGTGCGGAACGCCCAGGCGAAGCACAGCGTGCCTGGCGCAATCTCACCTTGTGCGTCCGGCCCGGCCACGCCAGTGGTGGCGACCGCTACGTTGGCCGGGCTGCCGTTCAGCGCGCCGCTGGCCATTTCCCGAGTGACTTCTTCACTGGTGAGGTTGAAGTTGTCCAGGGTCTCCTGGCTGACCTCGAGCAGACGCTTTTTGGCCGCGGGCGAGTAGACCACCAGGCCGCTGTCCAGGCATTCGCCGCTGCCAGGATGCTTGGCGAGCAGCGCCACGATCATGCCGGCCGTGCAGGATTCCGCCGTGGTCAGGTACAGCTTGTGCTGTTTCAGATAGTCGAGCAGCGTTTCGATGTCGTGCATGGTGGTTTCCTGTGATTCACCTATCCTGAATATGGATTTGTGCCTGGGCGGGTAGGTGCTGTCATTCGGATCGACGGTGCTGGGTCTTTTTCCTGAACTCTGCCGCTTGCCGGTCAGTCAGGTGTTACAGGTAAACAGCCCCTAGAGGGGAAACCCGTGCTTATTTCTCTGCATGAACAGGTCGCATTGGTCACCGGTGCCAGTTCGGGGATCGGTGCGGCGTCGGCGAAGGCGCTGGCTCAAGCCGGGGCTGCAGTGGTGCTGAATTATCGATCCGGGCGCGAGGCGGCCGAACAGCTGGCAGAGGAGATTCGCCGCGGTGGCGGGCAGGCAGTTGCCGTTGCTGCCGATGTGGCCAGCGAGGAGGAGGTCGAGGCGCTGTTCGCCGAGACGGTCGCCGCTTTCGGGCGGCTGGACATCCTGCTGGCCAATTCGGGCGTGCAGCGAGATGCGCCGACGGTGGACATGAGCCTGGAACAATGGAACCAGGTGCTGCAGGTCAATCTCACTGGCCAGTTTCTCTGCGTGCGCGCCGCGCTGCGTCAGTTTCGCCAACAGGAAATTCGCGAGAACGTGTCGCGAGCAGTCGGCAAGATCATCCAGATGAGCTCGGTGCACCAGTTGATCCCCTGGGCCGGGCGCGCCAACTATGCTGCGTCCAAGGGCGGCCTCGATCTGTTGATGCGCAGCGTGGCTCAGGAGGTTGGCGAGCAGCGCATCCGCGTCAATGCCATCGCGCCGGGGGCGATCCGTACTGCGATCAACCGCGAGGCTACCGAAGGCGAGGCCGCCCGGTCGCTGCTCGAACTGATTCCCTATGGCCGCCTTGGTGATGTCGAAGACGTCGCCAATGCGGTGGTCTGGCTGGCCTCCGATGCCGCCGATTACGTCCATGGCACGACCCTGTTCATCGACGGCGGTATGAGCCTCTATCCGGAGTTTCGTGACAATGGCTGAGATTCAGGGGAAGCAGATGCCCATCGAAGCGCACGGCATCATCGGCGATATGCGCAGTGCGGCTCTGGTCGCCGACAGTGGCTGCGTGGACTTTTTCTGCTGGCCCGATTTCGACAGCCCATCGATCTTTACCGCCTTGCTCGACAGCCCCGCAGCCGGGGTTTTCCAGCTAGCGCCGGATCTGCCAGGGGCGCGCCGTCGACAACTCTACCTACCGGATACCAACGTGCTGCAGACACGCTGGCTGGACGAGAACGCGGTAGTGGAGAGCACCGATCTGATGCCGATCAATGCCGACGTGGATGACCATCCGCGTTTGATCCGTCGCATCCAGGTGGTCTCCGGCAGTGCGCGAATCCGCATGCGTTGCCGTGTTCGCCATGATTACAGTCGCGCCGACACCGTGGCGCAGATGGATGGCCGCGATGTGGTGTTTCATGCGCCTGGCCAGCCGAGCCTGCGCTTGTCCTCCAGCCAGCCGCTGACGGTCGATCAGCACTGCGGTGTCGCCGAGTTCGAGCTGCAGGAAGGCGAGCACGCCGAATTCGTGCTCGGTGCCCTGGACGATCCGCTGGTCGCCGCAGGTACCTGCGAACACTGTCTGCAGCAAACCCTGATCTACTGGCGGCGCTGGATCAAACAGTCCAACTACCGGGGGCGCTGGCGCGAGATGGTGCATCGTTCGGCGCTGGCGCTCAAGCTGCTGACCTCGCGCAAGCATGGCGGCATTCTCGCGGCCGCGACCTACGGCCTGCCGGAAGCGGCAGGGGGTGAACGCAACTGGGATTACCGTTACACCTGGATTCGCGACGCCTCGTTTACCGTCTACGCGTTCATGCGCCTGGGATTCACCGAGGAGGCCAATGCCTTCATGCGCTGGGTTCGCGAACGGGTCGACGATTGCTCGGAAACGCCTGCCCATCTGCGCATTCTCTACAGCCTTCGCGGCCAGCATGAATTGCCGGAAAAATCTCTGGATCATCTCGCCGGCCACGGCGGCGCGCGGCCGGTACGGATTGGCAACGAGGCCCATGAGCAGATCCAATTGGATATCTTTGGCGAGTTGCTGGATGCGGTCTATCTCGCCAACAAATACGGCGAGGCGATTTCCCACGACGGCTGGCGGCATGTGGTGGGCATCGTCGATCGGGTCTGCGTCAGTTGGCAGCAGAAGGATGTCGGTATCTGGGAAATTCGTGGCGAGGAACAGCATTTCCTGCATTCACGACTGATGTGCTGGGTTGCGCTGGATCGAGCCATTCGCCTGGCCCAGAAACGTTCGCTACCGGCACCCTTCGCCCGTTGGAACGAACAGCGCCAGGCGATCCATGACGACATCTGGAGTAATTTCTGGGATGAGGACTGCGGCCATTTCATCCAGCGCATCGGTTGTCAGGACGTCGACGGCTCGATGTTGCTGATGCCATTGATGCGTTTTGTCGCCGCCACCGACCCGCGCTGGCTGGCCACGCTCGAAGCCATCGAGCATCAACTGGTACGCGACGGCATGGTCTACCGCTACCACACCGATGATGGCCTGAAAGGCGAGGAGGGTTCCTTCGTCGCCTGTTCGTTCTGGTACGTGGAATGCCTGGCGCGTGCCGGGCGAACCGAGCAGGCACTCCTGGAGTTCGAGCAGTTGTTGCGCTATGCCAACCCGGTAGGGCTGTATGCCGAGGAGCTCGACCGGCGTGCCCATCACATGGGCAATACACCCCAGGCATTGAGTCATCTGGCGCTGATCAGTGCTGCCAGTTTTCTCGATCATAAACTCAGCGGCGAACGCACCACATGGCAGCCCTGATGAATCACCGCTGCTCGGGCGGGGCGGTCATACCCGCTCCTTGCTTGACGCAAGATTTGCGCACGGGCAGTACATCGATGATCTCGATGCCGAGTTGCTGGATCAGTTGCCTGACTGAGCCGGTGGCGTCGAGACCTTCCTGATGGCCTGCAGACAGTTCTGCGTTGAGAACGGTGAATTCCACCGCCTTCATATTGGGGATGAAGCGGGTAGTAAGGGTCTGGAATCGCTTTTCGCCATCACGCGAATAGATGATCAAACAGTCCATGGTCGCAATGCCCTGAAGTCCATTAGTGATGCAGTGCTGGCTATGTGGTTGCGCCCAGAGAGCAGGGCGGGCACCGCTCATGGCCGGCGTCTCGATGATTCTGCACTCAGGCTGGGTACCATTTCGCTGCGCGTGGCAGGGAATGTTTTTCCGCGCGGAGGATACGACGCGGTACGGGTCTTGTGCCCGATGCCTGAGCATAGGCGATAAAGCCGCTTGGCGAAAGCTACCGCAGCAATTACGACAACTGCGTGAATCCCGCCTCGGAAGCGATCAAAGGTATGGCTGCTGGCCTTGCTGTGACTGGGTTTTCTGCCTCTGCGTGTACGTGTGTGGGGGGTCAGCTTTTGCTCTTCAGCCCGGCCCAGGCGACCGCCCCGAGAATGAGCAGGCCACCGAGCAGCATGCCGGCAGTCGGCACCGAGCCGAAGATCAGCCAGGCCCCGGCGATGGCGTAGATCGGTTCCATCGCGATTACCACCGCGGCGGTGTGGGTGCGCACATGGCGCAACGAGGCGATGAACAGGCTGTAGGCCAGCGCTGTGCAGAGCACGCCCAGCGCAGCCAGTTGCCACCAGTCGCGGGCGCTGACCGTGGGAAGCTCCGGCAGGCACCAGGGCAGCAGCACCAGACTGATGGCCAGGCATTGCCACCAGCACGACGGCAGCCCATCGACCTTGCTGGCAAAGTGTTTGTTGGCGACGGCTATCGCTGCATAGCTGGCCCCGGACAGAACGCCCCAGAGCAGGCCTTCCGTAGCGCCGTCACGCAAGTCGAAGGAGGGCGTAACCAGAATCAGCCCGACTGAGACCAGTAACAGAATCAAACTGTCAGTACGACCCAGGTGCTGGCCGAATACCAGTCGCTCGATCAGCGCAGTGAAAGCGGGAAACGAGGCGAAGCCCAGGGTGGCTACGGCCACGCCGCCGGTCTGTACCGCCAGGAAAAACACAATCCAGTGCCCGCCCAGCGCCACGCCGGTAGTCAGCAGCTTGGCCACGGTGCCACCGCTAACGCCGCGCCAGGGGCGCATATTCAGACACACGCAGATCACACTCAAGGCCAGCAGGGCGAATGCCGCCCGGCCGAGTACGATCATGCTCGCACTGACGTTCAGCGACTGGCCGAACAGGGCGGAGACGCCGACCAGCAGGGCGGCTGAATGCAACTGAAAATGGGCGGTGCGACGGCTCATGGGGGATCTGCCTGACGAGATGCGCACAGGGTGCCAAGTACAGGTGATCCCGTAAAACGGATTATAGTGCGGGCTGTTATTCGAAAATCGAATGGTGAGTCATGGCCAGGCAGGATTTGCAGATCGATTGGTTACAGGCATTCGTCGCGGTAGTCGACAGTGGTTCCCTGACCGCGGCGGCCGTGGGGCTGGCGCGCTCGCAATCGGCGGTGAGCATGCAGATCAAGAAGCTCGAGGCCGCGGTGGATCGCCCGTTGCTGCTGCGCGGGCCGCGGCACCTGAGTCTGACGCCGGCAGGCGAGGAGCTGTTGGGATATGCCCGCAAGCTGCTCAGGGTGCACAGCGAAGCGCTGCTGGCGCTGGGCGGCGTGCGGCTGGAGGGCAAGGTTTCCCTGGGTATTCCGGATGACTACGCCCTGGGTTATCTGACGCCCCTGCTCAACGATTTTGCCAGCGGGCAGCCGGCGGTAGAGGTGAGCCTGGTGTGCGAGCCATCCACGCAACTGATCCCCAAGGTGGAAAGCGGCGAGCTGGATGTCGCCATCGTCACCCGTGACAAGCCGCTGCGTGGCGAGCTGCTGTTTCGCGAGGAACTGGTGTGGGTTGGCAATGCCCGCCAGGAAACCTGGCGGCAGACACCGTTGCCGATTGCCGTATACGAACTGGGCAGCCAGGCGCGCAGCCGCGTTCTCAAAAGTCTGGAGGCACTGGGCCGCGATTACCGGGTGGTCTACAACAGCCCCAGTGTCGCCGGGCAACTGGCGGTGGCCGAAAGCGGCGCAGCGCTCGGCGTACTGACTCGCTGTTGCGTGCCGGCCAGCTTGCAGATTCTGGGTGCGTCCCAGGGGCTGCCGGGCCTGCCGATGCTCGATGTGGTGGTGATCCGCACTCGTGCGCCTGCGCTACCGGCGCTGGTCGACGCTCTGCATGACCAGGTGCTGCAGACCCTGCGTCGGGATTTCGAGTGAAGTGGGCTATAGTCCGAACCCCTTAATGCGGACATCATCGAGGATCGTATGAACTGTACAGCCCTGGGTATCGACTATCCGATCATTCAAGCGCCGATGGCCGGTACGGCCACACCGGCCCTGGCTGCGGCAGTCAGCAATGCCGGCGGTCTGGGCTCGATCTCGATTGCCGCAGTGAAGGCCGAGGTCGGGCGGCAGATGATCGTCGAGACCCGCGCAGGCACGGACAAGCCCTTCAATATCAATGTGTTCTGCCATCGCCCCAGCGTTGCCGATCGTACAGCGGAGCAGGCGTGGCTGGATCACCTGCAGCCTTACTTCGCCGAGTTCGAGGTGCCGGCTCCACAGGTCATCGGCGATATCTACAGCAGCTTCCAGAATGACGACGGTCAGCTCGAGGTGCTGCTCGAGGAGCGCCCGCCGATCGTCAGCTTTCACCTGGGGCTGCCCTCCCAGGATCGTATCGATGCATTGAAAAAAGCAGGCATCACCCTGCTGGCTTCGGCGACCACGCTGGAAGAGGGGCAGTTGCTGGAAGAGGCTGGCATCGACCTGATCGTCGCCCAGGGCATCGAGGCCGGTGGCCATCGCGGTGTATTCGAGCCTCAGCGTGGCGATCAGGGCATTGGCACCCTGGCGCTGGTGCGCGTGCTGGTGCGTCATCTGTCTCGGCCGGTGATCGCTGCCGGCGGCATCATGGACGGCGCTGGTATCGCTGCCGCCATGACCTTGGGCGCTTGTGCTGCGCAATTGGGTACGGCGTTCATTCTCTGTCCCGAATCCGCGGCCAACGAGGCCTATCGACGCATGTTGAGCAGTGAGCGGGCGCGGGTCACTCAGGTGACTACGGTGATCTCGGGGCGTCCGGCACGCGGCATTCTCAACCGCTTCATGGCCGAGGTCGGTGCGCCGGGGCATCCAGTCGTGCCGGGTTTCGGTATCGCCTACGATGCCGGCAAGCAACTCATCGCCGCGGCCGCGAAGGCCGACAACCACGAATTCGCCGCCCACTGGGCAGGGCAGGGCGCGGCGCTGGCGCGTTCGCTGCCGGCCGCCGAGCTGCTGGCGCTGCTGCATCGGGAATACCTGGCGGCAGTGGGCTGACGGGGTCTGGCAGGGTATTCAGTCCGCCGGACGGAAGGCCCGGCTGGAAATGCTGATGCCATTACCGTCCGGATCCTTGGCGTTGGCGAAGGCGTAACCCCGTGCCTGGTGCGTGGGGCCGAATTCCAGGCCCTGGGTCAGTGCCCGCGCCTTGAAGGCATCCAGCTGTTCGACATCGAACACCAGCTTGACCCGCGCCTGGCTGGTGCGCAGGGACTTGGCGGCACGGTGCACGAGCAGCACCAGCCCGCCGCATGGATGGCGCAGTTCGACCAGGCCATCTTCCTCCGCTGCGGCGACGAAGCCGAAATGGCGGCTGTAGAAGGTGCAGGTTCTGCTCACGTCGTTGGCGTACAGCATGACGCGGTTGATCGGTGCGCTCATCTACGGCTCTCTCGGCATTTGCGCGGCAGCGCAGCTTGGGCTGAACCTAGCACAGATGCTCCGGCTTGACCGGTTCGCCTGGCCGGGCATGCAGCTGCTGGCGGATGTCCTCGAACATCAGGTCGTACTGGCGATGCGCGTGCAGCGGATGCACGGCGGCAGTCGGCAGGCCATGGCGCACGGCGATGCGGGTGGCATTGCTGGCGAAGTTGAAGGCGGTGTCGCGGGGCAGTTCGAAGCTGTCTGCGAAGGCCTTGCCGTTTATTTCCCCGGACATGTCGAAATGCACGACCGTCTCGTTGGCGGCGTTCTGGCGCACTTCGTAGCGCAGGCTGATCTCGAAGCCGACCTCACCTGGGAGCAGGGGCGTGTAGTGGATATGCAACTGGCCGGGTTTGAACATGCTGGCGGTTTCCTGTGAGTGTTTCTGGCGCGTCAGTCAGCGATAACTTATGCCGGTCGCCGAGAGGCTGACCCGCGTTCCGGCCTGTCCCGTGACGATCGCTTCGATATCGGCCAGGGCACCGATCACCGCATCCTTGGCGGTATGGCGAGCGAACTCGCAGGCGGCCTGTACCTTCGGGCCCATGGAGCCGGCGGCGAAATCGAGCTGTTGCAGTGCATCGGGGTGGGCGCTGGCAATGGCCCGTTGCGTCGGTTGTTTCCAGTCGACGTAGGCCGCGGCGACATCGGTGGCGATCACCAGCAGGTCGGCCTGGAGTTGTTCGGCCAGCAGGGCCGAGCACAGATCCTTGTCGATCACCGCTTCCACGCCTTCGAGCCTGCCGTTTTCGGCGTAGCGCGTCGGAATACCGCCGCCGCCGGCACAGATCACCACGCTGCCCTTTTCCAGCAGCCACTGCACCGGGCGGATTTCGAAGATCCGCTTCGGCCGGGGGCTGGCCACCACGCGGCGGAAGCCGTCGCCGTCGGCGGCGATGCTCCAGCCCTTCTCGGCGGCCAGGCGCTCGGCCTCGGTCTTGTCATACATCGGGCCGATGGGCTTGCTCGGGTGCCGGAAGGCAGGGTCGTCGATGTCCACTTCCACCTGGGTGAGCAGGGTGGCCAGCGGGGTCTCGAACGGCATCAGGTTGCCCAGCTCCTGTTCGATCAGGTAGCCGATCATGCCTTCGGTCTGGGCGCCGAGCACGTCCAGCGGGTAGGGGCTGACCGGGGTGTAGGCGGCCGCCTGCAGCGACAGCAGGCCGACCTGCGGGCCATTGCCATGGGCCACCACCAGTTCGTTGCCGGGCGCGATGCGGGCGATCTGCCGGCAGGCGAGCTGGATATTGGCGCGCTGGTTTTCCGCGCTCATGGGTTCGCCGCGGCGCAACAGGGCGTTGCCGCCCAGGGCGATGACGATACGCATGGGGATCTCCTGGTTGACTGAGAGGGTGTTTACAAATTACTGCGCTCGGCCATGCTGCGTTGAAATCAGCCTCAAAATGCTCATGTACAGCTCGTACACTGCGCTTTTTCGGCTGATTTCGCCTTGCCTGGCCATCGCTCGCTACTTTTCTAAACACCCTCTGAAGGGCCCTCGCGGCTGAGCCGCGAGGGCAGGGATGGTTACAGGTCGGCCAGGGTCGAGACGAGGATCGCCTTGATGCTGTGCATGCGGTTTTCCGCCTGTTCGAAGGCGATGTTGCAGGGCGACTCGAACACCTCTTCGGTCACCTCGATGCCACCGGCCAGGTGCGGGTATTGCGCGGCGATCTGCTGGCCGACCTTGGTTTCGCAGTTGTGGAACGCCGGCAGGCAGTGCATGAATTTCGCCCGCGGGTTGCCGGTGGCTTTCATCAGTTCGCTGTTGACCTGGTAGGGCAGCAGCTGGGCGATACGTTCGCCCCAGGCCTCTACCGGCTCGCCCATGGACACCCACACGTCGGTGTGCACGAAGTCCACGCCCCGCACCGCTTCCCTCGGCTCTTCGCTGAGGGTGATACGCGCGCCGCTCTGCTCGGCGAAGGCGTGGCAGGCGTCGAGATGCTCCTGGTGCGGCCAGAGGGCCTTGGGCGCGGCGATGCGCACGTCCATGCCGAGCTTGGCGCCGACCAGCAGCAGCGAGTTGCCCATGTTGTTGCGGGCATCGCCCAGGTAGGCGTAGCTGATGTCGTGCAGCGGCTTGTCGCTGTGCTCGAGCATGGTCAGCACGTCGGCGATCATCTGCGTAGGGTGGTACTCATCGGTCAGGCCGTTGAACACCGGCACGCCGGCGTATTTCGCCAGTTCCTCGACGATGTCCTGCCTGAAGCCGCGGTACTCGATGGCGTGGTACATGCGCCCGAGCACCCGGGCGGTGTCCTTCATGCTTTCCTTGTGGCCGATCTGCGAGGAGTTGGGGTCGATGTAGGTGACGTTGGCGCCCTGGTCGTAGGCGGCCACCTCGAAGGCGCAGCGGGTGCGGGTCGAGGTCTTCTCGAAGATCAGCGCGATGTTCTTGCCCTTGAGGTGCTGCTGTTCGGTGCCGGTGTACCTGGCCCGCTTCAGGTCGCGCGACAGGTCGAGCAGAAAGCGCAGTTCGCGCGGCGTGTGGTGCATCAGGCTGAGCAGGTGGCGGTTACGCATATTGAACGACATGGGGTGTTCCTCGTGGCACGGCGGGGGGCTCGTCCCCGCTCGGTCTCAGTAATCGATGGCGTCGCGGATGATCGGGCAGGTCATGCAATGGCCGCCGCCACGTCCGCGGCCCAGTTCGCTGGCGCTGATGGTGATGACTTCGACACCGGCCTTGCGCAACTGGGTGTTGGTGTAGGTGTTGCGGTCGTAGCCGATCACCACGCCGGGCTCCAGGGCCACCACGTTGTTGCCGTCGTCCCATTGCTCGCGTTCGGCGGCGAAGGCGTTGCCGCCGGTTTCCACCACGCGCAGGGCCTTGAGGCCGAGCGCCGCGGCGACGCTGTCGACGAAGCTGGCTTCTTCGCGGCGCACGTCGATGCCGCCGGGCTTGCTCTCGTCGGGGCGCAGGGAGAAGGGCACGATGGCGTTGGCCACCTCGGGGAAGATGGTCACCAGGTCGCGGTCGCAGAAGCTGAACACCGTGTCCAGGTGCATCGCCGAGCGTGAGCGGGGCAGGCCGGCGACGATCACCCGTTCCACCGCCTGCTGCCTGAACAGGTTCTGCGCCAGTTGGCCGATGGCCTGGCGCGACGAGCGTTCGCCCATACCGATCAGCACCACGCCGTTGCCGATCGGCATGACATCGCCGCCTTCCAGGGTGGCGCTGCCGTGATCCACGTCCGGGTCGCCGTACCAGACCTTGAAGTCGGCCCCGGCGAACTGCGGATGGAACCTGTAGATGGCGCTGGCCAGCAGGGTTTCCTGGCGCCGCGCCGGCCAGTACATCGGGTTGAGCGTCACCCCGCCATGGATCCAGCAGGTGGTGTCGCGGGTGAACTGGGTGTTGGGCAGCGGTGGCAGGATGAAGCTGGAATGGCCGAGGAAATCGCGGAACATCTGGATCGTCTGACCGCCGAAGCTGTCCGGCAGGTCGTCGGCGGACACCCCGCCGATCAGGTACTCGGCGATATGCCTGGGCTCCAGGCTGCTCAGCCAGCTCTTGACCTCGTTGAGCAGGCCGAGGCCGACCAGGTTCGCCGTCACCTTGCGTTCGAGAATCCACTCCAGGGCCTCGGGCATGGCGACCACATCGGTCAGCAGGTTGTGCATCTCCAGCACCTCGACGTCGCGTTCGCGCATCTTGGTGACGAAGTCGAAGTGGTCGCGTTTGGCCTGGTTGACCCAGAGCACGTCGTCGAACAGCAGCTCGTCGCAGTTGTTCGGGGTCAGGCGCTGGTGCGCCAGGCCCGGCGAGCAGACCAGCACCTTGCGCAGCTTGCCGGCTTCGGAATGTACGCCGAGTGGGACAGTGGACATGGTGGTTTCTCCTTCAGAGACTCAGGAAACCGCTGTACAGGCCATAACCGGCGAACAGCGCGGCGATGAGCACGGCGGCGAAGATCGGTTTTTCCAGGGTGGTAAACAGGGGTTGGCCGAGTTCACGCTTGGCTTTGGCGAAGAACAGTACGCCCGGGGCGTAGAGCAGAGCGGAGAGCAGCAGGTATTGGATGCCGCCGGCATACAGCAGCCATACCGCGTAGAACAGGGCGATGGCACCGATCGCCAGATCCTTGCGCCGCTCGCCAGCGGCGCCCGCATAGGTTTCGCCGCGCACGGCGAGCAGCACGGCGTAGGCCGCCGACCACAGGTAGGGCACCAGGATCATCGACGTGGCCAGGTAGATCAGCGACAGGTAGGTGCTTTCCGAGAACAGGGTGATGACCAGGAACAGCTGCACCAGGGCATTGGTCAGCCACAGCGCGTTGGCCGGTACGTGGTTGGCGTTCTCCTGGCGCAGGAAGGCCGGCATGGTGTGGTCACGGGCGGCGGCGAAGAGGATTTCCGCGCACAGCAGCACCCAGGACAGCAGTGCGCCGAGCAGGGACACCATCAGGCCGAGGCTGATCAGTACCGCGCCCCAGTGGCCGACCACATGCTCCAGCACCGCTGCCATGGACGGATTCTGCAGCCCGGCCAGTTCCGGTTGGGTCAGAATGCCCAGCGACAGCACATTGACCAGTACCAGCAGAAGCAGCACGGTGACGAAGCCGATCAGGGTGGCCTTGCCCACGTCGCTGCGTTTCTCCGCGCGGGCAGAGAAGATACTGGCGCCTTCGATGCCGATGAACACCCAGACGGTGACCATCATCATGTTGCGTACCTGATCCATGACGCTGCCCAGATCCGGATTGCCCATGCCCCAGATGTCGGCGGTGAAGATCTCCAGTTCGAAGGCGAACACAGCGATGAGGATGAACAGCAGCAGCGGCACGAGCTTGGCCACCGTGGTCACCAGGTTGATGAACGCGGCCTCGCGGATGCCGCGCAGTACCAGGAAATGCACGGCCCAGAGCAGTAGCGAGGCACCGACGATCGCCGCCAGGGTATTGCCTTCGCCGAAGATCGGGAAGAAGTAGCCGAGAGTGCTGAACAGCAGCACGAAGTAGCCGACGTTGCCCAGCCAGGCGCTGATCCAGTAGCCCCAGGCCGAGGAGAAACCCATGTAGTCGCCGAAACCGGCCTTGGCGTAGGCGTACACCCCGCCATCGAGTTCGGGTTTGCGGTTGGCCAGGGTCTGGAACACGAACGCGAGGGTCAGCATGCCCACCGCGGTGATCGCCCAGCCGATGAGAATCGCCCCGGCGCCGGCGCTGGCGGCCATGTTTTGCGGCAGGGAGAAGATCCCCCCGCCGACCATCGAGCCCACGACGAGGGCCACCAGCGCACCGAGTCTGAGTTTTCTGGTGGATTCGGACATAAGGATTCTGCTCCTGCCATGGAAGGGACGCTTCGATGGTAGGAGCGGTGTGCGCGCTCACCCATGACCTGAGTCAGTGAATGACTCGATTGGCCGATATGGGCGGCGAGCGGCAAAGCCGTACTGGGCGTGAGGTGCAGGCCGCGTCGAGCGATCTGGCGGCAGGATAATCAGGCCGTGTGCAATTGGACTTCTTCGACGGCGTCGGCGCGTTGCGGGGCTTCCACGCCGGTCAGTTCGCTGATCAGCGCCCACTGCTGATCCAGTTCCTGGCTCACGGTGCCGAGGCGGATAATCATCTTCGAAGCGGCGGAGCGAACGCCGCTGTCGTCGCTGCGCAGCAGATCGAAGGACAGCGCAGTCATGGCTGCGGTCATATGCGTAATGCTGCGTGAGGTGAGGGTGAGCAGTTCGGTCAGCTGTTGTTCTTTGGCGTTCATCTTGCGCTTCCTTGACTGTGATGAGTCTATGCGTTGCGTTGAGTAAAACTGCAACAAGACCGTCAGATCCTTGACTAAGCCGGCATTTGGATGTTGTTCACGAACGAGCGCCGTGATACCGGCAAAGTGATATTACCGTCACTCCAGGCGCTGGCAATATGTCGTAGGGGTGCGGGTGACAATAATTTTCATATGAGTGTTTCAAACCGCAACACTGCTGATCACCTTTCCTGGCGCTGTACGCACCGCGCCTCTTTGCAGTGGTTGTGCGGATAAATATCTGTCGCCTCGTGCGTCTGGATGGCGGCAACGTTTAAACTGCGCCTCACCGACGCTGCATGCGGCCTTTTTCCGCAAGCGCCGGGAGCCTGGGGGGATGGCGCTGTAAGAAGTTGTCGCATGCCGGCAATGCCGGCCCTTGGGCACCCCCTACAATCTTTCGCATCGCTGGCCTGTTCGGGCTGGCGTGTCTCGTCAGGAGAGTTCCGATGTCCGTTCAGCACGACCCGGTGCAACGCGCCGATTTCGACCAGGTGATGGTGCCCAGCTACGCGCCCGCGGCGTTCGTGCCGGTGCGCGGTGCCGGTTCGCGCGTCTGGGATCAGAGTGGGCGTGAACTGATCGACTTCTCCGGCGGTATTGCCGTCAACGTGCTGGGCCACGCTCATCCGGCGCTGGTGAAGGCGTTGACCGAGCAGGCCAATACCCTGTGGCACGTCTCCAACGTGTTCACCAACGAACCGGCCTTGCGTCTGGCCAAGAAGCTGGTCGAGGCCACCTTTGCCGAGCGGGTATTCCTCTGCAACTCGGGCGCCGAAGCCAACGAGGCGGCATTCAAGCTGGCGCGCCGCGTGGCTCACGACCGCTTTGGCGCTGACAAGTACGAAATTATCGCCGCCACCAATAGCTTCCACGGGCGCACCCTGTTCACCGTCAGCGTGGGCGGCCAGCCGAAGTACTCCGATGGCTTCGGGCCGAAGATCCAGGGCATCACCCATGTGCCTTATAACGATCTCGAGGCGCTCAAGGCGGCGGTCAGTGACAAGACCTGCGCCGTGGTGCTGGAACCCATCCAGGGCGAGGGTGGCGTGCTGCCGGCCGACCTGGCCTACCTGCAAGGCGCCCGCGAGCTGTGTGATCAGCACAATGCCCTGCTGGTTTTCGACGAAGTGCAGAGCGGTCTGGGCCGCAGTGGCCACCTGTTCGCCTACCAGCACTACGGGGTGATCCCGGATGTGCTGTCCAGCGCCAAGAGCCTGGGCGGTGGCTTCCCGATCGCGGCCATGCTCACCACCGAAGCGTTGGCCAGCCATCTGGCAGTCGGCACCCATGGCACCACCTACGGCGGCAATCCGCTGGGTTGCGCGGTGGCCGAAGCGGTGCTCGACGTCATCAACACGCCCGAAGTGCTGAACGGCGTGAAAGCCAAGCATGAACGCTTCAAGGCGCGTCTGGAGCAGATTGGCGAGCAGTATGGCGTGTTCTCCGGCGTGCGTGGCATGGGCCTGCTGATCGGTGCGGTGTTGTCCGACGCCTGGAAGGGCAAGGCGCGCGCCTTCTTCGACGCCGCTGCCGACGAAAACCTGATGATTCTTCAGGCCGGCCCGGACGTGGTGCGGTTTGCGCCGAGCCTGGTGGTCGAAGACGCCGATATCGACGAAGGCCTGGCACGTTTCGAGCGCGCGGTGGCCAAGTTGGCTGCCGCCGCCTGATCTGCCTTGCTGGCGGCCCGAGTGCCGCCAGTGCTCATAGTTGTTCGACCGGATGCTCCGGTCGGCTCCATGGATGATGTTTCTCGCTGCCGGGACTGCCGTGCCCGAGCTCTGCTGAAGGAGTGACACCATGCTGGTGATGCGCCCTGCGCGAATGACCGACCTCGCTGAAGTGCAGCGCCTGGCCGCTGACAGCCCGGTAGGGGTTACGTCGCTTCCGGACAACGCCGAGCGTCTGCGCGACAAGATCGCCGCCTCGGAGGCCTCGTTCGCGGCTGAAGTGAGCTTCAATGGCGAGGAGCGCTACTTCTTCGTACTCGAGGACAGCGAGTCCGCTCGTCTGGTCGGCTGCTCGGGCATCGTGGCCTCGGCCGGCTATTCCGAGCCGTTCTACAGCTTTCGTAACGAGACCTTCGTTCACAACTCCCGTGAGCTGAAGATCCACAACAAGATCCACGTGCTCTCGCTGTGCCATGACCTGACCGGCAACAGCCTGCTGACCAGCTTCTACATGGAGCGCTCGCTGGTGGACAGCGTCTGCTCCGAGCTCAACTCCCGTGCCCGTCTGCTCTTCGCCGCCTGTCACCCGGAGCGTTTCGCCGACGCCATGGTGGTAGAGATCGTCGGTGAGAGCGACGAGGCCGGCGAGTCACCCTTCTGGGACGCGGTGGGGCGGCATTTTTTCGGCATGAGCTATGCCGAGGCCGAGCGCCTGTGCGGCTTGCGTAGCCGCGCCTATCTCGCCGAGCTGATGCCCCATTATCCGATCTACGTGCCGCTGCTACCGGATTCGGCGCAGGAGTCCATGGGCCTGGTACATCCGCGGGCGCAGGTTTCCTTCGACATTCTCATGCGCGATGGCTTCGAAACCGACCACTACATCGACATCTTCGATGGTGGCCCGACCCTGCACGCGCGTACCTCGGGCATTCGTTCCATCGCCCAGAGCGTACTGGCGCCGGTGGTGCTCAGCGAAGCGGGCGAGAGTGGGCAAGCGTATCTGGTCAGCAACGAGCAACTGCAGGGTTTTCGTGCGGTGATCGCCGAGCTGAACTGGGCGCCAGGCCAACCCGCAGTGCTCGATCCTCTTACCGCGCAAACCCTTGGCGTCAGCGACGGCGGCCAGGTAAGGCTGGTGGCGGTATGAGCTCGCCAGTGATGAATGCCACGCGTCTGGCTCGCAGTTTTCCGGAGGCATCATGATCGTTCGCTCCGTACGTGCCGGCGATCTGCCGGCGCTGATTGACCTGGCGCGCAGCACCGGCACCGGCCTGACCACCTTGCCGGCCAACGAGGCACGCCTGGCCTACCGGGTCGGCCGTGCCGAGAAGACTTTTCGTGGCGAGGCCGAGCGTGGCGATTGCGACTACATGTTCGTGCTCGAGGATGACGACGGCCGCGTGCTGGGCATCTCCGCCATTGCCGGCGGGGTGGGCTTGCGCGAGTCCTGGTACAACTACCGGGTCGGCCTGACGGTCTGCGCGTCCCAGGAACTGAATATCCACCGTCAGGTACCGACGCTGTTTCTGGCCAATGACCTGACCGGCCATTCCGAGTTGTGTTCGCTGTTCCTGCATGCCGATCACCGCACTGGGCTGAACGGGCGCCTGTTGTCCAAGGCGCGTTTCCTGTTCATCGCCGAGTTCCGTGAGCAGTTCGGCGACAAGATCATCGCCGAGATGCGCGGTGTCTCCGACGAAGAAGGGCGATCGCCGTTCTGGGAATGCCTGGGGCGGCACTTCTTCCGCATGGAGTTCTCCCAGGCCGACTACCTCACCGGTGTCGGCAACAAGGCCTTTATCGCCGAGCTGATGCCCAAGTTCCCGCTGTATACCTGCTTCCTTTCCGAGGCGGCGCGGGAGGTGATCGCTCGCGTACACCCGGACACCGAGCCGGCGCTGGCGATGCTCAAGTCAGAAGGTTTCAGTTACCAGGGGTACGTCGACATCTTCGATGCCGGCCCTGCTATCGAAGCGGAAACCGCCAAGATCCGTGCGATTCGCGACAGCCAGTTGCTGGTCTTGGCCATCGGCACGCCAGGGGATGATGCGCCGGTGTATCTGGTGCATAACCGCAAGCGCGAGGATTGCCGCATCACCGCGGCGCGGGCGCGCATGGCTGCGGGCACCCTGGTGGTCGATCCACTCACTGCCAGGCGCTTGCGCCTGAACGTGGGCGATCAGGTGCGTGCCGTGGCGTTGGCCGCACAAGCCTGAGCCACTGTTTTCGATGTGATCAGGGGGCGACGTGCCGTCTGCCCCGACCGGTGATGTCGCCATAGAGCGGCAGCCGTTATAGGTACAAGGTCGTCGCCTGGCGGTGGCCTGTCGAACCGTGAAGCCTGGAGTGATAGACCATGAGCACGCATTACATTGCAGGTCTCTGGCAGATAGGACAGGGCAATACTCTGGAGTCCCTCGATCCGGTCAGCCAGCAGGTGCTCTGGGTTGGCCGTGAAGCTGATGCCGAGCAGGTCGAAGCCGCCGTGCAGGGGGCTCGCAATGCATTTCCTGCATGGGCCGCCGTGCCGTTGAGCGAGCGAATCACGCTGCTCGAGCGCTTCGCCGCAGTACTCAAGACCAGGCAGGATGACCTTGCGCAAACCATTGGTGAAGAGACCGGCAAGCCCTTGTGGGAGGCCGCCACCGAAGTCGCCAGCATGATCGCCAAGGTGGCGATCTCGATTCAGAGCCATGCCGAGCGCACGGGGCACAGGCAAGGCGTGCAAGGCGATGCCAACACGGTGTTGCGCCACAAGCCCCATGGCGTGGTCGCTGTGTTCGGCCCGTACAATTTTCCGGGGCATCTACCCAATGGGCATATCGTCCCGGCGCTGCTCGCGGGTAATACCGTGGTGTTCAAGCCCAGTGAGCACACGCCGAAAGTGGCCGAGCTGACGCTCAAGTGCTGGATCGAGGCCGGATTGCCGGCAGGTGTGCTGAACCTGGTGCAAGGTGCGCGTGATACCGGTATCGCGCTGGCGGCGCATCCTGGCATCGACGGTCTGTTCTTCACCGGTTCCAGCCGCACGGGCAATCTCTTGCACGCCCAGTTCGGCGGTCACCCGGAGACCATCCTCGCCCTGGAAATGGGGGGTAATAACCCGCTGATCGTCGACCAGGTCGCCGATATCGACGCGGCCGTGTATTGCATCATTCAGTCCGCCTTCATCTCAGCCGGGCAGCGTTGCACCTGCGCGCGACGCTTGCTGGTGCCGGAAGGCGCCTGGGGCGATGCCTTGCTGGCGCGGCTGGTCAGCGTGGCGGCGAGTATCAAGGTCGGTGCCTTCAACGCCCTGCCGGCGCCGTTCATGGGCGCGGTGATTTCCCTGGACGCCGCCCAGCATCTGCTCAAGACCCAGACGCGGCTGGTCGACAAGGGCGCGCGGCCGCTACTGGACATGAGTCAACCGCTTGAAGGCGCGGCGTTGCTGACGCCAGGAATCATCGATGTGACGGCCGTGCAGCCGCGCGCCGACGAGGAGGTCTTCGGGCCACTGCTGCAGGTGATTCGCTATGGCGATTTCGACTCGGCAATCGAGGAGGCCAATGCCACCCGTTTTGGCCTCGCTGCCGGCCTGCTCTCCGATTCCCGTGAGCACTATGAGCAGTTCTGGCTGCGCAGCCGCGCTGGCATCGTCAATTGGAACAAACCGCTGACCGGCGCCTCCAGTAGTGCACCTTTCGGCGGCGTCGGTGCCTCTGGCAATCACCGCCCCAGCGCCTATTACGCGGCGGATTACTGCGCGTATCCGGTTGCCTCGCTGGAAAGTGAGCAGCTCGTTTTGCCGGGCAGCCTGGCGCCGGGAGTCAGTCTATGAGTTTTCCAGTCGCTGCGGCCTGTGAGCTGAATATCGACGGCCTGGTTGGCCCAACGCACAACTATGGTGGCTTGTCCTACGGCAACGTCGCCTCGCAGAGCAATAGCCAGGTAGCCTCCAACCCTCGTGAGGCTGCCCGCCAGGGGCTGGCGAAAATGAAGGCGCTGATGGATATGGGCTTTGCCCAGGCGGTGCTGGCACCTCAGGAACGGCCCGACGTGCAGGCGCTACGGGGCTGCGGCTTCAATGGCAGCGATGCCCAGGTGATCGAGAAGGTTGCACGTGAGGCCATGCCACTGCTGGTCGCCAGCTGTTCGGCGTCGAGCATGTGGACGGCCAATGCTGCCACTGTCAGCCCCAGCGCTGACACGGCCGATGGTCGTGTGCATTTCACCGCGGCCAATCTCAACTGCAAGTTTCACCGTTCCATCGAGCACCCGACCACCAGCCGCGTGCTGGCGGCCATGTTCGCTGACGAGCGCTATTTCGCTCACCACGCGGCCTTGCCGGCGGTCAGCCAGTTCGGCGACGAAGGCGCGGCCAACCACACCCGTTTGTGCCGTGACTATAGCGAGCCGGGCGTGGAGTTCTTCGTTTTCGGCCGCAGCGCCTTCGATCTGCGCCTGCCCGCGCCGCAACGCTATCCCGCGCGGCAGACCCTGGAAGCGTCCCAATCCGTGGCTCGTCTGCACGGTCTCAGCGATAGCGCGGTGGTCTACGCCCAGCAGAACCCCGCCGTGGTCGATCAGGGCGTGTTCCACAATGATGTGATCGCAGTGGGCAACGGCCAGGTGCTGTTCCACCACGAAGATGCCTTTCTCGACAGCGCACGGGTCATCGGTGAACTCGGTGACAAGTTGGCGCGTCTCGGCGGCCGCCTGCAGCCGGTGTGCGTGCCGCGACACGCATTGGGTGTCGAGGACGCGGTGCGTTCCTATCTGTTCAACAGCCAGCTGTTGACCCGCGCCGACGGGCGTATGCTGCTGGTGGTGCCGGAAGAGTGCCGGAGCAATCAGCGAGTCTGGGCCTACCTGCAAACATTGCTGGGCACCGATGGGCCGATTGCCGAAGTACGTGCCTTCGACCTGAAGCAGAGCATGCAGAATGGTGGCGGCCCGGCGTGTTTACGCTTGCGGGTGGCATTGAAGACGGAGGAACTGGCGGCCATGAATTCGGGTGTGATGCTGACGCCCGCTCTGTATGAGCGGCTGCTGCAGTGGGTCGATCAGCATTATCGTGATCGCCTGAGCGAAAGCGATCTGGCCGATCCGCAACTGCTGAACGAATGCCGTACCGCACTGGACGAGTTGACCCGGATCCTTGAACTGGGCGCTGTATATCCCTTTCAATTGAATTGAATCGGCTCCTACCATGAGCCGGTGTTGACCTTTGGAGTACCTATGAGCGACGCCCTGCAACTGATCCTCGAAGATAGCGACGGCACCCAACTGGAAACCTCGTGTACCCGTTTTGCCGTGCTCTGGCAGGGCAAGGAAGTGTGGATCCAGCAGGTCGGCAGCGGCCAGTTGATGATCGGCGTCGATGTGGCCGAGGGTGACACTGAATACGCCAACCTGCTGCTGCGCCCGCTGGCCACCAACCTGGTCAGCCTGGAGCTGGAAATGGAGCCGGCCGATGACGGAGCCGACGATGACCATGTCCATGGCCCGGACTGCAATCACTGAGGAACGCCCATGCTCGCCCTCGGCAAACTGCTCGAACTGACCCTGGCCGGCTATGAGCCGGCCTCGAAGATTCAGCTGACAGCGGAGGGCACGCGCCTGCGCTGGCTGGCCGAAGGCGCACTCGAGGTGACCCCCGCCTGTGGCCGCGACAATGGCATGGATCTGCTGCTTTCGGCGGGTATCCATGGCAACGAGACCGCGCCCATCGAGCTGCTCGACCGCCTGCTGCGCAGCATCGCCCGCAATGAGCTGCAGCCGCGGGCGCGCCTGTTGCTGTTGTTCGGCAATCCCCTGGCGATGCGCCGTGGCGAGCGCTTCATCGAGCAGGACATCAACCGGCTGTTCAGCGGTCGTCATGAGCTCAGCAGCGGTGCCGAGGCGATGCGCGCCTGTGAACTGGAGCATCTGGCGTCCTCGTTCTTCGCCGACCCCGAGCGCACCCGCCTGCATTACGACTTGCACACTGCGATCCGCGCCTCGCGCATCGAGCAATTCGCCCTGTATCCCTGGGCCGAAGGGCGTCGCCAGTCCCGGCGCGAATGCGCACGGCTGCAGGCGGCCGGTATCGACGCGGTGCTGCTGCAGAGCAAGGCATCGACCACATTCAGTGCCTATACCTACGCCCAGCTGGGTGCCGAGGCCTTTACCCTGGAACTGGGCAAGGCCAGGCCGTTCGGGCACAACGAGATGGTCAATCTGGATCGCCTGGAACTGCGCCTGCAGGCCCTCATCGAAGGGTGCGAGCCGCCGGTCGAGGCGTCGGCAACCGAGCATCTGCAACTCTTCGCTTTTGCGCGTGAGGTGATCAAGCACAGTGACGCCTTTACCCTGCATCTTCCCACTGATGTGGAAAACTTCACCGAACTGGCGCCCGGCTACCTGCTGGCAGAGGACTTGGCCAGTAGCCGCTGGGTGGTGGAAGAGCAGGATGCCCGGATCATTTTCCCCAATCCCAAGGTACAGAATGGCCAGCGCGCTGGAATTCTGGTTGTGCCGGCCGACGCTTCGTTATTGGAGTGATCGCCCATAGAGGCGCCGCATTCGGCCTTTCGTTTATCTGTTCGCACAGGAGTACCCATGTCCATCATCGATCTGCGTAGCGACACCGTCACTCAACCCACCGCTGGCATGCGAGAGGCGATGCTGGCCGCCGAGCTGGGCGATGACGTGTACGGCGAAGATCCGACCGTCAACCGCCTGGAGCAACGCCTGGCGCAGCAACTGGGTTTCGCCGCGGCGCTGTTCGTGCCGACCGGCACCATGAGTAACCTGCTGGGCCTAATGGCGCACTGCGAGCGCGGTGATGAATACATCGTCGGTCAGCAGGCGCATACCTATAAGTACGAAGGCGGTGGTGCTGCGGTGCTGGGGTCGATTCAGCCCCAGCCGCTGGACATGGAGCTCGATGGCTCCCTGGATCTGGCCCGTGTCGAAGCGGCGATCAAGCAGGACGACTTCCATTTCGCGCGCACCCGCCTGCTGGCCCTGGAAAACACCATGCAGGGCAAGGTGCTGCCTCTGGAATACCTGGCTGACGCCCGTGCCTTCACACGAAGCAAAGGTCTGGCACTGCATCTCGATGGCGCGCGACTGTTCAATGCGGTGGTCAAACTGGGTGTCGAGGCGGGGGAAATCACCCAGTATTTCGACTCGGTGTCGGTGTGTCTGTCCAAAGGCCTGGGAGCGCCGGTCGGTTCGGTGTTGTGTGGCAGCGAAGCGCTGATCGCCAAGGCCCGGCGCTTGCGCAAGATGGTCGGCGGCGGCATGCGCCAGGCCGGCGTGCTGGCGGCAGCCGGTCTGTATGCGCTGGATCATCAGGTGGAGCGTCTGGTCGAAGATCACGCCAATGCCGACTGCCTGGCCGCGGGCCTGCGCGAGCTGGGCTACTCGGTCGAGCCGGTGCAGACCAATATGGTCTATGTGCAGATCGGTGAGCGTGCTGGCGAGTTGAAAGCCTTCTGCGCCGAGCGCGGTATTCGCCTGAGCGCTGCGCCGCGCTTACGGATGGTCACTCATCTGGATGTAGGGGCCGAGGCAGTGGGGCAGGTGATCGAGGCCTTCGCCGCCTTTCGCGGTTGAGCCTGCGCTGCGAAGCAGGCTCTTTACCTGCGGATGATGATCGCGGGTCGCATCGGGTGGCCCACTCCCGGTTTGCCGTTCAGCGGTGCACGTCAGTGATTTCCGGCCATCGAGCCGCCGGCAAATAATTCAGGCTATGCCCTAGCCGCCACGGACAAGCCCGATATAATGCGGGCTTTTGCCGGCTTCGCCGTGGCCGCCTGTTTTCCTGGAAAATGCCAATGAAAAGCGCAGAAATCCGTGAAGCTTTCCTGAGCTTCTTCGAAGAAAAGGGACACACCCGTGTCGCTTCCAGCTCCCTGATTCCGAACAACGACCCAACGTTGCTGTTCACCAATGCGGGCATGAACCAGTTCAAGGACTGTTTCCTGGGCCTGGAGAAGCGCGCTTATACCCGCGCCGCGACCAGCCAGAAGTGTGTGCGCGCCGGTGGCAAACACAATGACCTGGAAAACGTCGGGTACACCGCGCGTCACCACACCTTCTTCGAAATGCTCGGCAACTTCAGCTTTGGCGACTATTTCAAGCGCGATGCCATCCATTTCGCCTGGGAATTCCTCACCGGCGACAAGTGGCTGAACCTGCCCAAGGAAAAGCTCTGGGTCACGGTCTACGCCACCGATGACGAGGCTTACGACATCTGGAACAAGGAAGTCGGTGTGCCCGCTGAGCGGATGATCCGTATCGGCGACAACAAGGGCGCGCCTTATGCCTCCGACAACTTCTGGACCATGGGCGATACCGGCCCGTGCGGTCCGTGCACCGAGATCTTTTTCGACCACGGCGAGCACATCTGGGGCGGCCCACCAGGCTCCCCGGAAGAAGACGGCGACCGCTACATCGAAATCTGGAACAACGTGTTCATGCAGTTCAATCGCACGGCTGACGGTGTTCTGCATCCGTTGCCGGCACCTAGCGTGGACACCGGCATGGGCCTGGAGCGCATCAGCGCGGTACTGCAGCACGTCAACTCGAACTACGAGATCGACCTGTTCCAGAGCCTGCTCAGCGCCAGCGCCCAGGCCATTGGTTGCGCCAACAATGGCGACGCTTCGCTCAAGGTGGTGGCTGACCATATCCGCTCCTGCAGCTTCCTGATCGCCGACGGCATCACCCCGTCCAATGAAGGCCGTGGCTACGTGCTGCGCCGCATCGTGCGTCGTGCCTGCCGTCACGGCAACAAGCTGGGCGCCAAGGGCAGTTTCTTCCACAAGATCGTCGCGGCGCTGGCCAGCGAGATGGGGGAAGCCTTCCCTGAACTGAAACAGCAGCAGGCGCATATCGAGCGCGTGCTGAAAACCGAAGAAGAGCAGTTCGCCAAGACCCTGGAGCAGGGCCTGAAGATCCTCGAGCAGGATCTGGCCGAGCTGAGCGGCACGGTGATTCCGGGTGAAGTGATCTTCAAGCTGTACGACACCTACGGCTTCCCGGTCGACCTGACCGGCGACATCGCCCGTGAGCGTGAGCTGACCCTCGACGAGGCCGGCTTCGAGCGTGAGATGGAAGCCCAACGTGTACGTGCCCGCTCCGCCAGCTCGTTCGGCATGGACTACAACAGCCTGGTCAAGGTCGATAGCGACACCCGCTTCCTCGGTTACAACGCCACTGTCGCCAGCGGCGAGCTGCTGGTGCTGCTGCGTGACGGCCAGTCCGTCGACACCCTGAACGAGGGCGAAGAGGGCGTGGTGGTGCTCGACCAGACGCCTTTCTATGCCGAGGCTGGTGGTCAGGTCGGTGACTGCGGTTTCTTCGAAGGCCCAGGCGTGCGCTTCGATGTGCGTGACACCACCAAGGCCGGTGGCGCCTACCTGCACCACGGCGTGGTCAGCAAGGGCAGCCTGAGTGTCGGCGCCTCGATCAACGCCGAAGTGGATGCTTCGGTGCGCACGGCCACCTCGCTCAACCACTCGGCGACTCACCTGCTGCATGCTGCGCTGCGCCAGGTGCTCGGCGAGCACGTCCAGCAGAAAGGCTCGCTGGTGGATAGCCAGCGCCTGCGTTTCGACTTCAGCCACTTCGAGGCGATTGCACCTGCGCAGCTCAAGGAACTGGAAGAGATCGTCAACCGCGAAGTGCGCCGTAACACGCCGGTGCAGACCGAAGAGACCGACATCGAGACTGCCAAAGCCAAGGGCGCCATGGCGTTGTTCGGCGAGAAATATGGCGACCAGGTGCGCGTGCTGACCATGGGCGATGGTTTCTCGGTCGAGCTCTGCGGCGGTATCCATGCCAATCGTACCGGCGATATCGGTCTGTTCAAGATCGTCAGCGAAGGCGGTGTGGCTGCCGGTGTGCGTCGTATCGAAGCGGTCACTGGCGCAACGGCATTCGCCTACCTGAATGGCGCCGAAGAACAGTTGAAAGAAGTCGCGGCGTTGGTCAAGGGCAGCCGCGACAATCTGCTCGACAAGCTCGCAGCGGTGCTCGATCGCAGCCGTCAGTTGGAGAAAGAGCTGGAGCAGCTCAAGGCCAAGGCCGCTAGCGCGGCCGGCAGCGACCTGGCCGGTTCGGCCGTGGACATCAAGGGTGTCAAGACACTCAGTGCGCGTATCGACGGCCTGGATGGCAAAGGCCTGCTGGCTCTGGTCGATCAGTTGAAGAACAAGCTCGGCAGTGCGGTGATCCTGCTCGGCGGCGTGCAGGACGACAAGGTCGTACTCGTGGCTGGCGTGACCCAGGATCTGACCGCCAAATTGAAGGCCGGCGACCTGATGAAACAGGCCGCAGCGGCAGTCGGCGGCAAAGGTGGCGGTCGGCCGGATATGGCCCAGGGTGGTGGGGTCGATGCGGCCGCGCTGGATGCCGCCCTGGCGCTGATCGGCCCATTCGTCGAGCAGGGTCTCTAACAGGCTGTTGAAAAATGTAGGCGAGGCAGTCAGCGCAATGCCGATGGCGGCCCCGCAAAAACGGCCGAAAAAGCGGAGTTTACGCATTGTAAATGAGCATTTTGAGGCCGTTTTTAACGCAGTATTGCCAACGCAGGTAGTTTTTCAACGGCCTGTTAAGGCTCGTATCGGAAGCGTGACCAAACCACTCGCCCATGCCCGGCGAGTGGTTTGGTAGTGTGCGGTGTTGTCTGTTTAATGGGCGCCCATCATGGGCTGAGGCAGCTTTGAAATGGCTTTGATCGTACAGAAATTCGGCGGTACTTCCGTCGGCACCGTCGAGCGTATCGCGCAGGTCGCCGAGAAGGTGAAGAAATTCCGCGAAAAGGGTGACGACATCGTCGTCGTGGTATCCGCCATGAGTGGCGAGACCAATCGCCTTATCGACCTAGCCAAGCAGATCAGCGACGGTCATCCGACAGCACGCGAGCTCGATGTGATGGTGTCCACCGGCGAGCAGGTGACCATCGCGCTGCTGTCCATGGCGTTGATCAAGCTTGGTGTGCCGGCGGTGTCCTATACCGGCAGCCAGGTACGCATCCTGACCGATAGCGCGCATACCAAGGCGCGTATCCTGAGCATCGACGACAGCAACATCCGCGCCGACCTCAAGGCTGGTCGTGTGGTGGTGGTGGCCGGCTTCCAGGGCGTCGATGAGCGGGGCAACATCACTACCCTCGGGCGTGGTGGTTCCGACACTACTGGCGTGGCGCTGGCTGCGGCCCTGAAGGCCGATGAGTGCCAGATCTACACCGATGTCGATGGTGTCTACACCACCGACCCGCGCGTCGTGCCCAAAGCTCAGCGTCTGGAGAAGATCACCTTCGAAGAGATGCTGGAAATGGCCAGCCTCGGCTCCAAAGTGTTGCAAATCCGCTCGGTGGAATTCGCCGGCAAGTACAACGTCCCGCTGCGCGTCCTGCACAGCTTCCAGGAGGGCCCGGGCACCCTCATTACCCTTGATGAAGAGGAATCCATGGAACAGCCGATCATTTCCGGCATCGCTTTCAATCGCGACGAAGCCAAGCTGACCATCCGTGGCGTACCTGATCTGCCGGGCGTTGCTTTCAAGATCCTTGGCCCGATCAGCTCCGCCAATATCGAAGTGGACATGATCGTGCAGAATGTCGCGCACGATAACACCACCGACTTCACCTTCACCGTGCACCGCAACGACTACCAGGGCGCTCAGCAGGTGCTGGAAGCCACTGCACGCGAGCTGGGCGCGCGTGAGGTAGTGGGTGACGTGAACATCGCCAAGGTGTCCATCGTCGGCGTCGGCATGCGCTCCCACGCTGGTGTGGCCAGCCGTATGTTCGAGGCACTGGCCAAGGAGAACATCAATATCCAGATGATCTCCACCTCGGAGATCAAGGTCTCGGTGGTCATCGAAGAGAAATATCTGGAATTGGCCGTGCGTGCCCTGCACACTGCGTTCGAACTCGATGCCCCGGCCCGTCAGGGCGACTGAGGCATTCTGCAAAAGGCGCGGTTGTTCCGCGCCTTTTGCTCTTTTGGTTGGTGTTGGTGGAACTTTCCGTCCGTCCGTGCTGGTCAATACTTGGGTGCCGACAGTTTCGTATTGATCCTGGTCGGTGCTTTTCAACTGCTTGCAGACTTGTTGTCCGAAATTGAATCCGTAAGGAGAAAGGAATGCTGATTCTGACTCGCCGGGTCGGAGAGACCCTGATGGTGGGTGACGAAGTCACTGTCACCGTGTTGGGCGTTAAAGGTAATCAGGTGCGGATTGGCGTCAATGCGCCTAAGGAAGTCGCCGTGCACCGTGAAGAGATTTACCAGCGCATCCAGAAAGAGAAAGGCGAAGAACCAAACCACTAATTTTTCTCGAAATTTTGGTTTGCAAACGGGGAGAACATGAGTATCATGCGCCCCGTGTTGCGGAGAGGTGGCCGAGTGGCCGAAGGCGCTCCCCTGCTAAGGGAGTACACCTCAAAAGGGTGTCGGGGGTTCGAATCCCCCCTTCTCCGCCATTATTTGGCAAGCCTGGTTTTAAATCGGGTTAGCGAAGAAACCAGCGGTGATCTGGTCTAAAAACACCAAACGGACTCATAGCTCAGCTGGATAGAGTACTCGGCTACGAACCGAGCGGTCGGAGGTTCGAATCCTCCTGAGTCCGCCATATTGAATGGCTTGCAGCAGTGCAAGCCATTTTGTTTCAACCAGCGGTGATCTGGTCTAAAAGCACCAAAGATCGCATGAAAGCGTAGCGAACGAAGGGCAGGCAAGGCGAAAGCAAGCGAAGAAGCGCAGTTTAGTTTTCTAAATGAGCATTCTGAGATTGATTTCAACGCAGCATGACCGAGTGCAGTAGCTTTCAGGTGATCTGTAATGGACTCATAGCTCAGCTGGATAGAGTACTCGGCTACGAACCGAGCGGTCGGAGGTTCGAATCCTCCTGAGTCCGCCATATTGAATGGCTTGCAGCAGTGCGAACCATTTTGCGTCAACCAGCGGTGATCTGGTCTAAAAACACCAAAGATCGCATGAAAGCGTAGCGAGCGAAGGGCAGGCAAGGCGAAAGCAAGCGAAGAAGCGCAGTTTAGGTTTCTAAATGAGCATTCTGAGATTGGTTTCAACGCAGCATGACCAAGCGCAGTAGCTTTCAGGTGATCTGTAACGGACTCATAGCTCAGCTGGATAGAGTACTCGGCTACGAACCGAGCGGTCGGAGGTTCGAATCCTCCTGAGTCCGCCATACAAAAAAGGGCCTGCAGCGATGCAGGCCCTTTTTCTTTGCTCAGCGTTTTCCCGTGACGCAGTCATTCTGATCGAAGCTGACCGTGTGCCGCTCGCTGTTGTACTTGCTGGCGTAGTGATAGGTCGTCTGGCCGTTGCGTCGGCTGATGCGCTCAGGCTTGCCGAGAGCGCTTTCCACGTCGCTGCGGGTCATACCGGCGCGTACCTGCTTCCTGATGATCGCTTCGCGCCTGGCGCTGCCGGTGACGGCATTACCGCAACCGTCCTGCAGCTCGCCGACAACCGTCAGTGAGCTGCTGGTAGAGCTTGCTGCTGCGCTTTTAGTGGCTGGTTGCGGTATCGCCAGCGGAACGGCTGCACCGCTACCGGGTCTGGGATTATGGGTGTCCTGAATGTGCTGTTGCTGGCTTTCAGTGCAGCCATGCCGAGTGAAGGTGATGTGGCCATTGCCGTCTTCGCAGCGAAAGACGCTCGAGGCGAGCAGTGGTGTAGGGCAGAGCATGATGGCGCAGATGGCTGCGCAGCGCATCCCGTGCATGGTGGCGTCCTCCTTGACGTGTTCTGGCAAGCTTAGCCGATGCTCTTCTCGCTGCCAGGTGTCTTCTGCCGAGCCGCAGGCGTCGGACTATTCGAACTCTTGCGGACGGGATCAGGAAAATGCTGCAAGCGCTTGTCTTGCCATGCCTTTGTCACGTACATGACTGATTAGCGTGTTATTATTCATCTGTCAGCCCCGCCGGGGCTTGTGGATCCTCACCATGGACTTACCCAGTAGTAACTCAGAATTCCAAGTGTGCAATCACGTATTGACTGATTGACCCTCGCGCGCGCGCCGCCGCTGGGGGCGGAGTGTGCCATGTCAGAAGTAGAAACCAAGAAGCCGCAAGAAAGCCTGCAGGATCGACTCGCTCAGGTCGTCGAGTTATTGCAGCGGCATCGACTGGTCGAAGACCTTACCCATCGCCAGGAAGGCCACCACCAGGATCGCGTCGAAGGTCTGGTGCACCGGCAGAACCTCGCCGAACTGCAGCGCAAGCTCGATGATCTGCACTCTGCCGACGTCGCCTATATTCTCGAAGCCCTACCGCTGGACGATCGTCTGGCCATCTGGCAGCTGGTCAAGGCCGATCGTGACGGTGACATCCTTCTCGAAGTCTCGGACGCCGTGCGTGAGACGCTGCTCGCCGACATGGAGGATCATGAGATCCTCGCGGCGGCCAAGGAGATGGATGCCGACGAATTAGCCGATCTGGCATCCGAGCTGCCGCGTGATGTCGTCCATGAGCTGATGGAAACCCTCGACGCCCAGCAGCGTGAGCGGGTGCGTTCTGCGCTCTCCTATGAGGAGGATCAGGTCGGTGCGCTGATGGACTTCGAGATGGTCACCATCCGTGAGGACGTCAGTCTGGAGGTGGTGCTGCGCTATCTGCGCCGCCTCAAGGAGCTGCCAGGGCATACCGACAAGTTGTTCGTGGTCGACTACGACGGTGTGCTCAAGGGCGTTCTGTCGATCAAGCGTCTGCTGGTCAACGATCCGGAGAAGCAGGTTGCCGAGGTCATGGCCAATGATCCGGTCAGCTTCCATCCGGATGAAGATGCCTACGACGCTGCTCAGGCCTTCGAGCGTTATGACCTGATCTCCGCGCCGGTAGTCGACAAGAACGGCAAGCTCATCGGTCGTCTGACCATCGATGAGATGGTCGACCTGATCCGTGAGGAAAGCGAAAGCGAAGTCCTCAACATGGCAGGTCTGCGCGAAGAGGAAGATATCTTCGCCTCCGTCTGGAAGTCGTTACGTAACCGCTGGGCCTGGCTGGCCGTCAACCTGGTCACTGCCTTCATGGCATCGCGGGTTATCGGTCTGTTCGAGGGCTCCATCGAGAAGCTGGTGGCATTGGCGGCCTTGATGCCGATCGTTGCAGGTATCGGTGGCAACTCGGGTAACCAGACCATCACCATGATCGTCCGCGCGATGGCGCTCGATCAGGTCAGTACTGGCAATGGCAATACCTCGCGGCTGATTCGCAAGGAGCTGGGCGTTGCGCTGATCAACGGCCTGGTGTGGGGCGGGGTGATCGGTGTGGTGGCATACGGTCTATATGACAGCTGGTCGCTGGGCGTGGTGATGACCGCTGCGATGACGCTCAACCTGCTGCTGGCGGCCCTGATGGGCGTGCTGATTCCCATGACGCTGATGCGTTTCGGGCGCGACCCGGCCATGGGGGCCAGTGTGATGATCACGGCAGTCACCGATAGTGGTGGTTTTTTCATCTTCCTGGGGCTGGCTTCGCTGTTCCTCCTTTAGGGCGATTCGGCTTTTCGCAGGCAACAAAAAAATGGCCGGGAGCCATTTTTGACGTCGCTTGCGACGGCCCGCAGGGTGGCTGCCAGGGAAGGCAAGCAACAAAAAAACCGGCCTGGAGCCGGTTTTTTCGTTTTTGCAGATTAGTCGTCGTTGCCGGCGGCCATCTCTGCGTCGTGCGCGATCAGTGCGACGAGGGCGTTCTGCTGGCGGCGTGACAGCTGGCGGAAGCGCTGCAGCAGTTCTCGCTCGTGCAGGGACAGCTCAGGGCTGTCCAGGCGCACGCCAAGCTCGTCGTCCAGAACGCCCTCCTGAAGCATGCTCTGCTCCAGGCGCGCAATGATCTCGGAGTTCATGCTGCGGTGGTGTTGGCGTGCGACATCAGCGATGCGCTCGCGCATGCCGTCGGGCAACCGAACGACGAACTTGTCAGCCGTACGGCTGGAGTAGATAGCCTGTTTCATAGGGCGCATACATCAACCAATTAGTTCAGGGAAACGAAGCTGTAGTGGCATATAGCTACGGGAGTGTCAGCAATTTGACCATCTTTATCGCTAGCCGTTCAACTCGGTCGGCGTTTTCTTTGGTGGTCGTATTTCTTTGTATCGGATAATTGACGCCAATTACGTGTCGTATTCTGGCCTGAGTGGAGGCTTTTTGCCAGCACCAGTTATCGAAATTAGACTCGGATGGGCGGAAAGTCGCATTTGTCGGGCGCTTTAGCGCCAAAATCAGCGCGGCTCGCATTCGGATTTTTCGCGGCCAGGGCACCTCGGTTGTCGTAGCCATCACTGATCACCCGTCCTGGATGAGGTGTGGCGCTGCCGAAGCGCAGCACGGGTATCATTCGGCACGTGCCGCTGTCTCCAGGAAGCCAATGATATCGGCTCGCTTGATTTGCGCAGTGAACTGCGTCGCTATGGCGCTAGCCAAAGAGGTGTTTCTGAATGGCGGGTAGGCTGATCTATCTCATGGGCCCCTCGGGGTCGGGCAAGGACAGCCTGCTCGATGCTGCACGCGAGCGTCTTGAGGCTCAGGGATGTCGGGTCGCTAGACGTGTAATCACACGCTCCGCGGAAGCCATGGGTGAGGATGCTATTGCCGTTTCTTGCGAGGAGTTCGAAAAGCGTCTGCTGTCCGGTGCCTTCGCAATGAGCTGGCGTGCCAATGGCCTGGCCTATGGGATTCCCGGGGAAACGGACGCGTGGTTGGCGGCGGGTTGGCAGGTGCTGGTCAACGGATCTCGGGAATACTTGGGCGAGGCTCGGCAGCGCTACCCTGACCTGTTGCCCATCCTGCTGGAGGTCTCGCAAGATGTACTGCGCTCACGGCTGTTGTGTCGTGGTCGGGAGGCGCTCGACGAGATCGAAGCCAGATTGGCGCGCAACGCGAAATTTGTTGCTGACGGAGAAGGGGTGGCCGAGCACGGTGTAATCCGCCTCGACAACTCCGGGCCCCTCGAGGATACGGTCACAAGGTTGCTGCAACTGGTAAAAGCGCCAACAGGCTTCGCTGACTGAGGCGTTGGCTATTAACGCGTGGCAACAACTCGCCAGGGGCGGATTTGCGAGTTAGCGCAGAACCGGATCGAACTTGACCCGTTTGCCGATCAGCAGTGCAACCGTCAACGACATCCCGCTAACGGCCAGCCCGACCTTGGCGGCAACTATCAGCCATTCGGCTTGCTCAGGTGCGACCCATAACAGGCATCCGGAGATAGCTGCCATCAGCAGAAACAACAAAGCGGGTTTGGACATCATGCTTTCCTCGTGCTGCATGTTTGACGTCTGGAAAAAGGGGTCATGGAGTCATTCTGTTCATCTCTGGACGTTTGCGGCGGTGCTCGCTCCGAGAGCCCGTCGATTAGCCAAATGGCAACGCAGGTGATGGTGGCCAGCAGCAGTACGAACCCAGGAAAAAATACCCTCCACATGTCCATCATTCAGAACGTGAAGCGTTGCTGTGGACGGGGTTGCCACTCGCTGTTGGTCAGAGGTTTGGCGGCGAACTGGCCAGGCTCAGCCTGGGTGGCGTGTTGGAATTGCACAGGCGTGGCGCGCATCTGCTGCACCAGCTGCATGGCAGTGGCCTGCTGCTGGTTATTCTGAAAGGTGGCGAATGCGGCGCCTGCTAGCAGGGGCAGGGCGATGGCGGCGGCCAGAGCGATGAGGCTGTTCATGGTGGGGAATCTCGCATTCGGGTTCTATGCGAGTAAGAGAGCAGTTCTCATGCCAATATTTATTGATAAAAAAATACTTATAAAACAATGGGTTGTATTGTTATTTGTCAGGGTTTTTCGTGCATCTTGCAAGGTGGCCCAACTGCCGCCTTGCAAAATGCATGATCGACGCACGGGTTTCAGTCCAGGGGGAGCTCGGTAGTGCGCTTCACTTCGCTCATCGCAATGCCCGAATGTGCTTCCTGCACGTGGGGGCGTTGCAAAAGCTGATCGCGTAAAAAACGTTCGTAACTGGCGATGTCCCGTGCCACGACCTTGAGCAGGTAGTCCGAGCTGCCGGCCATTGTGAAGCATTCCAGCACCTCCGGATAACCGATGATGGCTTGCTCGAATTCGTCGAGATTGCTGCGACCGTGGGCCGACAGTTTGATGCTGACGAACACGGTGATGTTGAAGCCGAGCCGCTTATGACTGAGCAGCGCCACCTTGCGTTCGATAAAGCCTTCTTCCTGCAGGCGGTTGATGCGTCGCCAGCAGGGGGATTGGGACAGCTCGACCTTCTTGGCGATTTCGGCAGCGCTCAGGTCGGCGTTACGTTGCAGCAGGCGCAAGATGCGACGGTCGATGGCGCTTAATGGCTCGTGCATGTTCTTTTCCGGTTAATTGTTTTTATTGGAACATTCATGCTCAGTATTGGCATTGGCGGCGCAAATTAGAAAGAAAAAATCGCCAGACTCCGGTCTATGCTTAAGACAGCCGTCCGCACAGTGATCCTGGTGGATGTGAACAGGTGGTACCTACCGTTGCCACTTGAAAAAGGTCGCCATAAGAACAAAAGGAGCGCCGCCCATGTCTCTGGCCGAAATCCGCCTGGACGACAAGTATCGTCTTGCCACGGGTCACCTATACCTCACCGGCACTCAGGCGCTCACCCGCCTGCCCATGTTGCAAAAGCAGCGCGACACCGCCGCCGGTCTCAACACCGCCTGCTTCATTTCCGGCTATCGCGGATCCCCCCTGGGTGGGCTGGACAAGAGTCTGTGGGAGGCCCGCGAGTTTCTGCAGCAGAACGCCATTCACTTTCAGCCCGGTGTCAACGAAGAGCTCGGTGCTACAGCGGTATGGGGCAGCCAGCAGACCAACCTGTTTCCCGGCGCCCGCTATGACGGCGTATTCGCCATGTGGTATGGCAAGGGCCCTGGCGTGGATCGCAGTGGCGATGTGTTCAAGCACGGTAACTCGGCGGGCGTATCGCCTCATGGCGGTGTGTTGTTGCTGGCAGGCGACGACCACGGCTGCAAGTCGTCCACCATCGCTCACCAGAGTGAGCATGCCTTTATCGCCGCGTCGATTCCGGTGCTCAATCCCGCCAACGTCCAGGAAATTCTCGATTACGGCATCATCGGCTGGGAGCTTTCACGTTACAGCGGTTGCTGGGTCGCGCTGAAAACCATCGCCGAGAACGTCGATTCCTCGGCGGTGGTCGATGTCGATCCGCAGCGCGTGACGATCAATCTGCCGGATGATTTCGAGCTACCGGACGACGGCGTGCATATCCGCTGGCCGGATCCGCCCCTGGCTCAGGAAAAACGCCTCAACGTCTACAAGATCTATGCGGCGCGAGCCTTTGCCCGCGCCAACGGGCTGAACAAGGTCATGCTCGATTCGCCCAACCCGCGACTGGGCATCATCACCACGGGCAAGTCCTACCTTGACGTGCGCCAGGCTCTGGAGGATCTCGGTCTGGATGACGCGCTCTGCGCGAAAGTCGGCCTGCGGGTGCTCAAGGTGGGCATGAGCTGGCCGCTGGAACCGGTTTCCGTGCACGGTTTCGCCGAAGGGCTGGATGAAATTCTGGTGGTCGAGGAAAAGCGCAGCATCATCGAAGACCAACTGACCGGGCAACTCTACAACTGGCCTGTGGGCAAGCGACCAAGGGTCGTTGGTGAGTTCGATGAGCAGGGGCAGTCACTGCTGCCCAATCTGGGCGAATTGACGCCGGCGATGATCGCTCGGGTCATCGCCCGGCGCTTGGCGCCCATCTACACCAGCGAAGTGATCGGCGCGCGCCTGGGTTTTCTGGATGCCAAGGAAAAGGCGCTGGCGGCGCGCAGCTACAGCACAGTGCGCACGCCGCACTTTTGTTCGGGTTGCCCGCACAACAGTTCCACCAAGGTGCCGGAAGGCAGTCGGGCGATGGGGGGGATCGGCTGCCACTACATGACCCAGTGGATGAATCGTAGTACCGAAACCTTCACGCAGATGGGTGGAGAAGGGGTGACCTGGATCGGCCAGGCGCCCTTTACCGATACACCTCACGTGTTCCAGAACCTGGGTGACGGCACCTATTTCCATTCCGGACATCTCGCTCTACGCGCAGCCGTCGCAGCGGGCGTCAACATCACCTACAAGATTCTCTACAACGACGCGGTGGCCATGACCGGTGGCCAGCCCGTAGATGGTGAACTACGGGTCGATCAATTGAGCCAGCAGGTATTCGCCGAGGGTGTAAAACGCATCGCGGTGGTCAGCGACGAGCCGGAAAAATACCCGAGCTGCTCGACCTTCGCGCCTATCACCAGCTTCCACCACCGTCGTGAGTTGGATGCCGTGCAGCGAGAGTTGCGCGAGTTCAAAGGCGTCTCGGTGATCATTTACGATCAGACCTGCGCCACCGAAAAGCGCCGTCGGCGCAAGCGCGGCAAACTGGTCGATCCGGCGCGGCGGGCATTCATCAACGCGGCGGTATGTGAGGGTTGTGGCGACTGCAGCGTGAAATCCAACTGCCTGTCGGTGTTGCCGCTGGAAACCGAGCTGGGGCGCAAGCGGGAGATCGACCAGAACGCTTGCAACAAGGATTTCAGTTGTCTGGACGGCTTCTGTCCGAGTTTCGTAACGGTACACGGTGGACAGTTGCGCCAGCCTCAGGCGATAGGTGCAGGTGCTTTGTTCGTGGCCCTGCCGGAGCCGCGTCAGCCGTCCCTGGAAAGGCCCTGGAGTATCCTGCTACCTGGTGTCGGTGGCAGCGGCGTGACTACCGTGGGTGCGTTGCTGGGTATGGCGGCGCACCTGGAAGGCAAGGGTTGCACGGTGCTTGATCAGGCAGGGCTGGCGCAGAAGTTCGGCCCCGTGAATACCCATGTGCGCATCGCCGGTCATCAGGACGATATTTACGCCGTCCGTATCGCTGCCGGCGAGGCCGATCTGCTGATTGGCTGCGATCTGGTGGTGGCGGCCGGTGAGGATGCCCTCGCCAAACTCAACGAGCAGGTGTCCCATGCGGTGATCAACAGCCATGAGGCGGCCACCGCCGAATTCACTCGCAATCCCGACGCACAGGTACCGGGGCAGGCCATGCGCGAGGCGCTGACCGATGCGGTGGGGGCGGACAAGACGTGGTTCGTCGATGCCACTCATCTGGCGACTCGTCTGCTGGGCGACAGTATCGCTACCAACCTGTTCATGCTTGGCTATGCCTACCAGAAAGGTCTGGTACCCATAAGTGCCGAGGCCATCGACAAGGCCATCGAGCTTAACGGCGTCGCGATCGAGTTCAATCAGCAGGCATTTCTCTGGGGGCGACGTGCTGCTCATGACGCTGCTGCGGTCGAGCGACTGGTACGGCCAGCGAGCACACAGGCACCGCGCTGCGAAACGCTGGAGGCGATCATCGAGGATCGAGTGGCGCGCCTCACGGCTTATCAGAACGCGGCTTATGCCGAGCGATACCGCAAATTGGTGATGCGCGTGAGTGAGCGCGACAGCGATCCTCAGCGTCGGCTGAGCCAGGCCGTGGCGCGTTATTACTTCAAGCTGCTGGCCTACAAGGACGAGTACGAGGTGGCGCGTCTGTACAGCGATGCCGCATTCGCCGAGTCGTTACGGGCGCAGTTCCAGGGCGATTTCCGTTTGCAGTTTCATTTGGCTCCCTCCTGGCTCAGTCATACGGACAAAACGACCGGAGAGCCGCGCAAGCGCAGCTTCGGCCCCTGGATGCTCAAGGCCTTCAAGGTGCTGTCGACACTACGGTTCCTGCGTGGCACCTGGCTGGATCCATTCGCCCGAAGTGAGGAGCGCAAGCTTGAGCGCACGCTGATCGACGAATACGAGCGCAGCGTTGTGGCGATATTGGAGGGGCTGACCAACGTCAACTACGAAACTGCGCTGGCCATTGCAGAGCTGCCAGGGCAGATCCGCGGTTATGGTCACGTCAAGGAAAAGGCGGTAGAGCAGGCTCGGGCGCAGGAGCGGCAGTTGCAGATACGGATGAAGGCGGGTGAAATTGCGGTGGTAAGGGTGTTCGAGCCAGCAGCCTGATAAGGCACGTCTATGGCGTTGATGGCATGACAAATTCCGTTGTGATGGTTAACATGCCGGCCGGCTGCTGTAACGGGCGCCGGATCGAGCGGGTCTCCTTAGTTCAACGGATAGAATAAGCCCCTCCTAAGGGCTAGATGCTGGTTCGATTCCAGCAGGGGACGCCATGATCCAGCGCTGAAGATGGAGCTGCTTCCGTCTGTTTATCTGGCCCTGATATCGCCCGGCCAGTGAGTGCTTCAGCCATACCAGTTTGCGTTAGCCTGATAAAAATCAAAAAAAGACCCGGCAAAAAGCCGGGTCAATAACCGTGATTAGCCTGATGAGGAGATAAACTGGAGCTTCCGTCTGGATGCATTCAGATTATCGAGCCAGCTTCGCAGCTGACGAAGTAGATAATAATCATTCTCGATATTTAATCAATACAAATCCTTCTCATTTACAATTATCTTTTTCCTGATTTTTATTTGCGCAGGAAAATCAGGGATTTGCGCTCTGCGAAATTCTGCTCTGAGCGTGTCATCTTGCCTGTCCGCAGGCTACGCTAGTGGGCATTTCCCTCAGTCAGGTAAGCGATATGTCCGATCAGCCTAACGATGTATCCAGCGTAGAGCCGTTGACTGCTGTCGAAGCGCGCATTCTGGGGAGCCTGATCGAGAAACAGGCCACGACCCCGGAAGCCTATCCCCTGACGCTGAATGCGTTGGTATTGGCCTGCAACCAGAAGACCAGTCGCGATCCGCTGATGAGCCTCACCCAGGGTGCTGTCGGACAGGGCCTGCGAAGCCTGGAAGAGCGAGGCTTCGCGCGATTGGTCATGGGCAGTCGTGCCGATCGCTGGGAACAGCGGGCCGACAAGGCGCTGGAGTTGGTAGCGCCGCAATTGGCGCTGATTGGCTTGCTGTTGTTGCGCGGGCCACAGACGATCAGCGAGCTGCTCACACGCAGCAATCGCCTGCATGACTTCGACGATAGCGAACAGGTGCAACATCATCTGGAGCGTTTGATTGGGCGGGAGTTGGTGAGCCTGGTAGGGCGCCAGCCTGGACAGCGCGAAGATCGCTATGCTCATCTGCTGGGAGATCCGGCAGAGCTGCAGGCGCAGCTGCAAGAGCGGGCAGGGCAGGGAGAGCGCTCCTCTGCGGGATCCTCTTCGGATCGCCTGGATGCGCTTGAGTTGCGGATCAGTGAGCTCGAGGCGCGTCTGGCTGTGCTGGAAGGCGGCCAGTCCGCTTGAGGTAGAGGCTGCGTTCGAAGGGCATTTGCGCAGGTTGTGAGTCTGGTTGCGGAATAATGAACTGTACAGGCTGCGTCTTATCAATATGACACAGCGACCACGAGCCCGAGCCGTGCTCGCTGTCTGCCATTGGCTTATTTGTTTGATTTAGGTTGAGCTGCCCGCCCGGGAAGCTGGTTACAAGGAGCCGTCGCAGTCCAATGCGCATGATCTGGAAGTCCTTCAGTTCGCTGTATATCGCCACCGTTCTAATGCTGCTGGGCTCCGGCCTGCTGAGTACCTATCTGGCACTACGTCTGGCCGAATCCGGCGAGGGCGTCTGGGCTGGTGCGTTGATGGCTGCCAACTACTTCGGGTTGGTGCTGGGGGGCAAGATTGGCCACCGGCTGATTGCTCGGGTCGGGCATATTCGCGCCTACGTGGCGTGTGCCGGTGTGGTCACTGCGGCGGTGCTGGGGCATGGGCTGCTCGACTGGCTGCCGGCCTGGCTGGTGCTGCGTGTGCTGGTGGGGCTGGGGATGATGTGCCAGTACATGGTCATCGAGAGCTGGCTCAACGAGCAGGCCGATACCAAGCAGCGCGGGTTGGTATTCGCCGGCTACATGGCGGCTTCATACCTCGGCCTGGTACTCGGCCAGTTGGTGCTCGTCGTGCACCCGACCCTGGGCCTTGAGCTGCTGATGCTGGTGGCCCTGGCGTTCGCACTGTGTCTGGTGCCCGTGGCACTGACCCGACGTTTGCACCCCTCGCCATTGCACCCGGCTCCGCTGGAAATGCGTTTCTTCTTTCAGCGTGTGCCTCTGTCGCTCACCACCATCGGCGTCGCGGGCCTGATGATCGGCTCCTTCTATGGTTTGGCGCCGCTCTACGCCGCCGACATGGGATTGGCGACGGAGCAGGTCGGTATCTTCATGGGCTCCTGCATTCTCGCCGGTCTGGTCGTTCAGGCGCCCTTGGGCTGGCTCTCGGATCGTTTCGACAGGGTCAAGCTCATACGCGGCATGTCGGGTGTGATGGTGGTGGTGGCTGCGCCGCTGGCGGTACTTGCCGAAGCACCTCTGTTGTTGCTGGTATCGGTCGGCTTCGTCGTCAGCATGCTGCAGTTCAGCCTTTATCCGCTGGCGGTGGCGTTCGCCAATGACCACGTCGAGCCGGATCGGCGGGTGTCGCTGACGGCAATGCTGTTGGTGACATTTGGTGTCGGCGCCTGTCTCGGGCCGCTGCTGGTCGGTGTGCTGATGCGCTTTTTCGGCGCCAACATGCTGTATGCCTTCTTCTGCGTCTGCGGGCTGTTTCTGGTCTGGCGAGTACGCTCGAATATCGTCACGCATCTCCATCAGGTCGACGATGCGCCGCTGCAGCACGTGGCCATGCCCGTGAACATGACGGCATCGCCACTGGTGGCGGCACTGGATCCGCGTGTCGATGAGCAGGTGGTTCAGGAACAGATGCAGGAGCCCGTGGTGGCCGATCCTGATGTGCAGGCTGATGCCGATTCTGAAGAGAAGCCTGCGGCACCGCCACAGGCCTGATCGGCTGGAGGGAGTGACTCAGAGAAAGGTGTCGCTCTCGAAGCGCCGTGCTTCGCGTTGCAGCTGGTAGACGAAACGCTCCACCAGCCGCTGTTGCAGCCCGCTAAGGTTTGCGAAATGCAGGCCGGCGAAAGTGAGATCGAGCTTTTCGTCATAGCGTGCGTATCGCAGCTCCACGGCGGCTTCCAGCCGGCCTATTGGAAGCAGGGCGTGGAAACTTTCATAGATTTGGCCCGACTGCAGTTTTTCGCTGGCTTTGCCGGGCAAGCGAATCTTGCAGCCCGAAGCGGAAATATCGAGCATCAGGCCTTCCAGTGGTGTGCGCAGCGTGGTGCTGTTGAGTTCCACCTTGACCTGATCTGACTGCTTGAGCGCTGCCCGGAACGCGTTACGGCGCTGATGATAGAGCACCTCGTCGGGAATGCCGCCGATGTAGCAACGCTCTCCCTGGTATTCGCCCGTTTGCATGCCGGCTGGGCAATCCCAGGCTATCCGTACACCATCATGCTGCGATTCGACCCGAAAGGCTTCGCCGTTCTGCATATAGCGTTCGCCTTCACTGGGGATCATCTCGTCGAGAATCAACAGATTCTGGGCGCGATCTACTTCTATCACATAGCTCTGGAAGCGCTGGTTGCGCTCCTGGAACATGATGATCAGAGGGTCATGGTGATGTTGCAGAAGGCGTAGGTTGGCAACGATTTCCACGGGTGCCTTGAGCACTTTTGGGGGTTGCGGGCCATCATCGTCCTGAGCGAAGGGGGTGGACACGGTCCAGTGATCTCCGAGGCAAGCTGCTGCGTCAATGATAATGCCATTTTGACATCATTGCGCATCTTGTCGTTATAGTCAGGCCTGGCTAAGCGGGCGCTTGCTGTCGACTTTAGCGGTACCACCGCTGCTGTCATAGAGTGACGGCGTCTCGTTACCGCGCAAAATGCCGAGCATGCTTTCCGTGCTTTTCTGACTGGAGCGGATGATCCGGCCATTACGCAGGTTGGCGCTCTGACAGCTCTCCAGCAGACTGCTCAGTTGATCGCTGGCGGTCACAAGCGCATCGCCCTGATCCGAGCGCTCGGCGAGCGTGAGCAAGCCGGCGCGATCAGCGCTCAGTTCGAGACCGAGGAGTATCTGGGTGCGGTTCTTGCCATGCTGATCAAGGCTGGCCAGCAAGGGTTGCTTGTCGGCCAGTATCTGTTGCAGGCGTGGCAGATCATGTTCGCTCAGGGCCTGGAATTCGGCCTCGACCAACTCAAGCAATTGCTCGGCGTGGCCGATATCTTCATTGAACAGGTCAAGCAGGGTTGTAGCGTTCATTAGCGGGCTCTCTGGGGAGGAACCTGCTCAAGGTCTGCCGGCCAACAGGCTGGCAAAACGTCGAAACGGTTCCTGGGCGTCCAACATCCCCAGCGCAAGCCCGGAGACTAGCGCTGGGATTCGAAATTGAGCAGTTTGCTGGCGACGCGCTGGCTATCGACCTGGTAACTACCGTCGGCAATGGCCTGCTTGAGCTTGGCTACCCGATCGGTATCGACGACAGGTTGGTCGCGCAGTTGGTCGATGGTTTTCTGCAATTGCTGTGCTTCGCTGCTCAGCTGCACGGATTCGCCGCTCTTGCCGCTGATGGCCGCATTCTGGCCTGCGGTTTCGCTGGCAGCTGCCTTGTTGTCGATGGCTTCGTTCTTGCCGCCCTGGGTGCTACCCGCACGCGTTGTGCTGGCTGGCGTGGTGCTGTTGAGTCGGTTGAAATCGATGACCATGATGCAAAACCTCTGACAGAGTTTGGACGCTTGCCTAGTGTGTCGGCTATGCCCGGGAAAACTTTAGGCAAAAAAATCGCGTCGCTTGCACAGTCTAAAACACCCTTCTTCGCCAGTCAGCCAATCCATTAGATAATAAACATGAATCATGCCTACATGGAGACTTCAACTTGTCCAGGGCCGATGACCCGGGCGCGAACCACCCGTTGCGAGCGCTGGTTGCGTACGCTGATCTGCTTGCCCACGGCGCCGTCGGATAGCGCCTCGCCGGGCATGCGTACATTGATGCCGCCACTGCGTGCGCTGATCACCACCTGGTCGCCGCGGCGGATCGCTTCCGCCTGGCGGATGTGCACGGGCGCCAAGACCTGATCCGGCTGCATGGCGCGCGTGGCTTTTCTGCCGATCGCCTGCTCCAGCGCGGTCAGGTAGCCCTGATTGAGCAGGCCGACATCTCGCTCCGCCAGCATTATATCGGCCTCGCTGAGCACGCCCTCGCGATTGACTGGTCGTACCAGGGTAACCACCTCACGATAAAGGCGCACTTGGCCGGGAACGAATACCGTCCATGGCGAAGTGCCGTCGCAACGCACGCGCATGGTCACTCGGCCTACGGGTTCGGCTGGCGTTTCAAGGGTCGTCGTCAATGGCTGATCACACAAAGGCAGTCGCAGGCGTGGATCCAGGCGATTGATCTGGGTCTCGTGGCGCGCCTGGATGTTGCTGCGCTGCAAATAGTCTTCAACGGCCTGCTCAAGAAAGCGCTGGGTCTCGCCGATAAGCTGATCGGGCAGAGTGACTGAGGCAGTTGTCAGCGTGCTATAGCCGAGCGCCAGCAAAGCAGGTAAAACTGCCAGGCAACGGAAGCTCTTGGCCATTGAGCGTCGAATAATTGTCGTTTGTGCATTCATGTCTGATTAGAAGCAAGGCGCGTGCCGCCTGCTACGCTAACCAAACCAGATGCGTTACTGGAATCATGGGAGCCGTACATGGCCGGAGTGATGGACTCGGTCAACCAGCGTACTCAGCTGGTTGGACAGAATCGCCTGGAGCTGTTGCTGTTTCGTCTCGATGGCCCACAGCTGTACGGGATCAACGTCTTCAAGGTGAAGGAGGTGTTGCAATGCCCGAAACTCACCGTAATGCCCAAATCGAACCCGGTGGTTCGTGGTGTGGCGAACATTCGTGGCGGTACCATTCCGATCCTGGATCTGTCCATGGCGACGGGCAGGCGGCCACTGGGTGATCTGCAGGGCAGCTTCGTTATCATCACCGAGTACAACACTAAGGTGCAGGGCTTCCTGGTGCGCTCCGTGGAGCGCATCGTCAACATGAACTGGGAAGAAATCCACCCACCACCCAAGGGCACCGGGCGCGACCACTATCTGACGGCGGTAACGCATCTGGATGACAAACTGGTCGAAATCATCGACGTGGAGAAGGTTCTCGCCGAAGTGGCGCCGACCTCCGAGGTGATTTCCGTCGGTGTGGTGGACGTTGAGACCCAGGCCAGGGCTGTCAGCCAGCATGTGCTGATCGTCGATGATTCGTCGGTGGCGCGTAAGCAGGTGATGCGCTGCCTGCAGACGGTGGGTGTCGAGGTGACTGCGTTGAATGACGGGCGCGAGGCACTGAGTTTCCTGCAGGCGATGGCGGATGAGGGCAAGTCGCCGGAGCATGAGCTGCTGATGCTCATCTCCGACATCGAGATGCCGGAAATGGATGGATACACGCTGACCGCAGCGATTCGCTCCGATCCGCGTATGCAGAAATTGCATATTCTCCTGCATACTTCGCTATCCGGTGTATTCAACCAGGCGATGGTGAAGAAAGTGGGGGCCAACGATTTTCTGGCGAAATTTCACCCGGATGATCTGGCTTCCCGTGTGGTCGAACGAATCAAGTTGAGCGATCACTCGGCATAACGAATGAGCCGCCCGGGGTTTTCGACCGGGCGTTGGCGGCAAGATCGGCAGGCGCGCATTGGCTCGCTTGCCGTATTCGACTTCATAGATGGGCGAGGCTTCGCGAGTGTCTTCAGGTAATTTGGATTTCGAGCAGTTCCGGATCTTTCTGGAAAAAGCCTGTGGCATCGTGCTGGGTAGCAATAAGCAGTACCTGGTTTCCAGTCGGCTGAACAAGCTGATGGAGACTAACGCCATCAAGACGCTGGGCGAGTTGGTGCAGCGCATGCAGAATCAGCCGCGCAGTGGCCTGCGCGAGCAGGTGGTCGATGCCATGACCACTAACGAAACCTTGTGGTTTCGCGATGCCTACCCCTTCGAGGTGCTCAAGAGTCGCGTATTGCCCGAGCTTATCAAGGCTTATCCAGGGCAACGCCTGCGTATCTGGTCGGCAGCCTGTTCTTCGGGGCAGGAGCCTTATTCGTTGTCGATGAGCATCGATGAGTTCGAGCGCAGCAATATTGGTCAGCTCAAGGCCGGTGTGCAGATCGTGGCCACCGATCTGTCACCGACCATGCTCAATAACTGCAAGTCGGGTGAGTACGACAGCCTGGCGATGGGGCGTGGTCTTGCCCAGGAGCGTCTGCAGCGTTATTTCGATCCCAAGGGGCCTGGGCGCTGGGTGGTGAAGCCGGCGATCAAGAGTCGTGTCGAATTTCGTCCGCTGAACCTGCTGGACAGCTACGCCAGCCTCGGCAAGTTCGACATCGTGTTCTGCCGCAACGTGCTGATCTACTTCTCCGCCGAAGTGAAGAAGGACATCCTTACGCGCATTCATGCCATGCTCAAGCCTGGCGGCTATCTGTTCCTAGGCGCTTCCGAAGCGCTGAATGGGTTGCCTGAGCGTTATCAGATGGTGCAATGCAGTCCAGGCATCATTTACAAAGCCAAATGATTCAGTAGATCGAAAAAACGGGAGGCCTGGGGCCTCCCGTTTTTCATTTTATCTCCCTCGTCGCGCTTGACGGTGTTCTGTCACCCCAGCGTCAGAAAAGCGGCAAGCCTCCGTCCAATTGCCGCTCCCGCCTTGCCAAGCGGCGGAAAAGCTTTGCCGCTTGAGCCTGCCGTTCTCTTCGTTTTTAGCTTATCAGGCTGATTTATAAGATAAAAAATAAATTGGCACGTGCTTTGCTGAGAAATTTGCACGAAAACAGGCTAGCCGCCACGGCAAAGGTTCCTGAGATGAGCATCAGCTTCGATAGCGCACTTGGCATTCACGAGAAGGCACTGGGCTTCCGCGCCCAGCGTGCGGAGGTGTTGGCCAACAACATGGCTAACGCCGATACCCCCAACTACAAGGCCCGGGATCTGGATTTCGCCTCCGTACTGGCCCAGCAGGCTGCCAAGAGCAGCGGCAGCGGTAATTCGGCGCTCAATCGTACCAATGCCCGGCACATTGCAGCAGAAGGCGTGCCAATGGGTGATGCGGCGCTGGCCTACCGAACGCCGACTGCGCCATCGATCGACCAGAACACCGTCGATGCTCAGGTCGAGCAGGCCAATTACGCCGAGAACGCGGTGGCCTTCCAGGCCAGCTTCACGCTTCTCAACAGCAAATTCAAAGGGCTCGTCAGCGCCCTGCGTGGCGAATAAAGGAGCCCGATATGTCACTTACCAGCGTTTTCAACATCGCCGGATCCGCTATGAGTGCCCAGAGCACTCGTCTGAATACCATTTCCAGCAACATCGCCAACGCCGAAACGGTCTCCTCGAGCATCGACCAGACCTATCGGGCTCGTCATCCCGTGTTCGCCACCGTGTTTCAGCAGGCGCAGGGCGGCGAAAACGGTTCGTTGTTCGCTGATCAGGATCAGGCCGGCGCGGGTGTGCAGGTGCTGGGTATCGTCGAGGATCAGAGCAGTCTGATGCCACGCTACGAGCCGAATCACCCGGCCGCGGATGAAGCGGGCTACGTGTATTACCCCAACGTCAACGTGGTCGAGGAAATGGCGGACATGATCTCCGCCAGTCGTGCCTTCCAGACCAACGTGGAAATGATGAATACTGCCAAGCAGATGATGCAGCGTGTACTGACCTTGGGTCAGTGAGCCGGGAGTGGCATAAATGAGCACCATCAACACGTCTGAATCCATACTGTCCGGTCTTTCCGGCTCTAGCTCCAGTAGCAGTACGAGCAGCACCAGTAATTCCGAAAGTTCTCTCGGCGGAACGGAATTTCTGCAGTTGCTGGTTACTCAGCTCAACAACCAGAACCCGCTGGATCCCCAGAGCAATACCGAGTTCGTTGCCCAGCTTGCCCAGTTCAGTAGCGTCGAGAGTCTGCAGAATCTCAACGCTTCGATGGATACGATTCTGAGTAGCTTTCAATCGTCTCGAGCGTTGCAGGCATCAGCACTGGTGGGCCGCTCGGTACTGGTGGAAACGGATCAGGCTTTGGTCAGCGTGGACGAGAGCGGTGGCGGCTTATATGGCTCGCTTGTATTGCCTTCCACTAGCTCGAGCGTCTCCGTCGCGGTCTACGATGATTCCGGCTCGAAGGTTCGCACCATCAGCCTGGGGCAGCAAAGCGCAGGTACTGTCGAGTTTTCCTGGGATGGCACCGATGACGAGGGTAATGCGCTCGAGTCAGGCACCTATACCTTCAAAGCCAGCGCCACCCTTGATGGTACCGAAACAGCGCTTACCACATACCTGCCCGCTATCGTCAGTAGTGTAACGCTGGGGCAGGATACTGAGGAAATGACCCTCAATCTCGCAGGACTGGGCAGCATCGCGTTGTCGAAAGTCAAGATGATCGGCCAATAACCGGCTCGCCGGAGGAGTGATAGATGTCTTTCAATATCGGCTTGAGCGGTTTGAATGCCGCAAGCAAAAATTTGAGCGTCACCGGCAACAACATTGCCAACGTGGGTTCTACGGGCTTCAAGGCGTCACGCGCCGAGTTCGCGGATGTATACGCAACCTCTATGCTCGGTTCTGGCAGCAATGCCACCGGCAATGGTGTGGTCACGGCGGCTGTCGCTCAGCAATTTACCCAGGGCAATATCACATCCACGGGTAACAGCCTGGATCTGGCCATCAGTGGTAATGGTTTTTTCGTGCTAAGCGATGGCGGTTCCCGCGCCTATACCCGTAATGGTACGTTCCATGCCGATAAGGACGGTTATGTCGTCGACAGCTCGAATAATAAGCTGCAGGGTTATGGTATCGATGCCAATGGTGCAATCATCAATGGCGTGGTAACGGATCTGGTCATCGATGCCTCTAATCAGTTGCCTAATGCCACATCGTCGATCACCCAGAAAGTTGCGCTGAACTCGACGGCGTCAACGCCCACCACTACGCCTTTCGATCCCTCCGCAACCTCTAGCTACAATTGGTCTACTTCGGTCGATATCTACGATTCGCAAGGCAACTCCCACACGATGTCGCAGTACTTCGTCAAAAGCGATACTGACAGCAATTCCTGGACCATGTATGTCACCATCGATGGTCGTAATCCAGAAGATCCGACCAGCACCGTTCCTTACAATGCCACGGTCAACTTCGATGCTTCAGGAAATCTTGTCGGCACTACGTCAAACTCGACAGGGCTGACCAGCGATATTAACGGCGTATTCTCGTTGAACAACTGGGTGCCCGCGACCATCACCGATAGCACCACCAATCCGGTAACTTGGGGCACGAACGGAGCCGCCGCGAGCGCGACCGGGGTCGAGTTGGACATACGAGGCTCATCACAGACCAACACGGCCTTTGCCGTCAACACTCTGACACAGAACGGTTATACCACCGGTCAGCTCTCCGGACTCTCCATCGGTGCAGACGGCAGCATGTTCGCCACCTACACCAATGGCCAATCCAAGGTGATCGGCCAAGTCATTCTGGCCACGTTCGCCAACATGCAGGGGCTGACCCCGGTGGGCGGTACCAACTGGGTGGAGTCCTATGCTTCCGGTGAGCCGGTTATCGGCACGCCTGGTGCCGGCACCCTGGGTTCGTTGACGTCTGGAGCGTTGGAAGATTCCAATGTTGACCTGACTGCCGAGTTGGTCAACCTGATCGTTGCCCAACGCAATTATCAGGCGAATGCCAAGACTATCGAGACGGAAAGTACTCTCTCCCAGACGATTATCAACCTGCGTTGATAGGCGCGTCAGGGAGTTGTTGCCGCTAGCGGCAACAACTCGCCAAACGACAAATTACAGGCTCCTTCGGGAGCCTGTTCTGTTTTTATAAGCTCAATAAAATCATGTGCTTATCTATTTTTTAAGAAAATGGCACATGAATTGCTTTAACGCTCTTGTCAGAGTCGCGGGCGAGTTGCCCCACCTCGGAGGAAACATGGACAAGATGCTGTACGTCTCCATGACTGGTGCCCACAACAACACGTTGGCCCAGCGTGCCCACGCCAACAATCTGGCGAACATCTCCACCAGCGGTTTTCGCCGCGATTTCGAGCAAGCACGCTCGATGCCGATTTTTGGTGAAACCCAGCCTTCGCGCGTATTCGCCATGAGCGAGCGGCCAGGTACCGATTTCACACCAGGCTCCCTGCAGGAAACCGGACGTGATCTGGATGTCGCGATCGGCGGCAAGGGCTGGTTGGCAGTGCAGTCGCCCGATGGCACCGAGGCCTATGTGCGTACCGCGAGCCTGAATGTCGATGCCATGGGCATGCTGCGTACCGGCAACGGTATGCCGGTTATGGGCAATGCGGGGCCGATTGCCGTGCCGCCAGAGCAGAAGATCGAGATCGGTCAGGACGGCACCATCAGCATCCGCGCCCTGGGCGAAGCGCCCAACGTATTGGCCGAGGTCGATCGGTTGCGGCTGGTGAACCCTGATCTCAAGCAGATGCAGAAGGGCAGCGACGGCATGATCCGCTACACCGGCCAGCAGCCGCCGGAAGCCGACGCCACGGTGCAAATCACGTCAGGTTTTCTCGAATCCAGCAACGTCAATGCGGTCGAGGAAATGACCTCGATCCTGGCGCTGTCCCGGCAGTTCGAGCTGTCGGTCAAGATGATGCGTACTGCAGAAGACAATGACACCGCCATGGCGCGTGTCTTGCAGATGACCTGATAACCAACGCGCGGCGCCATGAATCCGGCGCCCGAGGAGAAACGCTATGCTTCCGGCACTTTGGGTCAGCAAGACCGGCCTGTCCGCTCAGGACATGAACCTGACGACCATTTCCAACAACCTGGCCAACGTATCCACCACGGGCTTCAAGCGTGATCGCGCCGAGTTCGAGGATCTGCTGTATCAGATTCGCCGGCAGCCCGGCGGTCAATCCAGCCAGGACAGTCAGTTGCCTTCCGGTTTGCAACTCGGCACCGGTGTGCGTGTTACCGGTACGCAGAAGATTTTTACTGCTGGCAGCCTGCAGACCACCGAGCAGCCACTGGACATGGCGATCAATGGTCGCGGTTTCTTTCAGGTGTTGATGCCCGACGGCACGGTGTCCTATAGCCGTGACGGCAGCTTCCACTTGAACTCGGATGGCCAGGTGGTCACCTCGCAAGGCTTCGCTCTGGAGCCTGCCATCGTGCTGCCGCCGGAGGTGCGCACCTTCACTGTGGGGGAGGACGGTACCGCGTCGGTGACCACCACCGGCAACCCGCAGCCGCAGATCGTCGGCAACATCCAGATCTCCGACTTCATCAACCCGGCAGGCCTGGAAGCGATCGGTAACAACCTGTTCCTGGAAACGGCTTCCAGTGGTGCGCCTCAGGTGGGCACTCCCGGCCTCAACGGCCTGGGTACCACCCTGCAGAACACCCTGGAGAACTCCAACGTCAGCGTCGTCGAGGAGATGGTCAACATGATCACCACCCAGCGCGCCTACGAGATGAACTCCAAGGTCATCTCCACCGCTGACCAGATGCTGTCCTTCATCACGCAGACCCTTTAATACCCCGGGGTAGGGCATGTGCCCGCCCCTCGATACGCCTGAACGCTGTGAGGTAGTGGTTATGAACCGCTTGGTGTGTGTGTTCTCGATTCTCGGCAGCGTAGTGCTGAGTGGCTGCGTGGCGCCTGCCGCCAGGCCTAACGATCCGTATTACGCGCCGGTGCTGCCGCGTACACCGCTGCCGGCTGCACAGAACAACGGCTCGATCTTCCAGTCGGGCTTCGAGAACAATCTGTATGGCGACCGCAAGGCTTTCCGCGTGGGGGATGTCATCACCATCACTCTCAACGAGAGCACCCAGGCCAGCAAGAACGCCAGTTCGCAGATGTCCAAGGACAGCAGCGCCAATATCGGCCTGACGTCGCTGTTTGGCGGTGGCGTATCGGCGAGCAATCCGTTGACAGGCAATCCCATGAGCCTCGGCGCCCAGTACAGTGGCTCGCGTGATACTCAGGGTTCCGGTCAAGCCGGGCAGAGCAACAGCCTGACCGGCTCGATCACCGTGACCGTCGCTGAAGTGTTGCCCAATGGCTTGCTGGTGGTACGCGGTGAGAAGTGGATGACCCTCAATACCGGTGACGAGCTGGTGCGAATTGCAGGTCTGGTTCGCTCTGACGACGTTGCTCGCGACAACTCTGTGGCCTCGACCCGTATCGCCGATGCACGCATCACCTATTCCGGTACTGGCGCATTCGCCGATGCCAGCCAGCCGGGATGGCTGGATCGCTTTTTCATCAGCCCGCTGTGGCCGTTCTGAGGCTCATGATCATGCGTAAATGGATCGTCACTATCGCCGCCTTGCTGCTGGCCTCGACCGCTCAAGCCGAGCGGCTCAAGGATCTGGCCAGTATTCAGGGTGTGCGTAGTAACCAGTTGATCGGTTACGGTTTGGTCGTGGGCCTCAACGGCAGCGGTGACCAGACCACCCAGACGCCCTTCACCGTGCAGACCTTCAACAACATGATGGCGCAGTTCGGTATCAAGGTGCCGGAAGGCGGCAACGTGCAGCTCAAGAACGTCGCCGCGGTGTCGATCCATGCCGATCTGCCTCCTTTCGCCAAACCGGGGCAAACCATCGACATCACCATTTCTTCCATCGGTAACGCCAAGAGCCTGCGTGGTGGCAGCCTGCTGATGACGCCTCTCAAGGGCATCGACGGCAATGTCTATGCGATTGCCCAAGGCAACCTGGTGGTCGGTGGTTTCGATGCCAGTGGCGCCGATGGGTCGCGCATCACCGTCAACGTGCCGTCGGCCGGTCGCATCCCCGGTGGTGCCACGGTCGAGCGGCCGGTGCCGAGCGGCTTCGATCAGGGCAACACCCTGACGCTGAACCTCAATCGTCCGGATTTCACCACCGCCAAGAATATCGTCGACCACATCAACGAGCTGCTCGGCCCAGGCGTGGCCCAGGCACTCGATGGCGGTTCGATTCGCGTCAGCGCGCCGCTCGACCCTAGCCAGCGTGTCGACTATCTGTCGATTCTGGAAAACCTCGAGGTCGAAGTGGGCCAGGCGGTGGCCAAGGTCATCATCAACTCGCGTACCGGCACCATCGTGATTGGCCAGAACGTGCGTGTGCAGCCCGCCGCCGTGACCCACGGCAGCCTGACGGTGACCATCACCGAAGACCCGATCGTCAGCCAGCCAGGCGCGCTGTCCGGTGGGCAGACCGCCGTGGTACCACGTTCGCGCGTTGGCATCGACGAAGAAATGAAGCCGATGTTCAAGTTCGGCCCCGGTACCACCCTGGACGAGATCGTGCGTGCGGTGAACCAGGTGGGCGCTGCGCCTTCCGATTTGATGGCCATCCTGGAGGCGCTCAAGCAAGCCGGCGCTCTGCAGGCCGACCTGATCGTGATTTAAAAGGAACGAGACATGGATACTCGACTCTCGGCCGCCGGCACCAGCACTCTCGATAGCGGCGCCTACACCGATCTCAACCGCCTCAACCAGTTCAAGGTCGGCGGCGACAGCGAGCAGAATATTCGCAAGGTCGCGCAGGAGTTCGAGTCGCTGTTCCTCAATGAAATGCTCAAGACCATGCGCTCGGCCAACGAAGTGTTCGGCGAAGGCAACTTCATGAACAGCAATGAGGCCAAGACCTATCAGGAGATGTACGACCAGCAGTTGTCCGTGACCATGGCCGGCAACAAGAACGGTATCGGGCTGGCGGACGTGATGGCGCGGCAGATGTCGAAGATGCGCAATGTCAGCGAGCGGCCCAATCCGTTCGCCCAGGTCGATGCGCCCGTGCCCGCCGCGCCGAGTAAGCCGCTGGCCCGAAACGGAGAAACCACAGCGATTGTTCCGGTCGAGAAGTCCCAGGGTTCGGCTGACAATGAGCGCAACGACATGGCCTTGCTCAACCAGCGACGTCTGTCGCTGCCGGGCAAACTGGCCCAGCGGATCCAGGCCGGTATCGTGCCGGGCGCCGAGGCGGTCACGGCCGCTACGGCTGCAGGCACGCCAGCGGGTGAAGCGGTCGGCAAGCCGCTGGTCAAGGGTGACTGGCTGCCCGCCAAAGCCTATGCAGCGCCGGCTGAGCGCAGCCTGAACATCAATGGCAGCGAAGAAGTTGCCAGTCGCACGACGTTCAAGTCGGCCAAGGAGTTCATGGAGACCATGCTGCCGATGGCCGAGAAAGCGGCGGCCAAGCTGGGCGTCGACCCTCGCTATCTGGTCGCCCAGGCCGCGCTGGAAACCGGCTGGGGCAAGTCGATCATCAAGCAGGGCGATGGCAGCAGCAGCCACAACCTGTTCGGCATCAAGACCCATAACAGCTGGAGCGGCGATTCCGCCCGGGTGATGACGACCGAATACCAGAACGGCAAACCGGTGAAGGAGGCAGCGTCCTTTCGCGCCTACGAATCCTTTGCCCACAGCTTCGAAGACTACGTGAGCTTCCTGCAGAACAACGGGCGTTACGAGAAGGCGCTGGGCTCGACCGCCAACCCCGAGCAGTTTGCCCGTGAATTACAGAAAGCCGGCTATGCCACCGACCCACAGTACGCCCGCAAGGTGACACAGATCGCTCGCAAGGTTGGCGCATACCAATCGGTGCAGATGCTCGCGTCGGTCGATACTGGCAACAAACGCATATAAGGACTGAGCCATGAGCAACCTGATGTCGATCGGTCTGTCCGGCGTACGAGCCAGCCAGACATCGCTGAACGTGACGGGCAACAACATTACCAACGTCGATACGGCCGGCTATAGCCGGCAGGCGACGACACAGGTCTCTGCTGCCTCGCAGCAGTCCGGCAATCTGTATATCGGCTCCGGTACCACCATCGAAGATGTCCGGCGCATCTACAGCAGTTATCTGACCACTCAGGTGCGTACCGCTACTGGCCTGGACAGCGCTGCGCAGACATTCAATACCCAGATTCAGCAGACCAACGCCTTGCTGGCCGATAGCACCACCGGTATCAGCAGTGTGCTGCAGAGTTTTTTCGCTGCGATGCAGACCGCCTCTTCGAATCCAACGGATACCGCATCCCGACAGTTGTTACTGACCCAGGCCAGTGGGCTGACCGAGAGATTCAACTCGGTTTACAACCAACTCGCTGACCAGAACGCCTACCTCAATCAGCAAATGTCGACCATGACTGGTCAGGTCAACAAGCTGGCCAGCAATGTGGCGAGCTACAACCTCGCCATCACCCAGGCCAGTGCCAGCGGCGCCAGTCCCAATGACCTGCTCGATGCCCGGGACGAAGCCGTGCGCCAGCTGTCCGAGCTGATTGGCGTGACCGTGCTCGAGCAGGACGGCAATTACAATCTGTTCATCGGTTCCGGGCAGCCCCTGGTGGTTGGCGCCACGGCCTCGACCTTGTCCGCTTCGCCGAGCGCCTCGGATCCTTCGCGTTTCTCGGTCTACCTGTCTCAAGGCAGCTCCACCCAGGACATCAGCTCGGTCATTTCCACGGGCTCCATCGGTGGCCTTCTGACCTACCGTTCCCAGGTGCTCGACTCGACCATGAACGAGCTGGGCCGCGTGGCATTGGTGTTGGCCGATCAGGTCAATAGCCAGCTGGGGCAGGGCCTGGATCTGAATGGTGAGTTCGGAGCAGCGCTGTTTTCCAATATCAACAGCGCTACTGCCATCGCCCAGCGCAGCCTGGCCAATGCCGGTAATACCGTCGGGTCTGGAAATCTGAACGTGACCATTTCGGATACCGGGCAGCTGACCACCAGCAACTATGAAGTCACCATGGGCGACAATGGCGATTACAGCGTGCGCCGCCTTTCCGATGGGGTGGAACTGGGTTCGGGCAATCTGAGCGATGACCCGCCCAGCGAATTCGATGGCTTTTCCATTTCTCTGCCGGGTGGCAGTACCGTGGCATCGGGGGATCGCTTTACGCTTATCCCTACCCGCTCCGCGGCCAGCACTATCGGCACGTCAATGACCGACGCCAGTAAACTGGCTCTTGCCGCGCCGTTGTCGGCGAATCTGACCACGGGCAACCTGGGGACAGGCGCCATCACCCAGCCAACCCTGACCACCAGGCTGGATATCCATGATGCGACGGCCAATGCCGCGACCCAGGCGGCAATCCAGGAGGGAACTCCGCTCAAGGTCGTGTTCGGTACCAGCAGTAACGGCTCGCAAAGCTACTCGGTCTACGACTCCAGTGGTACCGCTGTCGCGAGCGGGAGCATCGTGCCGGGTAACAGCAATAGCCTGGAAATTTCCATCCCCGATGGTGCGGGCGGTGAAGCGTTTTCCTTCAGCATGGACGTGTCTGGTAGCCCGGCATCGGGAGACAGCTTCACCGTCTCCTTCAACAGCGACGGTGTTTCGGACAACCGCAACGCACAATCGCTACTCGATCTGCAGACCAAATCCACGGTGGGGCTGCAAAGCGGCAGCGGTGCCAGCATCAGTGGTGCCTATGGCTCGTTGATCGAGCAAGTGGGTGCCCGAACCAACCAGGCTGAGCTGGATGCCAAGGCTACCGGCAGCATTCTCAGCGGTGCCACTGCCAGCCGAGAATCTTTGTCCGGGGTGAACCTCGATGAAGAGGCCGTTAACCTGGTCAAGTTCCAACAGTATTACAGTGCTTCGGCTAAGGTTATCGCCGTTGCGTCCGAAATATTCGATACCTTGATCAACACATTCAGATAATTAGGGGAGATTTATATGCGTATTTCCACTTCGCAGATGTACTCCTCGAGCATCTCAGGCTATTCGAAGGGTTATTCGGACATCACCAAGACCTACGAGCAGATTTCCAGCGGCAAGCGCGTCAATACGCCTGCGGACGATCCGGTCGGCGCTGCCCGTCTGCTGCAACTGGAGCAGCAACAGGCCCAGCTCACCCAGTACAGCAACAATATGAGCACCGCGACCAACTCACTGAGCCAGCAGGAAAGCACGCTGCGGTCGATGACCAACGTCCTGCAGCGGGCTCGCGAGCTCTCCGTGCGTGCTGGTAGCGGCAGCCTGTCGGACGAGGATAGAACCGCCATCGCCCAGGAACTGGATCAGATCCAGGAACAACTGCTGACCATGATGAATGGCAAGGATGCCAACGGTCAGTACCTGTTCGCCGGGGCTCAGAGCGGTACCCAGCCATTCGTCAAGAATGCGGACGGCAGCTACAGCTACCAGGGCGACCAGAACTCCCTGTCGTTACAGGTCTCCAGTTCGATGAGCCTGATCGTCAACGACAATGGCTGGAGTTCGTTCGAGAACGTGCCCAGCGTCAGCCGCACCACCTCGACCCTTACCGAGTCACCTGACAGTGGGCAGGCTGCTTACGTGGGGCAGGGGCAGGTCAGCAGCGAAAAAGGCTACAAGGAGTTCGCCGCTGGTGCGCCATACGCGCTGGAACTGACCAGCGACAGCGAATACATCATCTACAGCGTAGGTGACGATGACAAGACGCCGCTGAGCACGGGTACCTACGACTCGTCGTCGCTCAGTACCGACACGATTTCCTTCCACGGCGTGGACTTCCAGCTCAACGTTTCACTGGATCCCGACAGCTCCGAAACGGCAGCTACTCAATTGGCTGGGCATGTCTTCGAGTTGAACGTCGCTCCTGACAGTTTTTCGGTTGCCGGCAACAACAGCTCCAGTGCACAGATTTCCGGCGGTACCGTTGCCGACATGTCCGCCACCGGGGCCTACAAGACCACCTTTCCGGCCAACGGTATCGTCATTCAGTTCAACGACGATACCAACTATGCCGTCTATGCCCAGCCGCGCAAGGACGGTGATGCGCCTCTGGCCAATGGGGCTCTGGATGGCAGCGGCACCATCAGTTATGCCGGTGCGTCCTTCACAGTGACCGGTACACCGGCGGCAGGCGACAGTTTCTCGATCAAGGGCAGCTCCTCCAATACCCAGGGCATCCTCGAAACCATTTCGACCCTGTCGTCAGCGCTGAAGAATGCCAGCGATGGCGATGTCGCCGCGCAATACGCGCTGAACGAGGCGGTAGCCGCCGGTATCGGCAATATCGACAATGCCATGAAGCAGGTCGATGCCCTGCGCACCAGCGTCGGCGCCCGGCTCAATACTATCGATACCCTGAGTACCGAGAACGAAAGCCTGTCGATCGCCAATGCCTCCACCCAGTCGAGCATTCGCGACACCGACATGGCTGCCGCAATCTCTACCCTGATGCTGCAGCAAACCAAGCTGGAAGCCGCTCAGGCGGCATTTGCGCGGATCGCACAGTTGAGTTTGTTCGATAAGCTGTAGACAGTTGGATCAGAGATAGTGGCTTGGCAGATACCCACTATCGACAACCATGCCACAACCCGTAGGGCGTATTAGCCGAAGGCGTAATCCGCCGCACATTCGGCAGGTCGTGCACCGTTATTCCAGTTGACCCGGCGTGGTGACATTGCGTGGCAAACGACGGAAACGCCTGGCGGCGGTTCCATCGCCGTAATCCGCCGTACGCTCGGTTGGCCGGGTGCCGTCGCAGCCAGGCAGATCACATCCTGGCTGCTACCTGACACGAATTTGATCAGCTTGCCGCCAGTTCCTGCGACAGTTCGGGATGCTTGGCAATCAGGCACAGCACGCCGCCCGGCTGCGCGAAGCGGCCTTGCTCCCAGTCGCGCAAGGTCGCAACAGGCGTCGCAATGCGTTCAGCGAAGACAGCCTGGGTCAGCCCTGAGCGCTCCCGCGCCTGGCGCACCAGGATTTGTTCGGGCGTGGTAACGCGCCCCGCCCCGCTCTTGGCTTCCTTGAGCGCTTGCCGCAGATCGGGCAGCGGCTCGCCAGCGTCGGCCTCGATAGCGCGGGCAACAGCTTCGATATCAATGTTCTTGTGCATGTCACACCACCTTGCTGATTTCAGCGGGACTCATGCTGGATCTATCGGCCTTGGCATAGACCGTGACCAGCAGCACGATTTGTTCTTCCGTCAGGTTGAAGTAGATCACTCGCGCGTCGCCGGACTTGCCCGAGCCGGCGCGGCTCCAGTGCACCTTCCGAGCGCCCTCGGCGCCTGGGATGACATCCCCGGCGAGCGGGTTGGCTGCAATCCAGTCAATGAACGCCACACGTTCGTCTTCCGACCACAGCTTACGGAAACTCTGAATTTAACTTCCCGAATCTGTTGAAATATAGCAATCCATTTTCCGGGTCTCCTCCATGAAGCAGTTGAGTTTCGCCGACGCCGAGTACGCGGGTAAGCGCAAGCAACCCCGCAAGGAACTGTTCCTGACCGAGATGGATCAGGTGGTGCCGTGGAGGGGCTTGGTGGCGTTGATCGAACCGCTCTATCACCAAGGGTGAAGGGGGGCGTCCGGCTTTCCGACGATGGAAGAGGCACTGTACGAAACGACGATGTTGCGCCAGTTTGCAGGGCTGAGTCTGGAGCGCATTCCCGACGAAACCACCATCCTCAACTTCCGTCGCCTGCTGGAGAAGAATGACCTGGCTGTCGGCATGCGCGAGGTAATCAACGGCTACCCGGGCGACCGTGGCTTGCTGTTGCGGCAGGGCACCATCGTCGATGCCACATTGATCCATGCACCCAGTTCGACCAAGAACAAGCAAGGCAAGCGCGACCCGGAGATGCAGCAGACCAAGAAGGACAACCAGTACTACTTCGGCGCCAAGGCGCACATTGGCGTCGACGTGGAGTCAGGCCTGGTGCACCACGTCCATGTCACGGCGGCCAATGTCGCTGACGTGACGCAGGTAGACAAACTGCTGCATGGTGAGGAGAACATGGTGGCCGCCGATGCCGGCTATACCGGTGTCGAGAAACGTAGCGAGCATGCAGGGCGCGGGGTGATCTGGCAGATCGCCGCTCGGCGCAGCAGCTATGAGAAGCATGGTCAGGGCCGGCTTATTATACAACGCGTACAGCAAGATTGAACGCGCCAAGGCCCAGACACGCGCCAGGGTTGAGCATCCATTCCGGGTGATCAAGCGCCAGGTTGGTTACACCAAGGTGCGGTTTCGTGGTTTGGCGAAGAATACCGTGCAAATGGCCACGCTGTTCGCGCTATCGAATTTATGGATGGCGTGTCGAGATCTATTGGCTAAGACAGGAGAGGTACGCCCGTAATTTGGGAAATAGCCGCCATGGGCTGCTCATGGCGGCTAAGAACAACAAAAATACGAACGATTTGAGCGTTTTTTGAACAAATCGTATTTTTAAAATCGGGGGAGGCCGAGTCAGGACTGAAATACCGGGCTGTTTCAGACCATCCTTAAGAAAATCTGCCCCCTTTCCTGCTGAGATACGCAGAGAAATTAAAGAATCATGGAATCCAATAAGCTATCTTGCCGCCAGCACCTACAGCTACAAAAGTGCCATTTCCGTAGGAAACGCTTCGTATGTCAGTTCCTTCGAAAGTATTAGTTTGTTGGATCCAGTTGATCCCATCATCAGAAACGGCTGTTTTGCCGCCGTCGCCGACAGCTACATATTTGCCATCACCGTAAGCTATGTCGCGGATTACAGTTTCCCCGAAGCTGGTATCTGCAACAGCAGTCCATGTAAGTCCGCTGGCTGAATATGCCATTTTCCCATCTTCGCCAACAATAAACAGCTGTCCATTGCAAAGTTTCATGGCAAGAATGTCACTGCTGCTGCCGAAGGTGCTTGTTCTGGACGTGAATGATTGCGTAATGCCTGGAATAACCTTGGTGGCAGTAAATAGCTTCCCATTCGATCCTGCCACTACCAAGAAAACACCAATGGTGTTGACGCAATACACAGTCTCGCTAGTTGTAAATGTAGTAGTACGCGCAACTCTGCCGGACCAGTCGGCATAACAGCAAAAGACTTTACCGGTTGATCCAACCAACAGCCAGCACGCCTCGGAGCTGTTTATGGCCGCGTAGTACACAATGTCTTGCAAGTCTCCGGACGCACCCAAAGTTATTGTCTGGTTTGTCCAATTACCCTCTGGACTTGTTGTGCGACCGGTGGTCACGCTGCCAGCTTGAGATAGGGCTTGAAGTGATATCCCAATACCGTTCCAGTACAACTTGTTGACGAGCTTTCCGCTATCAATGGTGACCATGTCCTTAAGCTTGACCCACTCTGTTCCAGAAGCTCCTCCGCCGACAAGCTGAGTAGTTGTGGTAAGGCCATTGCCACCAACTGCATAGAAGTTGCCTTGTGCAAAAATCACACTTCTCAGCATGCCGGTGTAATCCACCGGGGCTACTTGAGTCCAAACCATTTCTTCAACTCCAAGATTATTTGGTGCCAACCAAATTTTGCTAATCAAAGAGGGTACAGGCAAAGAAGTTTGCTGACAACTATGTTAATTGTCTTTTTCTAGGAGAAATCGAAAGAAATTTAATCGTTAGACCCCTTGGGCCAATAAAACCCAAGGGTTAATCGTGAGAGCGCTCAATCTAACTGCGGCAATCTTTCATGATGTAAATCAGGCAATTAACTACCTAGAAGAGCTGCACTGGGGAGGTTGTCGGTACTGCCCCTGAGGAATCTCCCCAAATCTACTCCAGCGCCTGAGCTTGCCGCTGTACCTCCACGCAGTAATAGCTCCATCTTGGTGAGTGCCGAGCAGGATAAATCGCTGGCCGAGCGCCTGAGGTTCGAGGCTGATACGCCAGAGCGACAGTACGGTTTTATGCCGACGCTGTTGCTCTGAAAGCGGCATGACCTACCTGTCGTTTTAGCCTGAAGGCCAGCCAGGTACAGCGCATAACATGCCAGTGCTGCGATTAGCAGCAGGATCTCGATACGTCGTGGGCGGCGCGTTCGATGCAGATCGAAGGCAAAGCCGAAACGCCGACTTTTCACATCCCGAAAGCCTTCCTCAATCTGCATTCGCTTGCGATAGATACCCACGATCTGACGTGCCGTCCAGTTGGATTGTGGCAGGTTGCTGACGAGCAGCCAGGGTTCTTATCCACGGCGAGTATTCTGTCGGCTGAGCTTGCTGCGCGCGATGCCGCCCGTCATGCGTCGATGTTTCCTGCCTTTGGACGTTTGGTGCATGCCATACAGTGCAACCCTGTAAGGTGCACTGCGCGTCATCTCGATTTGGCCGAGTGAGCGCGCGACAGATGTCACCTGCAGGTAGAGCTGCCTGATCGGCTGCCATTGACCTTGCTCGTCGCGATATGAGATCACGATTGCGGACACGCCCCACGTAATACCAACCTTTGGCTTCGACAGCCTGGGGCCAGGGGCGGCGAAACCCAGCATCCGTTACCAAGATCGGTACGTATTGCTCGGGAAGCATGATTTCCAGTGCATCGAGCAGTTGCTTCTGGTGCTGAGGGCAACCTTCACGGTCATGCACGCTCTCGTATACAGGGAGCGCTCGACCAGCCAGCGAGATTGAAGCGCGCAGTAAGTAAAGGTCAGAGGCAGCATCGATTGGGAACCAGTCCACCAAGATCAAGGGATGGCGCAGGAAGCCGAGCAGTGCAGTCAGCATTTTCCAGTAAAACAGCGGGCGTTCGTGGTTGCAGACCCCGCGTTGCCAAGCAGGCGATCCAAGCGCTTAATCGAATGTTTGGTGTAGGCCTCGCTGGGCATGGCTCTGCCTAGATCGGTCAGCGTCAGGCGATGCCCGTGCAGCAAGGCGTTGACACAGCTCATCAAGGCTTCCTGTCGCTTGCTGTGGGTCGTGGGGAGTGCTTGGGAAAAATCGTATTGCTTGCATGAGTCTCGGGACGTTGGTTTGTTTGGCGATTACCAAACTGCCCGACTCATGCAGGCATCTTCAAGCTATCCAATTGATTCGGATGGATGTTTTTGGGGAATTCCTCAGGGTTTAAGCCTGTTCGGGTAATGGCTGATGTCAGCCAGGCTTGTGAGCAGTCGGTTTTTCTGCGCTACCGGCTCATGCTTGGTGTCAACCGGTCGATACGCTACACAGGCGTCCCTGGTGATGAATTTTCCGCGAAACCCTGGAAGTCAAAGACGAACGCAAAAGAAGTTCAAAATTGCGTTAAAGCTTTCCGAGAGGGCGCCGATACAAAGATCGAATGCGAACTTCATGGGTGCCTGGGCACTGCCCACCCAAGGTCGCACGCTCAGGCAAACATCAGAGTCCTTTGGAGGACAATCATCATGGCAATGACAGTCAACAGCAACATCGCCTCGCTCACCACCCAGAAGAACCTGAACAAGGCATCCGACTCGCTTTCCACCACCATGCAGCGTCTCTCCAGCGGCCTGAAAATCAACAGCGCCAAGGATGATGCCGCCGGCCTGCAGATTTCCAACCGCCTGACCAGCCAGATCAACGGCCTGGGCGTTGCGGTGAAAAACGCCAACGACGGTATCTCCATCGCCCAGACCGCCGAAGGCGCCATGCAGGAATCCACCAATATCCTGCAGCGTATGCGTGAATTGGCTCTGCAATCGGCGAACGGTTCCAACAGTGCTGAGGATCGGACTTCCTTGCAGTCCGAATATGCCGCGCTGACTTCCGAGTTGACCCGTATCGCCAGCACTACTACCTTCGGTGGTCGTAACCTGTTGGATGGCTCTTTCGGTACCACCAGCTTCCAGGTGGGCGCCAACGCCAATGAAACCATCAACGTAACGCTGGGCAATATTTCGGCTGACAGCGTGGGTTCTCATCAGGTCAAGTCAGTAGGTGTGGCTCCGAGCACGGATGGTGTGGCCGGTGGTCTCATCACGGTTACCGGTAGTGGCCAGAGCGAAGAGGTCACTGTTGCGGCCGAGGCTTCCGCCAAGGACATCGCCGAGCAACTCAATGGTGTGATCAGCGGGCTTACTGCAACCGCGAGTACCGAAGCGCAGTTTACCGTCGGTGCCGCGGCAGCCACTGATCCGGCCAGCTTCACCATTACCGTAGGATCCAACAGCGTCGAGTTCGTAGGGGTTAACGGTACCGCGAGCCTGGCTGAGCAACTGAGCTCCAACGCTTCCAAATTGGGTATCAGCGTCAACTATAACGAGAAAAGCGGTGCACTGTCGGTCAAGTCCGATACTGGCGAGAACATCGTATTCTCTGCGACCACGGATGCAGGGTCGATCGAAATCGCCACCAAGGACGCCTCCGGAGTATATGGGGCTGCCGTGGCGCTGGATGACGGCCTGATTGCCACTGGCGCTGTCGAGCTGAACTCTGCCAAGGGCTACACCCTGAATGGCGCAGGCGTCGATGGCCTGTTCGCTGCTACAGGCACGGAGACCAAGAGCTCTGAAAAAACGACCATCAGCAATACCAGTATCACTACTGCTGAGGGCGCGCAGAGCGCAATCTCGGTGATCGACAAGGCCATCTCCAATATCGATAGCCAGCGTGCCGACCTCGGTGCCGTACAGAACCGCTTCGACAGTACGGTTTCCAACCTGCAGAGCATCTCCGAGAACTCCACCGCTGCTCGCAGCCGGGTTCAGGACGCCGACTTCGCAGCGGAAACCGCCGAGTTGACCAAGCAGCAAACCCTGCAACAGGCTTCGACGGCGATCCTGGCTCAGGCCAACCAGTTGCCAAGCTCGGTTCTCAGCCTGCTGCAGTAATCTGCAGTCCAAGCGGGAGATCAGAGGGGAGGGCCGCAAGGCTTTCCCCTTTTCCCATTGAGAGGTGATCTTTTATGAGCATTACAACGGTAAGCACGGGGGCCGTTTCCGGCTCTGCCATTACTGGTGTGCAAGGAAAGGCTCAGGACAAAGGCACAGTTTCGCTGCAGGAAAATACCTCTGCCCAGGCAGTGGATCATTCGACGGAGCTGGGCGAAGCTGTCGCCAGGATTCAGGATTATGCGCAATCGGCTCGGCGCAATCTCGACTTCAAGGTGGATGATTCGAGCGGGCGTGTAGTCGTACAGGTGATCAACAGTGATTCGGGGGAGGTGATTCGCCAGATCCCTTCCGAGGAAGTGCTGGAACTGGCTTCCCGTCTCGAGGATGCGCGCAGTCTTCTGTTGCAGGAGAAGGCATGACTGGCTCGCTTCTTGCTGAAGTGAGCTTCAACGTCAAGATAAAGTCATTGGAGGAAGGTCGATCATGGCTATCTCGAGCATAGTGGGGCTGGGCTCCGGGTTGGATATCACAGCTATCGTCGAGGCCACTGTTGCCGCAGAGAAGGCGCCGAAGCAGGCGCAGATCGATCGGCAGACCTCCAAGGCAACCACCAGTCTCACGGCTATCGGTACGCTGAAGGCCGCACTGGAAAATTTCGAGGCGTCGATGACGGCGCTGAAATCCAGTTCGACCAGCTTCGCTGGCCTGGCCGCCAAGTCTTCGTCGGAGTCGGTGGCGACTGTCAAAACCGCGTCGGGCGCGGTTACCGGCAGCTACGCCCTCGAGGTCGAGAGCCTCGCCAAGGGCTCCAGAGTTGCGTCTGCAACCCTGGCGGGCGGTGCTTCGACCCAATTCGCCTCCGGCGGTACGCTGAAGATCGAAGTGGGTACCACGGCTTACAATCTGTCGGTCAGCGCGGGGGCATCGCTGACGGATATTCGTGACTCGATCAATTCCCAGCTCACTGCGACCTCGGGTATCAGTGCCAACATCGTCACTGACGCCAATGGTTCTCGTCTGGTGCTGTCGTCCGAGACCACGGGCGCCGGCACGGATATCTATGTGACGGGCAGCGGTGATCTTGCTCAGTTGAACGTCAATGTTGACGAGGATGGTGCGCACGCACTGACCAAGCAGAGCGGCAGTGCCGCCGGTTATATCACTGAGGCAGCTGACGCAGTATTCACCCTGGATGGGCTGGAAATGACCAGTAAGTCCAATACCGTCTCCGCGCTGAGTGGGTTGTCCATTACCTTGGCTGGTACAGGCAGCACCACGCTGTCGGTTACAGCGAATACCGATGGCATCAAGGAGTCCATCGAGAGTTTCGTGTCGGCCTACAACACGCTGATGACAGTCAGCAATGCTCTGACATCGGTTAGCACCACCACTGACGAAGATGGCAACGCGATCACCGAAGCCGGTGCGTTGCTGGGTGACGCGACCATGCGCTCACTGATGTCGTCACTGCGTAATGCGTTGGTTGAGCCGGCCAGTGGCGGCGGTAGTCTGAGTATTCTGGCCCAGCTTGGGGTGACGACCAACAAGGACGGGACTCTGGCGATTGACGATGCCAAGCTGTCCAGTGGCATTGAGCAAAACTACGACCAGATCAGTAGTTTTTTCACGGGTAGCGATGGGCTCTTCAGTCGGATGTCGGCGGTCAATACGACCTATATCGCCTCTGGCGGTATTCTGGCGACCCGAACGGATGCGCTGGAGGCCACGAAGAAAGACCTCGAGACGCAGCAGGCTGCCCTGGATACCCGAGTCGCCAAGCTGGAGACCAATCTGTATAGCAAGTACAACAATATGGATGTGCTGGTTGCCCAACTGACCGCCACCAGTAATAGCGTGCTGGCTACGCTCGAGGCCTTGAACAACAAGGATCGCTGAGGCTATCTGAACTGCAAAAGGCTGGAAAGAACGCTAAAGATTTCTACGCTTGCTCCGATACATAAGTCAGTAGTTATTGATTCTTCTGAATTTTGGAGCAGGTGGTATGAACGCATATTCGGCCATGAGGAAGTACCAGCAGGTCGGTATCCAGACGCAACTCGTCGAGGCCAGCCCGCATCGGTTGATTCAGATGCTGTTCGAGGGTGCTCTGGATCGGATTTCCCAGGCAACGGGTGCGATGCTGCGTGGGCAGGTTGCTGAAAAAGCTCAACTGATCGGCAAGTCCATCAATATCGTCAACGGCCTGCAGCAGGCCCTCGACAAGGAAAAGGGTGGTGAGTATGCCGACCGCCTTGATAGCCTGTACGCTTACATGACTGCGCAGCTTATGCAGGCCAACCTGAATAACGATGCGAGCAAGCTGAGCGAAGTCTCCGGTTTGCTGCGTCAGGTCAAGGAAGGCTGGGACGGCATTGCCCCGCAAAGCTGATAGCTGAACTGGATTGAGAGGTTTTGCGCCATGACATCGGCCGCCCGAAAGTTGGAAATTACTGCTGAAGCATTACGCTCGGCCCTGCTCAACGAAGACTGGGCGGCGGTAGGAGAGCTCGATCTGCGTTGTCGTTCCGAAGTCGATGAAGCCATGGCTGTGGTCGGTGGCGAGACTGAGCTGAAGCGCAATCTTGAGTCCTTGCTGCATGTGTACCGTGATCTCGTTTCAGCCTGTCAGGTTGAGAAAGCCAAGACTGGGGCGCAAATATTGCAAATGAAAAAAGGCCAGCAGGGCGCCAAGCTGTATCAGCTTTTTGGCTGATACCACCTTTCTTGCTATTGTCTCGTTTCCCTGAAATTCCTTCCCCCTGAGTCTCTCGATCGAGAGACTCACGCCGGTACGTACCTCCTCAATCTGTTAGCCTCTGCGCCATTAAGTTAAAAAATACGTCATAAAATTGACTAATCGTCGATAATTGACTTAACTAGTGGCTAAATGCTGGCGTTCTTGTGCGTTCAGCGTGGCTTTTTCCCTCCAGGGTTCGATCGACGACTATGTGGCGTGAAACCAAACTCCTACTGATTGACGACAACACCGAGAGACGTCGCGATTTAGCGGTGATCCTGAATTTCCTGGGCGAAGACCATATCGCCTGCGGCAGCGAGGACTGGCGCGATGCCGTGGCGCAGGTCGAGTCCAGTCGGGGCGTTCTGAGTGTTCTGCTCGGTGAAGTACAGCTCAAAGGCGGGACGCTGGATCTGCTCAAGCAGTTCGCGGTATGGGACGAGTTCCTTCCGGTGCTGCTGATTGACGATCATGCTGGCAACGATTGGCCGGAGGAGTTTCGCCGCCGCGTGTTGGCAACACTCGAGATGCCGCCCAGCTACAACAAGCTGCTCGATTCCCTGCACCGTGCTCAGGTGTACCGCGAGATGTACGACCAGGCCCGCGAGCGTGGCCGGCAACGTGAGCCGAACCTGTTTCGCAGTCTGGTGGGCACCAGCCGGGCCATTCAGCAGGTACGGCAGATGATGCAGCAGGTCGCCGATACCGAGGCCAGCGTGTTGATCCTCGGTGAGTCGGGCACGGGCAAGGAAGTGGTCGCGCGCAACCTGCATTACCATTCCAAACGCCGTGAAGCGCCATTCGTGCCGGTCAACTGCGGTGCGATTCCCGCTGAACTGCTGGAAAGCGAACTGTTCGGCCATGAGAAGGGCGCCTTCACCGGTGCGATCACCACGCGCGCCGGGCGCTTCGAACTGGCCAATGGCGGCACGCTGTTTCTCGATGAAATCGGCGATATGCCGTTGCCGATGCAGGTCAAGCTGCTGCGTGTCCTGCAGGAGCGCACCTTCGAGCGGGTGGGCAGTAACAAGACCCAGAACGCCGATGTGCGAATCATCGCGGCCACGCACAAGAATCTCGAGAACATGATCGAGGGTGGCAGCTTCCGTGAGGATCTGTATTACCGCCTGAATGTGTTCCCCATCGAAATGGCACCGTTGCGCGAGCGTATCGAAGACATTCCGCTGCTGATGAACGAGTTGATTTCGCGGATGGAGCACGAGAAGCGCGGCTCCATTCGTTTCAACTCGGCCGCGATCATGTCGCTCTGTCGCCATGACTGGGCCGGTAACGTCCGTGAGCTGGCGAACCTGGTCGAGCGCATGGCAATCATGCATCCCTATGGGGTGATTGGCGTGGGCGAGCTGCCAAAGAAATTCCGCCACGTGGACGATGACGACGAGCAATTGGCTGCCAGCCTGCGCGAAGAACTCGATGAGCGGGCAGTGTTGACCTCCGCCTCGCCAGGCCTGGGATCGTCAGCCATGCTGCCGGCCGAGGGTCTGGATCTGAAGGATTATCTCGGCAACCTGGAGCAGGGCCTGATCCAGCAGGCGCTCGATGATGCCGGCGGCATCGTGGCGCGTGCAGCCGAGCGGTTGCGCATCCGTCGAACCACCCTGGTCGAGAAGATGCGCAAGTACGGCATGAGCCGACGCGAAGATGAGGCTCAGGACGAGTGAGTTGTGGAGTGTCCGGGAGTCCTTCGATGGGTTAGGCGCGCGGGAACCGGTTTGTATCCTGAACCGGATCGGCGCCTGACCCATCCTGCGAAAGCTCCATATGTCACGATTTCGTAGGGCAATTAGCCGAAGGCGTAATCCGCCGAATGCTTGAGGTCAATCACGACATTCGCGTTATTACAGTCACCAGATTGACGCGGTTCACTGGGAAATTACCTATCTTTATGAAGATAAAGGAATTTATTTTCAGGCATGAGTATTGCTATCTCCTTGGCAACTGACTGTCTTATGACGGCTCGCCACGCGAGAGAGCGCGATGAAACCCAGCCCGTACATAGTTGCCTCGATAGACCCCATACCGCCCGTACAGGCGGAGCGTGGGGATCTCGAGCAGTCGCTGGCGTTGTTCGAGCAGATGTCGAGCCGGCTCGGTAGCTCCTACGATCTTCTGGAAAACCGCGTCAATGAACTGACCGGCCAACTGGCCCAGGTCAGTGAGCAGCGCGTGCGGGAGTTGAACGAGAAGGAGCGTCTTGCCCACCGTCTGCAGAGTCTGCTGGATTTGCTGCCGGGTGGCGTGGTGGTGATCGACGGTCATGGCGTCGTGCACGAGGCCAATCCGGTTGCTCGCGATATGCTCGGCGAGCCGCTGCTCGGCAGGCTTTGGCGCGAAGTGATTGCGCAGCGCTTTGCGCCGCGCCAGGACGACGGCCACGAGATTTCACTGACGGATGGCCGTCGTCTGTCGATCTCCACGCGCTCGCTGCAGGGCGAACCAGGGCAATTGATACTGCTTACCGATCTGACGGAAACCCGTCGCCTGCAGGATCAGCTATCCCGTCATGAGCGATTGAGTGCCCTGGGGCGCATGGTCGCCTCCCTGGCGCATCAGGTGCGTACCCCGTTATCTGCCGCGCTCCTTTATGCCAGCCACCTGACCGAGCAGGTGTTGCCGGTAGAGCAGCAGCAGCGTTTCGCTGGTCGCTTGAAAGAGCGGCTGCATGAGCTGGAGCACCAGGTGCGCGACATGCTGGTGTTCGCCCGTGGGGAGCTGCCGCTGTCGGATCGAATTTCCCCCGGCCAGCTGTTCGATGCGCTCAGGCGTTCGGGCGAATCGCTGGTGCAGGATGTCGAGGTGCGCTGGCAGTGCGACGCATGGCGAGGTGAGCTGCTGTGTAATCGCGATACGCTGGTCGGCACGCTGCTGAATCTGGTCGAGAACGCCATTCAGGCGGCAGGCCAGGGTGTGCGTCTGAAGGTTCATGCCTACGTGCGTGGCGACACCTTGCGTGTGTGCATCAGTGACAACGGCCCAGGCATCGACGCTGTGACCCTGGCACGCCTGGGTGAACCCTTTTTCACGACCAAAACCACCGGAACCGGCCTTGGGCTGGCGGTGGTCAAGGCAGTTGCCCGCGCTCACCAGGGCGAGCTGCAACTGCGTTCGCGGCCGGGGCGTGGCACCTGTGCCTTGCTGATCCTGCCGCTGATCGCCGCAGCACAACCCTCGATTCAGGAGTGACCCATGGCTGCCAAAGTTCTATTGGTTGAAGACGACCGCGCGCTACGAGAGGCCCTGGCCGATACCCTGGAGCTGGGCGGCCATGACTATCGGGCAGTCGACTGTGCCGAGGCGGCGCTGGTTGCCATCGCCGAGGAGCCATTCGGTCTGGTGATCAGTGATGTGAACATGCCCGGTATGGACGGTCATCAGTTGCTTTCCGCGATTCGCGAGCGTCAGCCACAATTGCCGGTGCTGCTGATGACGGCCTTTGCAGCGGTGGAGCGGGCAGTCGAAGCGATGCGTCGCGGTGCAGTCGATTATCTGGTCAAGCCGTTCGAGCCCAAGGCACTGCTGTCGCTGGTTGCACGCCATGCCTTGGGGCGTGCCGGTGGGCTGGAGCAGGATGGGCCGGTGGCGCGCGAGCCGGCCAGTCTGCAGTTGCTGGAGCTGGCTGCGCGGGTGGCCCGAAGTGATTCCACTGTGCTGATCACCGGTGAGTCGGGCACCGGTAAAGAGGTATTGGCGCGTTACCTCCATCAGCAGTCGCCACGTGCGGCAGGGCCTTTTGTCGCCATCAACTGTGCGGCGATCCCGGACAACATGCTGGAGGCCACCCTGTTCGGGCACGAGAAAGGTGCGTTTACCGGTGCCGTCGCCAGTGCGCCAGGCAAGTTCGAACTGGCCGAGGGTGGCACCATCCTGCTCGACGAGATTTCCGAGATGCCGCTCGCCTTGCAGGCCAAATTGCTGCGTGTGCTGCAGGAGCGTGAGGTGGAGCGGGTCGGGGCGCGTAAACCGATCAATCTGGACATTCGCGTGCTGGCGACCAGCAACCGTGATTTGGCGGCTGAGGTAGCGGCAGGGCGCTTCCGTGAGGATCTGTTTTATCGGTTGTCGGTATTTCCCTTGGCCTGGCGCCCGCTGCGTGAACGTCCGGCGGACATCCTGCCGCTGGCCGAGCGCCTGCTGGCCAAGTACGTGCGCAAGATGAACCTCGCGCCGTTGCGCCTTTCTGCTCAGGCGGTCGCCTGCCTGACGAACCACGCCTGGCCGGGCAACGTGCGCGAGCTGGATAACGCCATCCAGCGGGCTGTCATCCTGCAGCACAATGGCGTCATCGAGCCTCACGACCTGTGCCTGGCCGCTCCGATTGGCTTTGCTCCAGTGCTTCAGGCAGCGCAGCCGCAACTGGCTGTGGTGCCGAGCATGGCGGCGCCATCGGCGTCGGAGCCAGCCGTGGCGGATGGTGCGCTGGGCGAGGATCTGCGGCGAAGGGAGTATCAGGTGATAATCGACATCCTGCGTGCCGAGCGAGGCCGTCGCAAGGAAGCCGCAGAGCGCCTCGGTATCAGCCCTCGTACCCTGCGCTACAAGCTGGCACAGATGCGAGATGCCGGGATGGATGTCGAGGCTTATCTTTACGCAAGCTGAGTGCGCTTCTGGGCTAGATCGGGCGCGTAGCTTATCCACCGGAAGGTTACGCGCTTTTGAATCCTGAGGTAGCCTGGGTTGAGCGAAGATGGTGCCCGGGAAGCTCTCAGGAGCGTGTCCTGATCCAGCATGACATCAGCGGCGACTATCGCTTGGTGGGTTACGCGCCGCGCCGAGAACGTTGTGCCTGGCATGACGAGGCCAGGCGTCGCTAACCCACCCTACATTCTCTGCCGAGCACGCTTAAGCGAATAACCTGGGACGTAGTCCCTGGTGAGAGTCCGGCGGGCACAAAAAAGCCCCGGTATGAACCGAGGCTTTCGAATTTGGCTCCGCGACCTGAACTCGACAGCGCAGCTGAACGCGCTTCAGCGCGGCCCCGTAGGGGTGAGCGAAGCGAATAACCTGGGACGTAGTCCCTGGTGAGAGTCCGCAGGCAATAAAAAACCCGGCCTATTGACCGAGTTTCTTTAATTTGGCTCCGCGACCTGGACTCGACAGCGAAGCTGAACGCGCTTCAGCGCGGCCCCGTAGGGGTGAGCGAAGCGAATAACCTGGGACGTAGTCCCTGGTGAGAGTCCGCAGGCAATAAAAAAACCGGCCTATTGACCGAGTTTCTTTAATTTGGCTCCGCGACCTGGACTCGAACCAGGGACCCAATGATTAACAGTCATTTGCTCTACCGACTGAGCTATCGCGGAACAACGACGCGTATCCTACTGATTACGAAGGGGAAGTCAAGCATCTACCTGCTTCCCCTCGATTCACTCAAAGTACTGCGGCGATGGCCTTGGTGACTACCGGCAGATTGCGCGTGTTCAATGCAGCCACGCAGATGCGGCCGGTACCTACGGCGTAGATACCGAACTCGGTTCTCAGGCGCTCGACCTGCTCGGTGGTCAGCCCCGAATAGGAGAACATGCCGCGTTGTTGTGCGACGAAGCCGAAGTCGCGCTTGGCGTTCAGAGCAGCCAGTTGCTCGACCATGGCCAGGCGCATGGTGCGAATGCGATCACGCATTTCGCCCAGTTCGGTTTCCCACATCACGCGCAGTTCAGGGTTGTTGAGTACGGCAGCCACTACGCTGGCGCCATGGGTTGGCGGGTTGGAGTAGTTGGTGCGGATCACGCGTTTGACCTGCGACAGCACGCGGCCGGTCTCTTCCTGGTCGCCGGTGACGATGGTCAGCGCGCCGACGCGCTCGCCATACAGCGAGAAGGATTTGGAGAACGAGCTGGAGACGAAGAAGGTCAGGCCAGATTGGGCGAACAAACGCACCGCCGCGGCGTCTTCTTCAATACCGTCACCGAAACCCTGGTAGGCGATATCGAGGAATGGCACATGTTCGCGCTCGCGCACGATTTCAAGCACCGCCTGCCAGTCTTCAGGCGCCAGGTCGACGCCGGTAGGGTTGTGGCAGCAGGCATGCAGGACGACGATCGAGCGAGCCGGCAGGTTTTTCAAGTCTTCGAGCAGGCCGCCACGGTTGACGCCGTTGCTGAAGGCATCGTAATAGCGGTAGTTGCGCACCGGGAAGCCGGCGGCCTCGAACAGGGCGCGGTGGTTTTCCCAGCTCGGGTCGCTGATGGCCACGGTAGCGTCAGGCAGCAGGCGCTTGAGAAAGTCCGCACCGGTTTTCAGAGCGCCGGTGCCGCCGATGGCCTGGGTGGTGATCACGCGGCCTTGCTGGATCAGCGGCGAGTCGTTGCCCAGCAGCAGCGTCTGCACCGCCTTGTCGTAGGCAGCGATGCCTTCGATCGGCAGATAACCACGCGGCGCGTGAGCGGCGGTCAGTGCGGTTTCTGCTTCGACCACGGCGCGCAGCAGGGGAATACGGCCTTCTTCGTTGGTGTAGACACCCACGCCAAGGTTGACCTTGTTGGGACGCGTATCGGCGTTGAATGCTTCGTTGAGGCCCAGGATAGGATCGCGCGGAGCCATTTCGACGGCGGAGAACAAACTCATGAGGGCGGCAGCTCTGTAGTGAGGGTGGGTTTAGAAACCGATTTACGTTCCTAGAGCAACCCCGGCAACTGAGACTAGGGGTTGCGCAAGCGGGCCGTTAGTATAGCGGCCCATATTCTGTGTCGCGACAGCGTACACCAGGTATGACGCCAGCTTTTTCGCGGCGTCACAGCCTTTTGTAGAGGTATTTATGTCCGAGTTCCAACTGGTCACCCGTTTCCAGCCTGCCGGCGATCAACCCGAGGCGATCCGGCAGATGGTCGAGGGCCTGGAGGCGGGCTTGTCGCACCAGACTCTGCTCGGCGTGACGGGCTCCGGCAAGACCTTCAGCATCGCCAACGTGATCGCCCAGGTGCAGCGACCGACCCTGGTGCTGGCGCCGAACAAGACCCTGGCGGCGCAGTTGTACGGCGAGTTCAAATCATTCTTCCCGAACAACGCGGTGGAGTACTTCGTTTCCTACTACGACTACTACCAGCCCGAGGCCTATGTACCCTCGTCGGACACCTTCATCGAGAAGGATGCCTCGATCAACGACCATATCGAGCAGATGCGTCTGTCGGCGACCAAGGCGCTGATCGAGCGCAAGGACGTTATCGTGGTCTGTACCGTGTCATCGATCTATGGCCTGGGCAGCCCCGAGGAGTACCTGAAAATGGTGCTGCACCTCGATCGTGGCGACAAGATGGATCAGCGTGCCCTGCTGCGTCGTCTGGCCGAGCTGCAGTACACGCGCAACGACATGGACTTCGCCCGGGCGACTTTCCGGGTGCGTGGCGATGTGATCGATATTTTTCCGGCCGAGTCGGAGCTGGAGGCGATTCGTGTCGAGCTGTTCGATGACGAGGTGGAAAATATCAGCGCCTTCGATCCGCTGACGGGCGAGGTGATCAGTCGCCTGCCACGTTTCACCTTCTACCCCAAGAGCCACTACGTGACGCCGCGCGACACGCTGCTCGAGGCGATGGAGAAGATCAAGATCGAGCTCAAGGAGCGCCTGGATTACCTGCGTGGTGCCAACAAGCTGGTCGAGGCCCAGCGCCTGGAGCAGCGCACTCGTTTCGATCTGGAGATGATCCTCGAGCTGGGTTACTGCAACGGCATCGAAAACTACTCTCGCTATCTATCCGGGCGGGATTCCGGGGCGCCGCCACCGACCTTGTATGACTATCTGCCGGGTGAGGCACTGCTGGTGATCGACGAGTCCCACGTCAGCGTGCCGCAGGTCGGCGCCATGTACAAAGGCGACCGTTCGCGCAAGGAAACCCTGGTCGAATACGGCTTCCGCCTGCCCTCTGCATTGGACAACCGGCCGATGCGCTTCGAGGAGTGGGAGGCCGCGAGCCCGCAGACCATTTTCGTTTCTGCGACCCCCGGCCCGTACGAGGCTGACCATGCGGGGCGGGTGATCGAGCAAGTGGTGCGGCCTACGGGGCTGGTCGATCCGCAGATCGAGGTGCGTCCGGCACGTACCCAGGTCGACGACCTGCTGTCCGAGATCAGCAAGCGCGTCGCCCTGGAGGAGCGTGTACTGGTCACCACCCTGACCAAGCGCATGGCCGAGGATCTGACCGATTACCTGGGCGATCACGGCGTCAAGGTGCGTTACCTGCACTCGGACATCGACACGGTGGAGCGGGTCGAGATCATTCGCGATCTGCGCATTGGCACCTTCGATGTGCTGGTGGGCATCAACCTGTTGCGTGAGGGCCTGGATATGCCCGAGGTGTCGTTGGTGGCGATTCTCGATGCGGACAAGGAGGGCTTCCTGCGCTCCGAGCGTTCGTTGATCCAGACCATCGGCCGCGCCGCCCGTAACCTCAATGGCCGCGCGATCCTCTATGCCGATCGCATGACCGGCTCCATGGAACGTGCCATCGGTGAGACCGAGCGGCGTCGGGACAAGCAGATCGCCTTCAACGAAGCCAATGGCATCGTGCCCAAGGGTGTGTTCAAGGACGTCAAGGACATCCTCGAAGGCGCTGTCGTGCCTGGCGCGCGCAGCAACAAGCGCAAGGGCATGGCCAAGGCGGCGGAGGAGAGCGCCCGATACGAGGCCGAGCTGCGTTCTCCCTCGGAAATCACCAAGCGTATTCGCCAGTTGGAAGAGAAAATGTACCAGTTGGCGCGCGACCTGGAGTTCGAGGCAGCCGCGCAAATGCGCGATGAGATCCAGAAACTGCGTGAGCGGCTGCTGGCCGTATGAAGCAGGCTGACAACGCCAGAATCTACCTGGCCGGGTTCGATGTATTTCGTGGCGACGCCGTCGAGCATGGCGAGTATCTCAAGCGCCTGTGCAGCGAGCAGGGCATGCAGGGGCTCTATCCCTTCGACAACGAGGTCGCTGCCGGGCTGTCGCCGGGCGAGCGTGCCGCGCTGATCTGTCGCCTGAACATGGCGATGATCCGTGAGGCGGACGCGGTGCTGGCCAATCTGAATCTATTCCGGGGGCACGAGCCGGATTCGGGTACCGCCTTCGAGATTGGCGCCGCCGTGGCGCTGGGCAAGCCGGTCTGGGTGTATTTCGAGGCCTGTGGCGCCATGCGCGACTGGCTGGCCGGGGATGCCGACGGACGCGATGCCCAGGGTTTTCTGATCGAGGACTTCGGCTTGCCGCGTAATCTGATGCTGGCCTGTTCCTGGGCTGGCTGCAGTGCCAGTGTCGAGGAGGCGGTGCCGGCGTTGCGCCGGCATCTGGAGCGTTTGTTGCCCGAGCAGTAAGACGGTGCAGGTCTGGCCATGCCGAACCCCGGATTACGCCTTCGGCTAATCCAGGCTACGGTCTATTGCCACTCGTTAGTCGCTGGAGCCGTCGGGCTTGGCCCTGCTACTATTCGCACTTTCCGCGAAAGCCTCTCCGGTTCGGCCTGATGGTGGTTTTCGCCCCATTGTCTCGGGACTTTCCATGACCACCGTTCGTACTCGCATCGCACCGTCGCCAACTGGCGATCCCCATGTCGGCACTGCCTACATCGCCCTGTTCAACCTGTGCTTCGCACGCCAGCACGGTGGTGAGTTCATCCTGCGTATCGAGGATACCGATCAGGTGCGTTCGACCCGCGAGTCGGAACAGCAGATCTACGACGCCCTGCGCTGGCTGGGCATCGAGTGGAACGAAGGCCCGGATGTTGGCGGCCCCCATGGTCCGTATCGGCAGAGCGAACGTGGCGAGATCTACCGCAAGTACGCCCTCGAGCTGGTAGAGAAAGGCCATGCCTTCTACTGCTTCTGCACGCCGGAAGAGCTCGACCAGATGCGTGCCGAGCAGACCGCTCGTGGCGAGACGCCGCGTTACGACGGTCGCGGCCTGCTGCTTTCCGAGGAAGAAGTGCAGCGCCGCCTGGCGGCGGGCGAGCCCCACGTGATCCGCATGAAGGTGCCCAGCGAGGGCATTTGCGTCGTGCCGGACATGCTGCGCGGCGATGTCGAGATCCCGTGGGATCGCATGGACATGCAAGTGCTGATGAAGACCGACGGCCTGCCGACCTACTTCCTCGCCAACGTGGTCGACGATCACCTGATGAAGATCACCCACGTGCTGCGCGGTGAAGAGTGGCTGCCATCGGCGCCCAAACTGATCCTGCTGTACGAGTATTTCGGCTGGGAAAAACCGCAGCTGTGCTATATGCCGTTGCTGCGCAATCCCGACAAGAGCAAGTTGTCCAAGCGCAAGAACCCGACCTCGATCACCTTCTACGAGCGTATGGGCTTCCTGCCCCAGGCGATGCTCAATTACCTGGGTCGCATGGGCTGGTCGATGCCGGACGAGCGCGAAAAATTCACCCTGGACGAGATGATCGCGCACTTCGACGTGCAGCGTGTCTCCCTGGGCGGGCCGATTTTCGATCTGGAGAAGCTGTCCTGGCTCAATGGCCAGTGGATGCGCGATCTGAGTGTCGAAGAGTTCGCCGCCGGTGCGCAGAAGTGGGCTTTCAACAGCGATTACCTGATGCGGATCGCCCCCCACGTGCAGGGCAGGGTGGAAACCTTCAGCCAGATCGCACCGTTGGCCGGTTTCTTCTTCGCTGGTGGTGTGCAGCCGGACAAGGCGCTGTTCGCCCACAAGAAGCTTTCCGACGATCAGGTACGCCAGCTCATGCAACTGATCCTGTGGAAGCTCGAAGCCCTGCGCCAGTGGGAGAAGGAGCGCATCACCGGTTGCATCCAGGCAGTGGTCGAGCACCTGGAATTGAAGCTGCGCGATGCCATGCCGCTGATGTTCGCCGCGGTCACCGGCCAGGCCAGCTCGGTATCGGTGCTCGATGCCATGGAAATTCTTGGCCCGGATCTCACCCGTTTCCGCCTGCGCCAGGCCATCGAGCTACTCGGTGGCGTGTCGAAGAAAGAGAACAAGGAATGGGAAAAAATCCTGGCCAGCATCGCCTGATACCTGGCCACCGGTCGTTTTCGCTGCTGAAACGCCGGGTTGGGGAGGTAAGTGTTTGTTATGTCAGCGAAAAAAAACGCACCGCCAGCCAAAATTTTGTTGACAGGGTGCGGGGCCGCACTTAACATGCGCCCCGTCCTCGAGATGGGGCTATAGCTCAGCTGGGAGAGCGCTTGCATGGCATGCAAGAGGTCGACGGTTCGATCCCGTCTAGCTCCACCAATCTCGATAGCCACAATCGGTTCTGCGGAACGGGTTGAGTTGTAAAGAAGGGCCTTGCGTCCCCTTCGTCTAGTGGCCTAGGACACCGCCCTTTCACGGCGGTAACAGGGGTTCGAGTCCCCTAGGGGACGCCATTATTTCCAGCCGCATTGCTTCGGCGATGTGTGTCGAGAGACGTTAAATCCGGGGCTATAGCTCAGCTGGGAGAGCGCTTGCATGGCATGCAAGAGGTCGACGGTTCGATCCCGTCTAGCTCCACCAATTCCACGACAGGCCAGCCTAGCGCTGGCCTTGTTCTTCGAAGGTTTCGTCCCCTTCGTCTAGTGGCCTAGGACACCGCCCTTTCACGGCGGTAACAGGGGTTCGAGTCCCCTAGGGGACGCCAGTTTTGCCCGCTCTGCGGGATTTTTAAGGGTCACTTCTCCGGAAGTGGCCCTTTTGTTTTTGTGCACTCGAAAAGCCGTGACTGCCAGACGCGTGGCGCCCGATGCGGCTTGCACTGAAACGTCAACAGCCCCTAATGTCTGGCCCTGAACATCGTTCTGGCCGATAGAGGATCGTTGCATGAAGCTGACAATGGATGCCGTGCTGCAGCAGGCGCGACCGGTTTTGCCGGCAGTCGACGAGGCCTGCGAACCGGCCGGTAATCGGGAGTGCTATTCATGAATTGGGATCGTCCCGATCCTTTCATCCTCGAGCTGATGGTCGGCGACGAGGATATCGACGGCCTTGGGCACGCCAATAATGCCGTCTACGTGGCCTGGCTGGAGCGTTGCGCCTGGCGTCACTCGCAGTCGCTCGGGCTGGATCTGGTCGAGTATCGTCGCCTCGATCGCGCCATGGCGGTGGTGCGTCATGAGATCGATTACCTGAGCAGCGCCTATGAGGGCCAGGAGCTGCTGATGGGGACGTGGATCGTCGAGTCCGATCAGCGCTTGAAGATGGATCGCTGCTTCCAGCTGGTTCGTCCGCAGGATGGCGTGACGTTATTGCGTGCGCGAACCACTTTCGTCTGCATCGAACTGTCCAGCGGACGCCCGAAGCGCATGCCGGCCGAGTTCGTGGATGGTTATGGCAAGGCGCTGTTACCGGCCTAGGACGCTACTGCTGCGGTGCCAGAAACAACTTCTGCTCTTCATAAATCGCCTGGTAACGCCGGGTTTCGCCGGGCAGCAGCAAAATCGACTGGCTGCTTACCAGATCGATCTCCGCGCAGAAACCTTCCCGTGAAGGCGTGAGCACGATGCTGCGTTCGCCGCTGGGCACATCCAGTGTCACGCTCTCGCCCGCCGGTATAGGCACCAGCAACTGCTCGTCCATGCGTAACTGCAAGTCGCAGGCATTGGGCGCATTGCGGTCGCGGCTGACGATAAGCTTGGCGCTGGCTGCCGGGTCGATGGGTACGCCTTCGGATATCGGCGTCCCGGCGAAGCTGGCTGGCGTGGACAGTAGCGATGCGAGCAGGCTGCCGGTTAGCAGGCGTCGAATCATGGTGGCTCCAGGCAATGGATCGATACTGCAATGGACTGCGAGTGGCTGGCGGATGTTCAGCTCGCCGGTGGCTGTGCTGCCCGGCTGGGCACCGCTACACTACGCGCCGCTTTGAAGTAGTCGTTGGCGTGCCTTGCGACTTTCCAGGATTCCGCCATTTTTCGAGAGAACAGCTATGCAGATCGCCCTGGCGCCCATGGAAGGATTGGTCGATGAAATCCTTCGCGATGTGCTGACCCGGGTCGGTGGTATCGACTGGTGCGTGACCGAGTTCATCCGGGTCACTGACCGCGTGCTACCGCGATCTACATATCGCAAGCTGGCCCCGGAGCTGTTCAACGGCGCAAGAACCGCCGCGGGCACACCGCTGCGCGTGCAGTTGCTCGGCTCCGACCCCCAGTGCCTCGGTGACAATGCGGCCTACGCCTGCACCCTGGGTGCGCCGGTGATCGACCTCAACTTCGGCTGCCCGGCCAAGACCGTCAACAAGTCGCGGGGCGGAGCGGTGTTGCTCAAGGAGCCGGAATTGCTGCACGCGATTCTGCGTGAGGTGCGCCGCTGCGTGCCGGCCGCCATTCCCGTCACGGCCAAGATGCGCCTGGGCTTCGATCACAAGGACTGGGCCATCGATTGTGCCCAGGCGCTGGCCGAGGGCGGCGCTTCGCAGATCGTCGTGCATGCGCGTACCAAGGTCGAGGGCTACAAGCCGCCAGCCCATTGGGAGTGGGTGGCGCGGGTGCAGGAGGCCGTGGCGGTTCCGGTGTACGCCAACGGCGATATCTGGTCGCTGGACGACTGGCGGCGCTGTCGTGAGGTGAGCGGCGTCGAGGACATCATGCTCGGTCGCGGCGTGGTGGCGCGGCCCGACCTGGCGCGGCAGATCGCCGCCGCGCGGGCAGGGCAGGACGCCGGAGTCATGACCTGGGAGGAGCTGCAGCCGCTGCTGGCGGATTTCTGGCTACAGGCACGGCGCAAGATTTCCCCGCGCTATGCACCGGGGCGCCTGAAGCAATGGTTGGCCATGCTCACGCGCAGCTATCCGCAGGCCGTGGAGTTGTTCGCTAAATTGCGCCGGGAAACCAGTTGCGAACATATCGACGCATTACTCGGCGTAGCCTTTGCGCCGCGCGAGCAGGACGACCGTCAGGCGGTTTAGCCAAGGCGACTCAACGGCCACCGCTGACGTCGAGCAGGGTGCCGCTGGTGTAGGAAGCCTGGTCGCTGGCCAGCCACAGGATCGCTTCGGCCACTTCCTCGGCGAGCCCGCCCCGAGCCAGAGGGATGCTCTTGGCAATACGGGCGACGCGCTCCGGTTCGCCACCGCTGGCATGGATCTCGGTGTCGATCACGCCGGGGCGCACGGCATTGACGCGGATGCCATCGGCGGCCAGTTCCTTGGCCAGCCCAACCGTCATGCTGTCCACGGCTCCCTTGGCGGCGGCGTAGTCGATATATTCCTCAGGCGCGCCCAGGCGGGCGGCGATCGACGACACGTTGACGATGGCGCCGCCGCGTCCGCCCTGGCGGGTGGACATGCGTTTCACCGCTTCGCGGCTGCACAGAAAGCTGCCGAACACATTGGTGGCGAAGACCCGCTGCCAGCGTTCCAGGGTCATCGCCTCCAGGCGCATCTGTTGCTCCAGGATGCCGGCATTGTTGACCAGCACGTCAAACCGGCCCAGGCGCTCATCGACGGTGGCGAACAGGCGCCTGACCTCCGTCTCGTTCGCCACATCGGCCTGCAACGCCAGGGCTCTACCGCCGGCGCGAGTGATCTCGCTGACCAGCTCTTCGGCCGCACCGGCCTGCTGGCGATAGTTGATCGCCACCGCATAGCCGCGTTGCGCGGCCAGGCGGGCGGTGGCGGCGCCGATACCACGGCTGGCGCCGGTGATCAGAATCACTTTGCTCATCGTGAAAACTCCCTTTTTTGCCGGCCCTTGAAATTTTTTCGGGCAGCCATATTTTTAGCACTGCGGGATGCCGAAGTCGGGTCTCGCACCTAGGGTCTGTTGACGTTTCAGCGCGAGCCGCGTTGCCGCGAGAAATCTCGCCAGGCTAGGCGGAGGACGCCGGTAATGGTCGTTCCCTTGCCAAGTCCTCCAACAACGCATGGCGAGATTTCCCGCGCAACCCGTAGGGCCGGGCCCGTTTTACCGCGATGCTGCGTTTCTCGCCGGCTCATTTGGCCAGCCAAACTTCGCAGCTCGTGCCTTGCCTCGCGGCAAAACGGGCTCCGGCGCGGCCGTGCGTGAAACGTCAACAGACCCTAATTCACTCGCTGAAAAATCAGGAGCTTTACCATGAGCAATGCATTTTCCATGACCCCGCTGTTTCGTCAGTCCATCGGTTTCGACCGTTTCAACGACCTGTTCGAGTCGGCGATGCGCAACGAGACGGGCAGCAGCTATCCCCCTTACAACGTCGAGAAGCATGCCGACGATCAATACCGCATCGTCATCGCAGCGGCCGGCTTCCAGGATGAAGACCTGGATCTGCAAGTCGAGCGCGGCGTGCTGACCGTGACCGGGGGCAAGCGCGCAGGCAATGGCGAGAATGTCACCTACCTGTATCAGGGGATCGCCCAGCGTTCCTTCAAGCTGTCGTTCCGCCTGGCCGACCATATCGAAGTCAAGGGTGCCAGCCTGGTCAATGGCCTGCTCAACATCGAGCTGGAGCGCCTGGTTCCAGAAGAGGCCAAAGCCAAGCGCATTCCCATCGGTGCTGCGCGCCCGGCGCTGGAGAGCTGATCTCCCGCTTCGGCAATCAGCCAGAAAGGCGCCCGCGTGGCGCCTTTTCTGTTTCAGTCGAGCCGCGGGCGCTGGCTGGTATGGGCCAGCAGGGCGCGGAACTCGGCCAGTGGCTGTGGCCGGCTGAACAGGTAACCCTGATAACAGTGGCAGCCCTGGCTTTGCAGGAAGTCCAGCTGGCTCTGCTGCTCCACGCCCTCGGCGATGACCTCCAGGCCCAGGCTCAAGCCAAGCGCTACGACAGCGCGGATGATTTCCGCATCGCTGGAATTGCTGGTGGCGTCGCGCACGAACGATTGATCGATCTTCAGTACGTCCACCGGCAGGCGCTTGAGGTAGGTGAGCGACGAGTAGCCGGTACCGAAATCGTCCATGGCGAAGCTCACGCCCAGCTGCCGCAGGCGATTCATCTTGGCGATGGTGTCGTCGATGTCCTGGATGACGATACCTTCGGTGATCTCCAGCTTGAGCATGCCCAATGGCAGTTTGTTCTTGAGCAGGCATTGCTCTACCCGCTCGACGAAATCGTTCTGGCGGAACTGCCGGGTGCTGATATTCACGCAGAGACTGAAGTGCTCATCAATGATGTGCTCTTCCAGCAACTGGGCGCAGACATGGCAGGCTTCGACCATCACCCAGGCACCGATCTCCAGGATCAGCCCGCTTTCCTCCAGCACGTGGATGAACAGCGCTGGTGACTGTTCGCCAAGGGTTGGATGGGCCCAGCGCAGTAGTGCTTCGGCGCCGATGATCTGGTCGTTGCGTGCGTCCACCTGGGGTTGGAAATAAAGCTCGAATTCGCCGCGGGACAGGGCCAGGCGCAGCTCGTTCTCCAGGCGCAAGCGTTCGCTGGCGGCGTGTTGCATGGTGCTGTGGAACAGCTGAACGGCATTACGGCCGGAATCCTTGGCGCGATACAGGGCGATGTCAGCGCGCTTGAGCAGGTCGGCCGGGGTCTGACCGTGATCCGGGATCAGCGCGATGCCAATGCTTGGTGTCACCTGCAGGCGGTGACCATCGAGCAGCATCGGCTCGGTCAGCAGTTTGCGCAGCTTGTCGGCAGCGCTGCGGGCATGGCTGATGACCTGGTTGAGCTTGCCCTCGATACCGGTCAGCAGCACCACGAACTCGTCACCGCCCAGGCGGGCCACGGTGTCCTCCTCGCGCACGCTGACTTCCAGGCGTGCGGTGACCAGCTTGAGTACCGCATCGCCGACCGGGTGGCCGAGCGAATCGTTGATGTGCTTGAAGTGATCGAGGTCGAGAAACAGCAGGGCACCGCGCAAGCCGTGGCGTTGCAGCAGGGCGATCTGCTGGGTCAGGCGATCCATCAGCAGGGCGCGGTTGGGCAGGTTGGTCAGTGGATCGTGATAGGCCAGGTGCTGGATCTGCGCCTGGGCAGCCTTGAGCTCGCCAATATCGCGGGCGGTGAGCAGCAGGCAGGGTTGCCCATCCAGTTCGATCTGCTCGACCGACACTTCGACCTCCAGATGGCGACCGTCGCGATCCCAGGCGCGCATTTCCATACGCTGGATGTGTCCGTCGTCACGCAGCGTATCGAGCATGCGCTGGCGCTGTTCCGTATCGGCCCAGATATCCAGCTCCGCGGAGGTTCGGCCAACTACCTCGTCAGCACTGTAGCCGGTGAGGCGGGTGAAGCCGTCGTTGACCTCGATATAACGGCCGCTGTCACGGGTGGTGATGGTGATGGCGTCCGGGCTGGAGTGAAAGGCCTTGGAGAATTTCTCCTGGCTGGCCTTGAGCGCTGCTTCAGCACGCTGCTGCTCGGTGATGTCGCGAAAGGTGGTCAGCACGCAGGGTTGCCCGCTGAGCTCCAGGCGTCGGCATGACACCACGCAGGTCATGCTATGGCCTTGGGGGTCGAGCAGGTCGATGCGTTCGTCGGTGAGATCCGTACCGTTGAAGATTTTCTGACGCAGGCCCGAGGCTTCTGGCAAGGCTTGCCAGGGCTTGAGCTTGAAAATATTGCGCCCGGTGATTTCCGCGGAGCGCCAGCCGAACGCCTGGCTAAAGGCCGGGTTGATCTCCAGAATGCGGCCGTGCGGCAGTGTGGTCACGCAGATTGGATCCGGGCTGGCCTGGAACACGGTGGCGAATTTGCGCTCGGAAGCCTGCAGGCGCTGTTCGCGCAGGGTGCGTTCGCTGATGTCGATGAGGATGCCGGTCATGCGTACGGGCTGGTTCTGGGCATCACGATAGAGTTTGGCGGTGCTCTCCAGATAATGCACCTGCTTGTCCGGGTACACCGTGCGATAGGTGACCTGATAGTCCTGGCCATTGTTCGACAGCAAATCCCGGTAAGCCTGACGCATGGTCTGGCGGTCATTCATGGGTACGTGGACGAAAAAATCCAGGAAGGGGCCGTGGAAGGGTTCGGCCGGTAGTCCGTGCAAAGTGGCCGCGCGTGACGAGGTGAACATGGTGTTGCTGGGAATGTGCCAGTCCCAGGTGCCCAGATCAGCCGACTCGAGCGCCATGCGCAGGCGCTCCTGGCTATCGGCCAAGGCCTGTTCCTGGGTGCGTTGGCGGCTGATGTCGCGGATTACCCCGAACATCCTGTGGTGGCCTGCGTCACCAGCCTGCAGGCTTCCGGTGATTTCCAGCCAGTGCAGGCTGCCATCCGGCCAGTGGATGCGGTGGCGGATCGGCTCTGGATTGGGCGAGCCGTCGAGCACGGCCTGGAACATGCGCAGGACTTCGCTGCGGTCTTCTTCAGGGATCAGTGCGATGTAATCGACAGGAGCGCTCAGCGGGCTGTTGGGGTCGAGGCCAAACAGCTTCTGCGCTCCGCGCGACCAGTTGACTTCGCCCGTGTCGATATTCCAGAACCAGGCACCCAGCCCGGCGCCATTGAGGGCGGCCAGCAGATGTTGGGAGTCGTGCCAGGTCTTCTCGAACTCGGCAGGGTCGAGCGCCGGGACGTAGGGCAATGGCGGGCGTTTGTCATTGGAGTTGCCCATAACCCTTCCTCTACAAAAAGGACGGCAGAACATGCAGTGAGGCTATCCGTCGCGCAGCATGATGCGCGACGGATAGCCTGCATAGGTATCACGTTAGCCGTTGCCCGGGCGCGAAAGCAAGATTGTCACGCTGGCTGTCGAGCAACTGCATGAAGGCTCTGGCCGCGTTGGATAGGGTGCGTTCCGTATGCACGATATAGCCCAGCTGGCGCGACAGCTGAATGCCCGGCAGGGGCAGACGGGCGACCTGTTCATCGAGCATGGTGCGCGGCAGCACGCTCCAGGCCAGACCGATGGACACCATCATCTTGATGGTTTCCAGGTAGTTGGTGCTCATGGCGATGTTGGGTGTCAGGTCTTCGGCCTCGAACAGGCGCTGCACGATGTGGTGGGTAAAGGTATTGCCGCCGGGAAACACTGCCGGGTGCAGGGCGACATCGGCCAGCGTCACGCCGCCGCTCTGTGCCAGCGGATGCTCCGGAGCCGTGACGAAATCCAGCGGGTCGTCCCATACCGCGACGGCGCGTACCGGCTCCCGGGTATCGGGCGCCAGGGTGATCACCGCCAGTTCGGCGCGGCCATGGAACACCTCGTCATAAGCCACTTCCGAATCGAGAAACTGGATGTCCAGGGCTACCTGCGGATAAGCGCGGGTAAAGGCGCGCAGCAGTGGCGGCAAGCGGTGCAGGCCGATGTGGTGGCTGGTCGCGAGGGTCAGACGACCGGTGATCTCGCCGTTGAGGTTGGTCAGCGCGCGGCGTGTGTCCTCCAGCACGTTGAGAATCTGGTAAGCGCGCGGCAGCAAGGCGCGGCCTGCCTCGGTCAGGCTCACTTCGCGACCCAGGCGGTCGAACAGGCGCACCCGCAACTGTTGCTCCAGGCTGGCGATGCGTTTGCTCACCGCCGGCTGGGTGAGGTGCAGGCGCATCGCCGCCTCGGAAAAACTGCCGAGTTCGGCGATGGCGATAAAGGCGTTGAGGGTGGCCAGATCCATTGGGAGTCCGTGGCTGAAATCGAGGGTTCTCGCATTCTGTCAGGGAATGCTTTGGATGAAAAATATGAATTTGAGTAATTTGACGCCTGGTCGTAGCATTACCCCATAAGCCAAAGGGCTATTGCCCGGGCATAGAAAGACCGATGAGGACAGGCTGATGGCAGGCAAGACGCTCTACGACAAGTTGTGGGAAATGCACGAAGTGAAGCGACGCGACGACGGTTCGTCGCTGATCTACATCGACCGCCACATTCTTCACGAAGTGACGTCGCCCCAGGCTTTCGAAGGCCTGCGTCTGGCCCAGCGCAAACCCTGGCGCATCGATGCCAACATCGCCACGCCCGATCACAACGTGCCGACCACCCGCGCCGAGCGCCTGGGTGGCCTGGACGCCATCGCCGATGAAGTCTCGCGCATCCAGGTCAAGACTCTGGACGAGAACTGCGACGACTTCGGCATCCTCGAATTCAAGATGAACGACGTGCGTCAGGGCATCGTTCACGTGGTCGGCCCGGAGCAGGGCGCCACCCTGCCGGGTATGACCGTGGTCTGCGGCGACTCGCACACCTCCACCCATGGCGCTTTCGGCGCACTGGCCCACGGCATCGGTACGTCCGAGGTCGAGCACGTGCTCGCCACCCAGTGCCTGGTCGCCAAGAAGATGAAGAACATGCAGGTGCGCGTGGAAGGCAAGCTGCCATTCGGCGTCACCGCCAAGGACATCGTGCTCGCGGTGATCGGCAAGATCGGCACCGCCGGCGGTAACGGCCATGCGCTGGAGTTCGCCGGCAGCGCGATCCGCGAGCTGTCCCTCGAAGGGCGCATGACCATCTGCAACATGTCCATCGAGGCTGGCGCTCGTGTCGGTCTTGTGGCCGTGGACGAAAAGACCCTGGCCTACGTCAAGGGCCGCCCGTATTCGCCTAAAGGCGAGCACTGGGAGCAGGCCGTTACCCTGTGGCGCGACCTGGTGTCCGATGCCGATGCGCATTTCGATACCGTGGTCGAACTGCGTGCCGAAGACATCAAGCCGCAAGTCAGCTGGGGGACTTCGCCAGAGATGGTGCTGGCCGTCGACCAGAACGTGCCGGATCCGGCCCGCGAAAGCGACCCGGTGAAGAAGGATTCGATCACCCGCGCCCTCAAGTACATGGGGCTCGCCGCCAACCAGCCGATCACCGATATCCAGCTGGATCGCGTGTTCATCGGCTCCTGCACCAACTCGCGTATCGAGGATCTGCGCGCCGCCGCTGAGGTGGCCAAGGGCCGCAAGGTCGCGGGTACCATCAAGCAGGCGCTGGTCGTGCCGGGCTCTGGTCTGGTCAAGGCCCAGGCGGAAAGCGAAGGCCTGGACAAGATCTTCATCGAGGCCGGTTTCGAATGGCGTGAGCCAGGCTGCTCCATGTGCCTGGCGATGAACCCGGACAAACTCGGCAACGGCGAGCATTGCGCATCGACCTCCAACCGCAACTTCGAAGGCCGCCAGGGCGCCGGTGGCCGTACCCATCTGGTCAGCCCGGCCATGGCCGCCGCTGCTGCGGTGACCGGTCGCTTCATCGACGTTCGCGAATTGATCCAGGCCTGAGGAGCACGACATGACACCTTTCACTCAACACACCGGCCTGGTCGCTCCCCTCGATCGTGCCAACGTCGATACCGACCAGATCATTCCCAAGCAGTTTCTCAAGTCGATCAAGCGCACCGGCTTCGGCCCGAACCTGTTCGACGAGTGGCGTTACCTGGATGTCGGTCAGCCGAATCAGGACAACTCCAACCGTCCGATCAACAAGGATTTCGTGCTGAACTTCCCGCGCTACCAGGGCGCCAGCGTGCTGTTGGCCCGCGAGAACTTCGGCTGCGGCTCGAGCCGTGAACACGCACCCTGGGCGCTGGACGAATACGGTTTTCGCACCGTGATCGCGCCGAGCTTCGCCGACATCTTCTTCAACAACAGCTTCAAGAACGGCCTGCTGCCGATCATCCTCGCGGAAAGCGAAGTGGATGCACTGTTCGAGCAGGCCGAGGCCCAGGAAGGCTATCAACTGACCGTCGATCTCGCGGCGCAAACCGTGACCCGTCCTGACGGTGTGCAGTACAGCTTCGAAGTCGATGCCTTCCGCAAGCATTGCCTGCTCAACGGCCTTGATGATATCGGCCTGACCTTGCAGGACGCTGACGCGATCCGCGCTTTCGAAGTCGGTTATCAGCAGCGTCAGCCCTGGTTGTTCGGCGCTATCAAGTAACAGCGTCGCTGGAGAGTCGCAGATGACGGATAAAGGTCACGCAGGGGTGGTACAGCGCCAGTTCGGTGAGCAGGCCAACGCTTATCTGACCAGTACGGTGCATGCCCAGGGCAGCGAATTCGCCCTGTTGCAGGCCGAAGTCAGCGGGCATGACCAGGCTCGTGTGCTCGATCTGGGCTGCGGTGCTGGGCATGTCAGCTTCCAGATTGCGCCGCAGGTGGGCGAGGTGGTGGCTTATGACCTCTCCGAGCAAATGCTCGAGGTGGTCGCCCGTGCTGCTGCAGAGCGTGGTCTGAACAATCTGCGCACCGTGCACGGCGCCGCTGAGCGACTGCCTTTCGCCGAGGGCGAGTTCGATTTCGTCTTCAGCCGTTACTCGGCGCATCACTGGAGCGATCTCGGCCTGGCCCTGCGTGAGGTGCGTCGAGTGCTCAAGCCCGGTGGCGTGGCCGCTTTCATCGATGTCGCGTCGCCGGGCCGGCCGTTGCTGGACACCTACCTGCAGAGCGTCGAGGTGCTGCGCGACACCAGCCATGTGCGTGACTATTCGCCGGCCGAATGGCTGCGTCAGGTCAGCGAGGCGGGCTTGCAGGTGCGCAGCCATACCCGGCAGCGTCTGCGTCTGGAGTTCGCTTCCTGGGTCGAACGGATGCGCACGCCGCAGGTGATGCGTGAGGCGATCCTGGCCTTGCAGGGGGCTGTCGGCGAGGAGGTGCGCGAGTACTTCGAGATCACCGCGGACGGCTCTTTCAGCACCGATGTGCTGGTGCTCTGGGCGGAAAGATAAGGTTACGTGTTGTCTGTCGATGGGCCGTGCGTACCATTGACCCATGCTGCCTGGGCGTCGAACATGGCGCCCTTTTCGGCAGGGCAGAGGTCGCAGGCCTGTTCAGGTTTCTAAATGTCGCAGGCATTTGACCCATAGATGGGGGCGTGCGACCTGGGTTTCGTGAAGGAAAAAACGATGAGCAAGCAGATTCTGATTCTCCCCGGTGACGGTATCGGCCCGGAAATCATGGCCGAAGCAGTCAAGGTGCTGCGCCTGGCCAACGACAAGTTCGCCCTGGACTTCGAGCTCTCGTTCGACGAGCTGGGCGGTGCTGCCGTGGACAAGTATGGCGTGCCCCTGGCCGACGAAACCCTGGAGCGCGCACGCGCTGCCGATGCCGTGCTGCTTGGCGCAGTGGGCGGGCCGAAGTGGGACAAGATCGACCCGGCCATCCGCCCGGAGCGTGGCCTGCTGAAGATCCGTTCGCAACTGGGCCTGTTCGCCAACCTGCGTCCGGCGATCCTCTATCCGCAACTGGCCGATGCCTCATCGCTGAAGCCGGAAGTGGTCGCGGGCCTGGATATCCTCATCGTGCGCGAGCTGACCGGTGGCATCTACTTCGGTCAGCCCCGCGAGAGCAAAGTACTCGATAATGGCGAGCGCATGGCCTACGACACGCTGCCGTACAGCGAAAGCGAGATCCGCCGTATCGCCAAGGTCGGTTTCGACATGGCCCGCGTTCGCGGCAACAAGCTGTGCTCGGTGGACAAGGCCAACGTGCTGGCCTCCAGCCAGCTGTGGCGCACGGTGGTCGAAGAAGTGGCCAAGGATTATCCTGACGTCGAACTGAGCCACATGTACGTCGACAACGCCGCCATGCAACTGGTGCGTGCGCCCAAGCAGTTCGATGTGGTGGTCACCGACAACATGTTCGGCGACATCCTGTCGGATGAAGCTTCCATGCTCACCGGTTCCATCGGCATGCTGCCGTCTGCTTCGCTGGATGCCAACAACAAGGGCATGTACGAGCCGTGCCACGGTTCGGCGCCGGATATCGCCGGGCAGGGCATCGCCAACCCGCTGGCGACCATTCTCTCGGTATCCATGATGCTGCGTTACAGCTTCAATCAGACCCAGGCCGCCGATGCCATCGAACTGGCCGTGAGCCGCGTGCTCGATCAGGGTCTGCGTACCGGCGATATCCACTCGGCGGGTACGACCAAGGTCGGCACGGCGGCGATGGGTGATGCGGTAGTCGAAGCGCTGCGTAGTCTGTAATCTTCCAGGCCGCTGGAACTTGTCCGGCGGTTTGTTCATATAGGTGTAGTGGTTATGAAACGTGTAGGTCTTATCGGTTGGCGTGGCATGGTGGGTTCCGTACTCATGCAGCGCATGCTGGAAGAACAGGATTTCGATCTGATCGAGCCGGTGTTCTTCACTACCTCCAATGTCGGCGGCCAGGGCCCGGCCATCGGCAAGGAAACCGAGACGCTCAAGGATGCTTACAGCATCGATGAGTTGAAAGGTCTGGACGTGATTCTCACCTGTCAGGGTGGCGACTACACCAACGAAGTCTTCCCCAAGCTGCGCGAAGCCGGCTGGCAGGGCTACTGGATCGATGCAGCGTCCTCGCTGCGCATGGCCGACGACGCGGTGATCGTGCTCGATCCGGTCAACCGCAAGGTCATCGACCAGCAGCTCGACCTGGGCGCGCGTAACTACATCGGTGGCAACTGCACCGTCAGCCTGATGCTGATGGCGCTGGGTGGTCTCTACGAAGCCGGTCTGGTCGAGTGGATGAGCGCCATGACCTATCAGGCGGCTTCCGGTGCCGGTGCGCAGAACATGCGCGAACTGATCAAGCAGATGGGCGCGGTCAACGCCAGTGTGGCGGATGAGCTGGCCGACCCGGCCAGCGCCATTCTCGATATCGACCGCAAGGTGGCCGAAGCCATGCGCGGCGATGCGTTCCCGGTCGACAACTTCGGCGTACCGCTGGCTGGCAGCCTGATTCCTTACATCGACAAGGAACTGCCTAACGGGCAGAGCCGCGAAGAGTGGAAGGCCCAGGCGGAAACCAACAAGATTCTCGGTCGCTTCAAGAACCCGATTCCGGTCGATGGTATCTGCGTACGCATCGGCGCCATGCGCTGCCACAGCCAGGCACTGACCATCAAGCTGAACAAGGATGTGCCGCTGTCCGATATCGAAGGGCTGATCAGCCAGCACAATCCCTGGGTCAAGCTGGTGCCGAACCATCGCGAAGCCAGCATTCGCGATCTCGGCCCGACAGCCGTCACGGGCACGCTGAGCGTGCCGGTCGGGCGTCTGCGCAAACTTAACATGGGCTCGCAATACCTGGGTGCCTTCACCGTGGGTGACCAACTGCTATGGGGGGCGGCCGAGCCACTGCGCCGCATGCTGCGGATCCTGCTGGAGCGCTAAGAACCTGTTCACGATCTTTGTGTACTTGCAAATAGGAGCCCGTATCCGGTCGTAGGGGGGGGCCGGGGCGCGTAGCCGACGCTTGCCTACGCGGCCCGATCCGTCCACCGCTCCGCAATCGTAATGGTGGACAAAAAGAGCGTTGTCCACCCTACGTCTGCTTGCGCCATTTTGCTGTCATAGCACGTGGAGCCTCGTCGAAAGATCGTGAGCAGGCGCTAAGGCAGAAACACCCCAAGGGGCGGGTTGTATGGTGATCGCTTGCGATTGCCATCGCCCGCCCCTCTGCTTTTCGGTAGAGTGCCGGGTCTGTTTCAGCTATCGAGCGTCAGGCTCCCCCTCATGACTTCTACCTTTGATATCGCCATCGTCGGCGCCACCGGCAGTGTTGGCGAAGCCCTCCTGCAAATTCTCGAAGATCGCGACTTTCCGGTCGGTGACCTGCATTTGCTCGCCAGCAGCGAATCGGCAGGCCGTACGCTTGCCTACAAAGGGCGCAATCTGCGTGTGCGTGCCGTCGAAGGTTTTGATTTCCGTGCCGTGAAACTGGCGTTCTTCGCCGCGGATCAGTCGGTGACGCTGGCCCATGCCGATGCCGTGCGCAAGGCCGGCTGCTCGCTGATCGATCTTTCTGGCGCACTGCCCGGCGAGCAGGCGCCGCGGGTGGTGCCTGAGGTCAACGCAGGCGCGCTCGAAGGGTTTGAGGCTCCGTTCGCGCTGACCAGCCCATCCTCGATCGCCGTGGCGGTAGCGCTGGTGCTGGCGGCGCTACGGCAGCAGGTGCAGGTGCGTCGACTGGTGATCGACGCCGGGCTCGCGGTGTCCAGTCGTGGGCGGGCGGGGGTAACCGAGCTGGCCCGGCAAACCGCCGAGTTGCTCAACGGTCGGTCGTTCGAGCCGCGTCTGTTCGACCGGCAGATGGCCTTCAACGTGCTCGCCCAGATCGACGAGCCGGACGCGCAGGGGCATGGCCGCCTGGAGCGTCGGGTCAACGAAGACATCAAGGCCCTGTTCAATGATGCTTCGCTGAATGTCGCGGTCAGTTGTCACCAGGTGCCGGTATTCTTTGGCGATAGTTTGAACGTTACCGTGCAGGCTTCTTCGCCTGTCGAGCTGGAGCCGGTTCTCGCTGCACTGGATGCCGCAGCCGGTATCGAGCTGGTCGATGCGGGGGATTATCCGACCGTCATCGGTGATGCCGTCGGTCAGGATGAGGTGTACGTAGGCCGCGTGCGGCGTGGTTTGGACGACCCCAGCGAGCTCACTTTGTGGATTGTGTCTGATAATGTGAGAAAAGGTGCGGCTTTGAACGCCGTGCAACTGGGCGAGTTATTGATAAAACACCATCTGTAAAAGATACTTATCCGGAAATTTGAAGATTTATTCGAGCTTGGCAATTACTGAGCGAGCTGATTGTTGGCTGGGGGAACCTGCAGAGGGGCAGCCGGCAATCACCAACCCTCTCGTTGTGCGAGAGCAGTTAACACAAAGGAAAAGGCTATGCTTCGGGTTCGTAAACTGGTACTGGCTATCGCTGCGGCGTCGGCGCTGTCTTCCGGTATGGCGCATGCGCTGGGTGTCGGTGAGCTGACACTCCAGTCATCTCTGAACCAGCCTCTGGTAGCAGAAATTGAACTCCTGGATGTGCGTGATCTTTCCGCCGAGGAAATGCGCCCGGCGCTCGCTTCCCCGGAAGAGTTCAACAAGGCCGGAGTCGACCGCCAGTATTTTCTGACCGATCTCAAGTTCACGCCTGTCATCAAGCCGAACGGCAAGAGCGTGATTCGCGTGACCTCGACCAAGCCGGTTCGCGAGCCCTACCTGAATTTCCTCGTGGAAGTGCTGTGGCCCAATGGCCGCCTGCTGCGTGAATACACACTGCTGCTCGATCCACCTCTTTACTCCCCCCAGGCCGCAGCCGCACCGCAATTGCCGGTCGCCGCTCCTGCGCCACGGCCTGCTACTTCCGCGCCGAGCACGCCGCCGCGCGCCGCGGCGCCTGTGCCAACGCCGGCTGCTCCGCGTGCTGCAGCGGCAGAGCAGGGCAGCGAATACCGCACCAACACCAACGACACCCTGTGGGAGATTGCCCAGCGCGTACGCGGTAACGGCAGCGTCCATCAGGCGATGCTCGCCATTCAGGATCTCAATCCGGATGCGTTCATCGATGGCAACATCAACCGCATGAAGAGCGGCCAGGTGCTGCGCCTGCCGGACGAGGGGCAGATCGCCAGTCGCAGTCAGGCCGAGGCATTGGCTCAGGTTGGCGAACAGAACAGTTCCTGGCGCCAGGCGCGCAGCGCTCCGGCAACTGCCGGTACTCGACAGATCGATGCCACGCGCCGCACCGGTGCCGGCGCAGCACCTGCCGAAGTGCAGGCCGAAGACAAGCTCAAACTGCTGGCCGCCGATGCGGGTACGGCCACTGCGGGCAGCGAAAACGGTTCCAACGACAGTGCGGCGTTGAGCAATCAACTGGCAGTCACCCAGGAAAGCCTGGATTCGACCCGTCGTGAAAACGACGAGCTGAAAGATCGCATGAACGACCTGCAAAGCCAGCTCGACAAGCTGCAGCGGCTCATTCAACTGAAAGACAACCAATTGGCCAAGCTGCAGGCCGATGTGTCAGCCACCGACGGTCAGGCTGCCGCTGATGATGACGCAGCACCTGCCGCCACGGGCCAGGCGCCGACTGAGTCCACGACCAATCCAGGTGAGGCTGCCACGCCTGCTGCTCCTGCGGGCGAAACACCCGCGGTTCCAACTGAGCCTGCAACCGAGGCCCCGGTAGTCGGCGAGCCAGCTCCGCAGCCTGGTACCGATGGTGCTCCCGCAGCACAAACCGATGGCGCTGCTGCTCCGGCCGAAGAGCCAGCGGTAGCCAGTCAGCCGGCGCCAGCCGAACCTGCCGCTCCCATCGTCACCAAGGCCCCGGAGCCGGTAGCCGCCGCGCCCGAGCCAGTCGACGAAGACAGCGCCCTCGACAAGCTGCTGGCCAACCCGATGCTGCTGGGTTTGATCGGTGGCAGCCTGTTGTTGGCATTGCTGCTGGTGTTGCTGATCCTGTCGCGTCGTAATGCGCGCAAGGAAGCCGAGGAGGAAGAGAGTCTCGCTGTATACCAGGAAGACACCCACCGCTTCGACAGCGACCTGGAACTGCCTGCCGACAGTCTGAATGATCTGCCGGATGACCTGGCTGCTCCGCTGCAGCCAGTCGGCGAGGAGCGCGTCACTGCGCAGACCGGTGACGCCCTGGGCGAGGCCGATATCTACGTCGCTTACGGCCGCTTCAATCAGGCCGCCGAGCTGCTGCACAACGCCATCAACGACGAGCCGCAGCGCACCGACCTGCGTCTGAAGCTGATGGAAGTCTACGCCGAGCTGGGCGACCGCGAAGGCTTCGCCCGCCAGGAAAACGAACTGCGTGAAATCGGCGGTGCCAATGCCGAAGTCGAGCAGCTGAAAAGTCGTTACCCGGCCATGGTGGTGCTTGGCGGCGCCGCTACGCTGGCTGGCGCTGCCGCCGCCGATGATCTGGATTCCTTCAGTCTGGACGACCTGGAACTGGACGAACCCGCTCAACCGGCGGCATCGCAACCTGCCGACGACGCCTTCGATCTCGACCTGGATGCACTCGAGGCCGAATTCGCCGCTGACCCGCAGGCGACGGCTCAGGACACCAGCGGTTTCGACGAAATCGACACCCTGAACCTGGATTCCGATCTGGATCTGCAGACTCCTGAACAACCGGCCGCAAGCAAGGATGACGAAGTGGCTTTCGATCTGGATCTCGGCAATGAAGCCGATAACCGTCAGGAGCTCGGTGGTGAGCTGGCGGACTTCAGTCTTGATCTGGACTCGCCTGGCATTCCGGCAGCGGCTCAGGAAGATGAGTTCCTGCTGAGCCTCGATGAGGACGCCGACAAGGCGCCAGCCAACGATGGTCTGACTGATTTCTCCTCGGCTCTTTCGGACGAAAAGGCTCAGGATGATTTTGGCCTGCCAGCCGATTTCGACCTGTCGCTCAACGACGAAACGCCGGCTCCGGCCGCGGATGCCAGCTTCGCCGCTCAGCTCGATGACGTGACTGCCGAACTCGACCAGTTGGCCGAAAGCCTTGAGCAGCAAGGTCAGCTGGAGCCGCAAGGCCAGCAGGCGGATGCCCCGTCGCTCGACGACGATGAGGACTTCGACTTCCTCTCGGGTACCGACGAGACCGCTACCAAGCTGGATCTGGCGCGGGCCTACATTGATATGGGCGATACCGAGGGTGCCCGTGACATCCTCGATGAAGTGATCGCCGAAGGTAACGATGGTCAGCAGCAGGAAGCGCGAGAGCTGATCGGCAAACTGGTTTGATACATGTCTGATGTGCGTACCTCGACGGCAGCCGAAATGGCTGCCGTCGGCATTTACAAGATAGCCCTGGGTGTCGAGTATCGTGGCGCCCGTTACCGTGGTTTCCAGCGTCAGCGCGATGGTGTCCCATCGATCCAGGCGTCCCTCGAGAAAGCCCTTTCCAAGGTCGCCGGTGGCGCGCCCGTGACGCTGAGCTGTGCCGGGCGTACCGATGCCCTGGTGCATGCCAGTGGCCAGGTGGTGCACTTCGACACCACGGTCGAGCGCTCCATGCACGCCTGGGTCATGGGCGCCAACATGAATCTGCCCGGTGACATCAGCGTGACCTGGGCCAAGGCCATGCCGGGGCACTTCGATGCACGCTTCTGCGCCATGGCGCGCCGCTATCGCTATGTGATCTACAACGATCAGATCCGCCCGGCGCACATGGCCGAAGAGGTGACCTGGAACCACCGCCCGCTGGATATCGAACGCATGCGTGAAGCCGCGCGCGTATTCATCGGTACCCATGATTTCAGTGCCTTTCGTGCTCGACAGTGCCAGGCCAAGTCGCCGATCAAGACGGTGCACCATCTGGAATTGCTGCAGCACGGGCGTTTCATCGTGCTGGATATTCGCGCCAACGCCTTCCTGCACCATATGGTGCGTAACATCGCCGGTGTGCTGATGACCATCGGTGCTGGTGAACGGCCTGTGGAGTGGGCTGGCGAGGTGCTGGAAACCGGTGTACGACGCACTGGCGGCGTAACGGCCCATCCATACGGGCTGTATCTGGTGCAGGTGGATTATCCGGCCGAGTTCGAGTTGCCGACACGCTATCTGGGGCCGCATTTCCTATCCGGCCTGAGAGACGTGGCGATCCCGGAGTAAGCGGCGGAGCAGGGCGGGCACAGCAATTAATGGCCCGCCTTTGTTGGTCATTTGTTACCATCCGGCCTTTCGCGGAGGTATTCGTCTTTTGTCAGTCGTTCGCTGCAAGATCTGCGGGATTACCCGCCTCGAGGATGCGCTCGCCGCAGTGGCGGCCGGTGCCGACGCGATCGGCCTGGTGTTCTATGAGCGCAGCCCGCGGGCGGTGTCGATCGAGCAGGCGCGGGCCATCGTTACAGCGTTGCCGCCGTTCGTGACCACGGTCGGCCTGTTCGTCGACATGCCGCGAGCCGAGATGGACGAGGTACTGGCCGCGGTGCCGCTGGATCTGCTGCAGTTTCACGGTGATGAAAGCGCAGCCGATTGCGAAGCAGTGGGGCGGCCTTACATCAAGGTCCTGCGGGTTCGTGCGCAGGATGATGTGACGGCCCTGGTGGATGCTTATCCAGGCGCGCGCGCGGTACTGCTCGATACCTTCGTGGAAGGGGTGCCCGGTGGTACGGGGCAGGCCTTCGACTGGTCGCTGGTGCCGGTGCAACTGAGCAAGCCGGTTATCCTGGCGGGCGGTCTGACCCCGGAAAACGTCACGGCGGCAATCGCTCAGGTACGTCCTTATGCAGTGGATGTCAGTGGAGGCGTCGAGGCGGGCAAGGGCATCAAGGATGCCGCCAAGGTAAAAGACTTCGTGCGTGCCGTTCGAGCGGTAGGAGACTTGATGTGACGGCGCTGCTCAGCGGGCCGTCCATACTCCTATCGCCGCGACGAGTGCGCGCTTTTTTCGTGGTCGGGCAAGGTGGTGGGCGTAACGCCGGCCCCTGTGGCGACCGCTTTGTGAATTCGCTTGTCATGTGCAGCAAGCATGTTGAAGCCTACAGCGTTGGAGAATTGAGAGCATGAGCAACTGGCTGGTAGACAAACTGATCCCATCGATCATGCGTTCCGAGGTCAAGAAGAGTTCGGTGCCGGAAGGCCTGTGGCACAAGTGCCCGTCCTGCGAGGCCGTGCTGTACAAGCCCGAGCTGGAAAAGACCCTGGACGTTTGTCCCAAGTGCAGTCACCACATGCGTATCGGCGCTCGTGCACGCCTGGATATCTTCCTCGATGCCGAGGGTCGTGAAGAGATCGGTGCCGATCTCGAGCCCAACGACCGCCTGAAATTCCGCGACAGCAAGAAGTACAAGGATCGCCTGGTTGCTGCGCAGAAGCAGACCGGCGAGAAGGACGCACTGATCTCCATGAGCGGCACCCTGGAAGGCATGCCGATCGTGGCCTGCGCCTTCGAGTTCTCCTTCATGGGAGGCTCCATGGGTGCGATCGTCGGTGAGCGCTTCGTGCGTGCCGCCAATGTGGCGCTGGAGAACCGCTGCCCGTTCGTGTGTTTCGCCGCTTCCGGTGGTGCGCGCATGCAGGAAGCGCTGATCTCGCTGATGCAGATGGCCAAGACCTCGGCCGTTCTGGCGCGTCTGCGCGAAGAAGGCATTCCGTTCATTTCCGTGCTCACCGATCCGGTCTACGGCGGCGTTTCCGCCAGCCTGGCCATGCTGGGTGATGTAATCGTTGCCGAGCCGAAGGCGCTGATCGGCTTCGCCGGCCCGCGGGTGATCGAGCAGACCGTTCGCGAGAAGCTGCCAGAAGGCTTCCAGCGCAGCGAGTTCCTCATCGAGCACGGCGCCATCGATATGATCATTCACCGTGCCGAGCTGCGTCCGCGCCTGGCTCGCCTGCTGGCTCAGTTCACCCACCAGCCATCTCCTGCAGCGCTGCCGGTCACTGCATGACCCAGCGCTCCCTGGCCGAGTGGCTGGCGTACCTGGAGCGTTTGCATCCGAGCGCCATCGACATGGGCCTGGAGCGCTCCCGGGAGGTCGCTGAGCGCCTTGGGCTTTCCCGGCCGGCGCCGCGAGTGATCACGGTGACCGGCACCAACGGCAAGGGCTCGACCTGCGCCTTTCTCGCCTCGTTGCTGCGCGCTCAGGGCCTCAAGGTCGGCGTGTACAGCTCGCCGCACCTGCTGCGCTACAACGAGCGGGTACAGATCGACGGCCTGGAGGCCAGCGATGAAGGTCTTTGTGAGGCCTTCACGGCGGTCGAAGCGGCGCGGGGCGAAACCTCGCTGACCTATTTCGAAATGGGCACTCTGGCCGCTTTCTGGCTGTTCGAGCGCGCCGCTCTGGATGTCGCGGTGCTGGAAGTCGGCCTGGGCGGGCGCCTGGATGCGGTAAACCTGATCGACGCCGACCTGGCACTGATCACCAGTATTGGCGTGGATCACGCCGACTGGCTGGGCGATACCCGCGAGTCCGTTGCGTTCGAGAAGGCTGGCATTCTGCGCGCCGGCAAACCCGCTCTATGCGGCGACTTCGACCCGCCGCTGCCGCTGCTGGAGCGTGTCGCCGAGCTCGATGCGCCGTTCTTCCTGCGTTGCCGGGATTTCGATCTGAGCATCGCTGAAGATGGCTGGAACTGGTATGGGCTGACTGCCCGCGGTGAAGTGTTGCGCCTCGCGGGCTTGCCATTGCTCGATCTGCCCATGGAGAACGCCGCGCTGGCGCTGCAGGCCTATGCCTTGCTCGACCTGCCGTGGGATGCGGATCGTATCGCCAGTGCTTTGCAGGTGACGCGGGTCGCCGGGCGTCTGGATCGTCGTCACTTGAACTGGCAGGGCAAGTCCCTCACTCTGTTGCTCGATGTAGGGCACAATCCCCATGCAACTCAGTTCCTTGCCGGGCGTCTGCAGGCCCGTCCGTCCGCAGGCCGGTGTCTGGCGGTGTTTGGCCTGCTGGCCGACAAGGATCTGCCTGCCGTGGTGGCGCCGCTGTTGGGCGAAGTGGCGCATTGGGCGGTGACTTCATTGCCAACCGAACGCTCACGTCCCGCGGCCGAGTTGCATGGTCATCTGGTCGCCTGCGCCGCGCAGGCCGAGATGTATAGCGATGTGGCGAGTGCTCTGCAGGCACAGTGCGAGCGCGCCGCGGCAGGGGATGAAATTCTGCTCTTTGGATCTTTTTTCTGCGTGGCCGAAGCCCTGATGTGGCTGGAGCGTCACGCCCAGGAGGGTGTGCAGGATGGCAATGCTGGATAGCGGAACGAAGCAACGTATTGTCGGGGCTCTGGTGCTGGTAGCGCTGGCGGTGATTTTCCTGCCGATGCTGCTGTCCCGTCCTGACGAGTTGCGTCATGTGGTGGTCGATGCGCCAAGCATACCGGCCAAGCCGGTGGTGCCGGAAATCGAGATGCAACCGGTGATCGTTCCGGATCCCCAGGAGTTACCGCAGGAGCCGATACCCGGCGATAGCGCGGCTGCCGCAGATGCGCAGGCACCCGTCGAGCAGCCGATCGTCGAGTTGCCCGCCGACGAAACGCCTGTGGCGACTCCAGCTCCGCAACCAACGCCGAGCAAGCCCGCCGAAGTGACTCCACCGCCGCAGAAGGCTCCGGCCGAGCGTCTGGATGCCAACAGCCTGCCGGTCAGTTGGTCGGTGCAGTTGGCCAGTCTGTCCAGTCGCCCGGGGGCGGAAACCCTGCAGAAAACCTTGCGTGCTCAGGGCTACAACGCCTACATCCGTAGCGTCGATGGCATGAACCGGGTATTCGTCGGGCCGTTGATCGAGCGGGTCGAGGCCGACCGTTTGCGTGATCAGCTCAACCGTCAGCACAAGCTCAATGGCTTCGTGGTGCGCTTCCAGCCGGAAAGCAACTGACTCGGTATCTGCGCTTAACCGATGGGCAGGGCTCTGCTAAAATACAGCGCCTCTTCCATCGGTAGCCTGCATCGTGGCATTCACTTGGGTCGATTGGGCGATCATCGCCGTCATCGCCGTATCCAGTCTGATCAGCTTGAGTCGTGGCTTCGTCAAGGAAGCCCTGTCGCTTGTCACCTGGATTATCGCTGGCGTCGTAGCCTGGATGTTTGGCGGTGCGCTCTCGCAGCATCTCGGTGCCTACATCGAAACTCCTTCCGCCCGCGTCATCGCCGCCTGTGTCTTGTTGTTCGTATTGACCCTGCTGGTCGGGGCCTTGATCAATTATCTGATCGGTGAACTGGTTCGGGTGACCGGGCTTTCGGGCACGGATCGTTTTCTCGGTATGGTATTCGGTGCTGCTCGCGGTGCCTTGCTGGTGGTGGTCGCAGTCGGGCTATTGAGTCTGGCGCCTGTCGAGCAGGATGTCTGGTGGCAGCAGTCGACGTTGCTACCGCATTTTCTGATGGTTGCAGACTGGTCGAAGAACCTCATCCTGGGGATGTCCAGCGAGTGGTTGGCGAGCGGTATCCGCGAGCCGGTCGAACTGCCGTTCAAAGACGTGCTGCCGGGAACCATTCCCGCTGGCACTGGTAATTAGTCGTTCCACTGAGTAGGGGTTGCGTCACATGTGTGGCATTGTCGGTATCGTCGGTAAATCGAACGTCAATCAGGCGCTGTATGACGGGCTCACCGTCCTCCAGCACCGCGGCCAGGATGCTGCCGGTATCGTTACCAGCCATGAGGGACGGTTGTTCCTGCGCAAGGACAATGGCCTGGTGCGCGATGTGTTCCAGCAGCGGCACATGCAGCGCCTGATCGGCCACATGGGCATCGGCCACGTGCGCTACCCGACTGCCGGTAGCTCCAGCTCTGCCGAGGCGCAGCCGTTCTACGTCAACTCGCCCTACGGCATTACCCTGGCGCACAACGGCAACCTGACCAACGTCGAGCAGCTGGCCAAGGAGATCTACGAATCGGATCTGCGCCACGTCAACACCAGCTCCGATTCTGAGGTGCTGCTCAACGTATTCGCCCACGAACTGGCTGTGCGCGGCAAGCTCAACCCCAGCGAGGAAGATGTGTTCGCTGCGGTCAAGGACGTGCACAAGCGCTGCCGTGGCGGTTACGCGGTGGTGGCGATGATCACCGGTTACGGCATCGTCGGCTTCCGCGACCCGAACGGCATTCGCCCGATCGTCTTCGGCCAGCGTCATACCGACGAAGGCGTCGAATACATGATCGCTTCCGAAAGCGTGGCGCTGGACGTCCTCGGTTTCACCCTGATCCGCGACCTGGCTCCCGGCGAGGCGGTGTATATCACCGAAGAAGGTCAACTGCATACCCGTCAGTGCGCGCCTAATCCGCACCATGCGCCGTGCATCTTCGAACACGTTTACCTGGCTCGTCCGGACTCGATCATGGACGGTGTATCGGTATACAAGGCGCGCCTGCGCATGGGCGAGAAGCTGGCCGACAAGATTCGTCGCGAGCGCCCGGAACACGATATCGACGTGGTCATCCCGATTCCCGATACCAGCCGTACTTCGGCGCTGGAACTGGCCAACCACCTCGGCGTGAAGTTTCGCGAAGGTTTCGTCAAGAACCGCTACATCGGTCGTACCTTCATCATGCCGGGGCAGGCGGCTCGCAAGAAGTCGGTACGCCAGAAGCTCAATGCCATCGAGCTGGAGTTCCGCGGCAAGAACGTGATGCTGGTGGACGACTCCATCGTACGCGGCACCACCTGCAAGCAGATCATCCAGATGGCCCGTGAAGCTGGTGCGAAGAACGTGTATTTCTGTTCGGCGGCACCTGCCGTGCGTTATCCGAACGTGTATGGCATCGATATGCCGAGCCCACACGAGCTGATCGCCCATGGCCGTACGACCGAGCAGGTGGCCGAGCTGATCGGTGCCGATTGGCTGATCTATCAGGATCTCGATGACCTGAAAGAGGCTGTCGGTGGCGGCAAGATCAAGATCGAACACTTCGATTGCGCGGTGTTCGATGGCCAGTACGTGACCGGCGACGTCGACGAGGCTTACCTCAATCGCATCGACCTGGCGCGTAACGATGGCTCCAAGACCGAGGGTCAGGTCAGCGAGATCATCGGCCTGTATAACAACTGATCGACAGGTACGTAGGGTGGATGACGCTTCACCCATCCACCGCTTTGCAATCGCAATGGTGGATGAAAAGAGTATCCCCGATCCACCCTACATGACTTGAAGCGCTTAGCAATTGATTGACGACCGGGCCCATGTGGCCCGGACTGGTTTCTGGACGAGGACGCGATATGACGCAGGAATGGGATGCCGGTCGGCTCAACAGCGATCTGGACGGTGTCGGCTTCGACACCCTGGCGGTGCGTGCCGGGCAACACCGCACGCCGGAGGGCGAGCACAGCGAGGCGCTGTTCACCACCTCCAGCTACGTGTTCCGCACCGCCGCCGACGCAGCTGCACGCTTCGCCGGTGAAGTGCCGGGCAACGTCTATTCGCGCTACACCAACCCCACGGTACGTGCCTTCGAGGAGCGTATCGCAGCGATGGAAGGCGCCGAGCAGGCGGTCGCGACCGCTTCGGGTATGTCGGCGATCCTGTCCATCGTCATGAGCCTGTGCAGCGCCGGTGACCATGTACTGGTGTCGCGCAGCGTATTCGGCTCGACCATCAGCCTGTTCGAAAAGTATTTGAAGCGTTTCGGTGTGCAGGTCGACTACGTGCCGCTGGCTGATCTGCAAGCCTGGGCGGGTGCATTCAAGCCCAACACCAAGCTGCTGTTCGTCGAGTCGCCTTCCAACCCGCTGGCCGAGCTGGTGGATATCGCTGCGCTGGCCGCAATCGCCCACGAGCGTGGTGCGCTGCTGGCAGTGGACAACTGCTTCTGCACGCCTGCGCTGCAACAGCCGCTGAAGCTCGGTGCGGATATCGTCATGCACTCGGCTACCAAGTTCATCGACGGTCAGGGCCGCGCCATGGGCGGTGTGGTGGCCGGTAGTGCCAAACTGATGACGGATGTGGTGGGCTTTCTGCGTACCGCAGGGCCGACCCTGAGCCCGTTCAACGCCTGGATCTTTCTCAAAGGCCTGGAGACGTTGCGTATCCGCATGCAGGCCCATTGTGCCAGCGCCCTGGCACTGGCTCAGTGGCTGGAGCAACAGGAGGGGATCGAGCACGTGTATTACGCTGGTCTCGCCAGCCATCCTCAGCATGAACTGGCTGCGCGTCAGCAGAGCGCCTTTGGTGCAGTCGTGAGTTTCGAAGTCAAGGGAGGCAAGGAGGGCGCCTGGCGTTTCATCGATGCCACACGAGTGATTTCCATCACCACCAACCTGGGCGACACCAAGACCACCATCGCCCATCCGGCGACGACGTCCCACGGTCGCCTGTCGCCGCAAGAGCGTGCCAATGCCGGTATTCGTGACAGCCTGATCCGGGTTGCGGTCGGCCTGGAAGACGTGGCCGATCTCAAGGCCGATCTGGCTCGTGGTCTGGCGGCGCTGTAAAAACCATTATTTTAGAAAAAATCGAAGCGGGGCCTTGACTTAGGTTTGGCCCCCGCGTAAATTTCGCGGCCTCGCAAGACGAAGGGTGATTAGCTCAGCCGGGAGAGCATCTGCCTTACAAGCAGAGGGTCGGCGGTTCGATCCCGTCATCACCCACCACTTCACTTGAGAGATTGGACGCAAGTCCACCGACGCGCAGCGGTAGTTCAGTCGGTTAGAATACCGGCCTGTCACGCCGGGGGTCGCGGGTTCGAGTCCCGTCCGCTGCGCCATATTTTCCATGCAAGACATTGTCTGGCATGTGATGCGAAAGCAAGTTTCGCATCTGCGATGCAAGAGTTGTACGGACGCAAGTCCACCGACACGCAGCGGTAGTTCAGTCGGTTAGAATACCGGCCTGTCACGCCGGGGGTCGCGGGTTCGAGTCCCGTCCGCTGCGCCATATCAACCTGCCTTGGGCAGGTTCCCTGAAAAGCGGCCATTGGCCGCTTTTCTTGTTTCTGCTCTCCTCAATTCCTGTTGGCTGACGCGCCCTGATCGCATGGCGCTGACTGGGCCACCTGTCGCCATCACATTTCCATCTCATTGACACCAGGAGCCGTTCTCCAGAATCGATATTCTCCAATCGAATAACCATCTGAAAAAAAGTGATTTTACGAAATAATCGGTAACCCTCATTCTTGGCCGCACCAGACAACTGGAATTCCGTTTTTGCTTAGACCGGCTCTAAGCCGGTACTTCCAGGAGTCTGTTGGTAATGGGTAATCTTCAATCCTCCGTGCGTTCCACCGCGGCCTGGCAGCAGGCTCGTGTGCCCGGAGAGGTCTTTGACCTCGGTGTACCTCTGCGTCAGGCGCTGGGTACGCTGCGTCACACCCCCCATGCCTCGCGTCCCGTCCTGGGGCGTCGTGAAGCGATTCTGCTTGGCACCTTTGCGCTGGTTCTGCATGCCGCGGTACTGGTCTGGCTGAGCCAGCGACCCGAGCCGGTGCTACCGGAAGTGCCAGTGGAAATCCCGCCGATGACCATCGAGTTCGCGGCCCCGACTCCGCCACCGGAGCCCGTGATCGAACCGCCACCGCCCGAGCCTGTCGTCGAGCCGCCACCACCGGTGGTCGACGAGTTGGCAGTCAAGCCGCCGCCCAAGCCGGAACCACCCAAGCCACAGCCGCCTAAACCCAAGCAGGAGCCCAAGCCCGTGCCGAAACCGGTCGAGCCCGCGCCTGCACCACCCAAGGTCGAAGCGCCACCGGCACCGCCTGCACCGCCCGCACCAAAACCGGTGACCGAGACGCCGCCGTCCGCCAATGCCGCTTACCTGCGCAACCCGGCGCCGGAGTATCCCTCGCTGGCCCAGCGCCGCGGTTGGGAAGGCACCGTACTGCTGCGCATCCGCGTGCTGGCCAATGGCAAACCCGGCGACATCCAGATCCAGACCAGCAGCGGTCGTGACGTACTCGACCAGGCCGCGGTTAAAGCCGTACAGCGTTGGAGCTTCGTGCCCGCCAAGCGTGGCGATGTCGCCCAGGAAGGCTGGGTCACCGTACCGCTGGACTTCCGCCTGAACTAAGCGCACCGCAACACCCTTTTTCCACGAGCCCGGGACAGCCCGGGTTCGAACCCCGTCATCGACATACCGTTTTCCGAGGAACGCATCATGAACCTGTTAGTGGACTCCCCCCTGCAATCGGTCGAACATGCCGTCATCTGGCTGCTGATCGGCTTTTCCGTCGTCACCTGGGGCCTGGCCCTGATCAAGGGCATCCAGTTCGCTCGCCAGCGCCATCAGGATCGCAAGTTCCAGAAGCTGTTCTGGTCAGCCACCAGTCTCGACTCGGCCGCCGAACTGGGCCAGAACCAGTCCGGCGCGGTAGCTCATGTGGCCCAGGCCGGCTTCGCCGCCATCCAGGTACCGGACGGCCAGCAGCCAGGTGACCTCAGTCAGGCGATCAACCACCAGGATCGCCTCGAACGCGCCCTGCGTCAGCAGATCCAGCGTGAGCGTCGTTCGCTTGAATCCGGTCTGGCGGTGGTCGCCTCTATCGGTTCCACCTCACCCTTCATCGGCCTGTTCGGCACCGTGTGGGGCATCATGGAAGCGCTCAAGGGCATCAGCGCGGCGGGCAACGCCAGCCTGGAAACCGTGGCTGGTCCGATTGGTGCCGCCCTGGTCGCTACTGGCGTGGGTATCGCCGTCGCGGTACCGGCGGTGCTGGTCTACAACTACTTCCTGCGTCGCCTCAAGCTGACCGCTGCGGATCTGGACGACTTTGCCCATGACTTCTACAGCCTGGCGCAGAAGAGTGCCTTCAAGGTTATTGTCCATCCGGGCGCCAAGCGCGGCGGTATCGCCAGCGGCCAACCTGTAAAAGAGGCGGTGTGAGATGGCTTTCTCGACCCAGGACAACGATGAAGTCCTCAGCGAAATCAACGTCACGCCGCTGGTAGACGTGATGCTGGTACTGCTGGTGGTGTTCATCGTCACCGCACCGCTGCTGACCAACTCGATTCCGATCAACCTGCCGAAGACCGAAGCCGTGGCCCCAGCAGATCAGAAAGACCCACTGGTGATCAGCATCGACGGTGACGGCAAGCTGTTCATCAACAAGGACGAGATTGAGCCGGAGTTGCTGGAAAGCAGCCTGATCCAGGCCAAGGCCGATGATGCCGAGCTGAAGGTGCAACTGCAGGCCGATGACCAGGTGGACTACGGTTCGGTGGCCAAGGCCATGGCCGCCATCGAGCGCGCCGGCATCACCAAGCTGGCGGTGATCACCGCACGCTGATTAACGGTACAACTGCCGCAACAGACCCTGGGGCCTGCAGCGATTGCTCAGGCCCTTGTCCATTTCCGACATCCCATTTCGTGGCTGTGCGCTCCATGCATATCGATCTTCGCCAACTTCGTCATTTCATCGCGCTGGTCGAACATCGCAACTTCACATCGGCCGCCGAGGCGATGAGCATTTCCCAGTCGGCGTTCAGCCGCAGTATCCAGGCGCTGGAGCAGGGTTTTGGTGCACGGCTGGTGGATCGCACCCGTAATCTGGAGCCGACCCGCAAGGGGCGTCTGGTGCTGGAGCATGCCAGGCGGTTGATTGGCGATGCCCAGGAGTTGCTAAACGAGGTACGCCAGTTCAACGAGCAGGACGCTGGCGAGGTGCGCTTCGCCTGTGGCCCGGCGCCCGCTGCCTGGCTCATGCCTCAGGCCATCGGCCTGTTCAACCGGCGTTTGCCCAAGGTTCGCCTGCGTTTTCAGGTGGATAACTGGCAGGCGTTGGGGCAGCGCCTGCTGGCCGAGGAGTTCGAGTTCTTCGTCGCCGATAGCCGTAACTTCGAGATCGATCCGGACTACCAGGTGCAGCCACTCAGTCAGCACCGCTGGGGTTTCTGTTGCCGCCAGGAACATCCACTGGCCGCGTTCGACGAGGTCACGGTTGAGCAGCTCCTAGGCTATCCGGTTGCCGGTACGGTGCGCCCGCCGAACCTGCGCAAGGCATTGGTCGAGCTCAGTGGCAAACCGGACTTCCAGACCAGTATCGAGTGCGAGAACGGCTACAGTCTGATCGCGGTGTTGCAGCATTCCGATGCCATCGGCACTACCAATGTCAGCGACAGCAACCCTCACCTCGGTGCGGGCGGTCTCAAGTTGCTCGCGGTGGCCGGGCTGGATATGCGGGGTGAGGAGTTCTACACCCATTACGGCATCATCAGCCGCGCCGGCTATCGCTTGTCCTACCCGGCGCAACTGCTGATCGAGAGCTTTCTCGACGCCGATCGCGAATTGCAGGTGCGCGAATCGGGGACGACGGATGCCTGACAGGCGTCTATTGCCACTGGTCTGGTTGCTGCTGTGGTGTGCACCAGCCGGCCTTGCCGATTCAGTCAGCGAAGCGAGGGTAGCGGCACGCTCTCAGCAAGGCGACCCCTATCCGCTTGCCGAGGTGTCGTTCGCTGGCGGTGTGCGGGGCTTGCCAGGGCTGGTGTACGAGCGCCGCGACGGATTCCGCCCATTGGCTCTCGACCTCTATCTGCCGCCCGGAGAAGCCCGCCCCAGCCCGCTACTGCTGTTCGTGCACGGCGGCGGCTGGTCGGGGGGCCATTCGCGTGCGCTGGGGGAGCTGGAGGATTTCCCGGCGCTGTTGGCGGAGCTGGCCGGGCGAGGTTACATAGTCGCTTTGATCGATTACCGCCTGAGCGGCGAGGCACACTTTCCCGCGCCGCTGGAGGCTATCCGCGCGGTCATGGTATGGCATCGACCCGACGCGAGTGGCGATCTGGGGCGCTTCGGCAGGGGCGCATCTGGCCGCCCTGGCGGCTTTCGACTCGCCCTTGCCGGTGCGTGCGCTGGTCGGCTGGTTCGGGGCCTATGACCTGTCGACCTTGCTGGCGGATGCAAGCTATCCGGACATCGCCGCGGCCGCCGGCAAGTTGCTGGGGTGCGCCCCGGCGGAGTGTTCCAGGGCGGTATCGCAGGCCGCCAGCCCGCTGGCGAGGCTGGGCAGGCGCGCTCCTGCGAGCCTGCTGATCCACGGTGACGATGATCGAGTGGTGCCCCCCGCGCAGTCGGTTGCCATGGCCGAGGCATTGCGCCGCCAAGGGGCCGAGGTCGGGCTGGTGCTGATCCCCGCCGTGGGGCACGGCCTGGTTGGATCGGAGCTGGCCGTCACCCGTGCAGCCAATCGCAGGGCCTTGGAGGCCAACGTGACATTCCTCGACAGGACGTTGCAGGGACGGGAGGAGTGATGGCGATTGCTTCCGTCTATCTGATCGTGGCCCTGGGAGCCGCGGTGGCTGGTTTCGCCCAGGGGCTTTCTGGGTTCGCTTTCGGCCTGGTAGCCATGTCGGCAGATAGTGCTGGGCCTGCTCACGGCTTCGGGAGTCGCTCTGCTCGCATCCTCCGTTCCGGCCCTGCTGATGGGGTGAGCGGTTCCCGACGAGCTACCCCAGTCGTGTCACGCGAAACGCCGAAATGGCCTGGCGCGACCAGACCTGGCGGAAACCGAAATGCCCCGGCGGCGGAAGCCCGTCGTGGCGGGCCTGGAAGAAGGTGTCGCCATCGACCAGATAGCGCGTGCCCCGGGCGTCCAGTTCAAGCGCGATGTGGTACGGGCGGTTGGCTTCGAGCAGGTGTGCCGGATCGAGGTATTCCCCCAGCACCAGGCGCTGGCCGCCGCCGTCGTAGCGGCGAAAGCGCGTGGTGCTGTTGTAGTTGCCACCCATGCCGACATAGTAGAGGGCCAGGCTGTCGTATTCGGCCAGGGCGCCGCTGCGGGTGAACAGGTCGGCGTTGCCCGGGTCGCGTGCCGCCCAGAACTGATTGAGGTCGGAAAGGCGGTCGTTGGCGCCGTCGCCCAGCAGCACCTGGCGCTGGAATTCGATGCGGTAGGCGCCGTCCAGCGGCTGTTTCAGCCACACGGTCACCCCGCGGGGACTGTCGATCAGCAGTTGGCCTCTTTCGGTCTGCACCCGGGTGGCCGGATCCTCGGCCTCGACGTGCCAGCGTTGCGTGGAGAAGTGGGAGAAGTCGTCTTCGAGCAGGATGTCCGGCAGCTTGTTGCCGCCGACGGGGTGCTCGGTGCACGAGGGAAAAGGCATGAGGTGTTCTCTGTTACGGCTGGGGCGCCGGTATGGCCGGCGTGTGGATTCAGTCGATGGTTGGCGGCGGGCCGGCCAGTGCCAATAGCGCCATGGCAGTCAGTCCCCACTGGGCGACGGCATTGGTCGACAGGTTGGCGGTCGCGGTGCTGCCCGAGCGCTGGTCGATCATTGAAACCGGCTCGGCTTCGCGTAGCGGATAGAGGTAGGCCGGCGTGGGAATCTGCCGATAGGTACGGTTGGGCCGCGGGATGCCGCCTTCACCCTTGCGGAACTCCTGCCAGGCGCGGCGTTGCAGGGCCGCATCGTGCAGGTGATTGCCGGCGAAGGCGCTGAGCCGGGCGTGGGCCTGGGTCAGGTTGGTCTTGGTCAGCGGCTGACCGAGCGCCTGGCGTTGTTCTTCAGCGCTGGCGTTGTACAGGCGGCAGTAGTCCAGCCAGGCGCGCTCGAACGTGGCTGAAGGCAACAATTGCAGCAGCTCGCCGCAGATCTCCGCCAGGCCGAATACTGCGCTCAGGTGCAGTACGTAGAGATGACCACTGTCGTTGCGATCGAAGCGCCCGCTGGCGATGTGCATGTCCGCCGAGCCACTGAAGAAACCCTGTGGCTGGCTGGCAATGCTTTCCATGCCATTGAGCAGGCGCTGGCGGATGCCGGCGTCGCCAGTGCGTTCCCACTCGGTCAGCCAGGCGGCGGCGATGGCGCCCCAGTCGATGCCGAAGAACAGGTTGACCTTGTCCGGATCCTGCGCCTTGCGCTGGCCGATCTTGCGCGCAGGCACTACGTCGCGCAGGGTGCGCAGGGCCTCGACCTGTTCGCGCAGCAGGTCGCCGGTGCGTTCGTCGGCAGTCAGGTAATACAGGAAGCGTCGGTTGGCAGCGGTGGACACGCGCAGCTGCTTGGCGCTGTCGCCCCAGTGCCGCACGTTGTGGCGCGAACCGAGTGGCGCGAAGGGGCCGAGGTGGTGCACGTCGACCTCACCGGTATGGCGAGTCATGGCTTCGGCCATGCGGAACACATCGGCCCGGCCGCTGCGCAAAAAGTAGTACCAGAGCCACAGATCGGTGCTCAGTTCCGAATTGTCCCAGGCGTAGCCACCGACATCGTAGCGCCACACATGGCGATCGCCATCGTAGGTGTGCATGACGTCGCCGTAGTCCCAGAAGCCATACCATTTGCGCTGCTCGACCTCGCCTTTGTAGAAGTCGAAGTACCAGGCCAGCTGTTTTTCCAGTTCGTCCTCGCCGGGGCGCTGTGGCTGGATCGGCGACCAGGCCGGGCCGAATACACCGGCGGCATGCAGGCGTTCCGGGCTGGCCTGCAACAGCGGTGGCTCCTGGATACGCGCGGCGATGGCCAGCAGGTGCTCGCTCGACGGCGTGGCGGCGAGCACTTCCAGTTGCAGTTCGCTGGTGCGCGCCACGCCCTTGGGAGAGCCGAAGCCGGGCTCGTAGTCCTCGTAGGTGATATCCAGCGCTTCGCGCTGCTTGGCGTGCGTGTCCTGGCCGAGGCCATCGTGGTAGAAGCGCAAGTCCATCGGCTCGGCCTGGGGCGCCCACAGCCAGAGGGTAACCTGGGCAAGATCGCGATGGGCATCTTCGATATCCAGCTGCGCTGGATAGCTCTGCCAGAAGTTGCGCAGACCGAATGCCACGCCGCCGTTGGGGGAGCCCAGGTAACCGACACCCGCAGCGCGCTCGCCATTGGCGACCTGCACCCAGCCCTGACCGCTGGCCGTGCGCTTGCTGATGCTGTACGCATCGGGGTGTGCCTGCAGCAGCCGATAGCTGCCGAATGCCGGCACGTAGCCAAGGTTTTCGGCTATCGGCGAAACCAGCGCAGGGGTGGCCTGGCCTGCCAGTTGTGCCGTCACCACCCCGGGGCCGGGATCACGACGCAAGCCGCTGAGCCCGCGCACCGATTCGCGCAGAAGGCCGCCATTGGCCGAAACGAAGCGCACGTGACGATCATGCAGAGGGGCGTCCAGCGGTACGCCGAAGCGCAGGCCGATGCCTTTGATGAAATCGCGCTGCTCATCACCGTCATAGACGATGGTATGCATCAGCCGCATGGCCGCAGAGCCCGCATAGAAGTACAGGCGCACGGTGAACGGCAGCAAGGCCGGCAGCCCTGGCGTTTCACTGCGGTGTTCGCCGCGCAGGGTAATGACCGCGCGTACCGGGCCAGGCTGCTCGACTTCCACCTCAGTGACATGGCTGCGATAGCGGCGTGTCACCACCTCGTCCCGATCGGGATCGCCCTGTACCTGCAACACCAGTTCGCCGGCCAGCAGTGCCGGCTGATCCTTGCGCAGGATGCGTTCGATCAGCAGCGAACCACTGCGCGGGATGACGCAGCGCAGGGCGCCGGTATCGACGGTGATGGATCCAGGCGATTCGCTGACCAGTGAAGATCCGCGCGCTTCGACCGCTGGTACGGGTTGCAGGCCATAGTGCTCACTGGGCGCCGGATGAGGCGCCAGGGCATGCGCCGACCATTTCAGCGAACCATCCGGCCACCAGGCCAGGGGCCAGCTCTGCAGCGGCAGGGCGCGGCCCACGGCATCGCGGATCTCGAAGCCGCTGTCACCGGGCACCTGGCCCTGAGCCCAGGGCGTACCCCAGGTGACACCAGCGAAGGCTGGTGGCAATTCACCGTCCAGCCAGTGCAGGGCGGCGCCTGCGGGTGCGCTATTGCCTCGGCCAGGTGAACGTGCCAGGGCGCCGGCCGCCAGCAGGGGGGTGGCCAGGGCGGCGAGGCCGCTGCCCTTGACGAAGGTTCGGCGGGAGAAGGTCAGTTTGTGCATGGCGACACCCGTTCTTAAGCTTTAAAAGTCGTAGCCGAGCGTCACACCCAGGGTGCGCGGTTCGCCGCGGTTGCCGTACACCTCGCCATAGCTGCCGGCACTGAGGGTGCGGTAGTAGGTCTTGTTGAGGGCGTTGTTCAGCCATACCGAGGCATTCCAGCGACCGTCGTCGTACTGGCCGCCGAGACCGGCGGAGAGGTTGAGCAGGCCGTAGCCGGGGATGCGGGTGTAGCGCGAGTTGTCGACGGTGCCATAGGCCCAGGAACGGTAGTTCCAGCGCGCCTGAACGTGAGCGTCGAGGCCGTCGCCCAGCCCCCAGTCATAGCGGCTTGTCAGGTTGTAGGTGACCTTGGGTGAGCGGAAGACCTGCTCGCCGGAGAGGTCGCAGGTGGCCGGTGCATTGCCGGCCAGGGTCACCTCGGCCGGGCAGCGGGCGTTGTCGAATTCCATGTAGCTGGCATCGAGCAGGGTGCCGTCGAGGTTCAGGCTCAGACCCTCGATGGGCGTCAGGCCGATGCTGGCCGCCACGCCGCGAGAACGGATGCTGCCGGCGTTGATCAGGTACGAGGTCTGGAATTCCTCGTCATAGGCGCTGGTCTGGAAGTCGTTTACCCGCGACCAGAACAGCGCCACATCCGCGCTCAGGCGCTGATCGAACCATTTGCTCTTGAGGCCCAGCTCGGCGCCGCGGGTGGACTCCGGCAGGATGAACAGGCTTTCGGTACCGGCACTGCCTGCTGCGCCGGAGGAGATGTTCAGGCCACCGGCTTTTTCGCCGTAGCCCAGGGTCAGGTAGCCCTGTACATCGGGCTGGAACCAGTAGCTGAAATTGAGCAGCCCGGACGGCAGGAATTTGCGCTGCACCAGCTCGCCGGAATCGAAGTCGTTGCGGTTGACCCGCACGAAGGAGCCTTGCTTGCGCTGATGGGTGCCGCGCACGCCCGCGGTAATGTCGAACCGGTCGGTGACGTGCCAGGTGCCCTGGGTGAACAGTGAGAAGATGCGCTCGTCGATTTCGCCCCAGCGCTGCACCAGTTTGCCGTTGAGGGCGTTGTTGCCATACCAGGTGGAGGCCTGGTCGTTATCGGCGTAATGGTCGTGGGCGTAGGTGTCGAGGTTTTCGCCGAAGTACAGGGCACCGAGGGCGTAGTCGAAATGCTCGCCGCGCGGTGAATCCAGGCGGATCTCCTGCGACCAGATACGGTCTCGCACATCGGCGCCGCTGTCCGAGTACAGCGGAATGTCGAGGGTGTCGGTGGTACTGGGCTTGTAACCGAAGTAGCGGAAGGCGGTGGTGGAGCGCAGGTTGTAGCCGCCATCCAGCGTCCAGTTGGCTTCGGCGGAAACGCCGCCCTGCTGCAGGCGGGTGTGATTCTCGTCGTCGGTGTTCACGCCACCGACTACCGGATGGGCGCCCGCAGCCTGGGCGCGCTCGAGGAACAGGTCACGGCCATTGGTTCGGTTGGTGGATTCCAGTACCGCTACCGGCGCGTTGCGTGCATCGTTCCAGTCGGCGATCAGGCGCAGGCTGAAGTCGTCGGCCGGCACCCAGAGCAACTGGCCGCGCACGCCATCCTTGAGGCTGCCGCCGAGCTGATGGCCGCTGTACTGGTTCTTGATGTAACCACCGCGCTCGCTATGGGAGACGTTGATACGCCCGGCCAGGGTTTCGCTCAGGGGGCCGGAGAACATCGCCTGGGTCTGGGTCAGGCCGCGCTGGCCGAAGGACTGGCGGATCGAGCCTTCTGGGGTGAACGTCGGTTTGCGCGTCTGGATGTCGATGGCGCCACCCGTGGTGCTGTAACCGTACAGTGTGCCTTGCGGCCCGGCCAGTACGGTCGCGCTCTCGATATCCAGCAGGTCGTTGGAGAGCATCCCCGGTCGGCTCAGGTAAACGTTGTCGAGGAACAAACCGATGCTGCTGGGCATGCCGATGTTGATCTCGGTACCGCCGCCGTCACCGATGCCGCGAATGGTCAGGCGCGTATCGAAGGGGTCGACCACCGCCACGTCCAGGCCGGGCGCCAGTTGCGGCAGGTCTTCCAGGGACTGGATACCCTGGCGTTCCAGTTCCTTGCCGTCGATCACGGTGGAGGAGCTGGGCGTGCGTTGTGGATCCTGTTGCAGGCGTTGGCCATCGACGCGCACGGTCTTCAGGCGGGCGTTGTCCTGGCTGATGTCGGCGCTCTGGGCCAGGGCCATGCCATGGGAAAGTGCCAGGGCCAGCGTGATAAGGGAGGGCAGGTGCTTCATGGTGTTTCCTTTCTGCGTGCAGGTGGCGCCCGCCGCCGGGCGTACCGGGCGGTGGGACAGGCAGTGGGGTTGAAGGATCAGGGCAGGTCGTTGGTCTGTTCGAGAAAACGTTTGTCGAGCCAGGCGTCGAGATCGACGGGGCGGCGGATCAGCCTGGCCTCCTGGGCGATCTCGATGGATTCGCGCAGCCGGGCGACGAAGGCGTCGTCCAGCTCCGGTGACAGCAACTGGGCCAGTTCGGCGCCCTCCAGCTCGGCACGCAACAGGCTCTGCGGGTAGCCGCTCTGCGAGGCTTGCAGTTCGATGTAGGCGTCGCGGTTGGCTGGATCGCCGGCCCAGCGCACGGTTTCACGCTGTACTTTGAGCAGGCGCTGCACCCACTGCGGGTGCTGTGTGGCGAAACGCTCGGTGACCAGCACCAGGCCGCTCAACTGACCGGCGCCATGCCTGGTGTGTTTGCTCGACACCGGCAGTTCGGCAAGGCCGCGCTGCGCCAGTGCCAGGGTATTGTTGCCACCCCAGGTGGCATCGATATGGCCGGCTGCCAGGGCTGCGCTGGCAGCGGCGAAGTCCAGATTGACGACCTGCAGATCGCGTTCGCGCAGACCGCTGGAACGCAGGGCGCTGATGAACGACAACTGCGCCGCCGTACCACGGAACAGGCCGACGCGTTTGCCCTTGAGATCCGCCAGGGATTTGATTGATGAGCCGGGGCGCACCGCCAGGTAATGGTTCACGCCACGGGCAGCGGCGGCGATCACGCGGGTATCGAGATTGCCCGACTTACCGACGATGCTGGCCAGGTCGCCCAGGAAAGCCATGTCCACCTGGCCATTGGCAAAGGCTTCGTTGATTACCGGGCCGGCGCCTTTGACGAACACCCATTGCACCTCGATGCCGTCGCCAGCGAATTCCTGTTCCAGACGCTTCTGCGCATGCAGTACGTCGACCAGGCCGCCGCCGGCGGGTTTGCCGCCTGCACCGATGTCGGAAACGGCGATGCGGATTTGCCCGGCTGCCAACGCGCCTTGTGCCAGGCACAGCAGTGCGAACAGAGCGAAGCCTGCTTGCAGGCGGTGAAGAAAAGTGGCGAGCCGGGAAACGGCCATGATCGGTGCTCCGTGAAGAATAGGGTGGCGCCAGGACTGCGATGGGCACGGACGATCAGGCAAAACAGGAAATCGAACTAATACTAAAAAATGATTTATTAAGTCATTTATTGCATAAGCGTGGTCTGGCGTGGCCTGCCGCCACTATGTGGAGACAGCAAAAAAACTATGCTCGAAATGCATTGGTGCCAGGGCTGATGCCGACGTTGAATGCCCGCCGGTTTTTGTCTCGCGCGCGCCGGGCTGCAGAGGCTTGCGGCCCGGTATCGCGACCTTTCGTTATCGGACCTCCCATGCCCAACACGCCAGCCGCTGCCTCGCTGCAAGATCGTCCCGCCATGTCGCTGTTGCTGCTGATCAGCCTGACCCATCTACTCAACGACATGCTGCAGGCAGTGCTTCCGACTCTGTATCCGGCACTCAAGACCGAGTACGACCTCAGCTATGGGCAACTCGGTCTCTTGACCCTGGTATTTCATCTGGTTGGCGCACTTTGTCAGCCACTGATTGGCTATTGGGGCGATCGCCGCAGCCAGCCCTGGCTACTGCCTTCAGGCATGTTGTGCATGGCGGTCGGGCTGTGGCTGTTGGCGGAGGCCGAGTCTTTCAGCGGGTTGCTGTGGGTGGCGGCGCTGGTCGGGCTCGGTTCTTCGATCTTTCACCCTGAAGCGGCCCGCGCCTGTCGTCAGGTATCGGCCGGTCGTTTCGGCCTGGCGCAGTCGGTGTTTCAGCTCGGTGGCAATATCGGCTCGGCACTGGCACCGCTGCTGATCGCTCTCGTGCTGCTGCCCGCAGGTGCCCAGGGGATGACCTGGTTGCCGCTGCTGGCGCTAGTGGGGTTTATTCTGCTGGTGCGGGCCGGGCGTAGCGTGAAGCGACATCTCGGCGCGCGCTTGCGTATGAACAGCAGCTTGCCGCCAATGGCGAGCATCGGGCGGCGACACCTGCTGCTGGCGATGACCCTGCTCAGCGTGATGATCCTCTCCAAGTACGCCTACCTGGCGGCGATGGCCAACTACTACAGCTTCTACCTGATCGAGCGTTTCGAACTGAGCGTGGCCGAAGCGCAACTGCAACTGTTCGTTTTTCTCGCTGCCGTGGCGGTCGGCACCATGATGGGTGGGCCTCTGGGCGATCGCATCGGTCATCGCTGGGTGATTCTGCTGTCGTTGCTCGGCAGCTGTCCGTTCACTCTGCTGTTGCCGCACGTCGGGTTTTCCGCCTGTGTGCTGCTGTCGGTGGTGATCGGCGTGCTGATGGCGTCGGCCTTTCCCGCGATCATCGTGTATGCCCTGCAGTTGCTGCCGAATCGGGTCGGTCTGGTGGCGGGTTATTTCTTCGGGTTGACCTTCGGTGTGAGTGGTATTGCTGCCGCGGCGCTGGGGCTGCTGGCTGATCGCTGGGGGATAGAGGCGTTGTTCGTGGTGGTCGCGTGTTTGCCGCTGTGCGGACTGTTGGCGCTGTGGCTGCCGACTGGACAGCTTCACGCGCAATCACGGGAGGGAAACGGGGCATGTTGCGACGATACACATCAACCTTGTTGTTCGAGCATCGATTGATAGTTGCCGATTCCGCTCGACCCGGGTGACTTCGAATTGTCCTTCGGTCTGAATAAATCGCCTCGTTCGAATTCCAACAGTTTCTTGTCTTTACCGCTTCGGTAGTGAGTGCTATTTTCGTTAATGAAAATGTCATATAACTGTCATATTCGAGTGCGCAGCTAAAACAAGAACTGGAGTCCCTGGATGTTCGCCTTCTTCCGCCCAGCCCCTCATCGGGAAACCCTGCCTGATGAGCAGATAGACAACACCTACCGCCGCCTTCGTTGGCAGATCTTCGCCGGGATATTCATCGGCTATGCCGGTTACTACCTGCTGCGCAAGAACTTCTCGCTGGCCATGCCCTATCTGATCGAGGAGGAGGGCTATACCCGCGGGCAGCTTGGCCTGGCGATGTCTGCCATCGCCATCGCCTATGGGCTGTCGAAGTTCCTCATGGGACTGGTGTCCGACCGCTCCAATCCGCGTTACTTCCTGCCATTCGGCTTGCTGGTATCGGCGGGCGTGATGTTCGTTTTCGGTTTCGCGCCTTGGGCCACGTCCAGCGTCACCATGATGTTCATCCTCCTGTTCATCAACGGTTGGGCCCAGGGCATGGGCTGGCCGCCCAGTGGTCGAACCATGGTGCACTGGTGGTCGCAGAAGGAACGCGGTGGCGTGGTTTCGGTTTGGAACGTCGCCCACAACGTTGGTGGTGGCCTGATCGGGCCGTTGTTCCTGGTGGGAATGGGCCTGTTCAACGACTGGCATGCGGCGTTCTATGTCCCTGCTGCAGTGGCCTTGCTGGTGGCCTTGTTCGCCTTCGCCACCATGCGTGATACCCCGCAATCGGTCGGCTTGCCGCCCATCGAGCAGTACAAGAACGACTATCCCGAGGGCTACGACGCCAGCCACGAGAAGGAATTCAGCACCCGCGACATCTTCGTCAAGTACGTGCTGCGCAACAAGATGCTCTGGTTCATCGCTCTGGCCAACGTGTTCGTCTACCTGCTGCGCTACGGCGTGCTGGACTGGGCGCCGACCTACCTGAAGGAGGTCAAGCACTTCACGGTCGACAAGACCTCGTGGGCGTATTTCTTCTACGAGTGGGCAGGCATTCCCGGCACGCTGCTGTGCGGCTGGATGTCGGACAAGGTGTTCCGCGGCAACCGCGGCCTGACCGGCGTGGTGTTCATGGGGCTGGTGACGGTCGCGACCGTGGTGTACTGGCTCAACCCGCCAGGCAACCCGGTCGTCGACATGGCCGCGCTGTTCTCCATCGGCTTCCTGATCTACGGCCCGGTCATGCTGATCGGCCTGCATGCCCTGGAGCTGGCGCCGAAGAAAGCAGCGGGTACTGCCGCAGGCTTCACCGGTCTGTTCGGTTACCTGGGTGGTTCGGTCGCCGCGAGTGCGGCAATGGGCTACACCGTCGACCACTTCGGCTGGGACGGCGGCTTCGTGCTGCTGGTCGGCGCCTGTCTACTGGCGATCGTGTTCCTGATCCCCACCTTGTGGCACAAGCAGATTCCTAGCGAAGAACGCGCTGCTTGATCCTGATCAACCACCTTGGCCGCCCGGATCCTTTGGAGTCAGGCAGCCGAGGTGGTTCGTTAAGTCGGTAGGTGGGGGCGACGGTGATTCGCTTCAGCCCATCCCTTGCCATCACGCTACCGCTTTTCCCCTTTCTCGATGCCGAGCGCTCACCAGGCAATGGAAGCCAGCGGCAGGTCTTCCACTCGCGGTGGTGGGGCGCGGTATTCGCCGTCGCCGGTAAGTTGGAACAGCAGGTCTTCGCGTAACTGCAGGAAGTCGTAGCTGTTGCGGTTGCGCGGATGCGGCAGGTCGATATCGACGATGCGCTTGATTCGCCCCGGTCGCGGCTCCATCACTACCACGCGGTCGGCAAGAAAGATGGCTTCCTCGACATCGTGGGTCACCAGCAGGCTGGTGATGCCAGCGCGGGCGCGGATGGTCAGCAGTTCTTCCTGCATCTGTTGGCGAGTCAGTGCATCCAGTGCACCGAAGGGCTCGTCGAGCAGCAGGATACGCGGGCTGCATACCAGGCCGCGAGCGATGGCCACGCGTTGTGCCATGCCGCCGGAGAGTTGGTGCGGATAAGCCCGCTGGAAGCCATCGAGGCCAACCAGATGAACGAACTCGTTGACCCGGCGCAAGCGCTCGGCCTGGGTCAGGTTTTCGTTGACCAGGCCCAGCTCGATGTTCTGCTCCACGCTCAACCAGGGGAACAGGCGGTGTTCCTGAAAGACGATGGCGCTTTCGCTGCCAATGCCGTCGACTGCCTTGCCGTCGATCTGGATGCTGCCGCGAAACTGGCGGTCGAGGCCGATCAGCAGGCGCAGCAGGGTGGACTTGCCGCACCCGCTGGAGCCGAGGATGGCGATGGATTCGCCTTCGGCGATCTGCAGGCTGAATTCGCGGATCGCTTCGAGCTCGCCGCTCTCCACGGGAAAGAACTTGCCGACTTTGTCGAAGCTGACGATGGGAGCTGGGGCGGTCATGCGTTTCTCCAGCGCGTGGCACGCGCTTCGATCAGTTGTCCGAGGTGGTTGAGCAGGGCGCCGGTGAGGCCGATCAGCAGCATGCCGGCCATCACCTGATCCATGCGGAACAGTTGCTGGGCGCCGATCATCAGGCTGCCGATGCCACCATTTGAGGGCATGAAGTATTCGGCACCGATGGTGCTCAGCCAGGCGAAGATCAGGGCCAGCTTCAGACCGGCGAAGATCGCTGGCGCGGCGCCGGGCAGGATCAGGCGCAGCAGGCGCTGGCGGTTGTTCAGGCGCAGGGCGCGGGCGGCTTCGTCGAGTTGTGGCGACAGGTTGACCACGCCGCGCTGGGTGGCGATCAGCAAGGGGAAGAAGGTGGCCAGACTGACGAACACCACTTTGGCCAGCTCGCCGAGGCCAAACCAGGCGGTGAGCAGCGGCACCCAGGCAAAAATCGCGATCTGCCGCAGGGCGCTGAGCGTCGGCCCGCAGAGCCGTTCGGCTGGTCGCCACAGCCCCAGGATCAGCCCACTGAGCAGGCCAAGACTGCTGCCCAGCAACAGACCGCCGACAGCACGACCGAGGCTCTGCAGCATGGCCTGGATCAGGCTGCCATCGACGAGGCCTTGCCAGGTGGTGCGCAGCACATCCAGCGGGGCGACCAGAATGCTCGCGTCGACCCAGCGCGCCATCACCGCGACCTGCCACAGTGCGGCCAGTCCCAGTGGCAACAGCCAGGCCTGCAGGCGCGCCCAGCCCTTCCCCCGGCCACGCAGGCGCAATTCGGCAGTGGGCGGATGTGGCCAATAGATCAGGTGTGCGTCGAGCCATTGCACGCCGCGGTCGAAGACGATGCCGAACAGGCCGATGACCAGAATGCAGACGAACACGATATCCAGCATGAACAGCTGGCGCCCCCAGACCATCAGATAGCCGATGCCCTCGCTGGAGGCCAGCAGTTCCACCGCCAGCAGCGACGACCAGCCGGTAGCCAGCGCCAGACGCAGGCCAGCCATGAACGAGGGCAGGGCAGCGGGAATCACCAGGCGGGTGATGCGCAGGTGCCAGGGCAGGCGCAGAACCGCCGCTGCTTCACGTAGGCGCGGTTGCGCGTCACGCACGCCGACCAGGGTGTGTACGGTGATCGGCACGATCACCGCCTTGATCAATACCACCAGCTTGAGTGCTTCGCCGATGCCGAACAGCAGCATGAACAGCGGAATCCAGGCCAGGGTCGGCACCTGAGCCAATGCCGCGAAGGTCGGGTAGATCAGTCGTTCGGCACGGCCACTGATGCCCAGCAACGTACCCAGCAGCACACCGGCCGTCACACCACCGAGCAGGCCGTAGGCGAGGCGTTGCAGGCTGATGCCAAGATTGAACCAGAGTTCGTCTCTAGCCAGTTCCAGCAAGGTCTGCCAGACCAGCGCCGGTGTCGGCAGGATCTGTTCGCTCATCCAGCCGAAGCGGCTGGCCAGGTACCAGAGTGCAAACAGGCCCACCGGCAGCAACCAGGGCACCAGGCGGCTGGTCGAGAAGCCCGTGCGGGTATGGCCCTGAGCTTGAGAAATGGGCAGAGGCGGCGCACTCATGAGGGCGTTCCGTCAGCGTCAGGCTTATGACTGGATGTTATTTTTTGCATAAAAGATCGAATATAAATTCTTTCGGGAAATAAGAGCCTGCATTAAAAGTGCCTCGTAAGGGGACGGCCAATGCATTCGCCACATATCTTCCATGCCTGGGGCGCATCACTCGGCCGTGCCTGAGGCGTCGTAGCGTTGCCAGCGGTTCTGCAGGCTCTGCCGTTCGATTGCCTGCTCGACGAAGCGCGGCTCGAACCATTCCTCGACCTGGAAGGTGCGGCGGATCAGCCCCAGTGCCTTGGCTTTGTCGATGCTGTCCTGATAGCTGTGACGCAGGAAGGTATCGAGCAGCGGCGAGGCACGAAACGCGAGGTCATCGCCCTGGTATTCCCGAGCGTAGAGCTCGGCGGGTACCGCGCTCTGTTGCGAGAGCAGGGCGATGTAGGCGTCCAGATTCTCCGCCCTGGAAATCCAGTCGGCATTGGCGACCAGCACGTCGACCAGCTTCTGGGTCGCCTCAGGGTAGCGCTCGATAAAGGCGTTGCTGGCGATTACCCCCGTCTGGGTGGTGGCGGTAACTGGCAACTGCTTGGTGCTGACCGGAAACTCGATGGCCTGTTTGCCCAGCGCCAGGATGCCCATGCCGGATCAGGCCGCGTCGATCTGTCGGCCCGCCAATGCGGCGCGGGCCGCGCTCCAGTCCAGACTGAGGATACGCAGGTCGCGCTCTTTCAGCCCGGCCGCGTCCAGCACTCGGGCGAAGGACAACTGATCGGCGGTGCCGCGGTACACCGAGACCCGCTTGCCCTTGAGATCTTCCAGCGTCTTGATGCCTGACTCGGGTGTTGCCGCCAGGTACATGTTGGCGCCTCGGCCGCCGAGGATCAGGCGGGTATCCAGGCCCGAGGAGCGGCCAATGATCGCCGCCAGATCGCCGAGCCCGGCGAAGTCCAGCTGGCGATTGGCGAAGGCTTCGTTGACCGCAGGGCCCGCGCCCTTGAAGAAGTGCCATTCGACCTTGGTGCCATCGGCGGCGAAGGCTTCTTCCAGCTGTTGGCGAATATGCGCCAGGCCCAGCACGCCGGAGGCGAAGGGCTTGTCGCCCGCACCCTGATCGGGCGCGCCAATGCGGATCACCGCCGGCTGCTCGGCTGCCTGGGTGATGAGGGTGGTCAGCGCCAGCAGGGCGCCGCAGAGCAGGGAGGGCAGTCGGATCATGAGCCGGTCTCGGTAAGGAATCGTGATGGCCATTTCACGAATCCTCCGTCCGGCTGACAAACGCAAAGCGGGAATACTTTGTATGCATGGCGTGCAACACAGGCACTAGACCCCTACCTGTGTCAGTGGCATGCCTGCCATCTGGTCGGCGAGCCCGGCATCGCTGCGCTCGATCTGCTCGACCATGGCCCGGGCCAGCGGCGACAGTGCGCGGCCAACGCGGCTGACGATGCCATAGCGGGTATTGAGTTCTTCCAGGTGGCAGGGCAGGTCGTGGATCTCGAGAATCTGCAGTTCTTCGCTCAGCAGGTAGTCCTCCAGGTTGACGGGATTGGCGATGCCGATGGCGTCCGAATAGCGCACCACGTTGAGCAGAGCATGGCTGTATTCGCATTCCACCGCTGGCGCGAAATCACGACGGCCGCTGTATTCGGTGAGCACCTTGCGGATGTTCGGCGGCCGAAAGGTGGTGGCCAGCGGATAGCTGAACAGCTCGGCGCAACTGACGCTGGGTTTGCTGGTGAGCGGATGGCCGATGCGGCAGCAGAAGTGCCATTTCTGTGGGCGCAGGCGAGTGATGCGGTAATCCGGATCGGCCTCGAAGCGGCGGGTGTCGGCGACGAAGAATTCGATCTCCTCGGCCACCAGGCGCTTGTTCAATTCCTGCCAGTTATCGACCTGAAAATGCACCCGCGCCTTGGGGTAATCGCCGATGAAGCGCGCCACCGCCCGTGGGATCAGTTGTGCCGCGGGGGCCGGGCCGCTGCCGAACAGCAGGGCGCCGGTACCGGCATCGTTGAACCGGCTGATTTCGTTGTTCAGGTCGTGGGCATCGCGTAACAGCCGCCTGGCGTGCTCCAGAACTACCAGGCCCTGCTTGGTGGGCGGCAATTCCTTGCTCGCCCGATCCACCAGCTGAAAGCCCGCAGCATGTTCCAGCGCCTGGATGCTGCGGCTGAAGGCGGACTGCGAAAGGCTCACCGCTTCGGCCGCAGCGACAAAGCTGCGGTGCTCGGCAAGGGCGACGAAGTGACGGAGCTGGCGGAGATCTATATGCATTTTCTACATGGAAAAATTCGGTCGAATGCAATTGCTGCAACGGCTCGTGGCTCTTTATAAAGGTAATCGCTTATTACGAAAACATCGAAGTAAGAATAAATAAATACCTATATCGAATATAAAAGAGTCCGTCTGCGCCCGATTCGCCTCCGCCATACGGCAGCGCTCGCCGCGATCTCAAGGAGCAACACATGAACTCGAGCCATCCCGAGCGCATTACCGTCCCATCGATTCCCCTGAAACCCCTGGTTGCCGCCCTGTTGCTCGGCTCTGCCGGCCTGGCGCTGCAGGCACGTGCCGACGACGCCGCCAGCAGCGGCGCCCAGGTCTCGGTCGAGAGTGGCACGGCCCTGGGCACGGTCACCGTCAATGCCCGACGCCGCGAGGAAAGCGCCCAGTCGGTACCGACGCCGATCAGCGTGCTCGGCGGCGAGACCCTGGAGAACCAGCGCATCTACCGGGTACAAGACATCCAGCAACTGGTGCCCAGTACCAGCGTCGCCTATGTGCATGCGCGGCAGTCGAGCATTTCCATCCGTGGCCTGGGCAACAACCCGGCTAGCGACGGCCTGGAGGGCAGCGTCGGGGTGTACCTGGACAACGTCTACCTCGGCCGCCCCGGCATGGCGGTGTTCGACCTGCTCGACGTGGAGCAGATCGATGTACTGCGTGGCCCCCAGGGTACGCTGTTCGGCAAGAACACCACCGCGGGGGTGCTCAACATCAGCACCCGCAAGCCGACCTTCACACCCGAGCGCAGCATCGAGACCTCGGTGGGCGAGGACGGCTACTTCCAGACCAAGGGCAGCATTTCCGGCCCGTTGAATGACACCCTGGCTGGACGTTTTTCCGCCTATCGCACTCGCGACGATGGCTACGTCGACAACGTGCACAATGGCGACACGCTAAACGGCGGGGCGCGTCAGGGCTTTCGCGGACAGTTGCTGTTCCAGCCTAGCGAGACCTTCAACCTGCGCTGGATCGGCGAGTACAACGAAGAGGATTCCAACAACGGTATCCTCTCGCTGTACAGCACCGGGCCGACCATCAACGGCGTCAACCGATACGAGCAGCGTGCGGCCGCCGCTGGCGCGACCCTGGTGTACGGCAAGGATCGCAAGGTCAACCTGGATTCCGACCAGCAGGTCACGGTGTTCCAGGGCGGCACTTCGGTAGAAGCCAACTGGACGCTGCCCAACGATTTCACCCTGACCTCCATCAGCGCCTATCGCTGGTGGGATTTCACCCCGCGAAACGATGACGGTCTCAACGTCTCGGCCTCGATCAATGCCGGTGTGCGGGTGCGCGACAAACAGTACTCCCAGGAGATCCGCCTGGCCTCGCCGAGCGGTGGTGCCTTCGACTACGTATTGGGTGCCTATTACTTCAAGCAGGATCTGGATAATCGCCAGCACAATATCTACGGCCCGCTGGCTGATGTGTGGAATGGCACTGCTACGGGCGCACTGGCCAATGTCAGCAGCTTCGGCAACGGCCATATCGATACCGACAGCTATGCGCTGTTCGCCCAGGGTACCTGGCACCTGACCGACAAGCTGGATTTCACCGCCGGTATCCGTGGTACCTACGAGGAGAAGCAAGCCTGGGTGACTCGCGATGCACCACTCGGCGGTGCAGTGGTCAGCGGCGCCGCTGCCGCGCAGCGCGAGGGCCGGCATGGTGCGTTCGATTCCGGCGATCTGAGCCAGCACAGCTTCAGTCCTTCCGGGCTGCTCAGCCTGAGCTACCAATTCAACCCGCAGATGCTCGGCTACGCGTCGCTGTCCCACGGCGAGAAATCCGGCGGGGTCAACCTCACCGTGGGTTCCGCACCGACCGCCGGGGTCGACTCGCTGCTGGTCGGCACCGAGCGCGCCAACAACGCCGAACTGGGCTTCAAGAGCACGCTGCTCGACAACCGCCTGCTGCTCAATGCCAACCTGTTCTGGACCGAGGTCAACGGCTACCAGGCCAATGCCTATGACCAGGTGACCCGCACCCAGTACCTGACCAACGCCGGCTCGGTACGCTCGCGCGGCGTCGAGGCCGAAGCCACCTGGCAACCGCTGCGCGGGCTCACCCTGAACGCCAACGGTTCGTTCAACGACGTGCGCTACAGCGATTACGAAGACGCGCCCTGCGCCCCGGAAGTGGCGTTCCAGGACGGCGCCCCGGCGTCCTGCGACCTCACCGGCCACCAGGTGGTGGGCGCCTCGAAGTGGATCGCCAATCTCAACGGCAGCTATCGCTGGGATCTGGACAACGGCCTGCAACCCTACGTCAACGCCAGCTATGCCTTCCGTTCCCGGGCGGTGGGCACCATCGACGATTCCGAGTACGGGCAGATCCCCAGCTATGCCGTGGTCAACCTGTCCACCGGCCTGCGTGGCGACCTGGGCGATGGGCAGTGGGATGTCTCGCTGTGGCTGAAGAACGCCGGTGACAAGACCTATTTCACCAGCCTGTGGAACGGTGCCAACGGCGGTTACGCCGGCGTGCTCGGCACGCCGCGCACCCTGGGCATGACCGCCCGCTACGACTTCTGAGGAGAAACGGATGAAACCGCGACTGCATACCCTGGCGCTGGCCGCCTCCCTGTTGGCCGGCGTCGCCCAGGCCGCCCCGAGCGTCTACCCGACGGGTGTGACCCGCTATGACCCGGAAAAGGCCTGGAATGGCTACGTGCTGTTCGGCGCCGCCGACGACAAGACCTACCTGGTCGACGCCAACGGCAACGAAGTCCGCCGCTGGGATCATGTCGGCTTCCCTTCGCAACTGATCGATCCGGCGGTCAACGGCGGCAAGCGTGGGCATGTACTGGTGCGCTTGGAAAAACGCCAGGAACTCGATCCGCGCGGCTTCGGCAACGGCCTCAACACCCATGCCATCGGCGAACTGGACTGGGATGGCAAGCCGGTATGGAAATGGGGCGAGCAGGCGCCGACTGGTTCGGCGCTCCAGCACCATGACTGGCAGCGCCTGGCCAATGGCAATACCTTGCTGCTGGCCAACAAGCTGCACAGGATCGATGGCTTCAAGCTGGATGAAACCATCGATGACGCGATCTACGAGGTCGACCCGAGCGGCAGGATCGTCTGGCAGTGGCTGGCTTCCGAGCACCTGGAGGAATTCGGTTTCACCCCGGAGCAACTCGAGCTGGTGCGCAACACCGACAAGGCCGACTACCTGCACTTCAACGACCTCAAGACCCTCGGTTCGAACAAATGGTACGAGCAGGGCGATGAGCGCTTCCATCCCGACAACCTGATCGTCGATTCGCGGGAAGCCAACTTCGTCGCCATCATCGACAAGCAGACCGGCAAGGTGGTGTGGAACCTGGGGCCGAACTATCCGAAGCTGGCCCCGGTCAATGCACCACTGCCGCGCCCGGTGGATCAACTGGCCGGCTTGCACGACGCCAACCTGATCCCCAGGGAGTATCCGGGCGAGGGCAATATCCTGATCTTCGACAACCAGGGCGGTTCTGGCTACCCGGCGCTGCCGGCCAGCGTCATCAGCGGCTCGCGCGTGGTCGAAATCGACCCGATCAGCAAACGGATCGTCTGGCAGTACAGCGCGACGGATTCGGCCCAGCCGCTGTGGCAGTTCAACAGCACTTTCATCAGCAGCGCCCGGCGCCTGCCCAACGGCAATACGCTGATCGATGAAGGCATGTTCGGGCGCATCTTTCAGGTGACGCCGGCTGGCGAGATCGTCTGGGAGTATGTGAGCCCTTACTTCGGCAAGTTCCCCTACGGCAATGCCACCAGCAACTGGGTCTACCGCGCCCAGCCCGTTCCCTACGACTGGGTTCCGGCCGGCACGCCACGCAGTGAAAAGGCGGTCGTAGCACCGGCACTGAGCGATTTCCGTATTCCCCAATAACACCCATGGCGGGCGGCGCTGGTGCGTCGTCCAAATGCTTCGGAGCCCCTATGAGCAATCACAACCCATCTCACGATAACCAGCTTGAGGACGGCCTGCCCGAGGGCGCCTGCCTGACTGCCGGTATCCCAGACAGTACGGTCAGCCGCCTTGGCGCCATCGTGCTCAATCCCTATGGCATCGCGCCGCTCACCGCGCTGATCCGCGATGGCGGGCAGACGCTCAGTGATGCCCGTGTGAGGGTACTGGGCCGTGGCGAACAGGGCATCGATATCGATTATCCGGTAAGCGACAAGGCGCTGTGGACCCACGGCGGCATTCCGCTATTTGGCTTGTACCCCGATCATCGCAACGAGGTGGAAGTCGCCTACACCCTCAAAGGCGAACGCGTCCGTGAGCGCTACACCGTCTACGCGCCGGCCGTGCGTCTGCCGAGCATCGCCGCTCAGCAAGGCGCATTGCCGCAGGTCGAACCGGTCAAGGTCGACGCTTCCCTGAAGAACCGTCTGTACCTGTTCAACCATCTGCTGACCGAGGTGCCCGGCAGCAACCGCCAGTTGAAATGGAATGCACAGGGCGGTGCCGCCGAATGGGATTCGGTGGGCATCAACTGGATTACCGACAGCAACGGCGATGTGCGCTGGTACCTGGATATCGAGCGCCTGCACGACTCGACCCGGGTCGATGGCCTGGGCGCCAGCATGGGCTTCCAGCAGACCGCCGATGGCAAGCTGATCTGGGGCCAGGGGCAGCGTTACTTCAAGCATGATCTGCTCGGCCGGCCGGTGTGGGAGCGCCGCTTGCCAGGCAAGTTCGCCGACTTCTCCCACGAGATCCGCCAGACCGCCAAGGGCACCTACCTGCTGCGGGTTGGCAGCAGCGACTACCGGCGCGACGATGGCAAGCAGGTGCGTTCGGTGCGCGACCAGATCATCGAGCTCGACGAGGCCGGCGAAGTGGTGGAGTTCTGGGATCTGGGGCGCATCCTCGATCCCTATCGCGCCGAGCTGTTGCACACGCTTGGCAAGGCGGCGGTGTTCCTACCCGAGGGTGCGAGTAGGGGCGATAGCCTGGTCGACAACGAAGCGCAGGAAGGCGAGAACCTGCCATTCGGCGATGTGCCGGGTGTCGGCATCGGGCGCAACTGGGCCCACGTCAACTCCATCGCCCATGACCCGTCGGACGACGGCATCATCGTTTCGGCGCGCCATCAGGGCGTGGTCAAGATTGGCCGCGACAAGCAGGTGAAGTGGATTCTCGCCGCGCCCCAGGGCTGGCGTACAGGGTTGCAGGACAAGGTGCTGACGCCGGTGGATGCCAGGGGCGAGCCGCTGGCGCTGGACGAACAGGGACGTTACGCCGATGGCTTCGACTGGTCGTGGACGCAGCACACCGCGTGGCTCAGCGGCAAAGGCACACTGACCGTGTTCGACAATGGCTGGGGCCGCGATTTCGCGCCGACACGCCTGGAAGGCAATTACAGCCGTGCGGTGGAGTACCGCATCGACGAGGCCAAAGGCACCGTCGAGCAGGTCTGGGAGTACGGCAAGGAGCGTGGCGACGACTGGTACAGCCCGATCACCTCGGTGGTGGAGTACCGCGCCGACAGCGATACGCAGCTGATCTACTCGGCCTCGGTGAGCTACCTCACTCGCGAGAAACTCACCCGCCCGGTGCTCAGCGAAGTGAAGTACGGCACTCAGGAAGTATTGGCCGAATACCGGGTCACCAGCCAGCAGCCAGGCAACGTCGGCTACCGCGCCCTGGTGATCGATCTGGCCAAGGCCTTCTGAGGCCGGCTGCAGGCGCTGGCGAGCAGGGACGATCGCCAGCTCCGTAGAGTGGATCGGGGCGCGTAGCTGACGCTTTACCTACGCGGCCCGAGCCGTCCACCACTTTATGATCGCAATGGTGGACAAAAAGAGCGTTGACTGCGCGTCCCGGTCCACCCTACGCATGAGGCCGGCTGCAGGCGCTGGCGAGCAGGGGACGCTCGTCAGCGCATCAGGCTGCGGCGAAATGCCGGGTCATCCAGATAGGCCACGTTGAGCCGCGTCCAGGGCACCGGCGTGTGCCGGTTGACGGCGAAGATCGAGCCGGGGGCGAGCATCACGCCCTGGGTCAGGCAATGGCGGGTCAGGGCGTTGGCGTCGTCGACGCCGGGAAATCTCGCCCACAGATAGAGGCTCTGCTCCGGTCGGCAGAACACCTCCGCGCCCAGTTCATCGAGTACCTCGAGCCCACGTTGCGTGGCGGCGCGCAGGCGATCCTGCAGGCGTGACAGGTGGCGCAGGAAATGCCCTTCGCCGAGGATCACGTCGATGGTGCGCTCGCTGTATTCGGCGCCACTGTTGTGCAGCAGCATCTTCAGGTCGGCCAGTTCCTCGATGCGCTGTTTGCTGCCGGCGATGAAGCCGACGCGCAAGGCGGCGGAAATCGATTTGGAGAAACTGCCCAGGTACAGCGTGCGTTCGCACTGATCCAGCGCCGTGAGTTTCGTCGCCGAGCTGGGTTTGAAGTCAGCCATGGCGTCGTTCTCCACCAGCAGCAGGTCGTGGGCTTCGGCAATCTGCAGTAGGCGGTGGGCCTTGGCCGGGGAGATGTCCGAGCCGGTGGGGTTGTGGCCCATCGACTGGAGGAAGAACAGCTTGGGTTTTTCCCTTTTCAGCACCCGTTCCAGTGCATCCAGATCCGGGCCGTCGGCCTCGCGCGGCACGCCGAGCATGCGCGCGCCCTGCAACTGCAGCTTGCCGAACAGCGGGTAATAGCCCGGATCCTCGACCAGTACCGCGTCGCCGGGTATGACGTAGCGGCGGATGATCAGATCCATGCCGTGGTTGGCGCCCAGGGTGGTGACCAGTTGCCGTGGCGAGACGGCGATGCGGTAGTCCGCCAGCTTCTGCGCCAGGCGCTGGCGCAAGCCGGGGTTGCCCAACCGCGTGCCGTAGCGGAACAGGGTGGTGACGCCGCCGCGCACCACCTGGCGATGGAATTTGTCCAGGCGCATGTCCATCAGCCATTCCACTGGCGGGAAACCCTCGCCCAGGTGCGAGTGGCCCGGGTCGCGGACGAACTGCTGGCGCATCATCCAGATGGTGTCCAGCGCACGGGTGTAGGGCTGCGACTCGTCGTCCTCGACACTGGCGCTGACGTTCTTGCAGACGAAGAAACCCTTGCCGTGCCGGGCTTCCACCAGGCCCTGGGAGGCCAGATGTTCGTAGGCGGTGATCACCGTGTTCTTCGAGTACCCGTGCAGGCGCATGTATTCGCGCAGGGAGGGCAGCCTGCTGCCGGTCTGCAGGGCGCCGTCGGCGATCTGCCGGGCAATGGCGTCGGCGACTTTCTGCGCGAGCGTCTGTCGGGGCATGGTTGAGCTCCTTGGGTACAGGCACGAAGTGTCCGGGCAAACTGTACCTTCTTTAAGGGATACAGTGACGATAACGTGCGCTCAACCAATAACAAACGACTCCCCGAGGAGCGCCCATGCCCATCGATTCCCGCTTGCCCGATTTCCGTAATCTTTCTCCCGCTCAACGCCTCGAGCATGTGCAGCAGTTGCTTGGCCTGTCCGCCGAGGACACGGCACTGCTGCGTGATGCCGGGGCGCTGCCGCTGGAAATCGCCGACGGCATGATCGAGAACGTGATCGGCAAGTTCGAGCTGCCTTACGCCCTGGCCAGCAACTTCCGCATCAACGGCCGCGAGATGCTGATTCCGCTGGTGGTGGAAGAACCTTCGGTGGTCGCCGCGGCTTCGTTCATGGCCAAGCTGACCCGCCCGGCTGGCGGTTTCCAGACCTCCAGCAGTGCGCCGCTGATGCGTGCCCAGGTACAGATCATCGCTGTCAGCGACCCTTACAACGCGCGCCTCAGCCTGCTGCGCAACAAGGACGAAATCATTGCCCTGGCCAACAGCAAGGATCAGTTGCTGAACAGCCTGGGCGGTGGTTGTCGCGATATCGAGGTGCACACCTTCATCGACAGTCCGCGTGGGCCGATGCTGGTCGCCCACCTGATCGTCGATGTGCGCGACGCCATGGGGGCGAACACGGTGAATACCATGGCCGAAGCTGTGGCGCCGCTGATGGAACAGCTCACGGGTGGCAAGGTGCGCCTGCGCATCCTCTCCAACCTCGCCGACCTGCGCCTGGCCCGCGCCCAGTTGCGCATTGCGCCGGAGCATCTGGATACCGCCGAGTACAAGGGCAGCGAGGTCATCGAAGGGGTGATCGACGCCTATACCTTCGCAGCCATCGATCCCTACCGCGCCGCGACCCACAACAAAGGCATCATGAATGGCATCGACCCCCTGGTGGTGGCCACTGGCAACGACTGGCGAGCGGTGGAGGCGGGCGCCCATGCCTATGCCTGCCGCAATGGTCATTACGGCTCCCTGACCACCTGGGAGAAAGACAGCCAAGGGCATCTGGTGGGCACCCTGGAAATGCCCATGCCGCTCGGCCTGGTCGGCGGCGCCACCAAGACCCATCCATTGGCGCAGCTGTCGTTGCGCATCCTCGGCGTCAAGAGTGCCCAGGAACTGGGCGAGATCGCCGTCGCCGTCGGCCTGGCGCAGAACCTCGGGGCCTTGCGTGCGCTGGCCACCGAAGGCATCCAGCGCGGCCACATGGCGCTGCATGCGCGCAATATCGCGCTGTCGGCCGGTGCCCGTGGCGATGAGCTGGACTGGCTGGTCAAGCGCATGGTCGAAACCCGGGATGTACGTGCCGACCGCGCCGAGGCGTTGCTGCGCGAAAAGCGCGGGCAATGAGCATGGACAGGGTAAGGCTGGTGGAGGTTGGCGCTCGCGACGGCCTGCAGAACGAAGCCCTGACCCTGCCGGTCGAGGTGCGTGTGGCGCTGATCGAGCGGCTGGTCGCGGCCGGGCTGCGTACCCTCGAAGCCGGGGCATTCGTCTCGCCGCGCTGGGTGCCGCAGATGGCTGACTCCGGCGAGGTGCTGCGGCGGCTCGGGCAACGCCAGGGGGTAACCTACACGGCGCTGGTACCCAACCTGAAAGGTCTGGATGCCGCACTGCAAGTGGGCTGCCGGGAGGTCGCGGTGTTCGCTGCGGCCTCCGAGGCGTTCTCGCAGAAGAACATCAATTGCTCCATCGCCGAAAGCCTGGAACGTTTTCAGCCGGTGCTGGGCAAGGCGCGGGAGCAGGGTGTGGCGGTACGCGGCTATATCTCCTGCGTGCTCGGCTGCCCGTTCAGTGGTGAAGTGGCGGTGGCGGACGTGGTGCGGGTCGCTCGCGAACTGCATGCCATGGGCTGCTACGAGATCAGCCTCGGCGACACCATCGGCACGGGCACGCCAGGCAAGGCCAGGACGCTGATCGGCGCCTGCGCCAGCGAGCTGCCGATCACGGCATTGGCTGGGCATTTTCACGACACTTACGGCATGGCGGTGGCCAACGTTCAGGCGGCCCTGGAGGCCGGGGTGCGGGTGTTCGACAGTTCGGTTTCCGGCCTCGGTGGCTGCCCATATTCGCCTGGTGCTACCGGTAACGTGGCGACCGAGGAACTGGTGTACCTGTTCGAGGGCCAGGGACTGGCAACCGGTGTGGATCTGCCGGCGCTGCTCGAGGCCGGTACTTTCATCGATGCGGCGCTGGGCAAGCCTTCAGCCTCGAGGGTAGCCACCGCCATGCGCAGCAGGGTGCGTTAGCTGCAGGGCTGGCACGGACGACAACAATAACCCGGAACGGGTGCGGGCAAGCAGGCGACAGGCATTGCGTCTACTGCCCGGATCACTCCGTCAACTCACTGTCTGAACGTAGGTTGCTTTTCTACAGGGGCGCACCCGCGCACCGGCGGCGACGTACCGACACAGGAGAACCCATGAATTCACTCACCGATGCACTGGCGAGTTTCGCCAGAACTGCCGGCCCGCTCAAGGGCGTGACCATTCTCGACCTGACCCGGGTCGTCGCCGGGCCTTACTGCGCCATGTTGCTGGCCGACATGGGCGCCACGGTGATCAAGATCGAGAATCCGAAGGATCCCGACCTCACTCGCGAGTTTCCGCCACTGAGCCGCAGCAGCAGTGAACCGCTAAGCGGCTTCTTCGCCCAGTTCAACCGTAACAAGATGGCTGTCAGCCTCGACCTGAAGAAGGCCGAGGGCAAGGCCACCTTTCTCGACATGGTGCGCAAGGCCGATATCGTCATCGAGAATTTCCGCCCCGGCACCATGGCCAAGCTGGGGCTGGGCTACGACGTGCTCAAGGCGGCCAACCCGGCCATCGTGTTCACCGCCATCAGCGGCTTCGGCCAGCATGGCCCGAACTCCCTGCGGCCTGCGTTCGACAGCAGCGCCCAGGCCAGTGGCGGTCTCTGGTCGATGAACGGCACGGTGCAGGAGCCGATGCGTGTGGGCACGGTGCTGGGCGACCTGTCCGCCGCGCTGTACGCCGCCATCGGCACCCTCGGCGCCTTGCGCGAGGCCGAGCGCAGCGGCCAGGGCCAACTGGTCGATGTGTCGCAGCAGGACGCCATCGTCTCGCTGACCGAAAACGCCCTGGTGACCTACACCGAAACCGGCAAGGTCACGGTGCCCGAGGGCAATGGCCATCCGTTCGTGCGTCCCTACGGGCGCTACGCCTGCAAGGATGGCTATGTGTTCTTCGGCGCCTACACCGACAAGTTCTGGCGCGAGGCCTGCCTGACCTTCGGCGACGAGGCGATGGCCAGCGACCCCGAGGTCGACAGCATGGCCAAACGCTTCGAGACCGAGGTTTACCTGCGTAAGGTAAAACCGGCCGTGGAACGCTGGCTGGGCGCCCATACCAAGGCCGAGCTGGAGGCCATGACCGGCGACCGTTTTCCGCTGTCGCCGATCAAGAGCATCGATGAAGTGGTGGCCGATCCGCACCTGCGCGAACGCGACATGGTGGTGCCGGTGGACTATCAGGGCGCGCGCTTCGAGGTGTTCGGCAATCCGATCAAGCTCTCTGGCGGCACCCTGGAGCGCGGCGCATCGGCCCCCGGTGTCGGCCAGCACAACGCTTCGATCTACCGCGAGTGGCTGGGCCTGGACGACGCCGAGTACGACGAACTGGTTCGCCTGGGGGTGATCTGATGGGCTTGCTCACCGCGGCCATCCGCAGCCATATCGGCGCGTCGCTGCCGGCGGTGCGTTTCGAGGTACAGCGCAGCGACATCCGCAAGTACGCGGTTGCCACTGGCCAGCAGCAAGCGCGTTACCTGAACGGTGACGAAGCGCCGCTGCTGTTCCTGTTCAGCGCCCTGATGCCGGTGCTGCCCCTCGACCAGTTGCTGGCGGACGGCCACAAGCCGGACGACGCGCTGATTCCCGAGTTGCCGCTGAAACGCATCCTGGCCGGCGGCAGCGAGTTCGAGGTTCATCGCGCCATCCGCCCCGGCGATGTGCTGCTCTGTCGGCAGACCCTGGTGGACATCCAGGAAAAACAGGGCAGCGAAGGGCCGCTGATCTTTCTGCTCTTCGAAAACCGTTTTGAAAGCGAACAGGGCGAGCCGGTCGTGACCGAGCGCCTGACGCGAATCGCGAGGTGAACATGACTCGAGCAAGCACTGTCGAGGTGGGCCAGCGCCTGCCGCAGCGACACCACGCACCGGGCACGGTGCAACTGTTCCTGTACAACGCGGCGATCTGGAATGCGCACCGTATCCACTACGACCTGCCCTATGCGCAGCAGGTCGAGGGGCATCCGGGGTTGCTGGTGGACGGGCCACTGCAGGGCGACTGGCTGACGCAACTGGTGGAGGCCTGGATGGGTGAAGGCGGACGAATCCTGCGCTTCAGCTACAGCAACCGGCGTGCGGCCTACGTCGGCGACGCGCTGACCGCCGAGGGCGAAATCACCGGCGTGGATGCGCAGCAGGTGACGCTGGAACTGCGCCTGGTCAACCAGCATGGCCAGGTCACCACCCAGGGACGAGCGGTCGTCGCGCTCCACTAGATCCAGACAACACCCTGAATCACCACGCTGTTTCCTCGATAACAACAAGAGCCCGAAAGGGCGGAGGACACCATGAGTCAAGAGCTTGCCAAACCGGTCGCGACACCACCCCTGGCGGACGCGACCCGCAACACCGACAACCTCTACGAGGTGTGGGGCGACACCGTCGATGCCAGGCATCTGGTGCTGGCCATCATCGTCAGCGCCATCGTCAGCCTCGGCGCCTATGCAACGGCTCTATGGATACTCGGCAGCCTCGTCGAGTCGGCGCAGATGGCCAAGGCCTACGCCATGCTCTTCGGTATTCTCGGCTGCCTGGGTGGTGGTGCGATCAGTGCCATGTTGTTCAAGCCCAAGCGCGATGTGGTCGAGCACGTGGCGGATCCGGCCTTTCGTGAGCAGGTGGTCAATGACCTGCTCAAGGAATACGGCAGCCTTGGTCGGCTCGAAGACACCTCGCCCGAGGTGGTGGCCGAGTTGCATGAATTGGGACTCTACGAGCTGTTCCGCGATGCGCAGACCAGGGAGGAGCGGGAACGTGGCGCGGCGACCGAGTCAGGTGCGGATGTGCGTGCGTCCCTGGCGCTGAGCGGAGGGCGTTCATGATGGACGGCCTGCTCTACGAGATTCTCATGGCCTTGAGCCTTGGCCTGTTCGGCGCGGTGCTGTTCTCTGCCATCGGCCTGGTCTCGGGGACTGACGAGACCACCACGCTGGCACCGCTGACCATGCTGGTGGTGCTGCTCGGTGCGCCGCCGGCCGGTATCCTGACCTTCTTCCTGGCCGGGGCGGTGGCCAAGCATATGACCCACGCGGTGCCCACGGCTTTGCTGGGGATTCCCGGCGATACTTCGGCGACCGCGCTGATCGGCGATGCCAACCACCTGCGCCGGCTCGGTGTGCCTCATGTGGCCCTGCGCAAGATGATCTCCGGCGGCGCCGTGGCGGCGGTCATCGCGGTACCGCTGGCGGTGCTGTTCGCCGTGCTGCTGGCGCCATTCGGCGACGTCATCAAGCAGTTCGCGCCCTGGGTGTTCCTCTGCGCGGCCTTCACCATCGCCTACTTCTCGGCGGGTCGCTGGGCGTCGGTGCTGGCATTGCTGCCCTTCGTGCTGGTCATCGTCGCCCTGCAGAATCTCACCACTCTGTATGGCGTCAAACTGGCGGTCAGTTACTTCCTCGGCATTGCCGTTGCGCCACTGATCACTTCGCTGTTCTCGATGCTGGCTCCGGCCGAGCGCGAGCGGATGCGCCGCGATGAATTCCGCGTGTTTTCCCTGGCACCGGACATGAAAGGCTGGCGTGGCTACTTTCCCAATCCCTTCCGGGTGATCAACAAACGGCAGACGCGCATGACCGCCATGGCGGCGAGCGTGACCAGTGCCACCTTCGTGTTCAGCCCGGTGGCCATGACGGTGATCATGGGCGAGCTGATCGGCGCCCGCATCAAACAGGCCTACGAGCGGCTGACCACGGTGATCACCGCCCGTAACGGGGTGACCGAATCGACCTACATCGCCGAGGCGCTGATTCCGCTGATCGCCTTCGGCCTGCCGCTGAGCCCGGTAGCCGCGGGGCCGGCCGCGCCGCTGTTCAACGCACCGCCACGCTTCAGCGTGGACAGCGCCACCGGCGAGGTCAACAACCTGCACAACCTGCTGAACAACTGGGAGTTCCTCGGCTACGGCATGCTGGCGGTGATCGTCGCCATCCTCATCGCCTATCCCTTCACCATGAACTTCGCCCACCAGGCAGCCTCGTTCGTGTCGCGCAAGATCAGCCACGAAGCGGTGATCGCCACCTTCATCGGCCTGGTGCTGGTGGTCGGCATCTGGGAGGGCGGTCTGCTCGGGCTGCTGGTGATCGTCACCATCGGTTTGCTAGGCGGCTTCCTGGGGCGTTTCCTGGGGTTCAACATCGGGGTGCAGTTCATGGGCTACTACACCGCGGTGCTCAGTGTTCCGGCGCTGATCGCCCTGATGGGCTGAGCAGCGGGTCGTGCGATCCAGGCCGCGACCCGAGCAGGAAAATGTGGCGAGACGAGGTGTCTCGCCGCGTCGATCAGCGTTGCGACAGGCTCGGCCCATCGTCCACCCAGCCACCGCCCAAAGCCCTGAACAGATCGGCCAGAGCCAGTTGCCGCTCGGTGCTGATCTGGATCAGGGTGGTCTGGTCGGTGAAGCTGCTGCGCTGGGCATCGAGATAGCGCAGGTGGTCGTCCACGCCGCCTCTGTAGCGCGCTTCAGCCAATGTTTCTGCGGCCCGGCTGGAATCGGCCAGCGCCCGACGCGCCGTTTCCTCGCGCCGCAGCGTATCGGTGGCGGCGAGGGCGTCGGCGACTTCGCGGAAGGCGGTCTGGATGGTGCCTTCGTAGTCGGCTACCGCGGCATCCCGGCGTACTTTGGCCAAGTCCAGATTGGCGCGGTTGCGCCCGCCGGCGAAGATCGGCAGCGACAGGGTCGGGGCGAAGCTCCAGGCGCGCGAGCCGCCGTCGAACAGGCCGGACAGCTCGGCGCTGGAACTGCCCACCGAGCCGGTCAGTGAGATACGCGGAAAGAAGGCCGCACGGGCTGCGCCGATATCGGCATGGCGTGCCCTCAACTGGTGTTCGCTGGCGAGAATGTCCGGACGCCGCTCGATCAGCGCCGAGCTGGTGCCAGGAGCGATGTCCTGTAGCACCATCGGGTTGTCGCGCGGCCTGGTTGGCAGCAACTGCGCTACATCTGGGGTGCCGAGCAACAGCACCAGGGCGTTGTCCGCCTGGCGCAGTTGGCGCTCGGTGCTTTCCCGCTCGGCCTTGGCCTGTTCGGCCAGGCCGACGGCTTCCTGGTAGTCCAGGGCCGTGGCGGTGCCGGCCTGGCGACGCTGAGTGACCAGATCGAGAGAGGCCAGGCGGCTGTCCAGGGTCTGTTCGATCAGCGCCATGCGGCGCAGCGCGCCGTCGCGGGTCAGGTAGGCCTGGATCACTTCGGCGATCAGGCTGATCTGTGTGGCGCGGGTCGCTTCCTCGGTCGCCAGGTAGGTCTCCAGGGCCGATTGGGAGAGGTTGCGTACACGGCCGAACAGATCGACTTCGTACTCGGCGAGGCCAAGGCCTACCTGATAGGAACTGGCGACCTCGGAGCGGCCGGTCTGCGACAGATCTGCCGGCAGACGTTGGCGGTTGCCGCTGGCGTTGGCGTTGATCGATGGCAAACGATCAGCGCGCTGGATGCGGTACTGGGCGCGCGCCGCCTCGATATCCAGCAGTGCCTGACGCAGGCTGCGGTTATTGCTCAGTGCAGTGTCCACCGCACGACGCAGGTCGGCATCGACGATGAAGGTCTGCCAGTCCAGCGAGTCGGCGCGGGTGCCGGCCGTGCTCGCGGCCGTCCATTGCCCGGCGACCGGTGCTTCGGGGCGCTGATAGGTGGGCGCCAGGGAACAGCCGCCGAGCATGACGGCCAGGGTCAGCAGGGCGGGGCGCAGCATGATCTGGGAGGTCATGGCATTACTCCGCTTTATGCAGGGGGTGATTGTCGGTTTGCTTAGGCTTGGTACGCAGCAGCGAGAGCACCCAGACAAAGAAGATCGGCACGAAGATCACCCCGAGCAAGGTTGCGCTGAACATGCCGCCGATGACCCCGGTGCCGATGGCGCGCTGGCTGGCAGCGCCGGCGCCGGTCGCGATCACCAGTGGCACTACGCCGAGCATGAAGGCCATGGAGGTCATGATGATTGGCCGGAAGCGCAGGCGCGCCGCTTCGATGGCGGCATCGCGCAGGGAGTAACCGTCTTCCCACAGATCCTTGGCGAACTCGACGATCAGGATGGCGTTCTTCGCCGCCAGGCCGATCACGGTGATCAGGCCGACCTTGAAGTACACGTCGTTGGGCAGGCCGACGGCAGTCACCGCGAGCACGGCACCGAGGGCGCCGACCGGGACGATCAGCATGACCGCCAGCGGAATCGCCCAACTCTCGTAGAGCGCCACCAGCAGCAGGAACACCACCAGAATGGCCAGGGCGAAGAGAATCAGTGCCTGGCCGCTGGCGACCTTCTCCTGATAGGACAGGCCCGTCCATTCATAACCGATGCCTTCCGGCAATTCGCCAGCGATACGCTCCAGTTCGGCCATGGCCTCGCCGGTACTGACGCCTGGGGCGGCATCGCCGGAAATGCGGATCGACGGATAGCCGTTGTAGCGGGCGACCTGCACCGGGCCTTCTTCCCACTTGGTGGTCACGAAGGCGCTCAGTGGCACCAGACTGCCGCTGTCGTTGGGCACATGCAACTTGAGCACGCTCTCCGGCGTCATTCGTGCGCCTTGCTCGGCCTGTACCACTACGCGTTGCTGGCGGCCGGCGTTGGCGAAGTCGTTGATCACCGAAGAGCCGAACGCGGTAGACAGCGCACTGCTGATCGACTCGAAGCTGACGCCCTGGGCACGGGCCTGATCCCGGTCGATGACCAGGCGCAGTTGTGGCGCTTCGGCCAGGCCTTCCATCATGGCGTAGAGGAATTTCGGGTTGCCGTTGACCTTGCCGAGCACCTCGTCACGGGCGGCCAGCAGGGTTTCGCGCCCGAGGCTGGCGCGATCCTGCAGGCGCAGCGAGAAGCCGCCGGAGTTGCCCAGACCTTCGATCGGTGGTGGCGGCACGGCCATGATCGCACCGTCGTCCAGGTTGGCGAAGCGCTGGTTGACCGCTGCCGTTTCCGCCTGCACGGATTGCTCCGCGCTGCGCTCGGACCAGTCCTTGAGCAGCGGGAAGGCGATGGCCGCATTCTCGCCCATGCCGGAGAAGCTGAAGCCGAGCACCAGGAAGGCAGTGGCCGTGGCCTCGCGGGACATCAGGAACTGCTCCAGCTCTGCGCCGGTAGCCTGGGTACGCATGCGGGTCGCGCCTGGCGGCAGCTGGATGTCGACGATCATGTAGCCCTGGTCTTCCACCGGCACGAAGGATTCCGGCAGGCGCAGATAGAAGAAGCCCATCAGTATCACGATGCCCAGGTAGATGAACATGAAACGCCCGGCGCGTGGCACCAGCTTGCTGTTGAGCTTGGTGTAGCGCTGGGTCAGGCGGCCGAACAGGCGGTTGAAGGCACCGAAGAAACCACGTTTCTCATGGTGCCCCTCCGGCACGCGTTTGAGCAGGGTGGCGCACAGGGCGGGGGTGAAGGTCAGCGCCAGGAAGCCCGAGAACAGGATCGACACCGCCAGCGACAGCGAGAACTGCTGGTAGATCACACCCACCGAGCCGGCCATGAAAGCCAGCGGCAGGAACACCGCCGACAGCACCAGGGTAATACCGAGGATCGCCCCGGATACCTGCCCCATGGCCTTGATGGTCGCCGGTACGGGATCCAGACCTTCTTCGGCCATGATCCGCTCGACGTTCTCCACCACCACGATGGCGTCGTCCACCAGGATGCCGATGGCCAGCACCATGCCGAACATGGTCATCATGTTCACCGAGAAGCCGAGCAGGTACATGAAGGTCAGTGTGCCTAACAAGCACACCGGCACCACGATGCTGGGGATCAGGGTGTAACGCACGTTCTGCAGGAACAGGAACATCACCAGGAACACCAGCACCATGGCTTCGGCCAGGGTCATGATGACCTTGTCGATGGCCACGTCGACGAACCGCGAGGTGTCGTACGGCATGGAGAACTGCACGTTGTCCGGGAAGTTGGCCGACAGCTCGGTCAGGCGCTGCTTGACCGCTTGGGCGGTCTGGATGGCGTTGGCGCCCGGTGCCAGTTGCACGGCGGCGGCCACGGCCGGCTTGCCGTCCTGGCGTGAACCGAAATTGTAATCCTGGCTGCCGACTTCGATACGGGCGACATCGCCCAGGGTCAGCCTGGAACCGTCCTGGTTGGCACGCAGCACGATGGCGGCGAACTCTTCCGGGTTGTCCAGGGTGCCCTTGACCGCCAGGGTCGCGGTCAGCTCCTGCTCGGCCGTGCCTGGCGTGCTACCGAAGGCGCCGGCCGGAACCTGCACGTTCTGGGCGCGGATGGCAGCGTTGACATCGTCGATCGACAGGCCATAGCCAACCAGCTTCTGTGGGTCGATCCACACGCGCATGGCGGCTTCCGAGGCGAAGAATTGCAGCCTGCCGACGCCCGGCACGCGGCGAATCTCGTTATTGATATTGCGCGCGGCATAGTCGGCCAGGGCAGTGGTGTCGTCGGTGGCACTGCCATCCTTGTAGCTCAGGGCGTAGATCAGCAGAAAGCCGGCGGTGGCCTGCTCGGTCTGGATGCCGAGGGTGAGCACGGCCTGGGGCATGCGTGCCTCGGCACGCTTCAGGCGGTTCTGCACGTCTACCTGAGCCAGTTCGGGATCGGTACCGGGCTGGAAGGTCACGGTGATTTCAGCGATGCCGTTGGCGTTGCTGGTGGACTCGAAGTACAGCAGGTTCTTCGCGCCGTTGAGCTCTTCCTCGATGACGCTGGTCACCGAGTCGGTCAATACCTGCGCCGAGGCACCCGGGTAGGTAGCGGTGACGGTGATCTGCGGCGGCGCTACGTTGGGGTATTGCGCCACCGGCAGGAACGGGATGGCCAGCAGCCCGCCCATCGAGATGAACAGGGCGACTACCCAGGCAAAATTGGGGTGCCGGATAAAAAACAAGGACATGTCGTTGCTCCGACTTACTGCGCCTGGGGAGTGGTGTCGTTCTGCGTTTCAGCGCCTGGCTGTCGCGGCACGACCGTGATGCCTGGTCGGATCGCCGCCAGGGAACTGGTGATGACCTGGTCGCCGGCTTTCAGCCCTTCGACGATCTGCCAGCGCGCGCCTTGCATGGCGCCGGTGGTGACCGGGCGCGCTTCCACGGTGTTCTCGGCGCCCAGCAGCATCACGCTGGCCTTGCCGTCGGCAGAGCGTTGCACGGCGCGCTGCGGCACCAGAATGGCGTCCTGGTCGAGCCCCTGGGGTGTACGCACGCGCACGTACATGCCCGGCAGCAGCACGCCTTGCGGGTTGTCGAAACGCCCACGCAGAGCGATCTGGCCGGTGCTGCGATCCACCGATATATCAGTGAACAGCAGGGTGCCGCTGCTCTCGATATCGGTGCCGTCGACGCGCAGCGACAGCGTTTTGTCGCCGTCACCGGAAACCTTGCCGTCGGCAATCGCCGCGCGCAGGCGCAAGGCATCGGCGGCCGGCTGAGTGAAGTCGGCGTAGACCGGATCGAGTTGCTGGATACGGGCGAGCAGGGTGGTTTCACCCTGGCCGACCAGTGCGCCTTCGGTGACCTGGGCGCGGCCGATGCGCCCGGCGATGGGCGCGCGCACTTCGGCGTACCCCAGATCCAGGCGTGCGGTTTCCACGTTGGCCTGGGCCGAGCGCTTGTCCGCCTGGGCGCTTTGCAGCGCAGCGCGGGCAACGTCGAAATCCTGTTGGCTGACTGCGTCGATCTTCACCAGCGGTTCGTAGCGTTTGACGGTGGCCTGGGTCTGGAACAGTTGCGCTTCGGCGCGGGCCAGTTCGCCCTGGGCGCGGGACAGCGCGGCCTTGAAAGGTGCCGGGTCGATCTGGAACAGCAGGTCGCCAGCTTTGACGTCGGCGCCCTCTTCAAAGGTGCGCTTGAGCACGATACCGGCGACTCGGGCACGTACTTCGGCAACGCGCACGGGTTCGATACGGCCGGGCAGCTCGGCGACTACGGTAAAGGGCTCGGTCTTGATGCTGAGCACGTCGACTTCGCGAGGCGGTGCTTCACCCCAGCCTTGTTCACCCTTGTCACAGCCGGCGAGGCTGATAGCAACCAAAAGTGTTATCGCCGAAAAAAACCAACGTTCGCGAATCTTGCTCATGCTTCACCTGGGGCGTAGCCCATTAGTTAGTCCCTGAAAGGCTCGGATGATTGTCCATGAATTCAAATGAGTCAATATTGACTCATTTGCGGATTTTGTGGACAAGATAGATAGTCCCCTTGAGGAAAAAGGTTTTTCCTGCACAATGACGCGCCGTTGCCGACGCCCGAATGAAGACTGGAATTGATGGATAGACCCGCTGCTGAAGAAAAACTGCTCAAGGCCCTGGCTGTCGCCATCGTCGAGCACCCGCGCGGCACCTTCAAGGAAATAGCCCAAGCTGCCGGGGTGAGCAAGGCGACTCTGAATCGTTTTTGCGGAACTCGCGACAATCTGATCGAAATGCTTTTCGATTATGGCTCGGTCGTCATGAACCAGATCATCGCCGATGCCGATCTGCAGGAGGCCCCGCCGCAGGAAGCCTTGCAGCGATTGGTCGATGGGCATCTGGCTCATCGCGAACTGCTGGTGTTCCTGATTTTCCAGTGGCGGCCGGACTCCCTGGATGCCTGCGGCGAGGACGCGCGCTGGCTGCCTTACACCAACGCCCTGGATCAGTTTTTCCTGCGTGGGCAGCGTGAGAACGTTTTCCGTATCGACATCGGTGCGCCAGTGTTGACCGAGCTCTTCGCCTCGTTGCTGTTCGGGCTGGTCGATGGCGAGCGTCGTGGACGGGTGGCGCGGGCAGGCATGGGCACCTCGTTGATGCAGTTCTTCATGCGGGGCGCCGCCGCCGGGCAGTGAGCGAATCGGCGGCGTGTTCGTCCGGCGAGCGCGTCGGGCGAGATGGCTGATAAGATGGCGCAAACAACATGGCAGGCGGTTTTGCCCCAGGCCGGATTACGCACAGGGATGCTGCGCCTCGCGGAGAAACGAAGCATGAATGTACAAGTGATCGAACGTGACGGCGAACCTGAATACGCGGTACTGCCCTGGGCCGAGTATCAGGCGCTGCTTCAGGCCACAGGCAAGAGCGTCGCTGCCCCATCGATCCAGCCCGCCACCGACGCCCCAAAGCCGCTGACGCAACTGACCGCACTGCGTGAGGGCAAGGGCCTGAGCCGCGATGAGCTGGCCCGTGCCGTGGGTATCAGCCCGCATTACCTGGGCATGATCGAGAATGGCGAGCGGCAACCCGATGCGGCTATCCTGCGCGCCCTGGCCTGGGTGCTCGGCATCTCCGGCTGGGAGGCGAGTGCATGAGCGTGCGCATCAGCCGTGGGCACTGGGAGGCGTTGCTGGCCGCTCTGGACGATGCCCGGCGGCAGCGCCACCTGCTGACCTACCGTGCATTGATCGAGCGTCTGTCGCTGCCTGCGCCGGCCATGCAGACCCTGACCGCTGCACTGGAACACCTGGCTGCACTGGATGCGCGCGGCGAGCGCCCGCTGCGCAGCGCTCTGGTGATCAGCCAGGGCGCCAGCCGCCTGCCGCGCACTGGGTTCTTCGAATGCGTTACCCGCCTGGGCCGTTTCGATGGCGCCTCCGACGGTGTTGCCGCAGCGTCCTGGCACGCCTCCGAAGTGGCCCGGGTATTCGAGTTCGATTATCCCGCCGAACCCTGAGTGAGCGCGCCTTGCAGCGTGTGCGTATCGATCACGTGCAGGCTGTAACCGGGCACCGCCTTGGCATGACGCTTGGCTTCCGAAGCCAGGCCGGCCAGTTCGCTGGCGTCCAGTAGCGCACAGTGCTGTGGGTGCAGATGGACGACGCCGAGTGACAGCGACAACAGCGGAAACTCCTCGCGGTGGCCCTGGCGGTTGTGGCTGACGAAACAGCCAGCATCCAGATGCTCATCGAGATAGAAGCGCCGGCACTGCCCCTGAAAGTCTTCCAGTAGCCGGTTGAGGCGGGCACGCCAGTCCTTCGATCCGAACACCAGCAAGAAATCGTCGCCACCGATATGGCCGACGAAGTCACGCGTCGGGTCGATCCGTTCGTTCAGGCAATGTGCCAGGCACAGCAGCACTTCATCACCCTTGGCGTACCCGTAGAGGTCGTTGAAGGGTTTGAAGCTGTCGATGTCGACGTAGCAGATCACCGCCTCACGGCTCTGCTGCAACAGCCGGGTCAGGCACTGCTGGATCGGTACGTTGCCGGGCAGCAGGGTCAGCGGGTTGGCGTAACGGGCCTGCTGGATCTTCAGTTCGGTGATCAGTTTGAGGACGTCGATCACCCGGCCCAGGCCCAGGTAGTGGCCGTCCACGGTAATGACGAAATCTTCTTCGATACGCTGGCGCGCGCGGCTGGTCAGCAGGCGGCTGACCTTCTGCAGCGACTGGCTGATTTCCACGGCGAGAAAGTCGTTGCTCATCAGACGGCTGATCGGCTTACGGGCGAACAGCTCGGTGGCGAAGGGTTTGAGCAGTACCTCCGACAGCGAGTGACGGTGGACGATACCGACCGGCCGTTGTGCTTCGTCCAGCACCGCCAGCGAGTTGAGGTTGGCCTGGGCGCGGAAGGCTTCGAGCACATCAGCGGTGGGCGTATTGATGGACACTGCCGGGTGTTCGTTGAGCAGGGCGGTGAGATCGCTGCCTTCTTCGCTGAGCGAGGTCGGCGGGCTGCCCAGCGCCGGTAGCAGTGCGCGTGCGTCGGTTGGCGGTTGTTCCTGAGGGCGACAGAGCAGGTAGCCCTGAAGCAGATCCACACCCATTTCGCAGAGCACGGCGAGCTCTTCCTCAAGTTCGATGCCTTCGGCGATCACCTGGGCGCGCGAGGCCTTGGCCATCTGCAGGATGGAGCCGACGAATTCACGCTTGACCGCATCCTGATGGATGCCATCGATGAAATGGCGGTCGATCTTCACGTAATCGGGACGCAGTTCCGACCACAGGCGCAGGCTCGAATAACCGGCGCCGAGGTCGTCCAGGGCGATGGAAAATCCCATGTCACGGTAGTGGTGGAGAGCGGTGTCGAGCAGATTGAAATCGTCGGTGGGCGATTGTTCCGTCAGTTCGATCACCACCCGGCTTGGCGAAATACCGTAGGCCTGCAGCAACTGCAGGGTGCGGCCCGGCTGATGATGGGCGTCGAGCAGCGAATCCGGAGACACGTTGAGAAACAGCAGCCCGTTCAGCTTCAACTCGCTGAAACGGCGACAGGCGCTTTTGCGACAGGCCAGTTCCAGTTCGTTGAGCAGGCCGACCTGGCGCGCGGCGGCGAACAGTGTGATCGGGGAGTGCAGCGGGCTGTTGGACGGGCCGCGAGTGAGGGCCTCATAGCCAAGAATGCGCCGTTCGGAGAGCGACACGATGGGCTGAAACAGGCTATGCAGGTCGCCGTGCGCGAGGATCTGGCCCAGCGCGCTTGATTGCTCGGTGACGGTCATGGCAGGTCTCTATGGAAATCGGGGAGCGAACGGTGGGGACGCCGCCTGCGGATAAATACCGCTGAATGCCCGTGATTTCACTACAGATTGATGACCGTTTAATGAAGGGCGCCCGCCAGGAATGGTGGGGGCACAAAAAAGGGTGTCGTGAATACGACACCCTTTCTGGTGACCGCTTCCTGGTTACTGCTTAGCTAAGCGAGTATTGAGCTTGAGGTAGTCGATCAGGATGTGGCCAGTTTCCGACAGATAGGCGTCGTCTTCCGGTTTGGTCTTCTCGTCTGTGCTCTGTGCCAGGACGTCGTCCTCGTCTTCCTTCTTCAGTTCGGCCAGCGGCTCTTCGCCTTTGGCGGTACGGCGGGCGTTCTCGATCACCAGTTGGCGTTTCTCTATATCGGCGTGCTGGGCACGACGCTTGGCCTCGTTGAGGCTAACGGTCTTCTCGGCCATCAGCTCACGGGACAGAGCCAGACGCTCGCGGGCGAAGTTGAAGTCCGGGTTGTCGGCCGTACGGCTGTCGTAGCGGTTTTTCAACTCGGTGAGGAACGGCTTGATCGGATCCAGTTCGGGTTTGATCGCCGGACGGATGCTGTCCCATTGCATGGCCTCGGGCAGCGCGCTTTCGCCGATTTCCTTGTTGTCCATCACGTCGGGATAAGCGATGTCCGGCACCACGCCACGGTGCTGGGTGCTCTGCCCGGAAACGCGGTAGAACTTGGCCAGGGTCAGCTTCAGTTCGCCATGATTCAGCGGCTGGATGGTTTGCACGGTGCCTTTGCCGAAGGTCTGGCCACCGAGGATCAGCGCACGGTGGTAGTCCTGCATGGCGCCAGCGAAAATTTCCGAAGCCGAGGCGGACAGGCGGTTGACCAGAACGGCAAGCGGGCCCTTGTAGAAGGCGCCCGGGTTTTCGTCCTCGAGCACATCGACCCGGCCATCGCTGTTGCGCACCAGGACGGTCGGGCCCTTGTCGATGAACAGGCTGGTCAGTTCGGTGGCTTCCTGCAGCGAACCGCCGCCATTGTTGCGCAGGTCGATGACGATACCGTCGACTTTCTCGGTTTGCAGTTCGGTGATCAGCTTCCTGACGTCACGGGTGGTGCTCTTGTAATCCGGATCGCCGGCACGGAACGCCTTGAAGTCGAGGTAGAAGGCGGGGATCTCGATGACGCCCAGCTTGTAGTCGTGGCCGCCCTGGCTGAGCTTGAGCACGGACTTCTTCGCCGCCTGCTCCTCGAGCTTGACCGCCTCGCGGGTGATGCTCACCACCTTGCTGGTCAGGTCGTTCGGCGCATTGCTCGCCGGAATCACTTCCAGGCGGACGCGCGAACCTTTGGGGCCGCGGATCAATTTGACCACTTCATCGAGGCGCCAGCCGATCACGTCGACGATCTCGTCGTCACCCTGGCCAACACCGACGATCTTGTCCGCCGGCGAGATCTGCTTGCTCTTCTCGGCAGGGCCGGCCGGTACCAGGCGTACCACCTTGACGTGTTCGTTATCGCTCTGCAGCACGGCGCCGATGCCCTCGAGGGACAGGCTCATGTTGATGTCGAAGTTTTCGGCGTTATCCGGCGACAGGTAGTTGGTGTGCGGATCGTAGGTCATGGCGAAGGCGTTTATGTACGCCTGGAACACGTCCTCGCCGCGAGTCTGCTGCAGGCGTGCCTGCTGAGCCTTGTAGCGTTTGGTGAGCAGTTCCTGGATGGTCGCAGGCTCCTTGCCAGCGAGCTTCAGTCGCAGCACTTCGTCTTTCAGACGTTTGCGCCACAGCTCGTCCAGCTCGGCGACATCCTTGGCCCAGGGAGCTTTTTCACGATCGACGAGCAAGTCTTCGTCGACCGTGAAGTCGATCTTGTCGACGCCTTTGGCCAGCAGCCCTTGCACGTAGTTCAGGCGCTCCTGCTGGCGCACGAGCTGACGCTTGTAGATATGGAAGCCGGGGCCGAGATCGCCCTTTTTCAGCAGGTCGTCGAATCTGTCTTTCCAGCGGTCGAATTCGGCGATATCCGCGGCAGTGAAATAGCTGCGCGCCGGATCGAGCATCTTCAGGTAACCCTGGTAGATCTTCTCCGAGCGCGCATCGTCGAGCGGCGGCTTGCTGTAATGGTGACGCTGCAGCAGCTCGACGACGTTGAGGCTGGCGATGACCTGCTCGCGATCAGGCTGCAGGTATTCCCACGGATCGGCCTGGCTGGTTTTGGCTGCGAGGGGCAATGCGCCCAGCCCGAGAACGAGGGCCAGGGTGGCGCTGATAAGTGATCGCTTCATGCTGATTCGACGTGGGGACAGTTGATAACGCATATTAGGCCGTCTTTAGAGGGCGCCAGGTTCAATCGGCGCATGCAAAAGCCCAGCGCTAAGCGCTGGGCTAGGTTCAAATGCACTATGGAGGCAGCGTGAAAGCATTGCAAGGCGTGGAAGGGCAGGTGGAATGGGTGCAACGTCCCACTCCTGCCTGTGATGTGGGTGAAGTGCGCATTCGCGTGGCGGCCGCGGGCCTGAACCGTGCCGACCTGTTGCAACGTGCCGGCCTGTACCCGCCGCCACCGGGCGCCAGCGATATTCTCGGCCTGGAATGTGCCGGTATCGTCAGCGAAGTAGGCGCTGGTTGCGACTGGCAGGTGGGTGACCGGGTCTGCGCGCTGCTGGCGGGTGGCGGCTTGGCCGAGGAAGTGGTGGTCGATGCCCGCCATGTACTACCCGTACCGGAAGGTGTGTCGCTGCACGAAGCCGCAGGGCTGCCGGAAGTCTACGCAACGGCCTGGCTCAATCTGTTCCAGCTGGCCGGCCTGAAACCCGGTGAGAAGGTGCTGCTGCACGCCGGTGCCAGTGGCGTCGGCTCGGCGGCGATCCAGCTGTGCAAAGCTTTTGGCAGTGCATGCTGGGTCAGCGTTGGTTCGGCCGAACGCCTGGCCTATTGCGAGAGCCTGGGCGCTGCCGGCGGTGCGATTCGGGGTGGTGAGGGCCTCGAGGCTCTGCACGAGGTCGGCCCTTTCGAGGTGATTCTCGACCCGGTGGGTGCCAGTTACGCCGCGCTGAACCTGAAGCTGCTTGCGCTCGATGGCCGCTGGGTGAACATCGGCTTGATGGGCGGGCGCAAGGCTGAGCTGGATCTGGCGCTGCTGCTCGGTAAGCGTATCCAGTTGATCGGCTCCACCTTGCGCAGCCGTGACGACCTGTTCAAGGCCGATCTGCTGCGCGATCTGCGCCAGCACGTATGGCCGCTGTTCGGCGAAGGGCGGCTCAAGCCGCAACTGGCGCAGACCTTCCCCATTAGCGAGGCGCAGGCGGCTTTCGCCACGCTGGAAGGCAATCAGGTCAACGGCAAGCTGGTGCTGGTGATCGACGACAGCCTTGGCTGAAGTCTCAGCCACGAATGCTCGCTGATCTGTGGGCATTCGTGGCCACTCGTCTGCACCCGCTGAACCGCAGTTCCACGGTTCGTCACGGCGATCAGACTGCGCGGGTGATGCCGCCATCGACGCGGATATTCTGTGCGGTGATATAGGCCGCGCCCTCCGAGGCCAGAAAGGCGATGGTCGCGGCCACTTCCTCGCTACTTCCGTAACGCTGCAGCGGTACGCTGGCCCTGCGCTCTTCGGTGGCCGGCAGGCTGTCGATCCAGCCGGGTAGCACGTTGTTCATGCGAATGTTGTCGCGGGCATGGGTGTCCGCGAAAATCTTCGTGAAAGACGCCAGGCCGGCCCGGAACACCGCCGACGTGGGGAACAGCTCACTGGGCTCGAACGTCCAGGCGCTGGAGATATTGATGATCACGCCACTCTTTTGCTTCTGCATGGTTGGCGTGACCAGGCGTGTTGGGCGGATCACGTTGAGCAGGTAGGTATCCAGGCCGCGATGCCAGTCTTCGTCGCTGATCTCCAGGATCGGCGCACGCGGGCCATGCCCGGCGCTGTTGACCAGTACATCGATGCGGCCCCATCGCGACTGTGTGCCTTCGACCAGGATTTCGAGATCCTGGCTGGACTGGTTGCTGCCGGTCACGCCGAAACCGCCCAGCTCTTCGGCCAGCGCTTCGCCCTTGCCTGACGAAGAGAGGATGGCGATCTTGAATCCATCGGCTACCAAGCGACGTGCGGCTGCGGCGCCCATACCACTGCCACCGGCGGTTATGATTGCTACTTTTTCTACAGGCATCGTATTGTCTCCAGTGCCCTCAGGGCGTTAGCTACGATTGATAGCCTAGCAGCCAGGTGGTGTGGGAGAGAGGCAGTTTTCGTATGTTGATTCAGTAGAAAAACTACAGTCATGTCTGAAGAATTCGGTCAATTACCGTCGCTCAATGCGCTGCGTGTGTTCGAGGTGGTGGCGCGGCATTTGAATTTCCGCCTGGCTGGTGACGAGCTGGGTGTGACCCAAGGGGCGGTGGCGCAGCAGATTCGTGGTCTGGAAGCCGACTTGGGACTCAAGCTGTTCGAGCGGCATCCGCGCACTCTGGCGCTGACGGAGAGCGGCAGAAGCTACAGCCTGAGTATCCGTCGCGCGTTCGAGGTAATCGCCGATGCTACGCAGGGCTTGAGACCCGCGCCGCTGCACCTGACCATCAGCGTGACGCCGACGTTTGCGTCGAAATGGCTGATCCCGCGGCTGCCTGGCTTTTCTGCGCAGCATCCGCAGATCGACCTGAGAATCCTGGCCAGCGAGCGACTTTCCAGCTTTCACAACGATGGTGTGGATCTTGCGGTGCGTTACGGCCGTCCGCCCTTTGGCCCAGGCCTGCAGACCGAGCTATTGCTCGAGCAGGCTGTCGTCGCGGTGGTGAGCCCCGGTCTGCTTGAGCGCCTTGGGTCGCCGTGCAGCCTGGAAGCCTTGGCGCGCTACCCCCTGTTGCATGACGCACACAATCTCTGGCCACGGTTTCTCGATCAGGTGTTCCCTCAGGCGCTGCAGGCTGCGGCGAAAAATGTGCGCTTCAACCAGACCTCGCTGGCTATCGAGGCGGCCATCGCCGGGCAGGGTATTGCCCTGTCCAGCCGCTTCTTCGTCGAGCGGGATATCCACGCGGGGCGACTGATCATTCCGTTCGAGCCGGTACTGCAGGACGAGCGAGGTTTCTATTTGGTCAGCCCGCGGCGAGCACGCCAGCACGCTCCGCTCGCGGTGGTTCGTGACTGGTTGCTGGAGCAGACGCATGGTGATCGGTAGCGGTGCGTAGTTACCAATTTTGGACGGGTAGTTTATCTGCACAATGGGCGCGAACCGCGAGCCTGTGGCACACTTGAACACCAGTAAAAACGGGTTATGTGGCGATATGTATCGCTCGCCCGCGTACCGATGCCGTCGGCTATGCGCCGCGGTCTGCCTGGCAATAGCCACGAACAAGAGGAAACAGCGTGCATAACGTCGTCATCAGCGGTACGGGCCTGTACACCCCGGCCAACAGCATCTCCAACGACGAGTTGGTGGCGTCTTTCAATGCCTTCGTGCAGCAGTTCAATGCCGATAACGCCGGGGCCATCGAGCGTGGAGATGTCGAGGCGCTGAGCGAGTCGAACAGCGCCTTCATCGAGAAGGCGTCGGGCATCAAGAGCCGCTTCGTGATCGACAAACAGGGCATTCTCGACCCGCAGCGCATGGTGCCGTACATCCCTGAGCGCAGTAACGAGCAGTGGGGCATTCTCTGCGAAATGGCAGTGGCTGCGGCCGAACAGGCGCTGGCCCGTGCCGGCAAGACCGCTGCGGATATCGACGGTGTCATCGTCGCCTGCTCCAACCTGCAGCGCGCTTACCCGGCGGTGGCTATCGAAGTGCAGGCAGCGCTGGGTATTCAGGGCTTCGGCTATGACATGAACGTGGCGTGTTCGTCGGCCACGTTCGGCATCCAGGCCGCAGCGAACAGCATCCAGCTTGGTCAGGCGCGGGCTATCCTGATGGTCAACCCGGAGATCTGTACCGGCCACCTCAATTTCCGTGACCGCGACAGCCATTTCATCTTTGGCGATGCCGCCACTGCGGTGATCATCGAACGTGCCGATCTGGCGACCTCCGAACACCAGTTCGAGATTGTCGGCACCAAGTTGTTGACTCAATTCTCCAACAACATCCGCAACAACTTCGGTTTCCTCAACCGGGCGGCCGAAAATGGTAGTCAGGGCACCAATGACAAACTGTTCGTGCAGGAAGGACGCAAGGTGTTCAAGGACGTCTGCCCGATGGTGGCCGAGCTGATCGCCAACCATCTTCGGGAAAACGACCTGAGCGTGACCGATGTGAAGCGCTTCTGGTTGCACCAGGCCAACCTCAACATGAACCAGCTGATCGCCCGCAAGCTGCTCGGCCGCGATGCCGAGGCTCACGAAGCGCCGGTGATCCTCGACACCTACGCCAACACCAGCTCGGCGGGCTCGGTGATCGCCTTGCACAAGAACCAGGACGACCTGCCAGCCGGTTCGCTCGGCGTGCTCAGTTCCTTTGGTGCCGGTTATTCGATTGGCAGCGTGATTCTGAGCAAGCGTTGATTGCCCGGGCCGCTATCACCGTAGCGGCCCATCCCTCCACCCACGGTGCGTTCGTGCCGTTCCGTTCTCTCATTTCCGAATCGCACGAACCGCTCTGTCAAGCGGTTATGCGGATAGGAAGTAAAAAGTTCCGTTGTCATCAAATATTTATATATCGGCAACGGCGCTGAAATAACCGGCCGCGAAGATTCCCCCAGCACGAACGAGCCCAAGGCTCGGGTGTTTTTCAGCACTTAAGTTCAATTAGGGGAATTCTCGATGATCCGTAAGCACTTCGCCGGTTTCGCAGCCAGCGCCCTGGCTCTGGCCGTTTCCGCCCAGGCTTTCGCCGGTACCGTCACCACTGACGGCGCTGACATCGTAGTTAAAACCAAAGGTGGCCTGGAAGTCGCTACCACTGACAAAGCGTTCGGTTTCAAAGTCGGTGGCCGCCTGCAGGCTGACTACAGCTCGTTCGATGGCATCTATACCCGTAACGGCAACCGCGCCGATGCTGCCTACTTCCGTCGTGCCTTTCTGGAAATCTCCGGTGTTGCCTTCACCGATTGGGCCTACACCCTGAGCTACGATTTCTCGCACAACTCCGGCAGCTCGGATGATGGTTATTTCGACGAGGCTTCCATCGCCTATAACGGCTTCAAGCCGGTTTCCATCAAGGTCGGTCGTTTCGACCCCGAGTTCGGTCTGGAAAAAGCCACCAGCTCCAAGTGGGTTACCGCTCAAGAACGAAATGCCTTCTATGACGTGATCGACTGGGCCAACGGCCACCAGAATGGTCTGGGTATCCAGGCTTCCAGCACCATCGGTGACTCCGTGTATCTGTCCGGCGGCCTGTTCGCCAAAGACAACAACGACACCGACGGTGACAGCAACAAGCAGGTCAACCTGCGCGGTGTATTCGCTCCGCTGCACGAGGCAGGCAACGTTGTGCACCTGGGCGCCAACTTCGCTCGTCGTGATGTTTCCGACTCGGTCATCGACACCCGCTTCCGCAGCCGCCTGGGCATGCGTGGCGTTGAAACCACGGGTGGTAACGATGCCGGTGGCAACGGCAACCGCGTAGTGTTCGCCGGCGCGAACAGTACTGAAGCGGGCTCCTACGACGACGACACCGCACTGGGTCTGGAAGCGGCCTGGGCGATGGGCCCGCTGTCGATCCAGGGCGAGTACATGAAGCGCAAGCTGAAGGCTGATTCTTCCGCCTATCAGGACATCAAGGCTGACGGTTACTACGTGCAGGCTGCCTACACCCTGACCGGCGAATCCCGCGGTTACAGACTGGGCCGGTTCGATTCGATCAAGCCTGAGAACAAACAGATTGGTGCATGGGAAGTGTTCTATCGCTACGACAGCATCACTGTTGAAGACGACAACCTGGTTACCGCCAGCCTGACGCGTGACGTTGGCGATCTGGAAGCCAAGGTGCACAACCTGGGTGTCAACTGGTACGTCAACGAAGCAGTGAAAATCAGTGGCGTCTACGTCAAGGCCAGCACCGACAACGTCTACAACGCCACCGCTACTGCGCGTACTGGCGATGACAGCGGTGATGGCTTCGTAGTTCGCGCCCAATACGCGTTCTAAGCAAGACGTTTCAACGTGGTGCTCCTTTGAACCCCGCCTTGTGCGGGGTTTTTTACGGCCTGCCATCCCTGGCGGCCACCCTGCGGGCCGTAGCAAGCGACGTTAAAAATGGCTCCCGGCCATTTTTTATGGGCAATCGTATCTGCCCGGCGCTTGGCGATATAGTGTGCGCTGACTGCCCGCGGATATTGCCGATGCCTGTTTACAGCCTGCACGCCCTCAATGATCTCGACGCCGAAACCTGGGATGGCCTGCTGACGGGGCCGCAACCATTTCTGCGCCACGCCTTTCTTTGCGCGCTGGAAGACAGCGGTAGCGTAGGCGGGCGTTCGGGTTGGCAAGCGGCGCATCAGGTGCTGCTCGGTGCTGACGGCAAACCGCTGGCGGCGCTGCCGGCCTACGTCAAATACCATTCCTCCGGCGAGTACGTGTTCGATCACGGCTGGGCCGACGCCTGCCGCCGAGCCGGTATCGCCTATTACCCCAAGCTGTTGGGTGCCATTCCGTTTTCTCCGGTTACTGGCCAGCGCCTGCTGGGTACGGCCGAGGCGACGGGGCAGATGCTCGATGCGATTACCGCATCCCTTGAAGAGCAGGGCCTGTCCGGGTTGCATGTGAACTTCACCGATGCAGCCGGCAATGATGTCTTGCAGGGGCGCGATGGCTGGCTGCAGCGCCTGGGCTGTCAGTTCCACTGGCACAACCGGGGCTATCGGGATTTTCAGGATTTTCTCGACACCCTCAGCTCACGCAAGCGCAAGCAGATGCGCAAGGAGCGCGAACAGGTAGCGGGGCAGGGGATTGAGTTCGACTGGCGCGAAGGGCATCAGTTGAGCGAAGCGGAGTGGGATTTCGTCTACCACTGCTATGCCAACACCTACCATGTGCGCGGTCAGGCTCCTTATCTGACCCGCGCCTTCTTCAGCCTGTTGGCCGAGCGCATGCCCGAAGCCATACGCGTGGTGCTGGCCTGCCGCAGTGCACAGCCGGTGGCCATGGCGTTCAGCCTGAGCGGCGGTGACAGTCTTTATGGGCGTTACTGGGGCTGCCTGGCCGAGTTCGACCGGCTGCATTTCGAGACCTGTTTCTACCAGGGTATGGAGCAGGCGATTGCGCGGGGGCTACAGCGTTTCGATGCGGGGGCGCAGGGCGAGCACAAGTTGGTTCGTGGCTTCGAGCCGGTGATCACCCATTCCTGGCACTACCTGGTGCATGAAGGGCTGCGTGACGCGGTGGCGGGGTTTCTGCAGGAGGAGCGGGAGGGTGTCTTGGCCTACGCGCAACAAGCGCGAGAGATGTTGCCGTATCGGCAGGTTTGACCTGTTGCAGTGGCGCGCTGCGGTTGCCCGCAGCGCGCCAGCGCAGCACGCGACCGATTAGCCGTCGTAACGGCCGCCCCACTCGAGGAAACGCATCTTGTGGGTTTCGCCCTGGCTGTCGGTGTAGACCATGATCACCGGCACGACGCCGGTCTTGTCGGAGACGTCAGTGCGGTACAGCACTTTTTGCACATCGACTTTCATGCCGTAGTGATAGTCCTCGGTCGGCAGGCCGGCACCGGGTTTTGGCTGGATGTCGGCGGCGAACACGGCAGGAGCGAGACTGGAAAGCAGAGCGGTAACAGCGGTTGCGATTTTCATGGTGGAGTCCTCGATCATTCGATGACAGGCAGCCTGGCCGATCTGATCGGTGTCATTGCCTGGTAGGACTCATATGACCAGCAAAGCCGGCACCGCGGAAATTGATGCCTTTGTTAGTGGATATCACGAAAAATGATGATGTTAGTAAGCTAACTATTTAGTTGGCGAGCAGGCCGTGGGCGGAGCCCCATCGGCGTCAATCGACGCCGACGAAACCTCCCGTCTGGTGCTGCCACAGGCGAGCATAGAGGCCGCCGCGCTCGATCAGCTCGGCGTGGGTGCCGGTCTCGATCACCTGGCCCTTGTCGATCACCACCAGGCGATCCATGCGTGCGATGGTCGACAGTCGGTGGGCGATGGCGATCACCGTCTTGCCATCCATCAGGCTGTCGAGGCTTTCCTGAATCGCCGATTCGACCTCCGAATCCAGAGCCGAGGTGGCTTCGTCCATCACCAGTATCGGCGCGTCCTTGAGCAACACCCGGGCAATGGCGATGCGCTGGCGTTGGCCACCGGACAGCTTGACCCCGCGCTCGCCGACCTGCGCCTCGAAACCGAGCCCGCCCTGGCTGTCGTCCAGCGTGGTGATAAAGCCATCCGCGCGGGCCTTGCGCGCCGCGGCCCAGAGCTGATCGTCGCTAGCCTCGGGCTTGCCGTAGCGCAGGTTGTCGCGAATCGAGCGGTGCAGCAGGGAGGTGTCCTGAGTGACCACGCCAATGTTGGCGCGCAGGCTTTCCTGGCTGACGTCGGCGATGTCCTGGCCGTCGATGAGGATACGTCCGCTTTCCAGGTCATAGAGGCGCAGCAACAGATTGACCAGGGTCGACTTGCCGGCACCCGATGGGCCGACCAGGCCGATCTTCTCGCCGGGACGGATATCGATGGCCAGGCCGCTGATCACCCCGCCTTTCTTGCCGTAGTGGAAATGCACATCGTCGAAGCGTACGCCGCCTTGCCGTACCTGTAGCGGTTTGGCGTCTTCGCGGTCGAGCACGTGACGCGGCTGGACAATGGTCTGCATGCCATCCTGCACGGTGCCCACGTTCTCGAAGATGCCGTTGACCACCCACATGATCCACTCGGCCATGTTGTTGATGCGGATCACCAGGCCCAATGCCAGGGCGATGGCACCGGTGCTGATCAGCGCCTCGCTCCACAACCACAGCGCCAGGGCGCCAGTGCCGACGATCAGCAGGCCGTTGAGACAGGTGATGAGGAAATCCAGGCTGGTGATGGTGCGCGACTGCAGGCGGAATTTGTCGAGCAGCTCCTGCATGGCCTCGCGGGCGTAGGTTTCTTCCTCCCTGGAGTGAGCGAACAGCTTGAGCGTGGCGGCGTTGCTGTAGCCGTCGACCACCCGGCCCATGACCTTGGAGCGCGCGGCAGAGGCGGCCGCCGAGCGGGCCTTGATACGTGGCACGAAATACCAGAGGGCTGCGCTGTAGCCGATGATCCATAGCGATAACGGCACGATCAGGCGTACGTCGGCAGCGGCGAACAGGTACAGCGCGCTGCCGGCGTAGACCACCACGTGCCACAGTGCGTCGATCACTTGCATGGCCGAATCGCGCAGCGACGGGCCGGTCTGCATGACGCGCTGGGCGATGCGCCCGGCGAAATCGTTCTGGAAGAAATTCAGGCTCTGCTTGAGCACATAGCGGTGGTTCTGCCAGCGAACCAGATTGGTCAGCCCCGGATTGATCGCCTGGTGGGTGAGCAGGTTGTGCAGGCCGAACACGAAGGGCCGGATGATCAGTGCCACCAGCGCCATCCACAGCAGTTCGTTGCGGTGCTCGGCGAAGAATGTCCGCGCGTCGCTGGTCGCCTGAGCCATGTCGATCAACTGGCCGAGAAAGCTGAACAGCGCCACTTCGATCAGTGCCGCAAAAAAACCGATCACCAGCACGGCGATCATCAACGGCCAGACCTGCTTGAGGTAGTGGGCGTAGAACCGCAGCATGCCGTCGGGCGGCGCTACGTCTGGGCTTGGTTTGAAGACATCGATCAGATTTTCGAAACGGCGAAACAACATGGGGCGCAGTCTGCTCTGGCGGATGGGCGGGCGATTGGCTTCTTGCTACCAACAGGCGAGACCTGTCGGCTGGAATGCTGCCCGAGGGCATGAGCACGTGGGCTCAGAGGTGAACCCACGTGCTCTGGCACGCGGGTTACCCGGAGAGGGTAGCAGTATCAGAGACGCTTGGCGTCGAGAATCACCACCGGATCCAGCGGCACATTCTGCTGGCCGGCGCGGTTGCCCGTGCGCACCTGGGCGATACGGTCGACCACTTCCATGCCGCGGGTCACCTTGGCGAACACGGCATAGCCGAAGTCGCGCGAACCGTGGTCGAGGAAGGCGTTGTCGGTGTGGTTGATGAAGAACTGGCTGGTCGCCGAGTCGCGAGCCTGGGTGCGGGCCATGGCCAGCGTGCCGCGGACGTTGTGCAGGCCGTTGTCGGCTTCGTTCTTGATCGACGCGTTGGTGTTCTTCTGGCGCATGTTCTCGTCGAAACCGCCACCTTGCACCATGAAGCCCGGGATCACCCGATGGAACTGGGTGCCCTTGTAGAAGCCGCTGTCCACGTAGGCGAGGAAGTTCTTGGTGCTGATCGGTGCCTTCTGCTCATCGAGCTGGACTTCGATTTCACCCAGGCTGGTGGTCAGCAGCACCACCGGGTTTTCGGCGGCCATGAGCTGGGCGGTGAACAGCAGCGAGCAGGCAGTGAGGGCGAGTTTCTTCAGCATCGTGTCTAGTCCTAAGGTGAGGTGGCAGCAGTGTTTTCGACTTCATGTAGAAAGGCAAGCAGGCTGCGGTTGAAGTGTTCGGGCTGATCCAGCGGCGTAGCGTGGCGCGAATCGGCGATGATCAACAGGCGGGCGTTGGGCATCTCATCGACGTAAGCCTGTTTCTGCGCCACCGGGGTGTAGTCCCGGTCGGCGCTGATGACCAGGGTTGGACAGGTGATGCGGCTCAGGCGTTCACGCACGCCCCAGCCGATGATGGCATCGAGGCTGGCCAGGTAGGCGCGCTTGTCGTTGCGCGGCCAGCGCTCTTCGACCTTGCGCCGCAGCTCGGCCTGTTCGGGTTTGGGAAACAGCAGCCGGGCCAGGGCCTTTGCGATAGTGTCCAGGCTCAGCAGCCGCGATAGCGTCCAGCGTTTGGCGATTTCCAGGTAGTCCGACGGTTTCTTCGCCTTCACTTCCGGGCCACTGTTGACGATGGTCAGGCTGCGCAGCAGGTGCGGGCTGTCCACGCCAAGCTGGAAGCCGATCATGCCACCCATGGAAATGCCAACCAGGTGCACGGGCGCAAGCTTCAGGTGTTCGATCAATGCGGCGGCATCGCTGGCGAAATCGGCGATGCGGTAGCGCTGCCTCGGTTTGTCGGAACGCCCGTGACCGCGGACATCCAGCGCGATCACCCGGTACTGCGTCGCCAGTACGGGAATCTGCAGCTCCCAGTCCAGCGTGCTGGAACCCAGCCCGTGGATCAGCAGGACGGGCGTGCCCTGACCCTGCTCTTCATAGAAGAGCTTGCAACCGTGGTGATCGAAATAGGCCATGGATATAGCTCACGCGAGCGGTGCCGGGGAGGCGAAGGCGGCGTTCAATGGCGCCGCATCGAAGCGTTGAATCAGATCGGTGAGGATCTGCGTGGCCGGCCCCAGAGCTTTGTCCTTGCTGGCATAGAGAAAGAACACTGGGCTGCGGCTGCCTCCTTTATCCAGGGGCAGGGGCTTGAGCAGGCCGTCGCTCAGTTCACGCTCGATCATATGCCGCGGCAACCAGGCGAAGCCCAGGCCGTTGCCGACGAAGGTGGCGGCGGTGGCCAGGCTACCGACGGTCCAGCGCTGCTCGGCGCCGAGCCAGCCGACATCGCGGGGTTGATGGCGCCCGGAATCGCGAATCACCACCTGCATCTGGGTTTCCAGATCCTGGAAATTCAACTGCCGTTGCATGCGATGCAGGGCGTGATCGGGGTGGGCCACGGCGATGAACTCGACCGGGCTCATTTCCGAGCCGAGAAAGCCGGGAATGTTGTAGCCGCTGATCGCCAGGTCGGCGACGCCTTCCTTGAGCACTTCCTCGACGCCTGACAGTACTTCTTCGCGCAGGCGTACCCGGCAGCCACGGCTTTGCGGCATGAAGGCAGTGAGTGCGCGCACCAGACGGGCACTCGGGTAGGCGGCGTCGACCACCAGACGAACTTCGGCCTCCCAGCCCTGTTCCATGTGATGCGCCAGGTCTTCGAGCTGGCTGGCCTGCTTGACCAGTTGCCGGGAGCGGCGCAGCAGCACGTCGCCGGCTTCGGTGAGCACTGCCTTGCGCCCGTCGATGCGCAGCAGCGGCACGCCCAGTTGTTCCTGCATGCGCGCCACGGTATAGCTGACCGACGATTGCGAGCGGTGCAGCACCTCGGCGGCCTGGGCGAAGCCGCCATGGTCGACCACCGCTTGCAGGGTGCGCCACTGATCGAGGGTTACGCGTGGGGCCTTCATCTCATCTCCTTCACCAGTCCCTGTGCACAGGCAGGGTACTGGCCCTAAACTGACAGCCCACCGTTGGAGGCTGGACATGAAAAAACTCTGTTGTGCGCTGATCGCCTTGCTGCCACTGGCAGCGCAGGCCTATCCCATCGAGTTGGAGAAGCAGCTCAATGGTGCCGAAGTGTCGGCCAGCTCCCAGGAAATCGACCACAATATGGCGGCGGTGCTGGTGCAGAACTACGGCGAAACGGCTGCCTCCTGCAAAGCGGTATTTCGCAACGGCCCCGAAGCGCCGCGTACCCGCAGCGTGAACCTGGCGGCCGGGCAGAGCGGCAACCTGACGGTTAAATTCGCCCGCAGCATCATCCGCCTGCGTGTACAGCTCACCTGCGAGCCGCAGTAACCTGAAGCCCCGAGCAGCCTAGGGAGTGTTTCCAAACAAATCAACTTCGTCGATATTTAGCGGTGGATATTTACGCTTTATTATCGAACCTCGTGTATCTAGTCTCGCCTCCATCGTCTGACACCCGCCTATCGATGGAGCGACCCATGGCCCAGCTACTGGTGATTGAAAGCAGTGCGCGTCAGCATGGTTCGGTTTCACGACAACTGACCGAGCGCTTTCTGGCGCGCTGGTGCGAGGGGCGCCCGAGCGATCGTATCTGCCGTCGTGATCTGGGCGTCGAGCCGCTGCCCCATCTCGATGGCACCTTGCTCAACGCCTGGACGCAGCCTGCTGAAAGCCATGGCGCGGCCGAGTGTGCGGCGTTGCAGCGCGCCAATGGGCTGATCGACGAGCTACTGGCGGCCGACGTGCTGGTGCTGGCTGCGCCGATGTACAACTTCGCCATTCCCAGCACGCTCAAGGCCTGGTTCGATCATGTGCTGCGTGCCGGGGCGACCTTCCGTTACAGCGAAAACGGCCCCCAGGGCTTGCTGCATGGCAAGCGCGCTTTCGTGCTTACAGCCCGCGGTGGTATCTACGCGGGCGGCAGCCAGGATCATCAGGAGCCTTATCTGCGCCAGGTATTGGCCTTCATGGGCATCCACGACGTCACCTTCATTCATGCCGAGGGCCTCAACCTGGGAGCCGAATTCATGGCCAAGGGGCTGGAAGCCGCCGAGCTGCGCCTCACTCAGGTCATCTGACGCCAGTCTCCATTCGTACCCGGTGTTCCTGGGTGCGACTTTCCAGGGAATCGCCTCGCCGATTCCCTTTTTTGCCTGGGATTCAGGCGGACAGGAGCAGGTGATTGTTTGCCGTGCGCTGAACCGTTATGGTGCGCCGCCGTTCGCGCAACGGCGCTGACGTATCTGCCTGCGCCGTCTCGGCGTCGCCTTCTCAGGGCAACTGATAGGCTGAAAACGCGGCTGGCTTTCTTTCCTTCGAGGTGCGTGATGACGCTTTCCGGACGTGGTGTGGTGCTCTCTGTCAGCGCCTCGATCCTGTTCGCTCTGATCCCCGGCTACGTGCAGATGCTCACCCCGCTGGACGGTTGGCAGGTGTTCGCCCAGCGCGTGCTCTGGTCGGTTCCGGCGGTATTGCTGCTGGTTACCGTATTGCGTCAGTGGCCGGTGTTGCTCGCCGTGCTGCAGCGCCTGCGCAACGAGCCATTGCTGTTGGCCGCCTTGCCGCTTTCGGCCGCGCTGATTGGCGTGCAGTGGTTCCTGTTCGTGTGGGCACCGCTGACCGGGCACATGCTGGATGTTTCGCTGGGCTATTTCCTGTTGCCGCTGGCCATGGTGCTGGTCGGCAGGGTGTTCTATGGCGAGCGTCTGCGTCCCTTGCAGAAAATCGCAGTCGCCTGCGCCTTCGCCGGCGTGCTGCATGAGCTGTGGCGTTCCCAGGCATTTTCCTGGGTGACGCTGGTTACCGCACTGGGCTATCCGCCGTATTTCATGCTGCGCCGCTGGATGCGCCTGGATGCGCTGTCCGGCCTGATCCTGGAAATGCTGGTGCTGGCGCCCCTGGCCATCTGGCTGATCCTGCAGTGGGCGCCGGATGACGCGTTCGGCGAGTTTCCGCGACTGTGGTGGCTGGTGCCGGGCATGGCGCTGCTGGGCACCATCGCCCTGGCAGCGATGATGGCGTCGTCACGGTTACTGCCGTTGGGCCTGTTCGGCATCCTCAGTTACGTGGAGCCGGTGCTGCTGTTCATGGTCAGCCTGGTCTTCCTGGGCGAGCGGTTCGATTCCAGCCAGTTCCTCACCTACCTGCCGATCTGGCTGGCGGTGGTGCTGGTGGGCTGGGATAGCGGGCGTTTGCTGATCAAGCAACGGCGCATGCGCCCACCCATCTGACAGCTTTCAAACACCCAGGTGGAGAAAGCATTCGGCCCCAGGGCGCGAACGCGGTAACCTATACGGCTGATTTAACATTTGCATCGAGGTTTGCCCCGTGTTTGCCCAATTTGCCTTGCATGAACGCCTGCTCAAAGCCGTGGCCGAGCTTAATTTCGTCGAGCCGACTCCGGTGCAGGTGGCAGCGATTCCGCCTGCGCTGCAGGGCAAGGATCTGCGCGTAACCGCCCAGACCGGCAGCGGCAAGACCGCCGCCTTCGTGCTGCCGATGCTTCATCGCCTGCTCGGTGACGGTAATTCCAAGGCGCGCCTGAGCGTGCGTGCGCTGATCCTGCTGCCGACCCGCGAGCTGGCCCAGCAGACCCTCAAGGAAGTCGAGCGCTTCGCCCAGTACACCTTCCTCAAGGCCGGTCTGGTGACGGGCGGCGAAGACTTCAAGGTGCAGGCCGCCGTGTTGCGCAAGATCGACATCCTGATCGGTACCCCAGGCCGCCTGATCGAGCATGCCAACGCTGGCAACCTGCTGTTCGAAGACGTGGAAATGCTGGTGCTGGACGAAGCCGACCGTATGCTCGACATGGGCTTCGCCGAAGACGTGCAGCGTCTGGCGGAACTCTGTGGCAACGCGCATCAGACCCTGTTGTTCTCCGCCACCAGCGGCGGTGCCGGCCTGCGTGAAGTGGTCGCCAAGGTCTTGCGCGACCCGCTGCACCTGCAGCTCAACCGGGTCAGCGAATTGGCCGAGGGCACGCGCCAGCAGATCATCACCGCCGACCACAACTACCACAAGGAACAGTTGGTCGAGTGGCTGCTGAGCAATGAGACCTACGACAAGGCAATCATCTTCACCAACACCCGCGCCCAGGCCGACCGCCTGTACGGCAAGCTGGTGGCCAAGGAATTCAAGACCTTCGTACTGCACGGCGAGAAGGATCAGAAGGATCGCAAGCTGGCCATCGACCGCCTGCGTCAGGGCGCGGTGAAAGTGCTGGTGGCCACCGACGTGGCCGCCCGCGGCCTGGATGTCGACGGTCTGGATCTGGTGATCAACTTCGACATGCCACGCTCCGGTGACGATTACGTGCACCGCGTCGGGCGAACCGGCCGTGCCGGTAGCGAAGGGTTGGCGATCTCGCTGATCACCCATAGCGACTGGAACCTGATGTCGAGCATCGAGCGCTACCTCAAGCAGCGCTTCGAACGTCGCAGCATCAAGGAACTCAAGGGCAGCTATCAGGGGCCGAAGAATCTCAAGGCGTCCGGCAAGGCAGCCGGCCCCAAGAAGAAAAAGGTCGACCCGAAGACCGGCAAGAAGATCGCCAAGAAGCCAGCGGCGAAAACCCCGGCCAAACGCAATACGGTGAACAAGCCGAAGAGCGACGCACCGACCCTGGTCAGCCAGGACGGCCTGGCGCCACTCAAGCGCAAGACGCCTTCCACCGACGCCTGATCCGCTCGGGGTACCGGCAGGCGCGCTTCATGCCGCGACTGTCGGTGCCAGCCTCACTCCACCTGCTCCTCGACCTCGGCGCCGATCTCTTCGAGTTCGCGCAGACGCTGGTCGTACGCATCGCAATCGGTGCCGAGCTTCTCGGCTTCGGTCTGCGGTTCTGCTTCCTTGAGCTCCTGACGCAGCAACGCGGCCCGCTCGGGATCGCGCTGGGTGATTTCCTCGACCTTGGCCGCCAGCTCCTGTGCTTTGGCGGCGGCTTCGTCGGCAGTGCAGGCCTGCGCCTGGCCAACGCCGTAGAGGGCCAGGGCCAGGACCAGGCCGCAGAGTGGCGCGATATGCTTGATCATGCTCAATTCCTCACGCTTGGTACGGGCATGGCTGTGCGGTTGAGTGCCCGCTCAGCGTGAAGGTTCAGGCTTTTGCCCGACGTATCATCTCGCCCGATCCAGGCTTCTGACCGTCAGATCCAGTGCCTTCTGGATGTCCAGCCGAGCCGAGCGGCCGATGTCCTTGTCGTTCATGTTGAAATCGCGCTCGGACGGCAGAATGGGCGCGGTCAGGTCATCGGCATCGGCGGGCTCGAAGTCGAACTCCTCACCGATGGTCATGGCACTGCGGCGCAGCAGCATGCGCAATTGATCCGGATGCAGTTCGGGGTTGATCGACATCAGCGCCGCGACCACGCCGGCCACCAGTGGCGTGGCGTAGGAGGTGCCGCAATGCACGCTGCCCTGTCGGTTTTCATCGGCAGTGGAGGCGCGCACGCAGGCCGCTGCGGTGATGTCGACACGGGTGTCGACGTTCGAGGAACTGCGTGGGATAACGTAAGCCGGGTCGCTCACCGCCACGTCCTGGCGGTCGCTGCGCTGGTGGCCGCCGACCACGAACAACTGTTCGGTGATGAAGGAGGAGGGTAGGCGGTAATCGTCGGCACCGGAGTAGGACGCACCGTTGCCGGCGGAGTTGACCACCACCACATCCGGGTGTTCGCGGCGCAACCACAGGAAGAACTCTTCCAGCAGCTCCTCGTAACCGCTCATCGCCACGCCGGAGCGCACCAGCGAGTCGATCTCGTCGCCATGGATGTTCCTGGCGCCGACGCGGTGAATACCCCAGCTCCAGTTCAATACTCGCACGCCGTCTTCTACCAGGTTGACCGAGGCGGCGACGTTGGCGGTGATGCCGGCATCCGAATTGCGGTCGACGATCACCTCGAAGCCCGGGCCTGCGCCGTCCAGGCCACGCAGGAAGCCGGTGTTGCCGCCTTCATCCCAGCGTGCGGCGAGAATACCGGCAACGGTGGTGCCATGGCCGTCCGGTTTGTCGGCGTCGCGGCTGTACAGCCGCGTGTGGGGTGTATTGCCCTTGCGTTCGGCAGCGCCAAGGTAGTCCTTGAAGTCAGGGGCGTCGAAGTCGACCTCGCGTTCGATCAGCCCGATGCGCACGGGTTTGGTTTCGATGGGCGAACGCTTCGACGGAATGCGCCGTTGGTAGTAATTCACCGCATCGAGAAAACGGTTCGCCGTCCATTCCTCTTCGTCGAGATGATCATCCGCGGATTCGCCTGCAGGTGCTTCCTGTTCCTCGGCAGAGGATTCCTCGATCACCACGGCATCGACGCTCAGCTCGCTGCCCAGGCGCAGCACCAGGGCATCACGCTGGATCAGATCCTTGGCGGGCAGGCGCAACTGGAAGGTATTGAGCGGTGGAATCGCGCCGACCACTTCGGCACCGTATTTCTTCGCCAGCGCCTTGGCCGTATCGAGGCCCTGAGCGTCTTCCTCGATGACCACGCTGACCAGATCGATGTAGGTGTTCAGGCCATCCATGTTCCTGGCCACTTCACCGGGCTTGGCAGCCAATACATGGCTTCCCGCCATGGACAGCCATACCGGGTTACTGATGGCGTCGCCCTGTTGCAACCACAGCGGGCCGCTGCGGTAGCGGTCGTTGTCGAGGCTGATACGCAGGCCATCGCGCCTGTCGACTGCATTGGCGGGCAGTGGTTTGCCATCGAGCAGCACTTGCAGATCGCCGCTCGCCATGCCGCGTGTGTCCAGGCAGAAGGTCTGGCGCTGGCGATCCAGCATGTCTTCGCAGCGGTACAGATGCTTGAGCCGCAGCGGTTCGGCCGCCAGCACCGACGGTGCGACGGCCGCCAGGAGCAGAGCGCTGAGAACGGGGCGCAGCGGTGGCCGGCGGAGCATGGGTGAGTCCTTTGTGCGGGGGATTCGCCTCAGACTTGCGCCGTTTGCCCTTGGTTCAGGGCATGTTTTGGCAGATAGATAGGGCGAACCTTGCCAAGTGCAGCGGTTCACAACGTTATAGGCCCCTGTGGGCGCTGTGCCCGATATCCCATCGGGTGCCAGAGTGATGGGAGATGATGACATGACGACTCAGACCCAAACCCATAACTGGGATCTTATCGAGCGTATGTTGCACGAGGTGCAGAACAGCGCAGGCCAGGCGTTCGTGCCGCGCCGCTGCGCCGAGGAACTGGCCGAGGCGCTACAACAGGCCGGGCAGGATGTGCGCAATATCGACGGGCTCAAGGCGCAGGTCGATCAATACGAAGCCACGCTGCTCGGTGGCGGCTTCATCGAGCCACGCCCGGAAGCTGAGGGTGGCAACGGTGAAAACTACATTCTTACCCCGCGCGGCTCTCAACTGCTGAGCATGATCGACAGTACCTTCCCCGGCGAAGAGCATCCTCGTGAGGTGCTCGATCGGCACGGTCTGGATGTGTTGACGGCAGATGTGTTCGACGGCTTGGCCCCGCGGGAGGCGCTGGTCTGAGCACGCGTATCCGTCGCGCTGGCGCGTGAACCACGGCGCAGATGCAGGGTGTGCCTGCGCCTGGAGAGCGTGATGTGTTCCCGCCACCGCCTACTACCCGTGCGTGGCGAACATGCCGAGATCGAATGGCGTTACGCGATCTACTGAGCGCAGTGAGTGTGACTCACTGCGCCAGTTCGGCATTTTTTTTCTCTGCCTGAGCCGCCAGCAGTTCGGCTTCCATCGGCTGGGTCTCGACACTGAAATCGGTGATTTCGATGGAGCCTTTACCTTCACCCACCAGGTGGAAGGAAAACGCCTTGCGCGTGTCGAGGTTGTCGAACGCGAAGCTGAGCTCCAGCGGTTGACCTTCCTTCAGGAGCGGAATCTCCGGGATGTTGATCAGCACATCGCGGTCGAATTCCTTGGTCTTCAGGCGCAGCGTAGCGCCTGACTCCGCCATCTTCAGCGTATTGATCTTCAGGGTCACCGTTGTCTGCGTGCCCTTCGGCAGTTCCAGGTACTGGGCGCCAATCAGGTTGTCGGCCCAGTCGTCGCCCGGGGTGGTACGCAGGCGGATGCGCTCGTTACTGGCGAACTGCAGCAACTGATTGCCCTGACCATCGCTCAGGGAACGATCCAGCAACTCGGCACGCTGGCTCACCAGGCGTGCCGGCTTGCCGCTGACGCGGCCCAGATATTGCGCATGATCGGCAATGAACCCTGGGCTGGCATAGCGCCGACAGACCTGCTGGAAGTTGCATTCGGTGAGTGTGCCGTGGCCATCGTGCTCGCGCAGCAGGCCATTGGTGTAGGAAATGATCTCGCGGCCCTGGTGGTAGTCACGCAGCATCGAGCGGCCGGCGATGTCCGCCGGCAGCGGCAGGGCGAAGTAGTCGAGGATCGAAGCGGTCAGGTCGACGTGTCCGTAGACGCCTTCTTTGATCGACGGCAACTGAGCCTGCTCCGGAGCCAGCATCAGGTTGAAGCCCCAGGCCGATGCCAAGCGCACGTTCTCGATGCCGTGGGATTCGTCGGACGTCACCACCACCAGGGTATCGTCGAGCACGCGACGCTGCTCCAGCGCATCGAGGAACTCACCGATGGCGTCGTCGAGGTAAGCGATGGCTGCCTGTTTGGCGTTGGGGTAGCGGTCGAGGTAGTCGGTGGGGGCGGAGTAGGGCTGATGGGTGCCGACGGTCAGCAGGGTCAGCATCCAGGGCGCCTTCTGCTCGCGCAGGCCATCGACGTAGGTCAGCGCGCCTTCGAAGTAGGCTCGATCATCCATGCCCCAGGCGAAATCGAGGTAGGGCGTATTGCGGAACCAGTCGCGGCCCAGGGTCTTTTCGAAACCCATGCGCGGCATGATCTGATCCTTGGCCATGAAGCGCAGTCCGGCACCCTGCAGGAAATGCGTACTGAAGCCCTGTTCACGCAACTGAGCAGGCAGGCACTGGGCGCTGCGCTCGGCATTGGCCAGCAGCTCGATGCCTTTCGGTGTCCCCGAGGCGAGCTTGTCGTAGTCGCCGCAGAGCATTGCATAGAGCCCGCGGATGGTCTGGTGGCCGTGCAGTACGTAATCGCTGGTCAGCATGCCGCGCTCGGCCCATTGGCTCAGGCGCGGCATCGGGTCGGCTTGATAGCTGCTGCCGATGGCTCGGCGACTGGCGGCGATATAGGCGCCGGGAATGCCTTCCAGGGTGATGATCAATACATTGCGCGCGCGGCCGGGTTCGCTCAGCAGCGGAGTGCCATCCATGTCCAGCCGGGTCAGTCCGGTCACGTCTGGCGGGCTGTTCGGCTGGCCCTTGGTGAGCCAGTCCTCGAGGCCGAGTTGAGCGGCGCTGATGCCTTCGGCCAGCCATTTGTGCGGCAGGTTGAATTGCAGCCACTGATCCGCTTCGCTGGGGCTGCGGTACTGGTAGATGCCATGGGCGGCGAACAGGCCGAGCGGCAGCAGCAGCCAGGCTGGCGATGCTTTGCTGGCGCGGTGTTTGCGGCTGATGGCGAAGAGAATGAAAAATGCCAGGGAAACCGCGATAAGCCCGGCAGCCAGCCAGGGATGAGTGAGGCCGCCGCCCTGGGTCGAGTGGCTGATGAATTGCGCGTCGGTGAGGTAATGCAGATCCGTCGGCTCCGGCATGCGCCCCACGGCGCTGACCAATTCAACGGTACCGAGGTTGAGCGTCACCCAGCCCAGAATCAACGGAATACCCAGCAGCAGGCCACGGCGTTGTACCAACCACAGCAACAGGCTGCCGATGGCCAGATCCGAGAGATAACCGTAGGGATGCGACCAGCCCAGTGCGTAGCGGCTGATCAGGGGAAGCAGCATGAACAGGACAGCCAGCGCCGCCAGAGCACTGACGGGCCGCTGCAGCCAGGGGCTGAAAGAACGCACTTGTATTCCTCAAGCAATTGCCAGTGATCGACATGCCCGCTCGAGCTCTGTCATATCGGATGTATTGCGTGGCAAGCAGGTACGGCGCTGAGCCGGAAAACCGACCGCGCTGAAAGCGGACTGACATCATTCTGAAACATGCGTGTGCTCATCGCTAGCGACAAGCGGCGAAGATGAGAAAGATATCGTTCAAATCATTGCCCGGGCGGGCGAGGGGAAGGTTGCCGACCTGGCGCCCGGCATGCAGGCGCTGCAGGTCGATACAGACCGGTATTACTTCTTGGCGATAGTAATATGGCGGCTGGCTGGACCGTTGGTCTGGCCACTGACGCCTTTGGCGATCTCTTGGATCTTGCCACCGGACTTGAGAAACGCCGCTATCTGGGCGTTGATCGATTCGCTGGTTTCGACAGCTGGGGCGGGTTTAGCTTTGCTCTGGGATGCTTTGACGCGCATGACGGCCATTTAACCTACTCGGAGAATCAAGATGGCCGCCTATCTTACCACCTTGAGGCGCATCGCTGTTCACTCAATGACCAGTGGGCAGAAATTGCGCTGAACCAGGCTTGCACTACCGAGAATCCCGCAGGCGACTCGGGTAAACTGCCGGCCTGAAAATGAGGGTAGGCACCATGGCTGTTATCGGACGTATGAATTCCTTGCAGGTCGTCAAGCACACCGACTTCGGTCTGTACCTGGATGGCGGGGCGGATGGCGAGATCCTGCTGCCCAAGCGCTACATCCCCAAGGAGACGCCGAGCGAGGTGGAAGACTGGCTCAACGTGTTCGTCTACCTGGACAGCGAAGACAAGTTGATCGCCACCACCGAGAAACCCAAGGTACAAGTCGGCGAGTTCGCCAGCCTGAAAGTGGTCGACATCAATCGCGTTGGCCTGTTTCTGGACTGGGGGCTGCCCAAGGATCTGCTGCTGCCGCACTCCGAAGAGAAGCGCCCGCTGCAGATCGGCGATTACTGCGTGGTGCACGTGTTCGTCGACAAGCGCAGCCGCCGTATCACCGCGACCGCGCGGCTGGATCGCTACCTGGACAAAGTGCCGGCCACCTACAAGACCGGCGATGAAGTCGACCTGCTGGTGGTCGAGCCAACCGATATGGGCTTCAAGGCGATCATCAACGGCAAGCACTGGGGGCTGATCCACAAGAACGAAGTGATCGGCTTCATGCGTGGCGGCATCCGCCAGCCGGGTTTCATCAAGGACATGCGCGGCGATGGCAAGATCAGCCTCAGCCTGCAACCAATCGGTCAGCAAGCCGCAGACGGCCTCAGCGAGCAGATTCTCAGTCGCCTGCGCGAAAGCGGCGGCGTGCTGGAACTGAGCGACAAGAGCTCGCCCGAACGCATCAGCGCCATGTTCCGGGTCAGCAAGGGCAACTTCAAGAAAGCGATTGGCGGCCTGTACAAGCAGGGATTGATCCACATCCATGAAGACCGCATCGAACTGGTGGGATAACCGCGGTTACCGGGCGGCTGGCTAAAAAACGCTTGAGTGGTACGTGTTGCCTGCTAATAATGCGCGCGTCCCGCCGGTGTAGCTCAGTCGGTAGAGCAGCGCACTCGTAACGCGAAGGTCGCAGGTTCGATTCCTGTCTCCGGCACCAATACTAAGATTTTTCGGTTCTCGCTGGCACTGCATGAGACCGCAAAAAGCCTCTGAAAGCCCCGCTAAATGCGGGGCTTTCTGTTTTTTACGAGTCCCATCCGGTGCCAGGGAAATCATTCCAGACGCTTGCTTGATGAGCACCCATGCGAGTACCTTTTGAGGTTCAATAATCTATGGGTACTCGGGATGCCTTTGACTGTCCTTCAGGTGAAGAATGCTGCACCGCGCGACAAAGACTATGGTCTTGCTGATGGTGGTGGGTTGTTTCTCTGGATTCGTGCTGCAGGAGGTAAGTCTTGGCGCTTCCGGTTTCGTTTGGACGGCAAGCAGTCCCATATTTCACTAGGCACCATCGACAAGATAACGCTTGCCCAGGCTCGTCAGCTTGCCTCCGACGCTCGCCTGCTTGTGGCGCAAGGTAGGCATCCAGGGCTTGAGCGCAAGGCCGTACGAGCTCAAGCGGCAATGGATCGTGCTAGCACGTTCAAAATCCTTGCGATGGAGTGGCATCAACATAAAGCGCCGCGCTGGTCTGAAGGGTATGCCGGCGACGTTATGGAAGCCTTTGAGCTGGACATTTTCCCGCATGTTGGAAATTTTCCACTAACCGAGATCAAGCCTCTGCAGTGGTTGCACGTATTCCGTCGCATTGAGGCGAGAGGAGCGCTGGAAAAGCTGCGTAAGGTTCGTCAGCGCTGCCAGGAGGTGTACCGTTTTGCGATTGCCACTGGCCGGGCTGACTACAACCCTATTGCGGATATTGGCGGGGCGCTGCAGACCCCAACCTCAAGGCACTATCCCTTCCTACCCATTGCAGAGATACCAGAGCTCCTCCATAGCGTTCATGCCTGCCCAGGTCACGATGTGGTGAAGATCGCTACCCGCCTTTTGATCCTGACCGGGGTGCGTACGGCAGAGCTAAGAGGGGCGCCTTGGTCGGAGTTCGATCTCGATAAAGGGCTATGGTTGATCCCCGCAGGGCGCATGAAAATGCGTCGTGCTCATTTGATCCCTCTCTCCAAGCAATCCGTCGATGCATTGCGTGAGCTGGCGACCATTACAGGTGGCTACACACTGGCGTTTCCTGGGCGCAACGATCCGGCGAAGCCCATGAGCGAGGCCGCCATCAATCAGTTACTGAAGCGTGCCGGATATGACGGGCGAGCTACTGGGCATGGATTCCGTCACACGATGTCTACCACTCTGCACGAGCAGGGATACCCCAGCGAGTGGGTCGAGACCCAATTGGCGCATGTGGACAAGAACAGTATCCGTGGCACCTACAACCATGCTCAGTATCTGGATGGACGGCGCGGCATGCTTCAGTGGTATGCAGATCACCTAGACAGCCTGGCAAGAATCAAAAGTAAATCTGAGGCCGCTTGACGTTACGTAGTAACATTCATATATTTAAGTTACTGCGTAACGGAGCGTAACTATGGCGAAATCATCAGCACAGCGACAAGCCGAGTACCGCGCAAGGCGGGCTTTTGCAGGTTCGGACGGGAACGGCGAGCGGCGGATTAACACATGGGTATCCACCGCCTGCGCCCTTGGGCTAGAGCGCCTGGCAAGGCGTTACAGCGTAACTCAGCGGGAAATGCTAGAGCGGCTCATTGTTGCCGCTGACGAGGAGATCATCTCCTCGCTGAACATCGATAGTGAGAAGTGGCGGGATTACTTTAATGTTACGCGGTAACGATGCCATTCGACTTTTGATCAGATCAGCGGGAGATGAGCATGACTGATGAGCTGATTCGCTTATGTGACTTTGTTCCTAACCATTCCAAAACCCTTGGGCTTGACATCCGGGCGGCTGCGTACGATCTGCAGGAGCTCGTTCAACGGTTAATCGAGCATCACTACGTTCGCAATGGGCCGATAATACCGACGTCAGTCTGCTGGCTGGGTGGTGTGACAGACTCTCGTCAATCGACGAGGCGTTATGTAATCGATTTCGGAATGTTATCCAGCTACTTCAAGGCCTGGCTCCATTCCCCCGGCGAAGATGGGCCAGTTTTCCGGCCTGAGGTAGAGGGAGAGTTTAAGGACGTCCCGGCGCGTGCTATTTACTTCTCAAAATCTGGTTTGATCGAGTGGGTCGAGAGCGCAGGAGTTGAAATCCCCCAATTCCTGGAGGGCAGGCACTCTGGGGGGCGGGCACTAGAGGCGGCCGAAATTGAGGCCTTCCGCGCGAAGGAGCTGGCATACATCCAGCGTCTAACGCAGGGATTAGTAAACCTTCTTATCGAGGTCAACAAAGCGCATTGCGGGCCGCACCTCGGCAAAGAGGCGAACGATCAGGCAAAACGGGTCATACGCGCTGCGTCTCTGATCAACGTGGCGGACAGCGCATCAAAACGGCACGATGACATAATTCATCTCGCAGAAACAGCAGGTATACCCGACTTCCCCCGCAGCATCAAAACGATCAAAAAATATATGGCCTAGCTCAGAGAGAGTTTTGGTATTTGCCCACCATTCCTGGCAATTGCCAAGACCTTCCTGTCGCCGTGCCATTCAATGCCTAGCCATTCCACACGGTATCAGGGAGTACCACCAGAATGGCACTGGCAATACCCGTCACACCCGCACTTCTACGCCTGCCTAGTGTTTGTGCACAGGTCGGCCTGAGCAAATCGCAGATATACCGACTCATCCGTGCTGGTGAGTTCCCTGCCCCTGTACGGCTTGGCCCGAACTCGGTTGCCTGGCCTGCAGAGCATGTGAGCGCATGGGTATGTGAAAAGATCGAGTCTTCGGCACACGAGTGACACCTCATGGCTAACTCATCAACCGAGAACCCCGCCCAGCAAGAGCTATGGGCTGCGCAAACCCAATGGTTTCATGTATTCAAGTCAATGATTGATCAGGGGGATATAGCAAAGATCGGTCCACACGCTTTCGCGGTTTATGCGGTCATAAAAGCACATACCAACTATGCCTCCGGGATGGCCTTCCCTGGAATTGACCTAATTTCCGCAAAGTCGGGAGTTAGCCCGGCTCAGATCAAGCGTGAACTGAAAGTGCTGGAGGCGGCGGGCTATATTACGAAGGAGAAGCATGGCCGGTCGAATCGCTACACGCTGCGCGAAAAAATTCAGGTCACTGACGAGCATGGCCGTCCGCAGGCCGTAGCAACATGGGATTATGTGCCGAGTAGTGTCCAACACGCCGTCGCTGATCTGAAGAACGTTCTCGTCACCGGCGACCTCGCAGGCACGAAGATCGTGCATATTGAGCGACTAAATCTGCAAATCAATTTGGGCGGGGAGAATACTCAGATAAATCTTGAGTCCCTGCTCACCGACCTGAACAAATTGCCCTCCAGCATTAGAGATAAGCTGCGCAGCAGGCTCGATGGTAGAAACGAGGTTATACACAGCTCAGACTGATACGTATCACGCTGAGCCGTTTTGACCAACAACGCAGCTCACCAAGAGCCCTATAACACCACAATAGAGCTCTGGCTGAGCCGCTAAAAAGAAAGATTAATGAATAAAAAGAAGAACGATCAGGAGAGCTTGAGCGCCGCCATCAGCTTGGAATAGGCCTGATCGCGCAGTGCCTTCTGACCGGAGAACCCGACGCTCAGTCGAGGGGTGTCGAAGTCGCCGGTGTTCACGTGAAGCAGGTACTTCATCTTTCCACCGTACGGGAGATCCTCCCACTCGGCACTGCGCGCGTCGTCGAAGCTGATGATCTTGCCGCCATCGAACTTGCCGAGCAGTAGCTGGCGCTTCTGCCTGTCGATCACCACGCCCGCATCCAAGTAGTTGGCGAAGTAATCAAGCGTCAGCCCTCGACGTTCTGCAACCTTGCGGTACTTCGCCTGAGAGCGCTTGGAATCCCAGACGCAGATACTGGCGAATGCCGCCAGAGCTGCGACGATGCCCAGAGCAGCTTGGAATTGGCCGCCGATCAGCGTGCCCAGAAGACCGATCCCGCCAATGATGAATAGCGGCACGCCAATGAATAGTTTCAGGAATAGCTTGAGCGCAGCCATTGTTCCTCCATCAGTGAAATTGTGGCTTCCCTGCCGCCTTCAGGGCTGCAGGGGCATCAATTTGCCATCATTTGGTCAGGCAGACCATCCCCTCCACCGCACTGCCTATCTCGGACATGCCCATCAGACCATGTCGATAGAGGCGGCGCGTTGCGCCGGAAAGGGGCAAGCTTCTCCCCCGATCCAACTTGGCCGGATTCATCTCCTCTTTGACAAAAAATTGCACCTTGATCACAAGAAGTGCTTGAGGTGCTGCCCGGTGATCAGCACGTGCTCAATGAGCACGGCCAACAAGATCAGGGTATGGAGCAGTTGGTTGAGCCTGTTCATGCGGATGCCCTCCAGGGCAAGTTGGTTGGAGGACACCCATTTAATGGGCACATTGTGCGTGCCAGAAGCACCTTTAGCTGTAGCGGGGGCTGCTACAGCATCAGTAGCTAAGGTGGGCTGGATACAGAGAACGGAGCCTCTCGATAGCCGCCATTACCTCTGGTGGCGGATTCATCGAAAGCTCCGTTGCGAGCAGTTGGCAGGCCTGGCGCCGCGCTTCGACGTGCCCCGTTGGCATCACGACGAAATTGAAGTCCAGCCCCGACATTTTTATGCGCGGTGCGATCAGCAGCTTGAAAGGTAGGCCAGCGAACTCGAAGCCAATCTCGGCCTGGCGCTGCACCTCGTCGATCACCGTCTCACTAACTCGCGCTGGGAGGAGGAAGCTACGATGGTGGCTATCGGTAGTTGGCTGGTTCATCAGTAGTGCACTCTGAACATTGGGAGGTCTCGGCTGCGCCTGACGCCGGTCGTATATCCGGTGGTGCTGATGGTGTACCTCACCTAACCGTGCAGGTTCATCATGTTCGCGATCAAGACGAATATCATCATGTGCGCTGGGTAATACACATACGTCCAGCGCCCGACTCTAGGTAGATGCGGTAGCTTCCAGGCAGCGCTGAGAAACACTAGGACAGAGAGCGATGAAAGGGCCGCCAGGATTGACTGCCAAATGCTTCCCCCCTGACAAAGTGCGGCGAGCGAAATGGGTAGCAGCCAGCGTCGCTGTGATCCCGACAGCGCGATCAAGAAGCCGCTAGGGAGCAGTACACCGAGAAGCCCATATTCAATGGGCAGAACCAGCGGGGTCGCAATGCCGACGGTGGCCAGGAGCACGCCATGCCAGTCCGGGATTCGCAACCCAGTCATCACCGCAATGCCGCAGGCGAGCGTGATCATGATGTTGCCCATATCCCTATCAGTCAGTGCATGGTACGGCCACTGGCTGACGGTCGCTGCCACAGCCAATAGGCCGAGCTGCCTCCATGTACTGCGACTGGGATCGCCCTGCCGCATGGTATGAGCAGCCATGACGGCGCACAGTGCGACGAAAGCGAATCGCCCTGGATATGACGCCCAAGACATTTCCGGCCAGACGAACCGGGTATGTCCGAGCGTCATCAGAGCGATTGCCATCCACTTGAGAAGATCTAGGCTAGAGTCTCGGCGCATTACATACCCGTCATGATGGTTTGGTAAAAATATAAAGTTTAATTATTTACTTTACAAGTCTAATGAAATGAATGAAACTGTCTATGGGGAGGTCTATCAACCTGTGCCTCACTTCAGCCAAATAGGGAGGGATGACCATGCTGCTGGCGGACTACACCACTCGATATGAACGGGGAACACTCCAGCTTTTTGTTCAAGATGCACTTTTGGATGGCCAGCCCTCTGTGGATTTGGTGGAGCTAAATTCTGGTGCTGCACTCATTCTCAGCTGGCCGGTGGGAGAGGGGTGCTATGAGGACGTAGCCTTACCCAAACTCGGTGGGCGGGAGGTGCTCTGCCTGGTTCGGTCTGGACTTGAGGTGGTCGACGCCGAGACGGGAAGAAAGGTGGCTGTTAAGCTCTTATAGGGTTTAACTTTCCACTTTAAATGTTCGAGGCGCTGCATGATTAGGCGGAGTGCGCAGGAGGCAAAGGTTTTGGAGGTGTCGGATGGCTAAGAAACGCACAGAGACCATGGCGACACTCGAGCAATCGAAAGATCAGAGTCTGGTTAGGACTGGATTTACATTGCCCCAATGGCTTCTCATTGAGCTTGAAGATGAAGCACGGGCGAACAAGCGAGCTGGCCGTGAGCCAAAATCGGTAAGCGCCATTATTCGCGACGCTCTTGAGCTGCGTCGCAATCAGAACAGGTAGGGAAGGCATAGCCATGAACACGACCACCATAAGCACATTCCGTGCAGAGTCACTGGTGAACGCGTTGTGCAACCTCAGCTTGCGTTGGTCGCCGGTTGTGGCGGCACTTTTCATGTGGTCGATATGGCATGCGTATGAGCGCGCGGGAACAGCGAATAACGCTGGCCTGTTCGACCTGTTGCTGGGAGCACTGATAATGGCCCTGTCCTTGCCTGGCGTGTTTGCTGGGGCGCGGGAGTGGCGACTCCTCATAAACGTAACCCTCGCGTTCGTTGGTCTCAACATACTTGCCATCGGATTGTTCGAGACGAAAACGCTAGCGGGCCTTTTCAGCTACGCAGGTAAGGAGATCGCCTGGTACGTCGGTGATGCGGCTAGCCATTTGAGTGAGTCCGTTTTACTGGGTACTGCCGTCTTTGTGGGCGGATATGTTTTGCTAGCAGGTCTTTTTTGTCTTGCTGCCATGTTCTTCTGGCATGGGGCTTTCCAGGGCGAAGGCTACGAAGGCCGGCGTTTTGCGCTCCGTATGGTCTACATCGTCATCGTTCTTGGATTGGTCAACCAACCAATCCTAGGACTGCTGTTCTAAGAAGAAGCGCCCCTCGGGGCGCTTTTTTCGTTCACGACAGTGTGCCGCGTGGCCGTCCCCCTCCATCGCCACTGCCTCCCTCGGGCTTCCCGGGGCTCACAGACATGGAGGTGCGCCCGACTCGGGATGCAGCCGCCTCACCCTTGGAGCTGAAGATGGCTAGGTTGCTGCGGGCCTTCTCTTCGTTGGAGCTGTCGCCGGTGACCTCCTGGCCGCCGTTCACCCAGCGAAGACCTCGCTCAAATAGCTCGGCAGGCAACCCATAGATACGGACGAGAACCGTATAGGCAAAAATCGCGATGACCACCATCGAGCCAACGTAGATATACAGCAGTGCGAAGCCGCTGATTACTACGCCCTGTATGTAGTCGATTAACCAGGAGACCAGGTAGCTGACCGGTTTGAGTGCGAGGAAGATCGCGAAGAAGCCAGCAACCCTGAGGATGGGATTTAGGTACAGGCCGATCATCAGCATGTAGCCTTGCCTCGTATGCTCCGTGCCCCAGCCCTCGCGCTCAGCCGTACCGTGCGCGGCCAACCACATGGGCGACACGATTAGGCACTCAATGAAAAAGAGCATCCAGGATATGACGCCCATGAACCACAGAATCATAGGAATCGTGGGCAGTACAATACCTAGAAGAAACCCGACAACAACGAGGGCGATCAGTAGGGTGTCGAGCATTTCAGAAACAGCTCCAAGAATCCTAATGGCCCCTTTGGACGCTCCTGAGGCCGCCGTTGCAATACCCTTGGCAGCCCAACCTAGTGGATTATATTTGGAAAAGCTGTTGGCCTCATTTGTGACGCTATTGTCGATGGCCTCGAGATAACCCTGGGTCATGCTCACAGCAATAATCTTTGACCAGAAGGCGCTTTCTGCGAAAGTGCCTGTTGCTGATCCAAAGTACTGCAGATTAATGACAAGGTCGTCGGGCGAATTCTTAAATAAAACTGAGCGTATCGACCAAGCGAACACTTGGTAGACCTTCTTTTTGATTCCATCAATTAATCCGCTACCCTCTGCACCGGAATCTGCGATTGCGGACAGACTGGGGATTGGTCCCTCAGGACTACCATTATCGACTGAGCCATAAGTCGCTGCGGCTTTTTTCAATCCCCGGATGCGAGAGGACACTTCAGTGAGGCGTTGATCTTTAATCCAGTCCTCGTCGAGATTAGGTTCAGAAAAAATTGGAATGAGAGAGGCGGAAAGCTTATTTATTTCGGACTGGGCAGTATTGATCTGCCAAAATATCGTTCCGAGGGCTGGCCAGCCGATTTTGATGGTTTGCTCACGCCATGATTCGCCACTGTTCTTTGCATCATTGAGCTGGTTGACTGTCTGCGCCATGATGCTCTGCAGGTGTGCATCATAATCATTAATCAGATCGGCTAGTTGATATGCTGCAGTGTTGATCTTGCCATTAAGCTCCATGACAGCGCGCTCATAATTGCTCTGCGCAGACTGGCCGGAAACCTGCATCTGACGCAATGCACTCTCATCACTCAGGATGAGGGCGGCAATTTCGGCTACACGAGGCTGAAACGTCTTAATTATCTCGAATTGTTTACCTGCAATGATCTCCGGGCCAGCATAAGCGGCCGTCGTTTTGCCTTGATCTGCATCGAAACGGCTATTGGGGGTGGTGATCCTAGAGGGTGCCACCATCGAGTATGCGATCGCTCCGCAATAACCTAGTCGGAGATCGTTTTTGTTGTAGTGCCACGTGTTGCTTTCGTCGTAGTCGTATGAGACCCCCGTGGTGTAGTTGCCATCGCGTAGCTCGCTGAATTGATGGGGCCTGATGGTTTCTCGGCGGGTGTAGCTGTTGATGTATTGACGACAGACCTCGGCTTCGAGCCATGACAAGATCGCATCGCGTGAGCTGGGAAGCAGACCTGGACGGTAGGCGCCGAAGTCGTAGAGATAGTCCAGCCCCGCCCGCATCACCAAGTTACCGTGGGCACTGCCTTTCTCAGCAACGGTGATCACACCGTACTGGAGGGTGCTGTAACCGCTGGTGAGTGGAATCAGCAGAATGGTTGCAACGCCTATCCTGATTGGCATCCAAAAGCTGGAGATGACCTGACCACCTGGTACGCCCTTGTTCGCTGTATGAATGACGAATGCGGCCCCTCCTGCCACCGCTAGCCAGCCCATTACGATCAACGCGATACCGTTCAGGAATAGTGCGACGGCAGATAACAGGGATTTATTTCCCCAGATCGGCGTATCGGTTCCAAACGAAACCCAGTTAATTACCTTCTGACCGAAGTCGTCGCCGTAGCTTGCTGTCTGGATTTGTTGCACTACGGCAGGTAGGTCCTCGGCAGCTGCTGAGAGACTCAGCATGACCAGGACACACAAAACTAAGCAGCGGGTTGAAGCTGGCACGATCATTTCGCCTCCCTGCGCCTGTTGATGATCTCCTCGTTGATGAGGCTGTACGAGAGATGGCTCAGCCGGAGGCGCACCATCGCGAAGAACGCGAGGGGAATACCGCTGAAGAGCCAGACGTTGAGGTAGACGTCGAATCGCACCAGTGCCGCTGTGCCTTTGATGATATTAAGCGCTGCCCAGAGTAGGCATGCCCCCATCAAAACAATCAGAAAGCCGTGGCTCAACTTTGAACGCTCTAGATCCTGCATTGAGATCGTGTCGAGCATTACGGTCTCGCTCAGTCGAGAGCGCTCCTGCTGCCATACGTGCCGCAAAAGCGGAGCTGAGAGCCGATGACGCAGGATCGCGCCTTGGCGTTTCCACGCCTCGGCGCCAGCGATGAGCCGGAAGATCTTTCGTGTCTTCACAAATCGTTTGGGCTGAGCCTGGGATTGCGCTTCTTCCTCGCGGAGATTCTTACTGTCCATCACTAGCCTCCTCGGCTACCAAATGCCAAGCGCCCGCATAGCCGAGAGACAGCATTCCGCCGAACGCCAGCATCAAACACAGCAGTGGCTGAAACAGAGCGAGCACAGCCGAAAAAAGCATGCACGTGGCAGCAACTGCCACTCCCGCTTCAGCGCGTGTGTTGATGCGCTCACGTAGCGTCGCTATTTCGGTAGGCGAGGCAGTTTTCGACTGCGTCTGCACTTGGCGCCGAAGGTCCGGAGCGATCTCGTTAGCGATACTGAGTCTCGATCCGAAGCGCCGGACACGTGCAGTGAGCTGAGTGATTTTCATGCCTCACCCCCAACCTGTTTGCGTGGCCGTCCAGGGCCACGCTTTTGTGGCTGAGCTGGCCGTCGCAGGTATGTGCGCGCAGTCCTCAGATTGATCTCGACACCCGCGGCGGTAGCGATTCGCGACAGAGCCTCGTCTGCAGCCCAGCCGCGCGAAATCAGCGACTGAATTCGCTCTCGATGTTGATCAACAAACTCACGAAAACTCTGTGGTGCTCGTGGTGGCGGCGGGCAGCTCTCCAGCATGTCGAGTTCTGCCATCGCTGCCTCAAAGTTAAATCCACTAGATAAAATATCCATATATGAGAAAACCATTAGTTGCCTGCGGTGGAGCAACTAGTAACCCCTCCAAAACTTTGCGTCAATAAGCATCGGCAAATAAAATCGCATTTACTAGATAGCGTATGTCTTTATCTAGTAAATAAGTTTTAATTGCTACACATCGTAGCAGTACATGGATTTGCACGGTCTTGACACATGACCTGCATTAGTCCTAAAAAACGGTGCAATCCTGTTAGTTCTCACAGGATAACGCTGCGTAAAACGCAGCGGCGCCACGCACGCTGCGCGTGCTGGCAAAAAATAAAAGCGTGGCATTACGTGGCACAAACAGCCACCGAATGCCATATAGCGCCATGTATCACATGCTGCACTGATTTATATGGCTTTGAGTTCGTGGCACGAAATGCCACGAATAGCCACAAAAGGCCGTGTATCACATGCTGAACTAATTATTAAAAGCTCTTTCGTGGCTTTTCGTGCCACGTAACGCCACGAGTGGCCATATATGCCACAAGGCGCCACATCGACCGCGAGGCATATATGCGCGAATTAGAACGGCGAACACGAATCGTAAATTTTCGTGTGAACTCGTCAGAGTTTGAGTTGATTGAGCAACGAGCCACGCAGTATCAGACGTCAATCAGTGATCTTGCCCGCGCGGCCACCCTACAACGCCGCGAGCCGCGTGAGTCGAGTCTTGTGCGCCAAGAACTCCAGCGCCTCAGCGCACTGCTGATCCACGCGTACAGCGGCCAGCAGCAACTGCCAGAACTCTCAGTTGTGCTACAGCGTCTGGCGGCGATTGAGCGACTGTCCAGGAGGACGGGTGACCATGATCGGTAAGCGGATAAAAGCTAGGCTGAGTCAGTCCCCTGGCAGGGCCATGGCCCTGTCGCTGTACGCCACCAGCCAATCGCCAAAGCACCTAATCCGCAAGCTCGATGATGACATCCAACAAACGAGCCGTGATCTCGCTGCCGCTATTACGACCAAAAGGTTTGGAGATGCGGCTGCCCTAGATCGGAAGCTTGAGCGGCTCAATTCATACAAACTCGCAATTCGCGATGGCTCTGATCGTGCATCTGCGCTGTCGAGGTATGCCGCACGTCTGCGCGACGGAGATAGCCATGAACTGGTCCAGATCGGTAACTGTGTCGGGTGGCTCGTAGACGAGGGAGCTGTATTCCACAGCGGCGTGATCTGCCCAGAGACGGCGCACCTCGACCTGGCCGACTATGCAACGCGAACTAGGCGCGGGGGAAACCCGATCGAACACTGGGTTTTCAGCTGGCCTGCAAATGAAAAACCTGCACCCCTGGCAGCGCTCGCCGCAGCTCAGCGCGCAATCGAGTTGATCGGCGTCCCTGCGGATTGCCCACGCACATTGGGTGTTCACGACGATACGGACAACCTGCACGTCCATGTCGTGCTGTCCCGTTACCGCCCAGCTTTTCACTCGACCTGGAGCACGGGGCGGTTGTTAGACAAAATGCACGCTGCTTGCCGGCAGGTTGAGATTGAGCAAGGATTTGAGCACGACAATGGCAACTATGTGGTTGCCGAAAATGGCGATGGAACAAAGGTGGTGATCCGTCGCAGCGCTGTAGCTGCAGCCTCACTCTCGGCCGAGGCCGCTCGCGTGCAGGCCTACTCTGGGGCGGAGAGTCTGGAGTCATTTGCGAAACGGATGAGGCCTGCTCTGCAACGTTGCCTCGATGCATCCAGTGGCTGGGATCGGCTACACGAAGCGCTCGCATTAGGGTTTGGGCTAGGCCTACGCAGACACGGCGCGGGGTTGGTCATCGTTGATCTGAAAGTGCCAACTGGGGCAGCAACGAAAGCCTCCCATGGCGGCCTCTCAGCCCCGAGAGTGATTGAGCAGTTGGGGGAGTGGCGCCAACACAGCAAAGGCATCGAGCACATTCGAGACCTTGCAAAGTCCGGAATCGCACCATACTCGCCACCTGCACCTGCACCTGCACCTGCACCTGCACCTGCACCTGCACCTGCACCTGCACCTGCACCTGCACCTGCACCTGCACCTGCCGACGAGGTTGCTGCCGCAGAGGAGCAGCGCAACCTGTATCGACGTCGCAAGTCTAGGGAAGAGGAGAACCTCGCGCTACGTCGCCGCCGCATCCTAGACACAGAGGAGCGAGACCGGCGCAACGTGCTGCGCTACGCCTTTTACGCAGAGATTGATGTTCGCGTATCCGTGATCCTGCTGCCTCAGCTGCGACACCTGGAGGCTGTCGAGTATGGTAGCCATGTTGAGTACCATCGCGGCGACGAGGCGCTGCTGGTCGACTGGGGAGGCAGTGTCGACGTAATGTCCGAGATCGAATCCGACATTGATGATGCGATTACCCTTCTACTCGCGAAACAGCCAAAGCTAGCGAGCCTGGGCATAGCAATCGCTGGTACGAGCACGTTTGTAGAGGCAGCTACGCGGGCCTTGGGACAGCGCGGAATTGCTGTCCGAAACGCAGGTTTCGAGCTCATGCCTCCTGTTCCCTTAAAGACAAGCTCTGCCAAATCACCAAGGTTCTAGCTAGGCGTGCTCACAAAACAATGGGTAGCTATGTACCAGATTGGCAATTACAATCTGCAACTGGCCGAAGCACGTCGGCCTGCCCGTCCGCACTGGCGAAGCTGTATCAGCATCGTGTGATTCATCTTGCGAGCCAGGTTGCCTTTCAATGGTAAGCCGTGTGTCTCGGTGTGCGGACGCATCGACAGTCACCGGCAAATCGTTGGAGGTCATCATGGCAACAGTTTTTCCTCGTGCTCAACTAGAGCACTTCAAGCGCCAAGCCAAGCAGCTTTGCCGTCTCGACATTAGCCTAACTCACAGCGCGGCTCTTGACCGCATCGCAGCTCAACACGGCTACAGCAGCTGGTCGCTCTTGCATAAACACAGCGATTGCGGTGATCTGAGAGCAGGCCAACATCCGATCAGGACTACCTCCCTTCCATTGATGTTTCGACGTACTCTCGAGGAAATGCGGCAGGCTCTTCGCAAGCTCCCTGAGAGGTCTAGTAGCACGCACCCTCTCACAGCAGAGGCACGTGCCCAGACGGAAGACATTGGGGACAAATTCGTTTCGGCTGCAAACGCAGTGGAGTATTCGATTGCCTACATGGGCAGCCTATTGTCTATGCCGCGGTTCTATATCAATGCATCGTCTCGTGCCAACTGGGAGATGCGGTGTTGGTTGCCGTATTGCATTCACCCCATTGCGGATGATGATGATCTCGCCAAGGGACAGATATTGGTCAATCGTCGCTACAAACCGGTCGGACTGACTTCTGGCGAGTGGGTTGACTACAGGGCTCATACAACGTCTCACTTGAACCTGAATACCTCGCAGCTCAGAAACATAACAGGCAACAGGTGTAGCCAAGGATATTTGTTCCATGATGGTTCGTGCCCATGGCATTCACGCAAGCTCGCCGAAGTCTACCTGGAGCGACTTCAGGTCTTGCAGGTCATGTTGAGGGGATGATTTCGAGCCTTGTGGCCCATCGCGTAGTGATGGGCCACAAGGTCACTTTGCAGATACTGAAGCGTTTTCCACTCTCAGCCCTGTTGTTGCGATCATCGGTCTAATGAGCATTGACTCATTCACTTACCGAAAGTTGTGAGTTGTTTTCTCTTTCACCAAATACCATAGGAAATCATGACGCGAAACCCATGAAATCCTCAGTACCGATCCGATTCGCGATTCTTCTGATTTCCCTAGGTTGGCCAAGCATGTTGGCAGCTGTTTCAGCATCCTCTCTCGAAGCGTGAATGCTGATGGGCGTGTGAGAATTTTCTACGAAAACGCCCCAACACAAACGCCAGCCAGGATTATCCTTGTCCAAAGTTGTCACTAGTCGCTCAATATCTGGGGTCAATCCGAAATATGCGGCGTACCCCACTCCAACAGAGCCAGGCTCAGCTCGTAACGAACGGCTCACCATGCCAACTACTTCGCCATCGCGGTTGAAAACTGGACCGCCACTCATTCCTGATGGCCAGTCACTTTCCACAACAAATACGGGCGTCTTATTCGAACTGCTAGTCCCGTCAGGAAGAATGTCAATGATTCGCCCATAGGCGCCAAACATGCCTTCAGTTAGCAGCGCTTGTTGCGTCGATTCGTCCACCTCAGACAAGTCTAACTCTGGAAATCCAACGGCTAGCACAATCTCTCCTGTCTGAGGAGTCCATCCACTAAAGCGGATAGGTAAGGTTTGCGGGGGCCTCACACCGGGGCCAAGCCGCGCCGCCTTCAACGAGGCAACGTCTATGGCAGGCTTTCTCGTTGACTCACCTCTCAATGCAGCCAATGGATCATCAGTCTCAGTCATCGGAACGCAAGCTCCAGCAGCTGGGACGAAGCAATCTGGCGGGATACGCACTGTTCCGAAGACGACGGCATGCATGCTTAGGAACAGGATAGGCCGGCTAGGTACCCCCTGCTCGATAAAGTCAATCACGTGGTACGCCGTCAGAAAGCTGCAGAACCCATCGACATGAAACGCTGTTCCAAGGCCGTAAATCCTACCTTCAAGGTCTTGACGAAAGACCGGAACAATTGCATTCCGAAGCCCAAACGGATCGTGAATTTCAAATGGCGAAAAGGGCTTTCCTTGAGTTGGCTCGTATCTGCAAACACGGTGTTCCTCATCAAGAAGAGCCTCGCAGGTACGAACGCTGAATGGTTCAAACTCTTCCATGCGTATTGCCTTCTCCTATGTCCGTCTCGTCACTACCATACTGCCCGCAAGAAATTTTACCGAGGCTTTGACTACCTTGGCAGATTCTTTAAGTACAGGCCCAAGTCTAGGAAGCCAGCACAATGCAAGATCTCCGAGACCTTGGCCGAGCGCTTTTCAGCTTTTGGCAGGAAGACAGCGTGCTGCTCGTAGTACGGTCGTGGTAGCTCTTGCACGAAGTAGCTGGCTTGGAACCTTCTCATCGCATTGTGAAAGGCGTTTTGATGCTCGGCTTTCGAGGACAGCACGAAAATGTCGAAATCGCGCCTCAGGCTCGCTAGGGCCATCTCATTGAGCCCATAAACTCGATACCTCCCCGTAAGCGGTACCTGCGCGTCAATACGAGTAGCAATGTACTTGGCCGCAGCAAAGTGATGCGAGCCCCCGCTGTTCATTAGGAATACCCGACCATCCCACGCCCACGTTGCAAAGAAATCATGATCCTTTCGACTTATGATTCGGATTTCGTCCCAAGACAGGTGTTCCGCAAGCCTATCTGGGGTTATTTCCGTGATCAGCTCCTTAGAATTGCGCTCAACCATTTCGTCCATGTTCCTGAATCGGCGAAGGTCGGACTTTGACGCGGCGAAGCCGTCAACATCTTGGATATCGCACGTCCAACTCTGGAGCTCATGTACAACCCGCAGATTGGCTAAGTCATCACGCCGGATGACAGTGTGCCCGTAGTTTCCGTAGGAGCCAGGAGAATAGGTCCAGCCACACAAGCGGCCCGGACTGGACCAGCTGCGACCTAAGGACAGCTCACCGAACTCATCCCATTTCACTACCTCGTCCGCCGAAATCCCCTTCTTATGCTCAACCAACGGCATGTTCAGGCCCGGTACCTGGTTAACTAGGTTGATCACTGACGCGGGATACCCAAGGTCTTCGCAAATCGAATTAAAGACGAACTTTGCCGCCTGCTTCCACATACGTCTGCTCACTGATAGATGAGGGAAGGCCCTAGGATGCATCCACTGACTGACTCCAGGCAAACTGACATCAAGAAATACCGATCAAGTCAGCTACCTTGGAGCAGATGAGGCAAGAATAAGCCTCAAGCCTTATGCTATGGATTGATATCGTTCAGCTTTAGGCCGATCCGCGAAAGGCTCTCTCTGTGTGTATGAGTACCTTTTTGAGTGCCTTGGAAAAATAGATTTCCTGATAGAGTCCCATTAATATGGCTATGAGTGGCTCAGATTCGACTCCTGTCTCCGCACCAGTAAAATCAAAGGCTTGCAGTGGATTTTCCATGACAGTGACTGGCATGGCTGCACGTTGACAGTAATGAAAGCCCCGTCAGTACCTCTGCGCGGGGCTTTTTTGTGCATGCTGTGAAATGCCTGTCGAGTTCTATGTGGAACTATGAGGCATACCTTTGCGGCATCCTTGAGCAGGCACTGCAGTCCGGACTATCCAGGCGGCGACGCTGGCGTTTTCAGTATCTCCAATATGAAGCAGTGATGAGCGGTGATTAGGTAATCGTGGTTCCCGTGATGCCGGCCAGATAGTGCATCAGGCGATCTTGCACCTCCACTCGTTGGGCAGCGGGATGCATGGACTGAAGCTTTTGATGATGAAAGTTCCGGCCCGTCACCTGCGCGGCGTCATCATTGCTTACCGCCAGCCATGCCTGGGTGGATGCCCCTTTTGCCAGGTCACCCGGTGCAAAGATACCTCCGCCCCTGGTGGGCACCCAGCCGGGATCAACCGCGTTACTCAATACTTGCGGCCAGCGGCGAGCAACAGCCAGCGCTAGAAGCACGTTGTGCAACTTGCTGTCGCAATAGGCCTGCGTTTCATTCCAGCGACGCGTTTCCCATTGGAGATCCTCGAGGCTGGGGTCGCCTCGATTGTGCATGCTGGAAGTGAGATAGATAAGCCGATCCGGCCGATGGATCAGCGCTGTCAGAAGATACGGGGTAACGACGTTGATGGCGAAAAGCTGCGACAGTCCATCGTTTGTCTCGATTCGACGCTTTGACAAGCGATCTCCAAGGCCGACGTTGTGGATGACCGCATCGAAGCGGCCGAGCGCGTTCACCTGTTCCGCAACGGAGCGCATGCCCGCCAAGGTAGCGACATCACCGATGACCACCGCCTCACAAGCCGCAAGCGCGGATTTCGTCTGCTCGGCTCGTACCGCATTGCGCGCATGGAGAACAACGCGATGCCCTTGTTCGGCTAGCGCCTGACCGGCAAGCAAGCCGAGGCCACTTGAAGAGCCCGTTATGAATACCCGTGCTTTCGGCAATACCCGTGCTTTCGGCGTGGCCCTGGTGATAACAGGCGCCGCGATTGTAGCCACGCCAATGGCCGCAGCGATCAGGATATGGCGCCTGGAAAGGCCGATTTTGTCCACATGCCGCATGACGTCTCCATACACATTGGCCAACGTTCCAGCTACGGCCCGCTGCCGTTATCGAAGTGACTGAGCCAAGGACACCCTTGGCGCTGAGTGTGGCGCTTTCTTTGTCGCAGGGGAGGGGCTACCCGTCAGGCGTTGAACCCTGCATCCACCGTGACGACGGAACCAGTCATGAAGCTGGCGGCAGGGCTTGCAAGGAAGGTCACGGCAGCAGCTATATCGGCCGGCGAACCGTAACGGCCGAGTGCAGTCAGGCTGCGATTGACATCGGCCCAGTCACCATCAGCGGGGTTTTGGTCTGTGTCGATCGGCCCTGGTTGAACCAGATTCACTGTGATGCCCTGAGGGCCGAGCTCGCGAGCGAGCCCCCGTGTGAAGGCCAGGAGCGCCGACTTGGTCATCGAGTACACCGTCAGGCCCGGGAAGGGGACACGCTCGGCAACGCATGAACCAATGGTGATAATGCGACCGCCTTGCTTGAGATGCGCGATGGCCGCCTGCGCGGCCAGAACGGCCGCACGTGTATTCACGTTCAGAAGTGCATCGATATCGGCGAGGCTCATGCTCGCAAACGCGCCGTCACGGGAGATTCCGACGTTGTTGACGAGAATGTCGAGACCACCCAGTTTTCCGGCCGCTTCTTCGACCGAGCTTTTTACGGCGTCCGGGTCGGCACTGTCGGCTCGGATGGCGAAGCCGCGTCGGCCTTTTGCTTCAATTGCCCGGACAACCTCGGTCGCCTGATTGGCTGAGTGCAAATAGGTGATGACCACGTCCGCGCCTTTATCCGCGAGTGCCAATGCGATTCCGGCACCGATGCCGCGCGACGCCCCCGTCACCAGTACGCGCTTGCCAACTAACGTCTCCAGGTTTTCATCCCTCCCGCCACGCCCGGTATCGCGTGTCTCCCCGGCCGTGCTGGCGATGGCCGACGCAGCGACCGCAGCGGTGCTGGCGGCCGCGCCGATCAGGATGCGGCGCCTGGTGATCCCAAAACTATCCTCATGCTGCATAACGCTCTCCTTACACTGGTCGGTTTTTAGCTTGCTGCGATGTATGTTTTGGGCTGCCAATGGAACCGTTATCTGCTGGTTCATTTGCACCACGGTCACAATCCGGAGGCGACACGCCACCAATAGAGACGCCCGAGAAGTGCGCTCCTTCAATCCGCTGAAAAGAGCCCAGCTACTAGGTTGATTCGCAAGAACCGCAGGTCTTGTCGATTCAGGTGATCTCAGTCAGGAGTACCGTTCGCTCGAACGATCCAGAAGCCAGCCGGGGTACTCGACTGGCAGTTTGCTGACCGAGTCGAGCGTGGAGAGATCGGTGTCGTCCAGGTGAATGCTGGTCGCCTGCACGTTCTGCGAAAGTTGCTCGACGCTCTTCGCACCAAGGATGACCGTCGTCACCACCGGCTGATGCAAAAGCCACGCGATGGCGATCTGACCCACAGTGGCGTCATGCCTGTGTGCAATGGCTCTCAGCGCCTCTATCAGCGGCTCGCCGCGGCGACGGTCGATTGGCGGAAAGTCCAGTTCCTCCAACCTGCCACCAACGCCGTCGCTCACCGCGGAATATTTTCCTGTCAGGTAACCGCCTGCCAGAGGGCTCCAGACCATGAGACCAACCTGCTCGGAGCCCAGCATTGGGATGATCTCCCGCTCGATATCGCGGCCCACCAGTGTGTAGTAGGCCTGCAAGGAAATGATCGGCGCGAGATTCCGTGCTTTACCTATCCCCAGCGCCTTCATGACCTGCCAGGCGGCCCAGTTCGACAGACCGACGTAGCGGACATCGCCGACGCGGACAAGCGTGTCGAGCGCCTCCAATGTTTCCTCGATCGGCGTTGCTGGATCGAATGCGTGGATCTGGTAAAGGTCGATATGGTCGAGGCCTAGCCGGCGCATGCTCACACGGCACTGGCTCAGGAGGTGGCGGCGGGAAGTGCCACGCATGTTCGGCCCCTCACCCACAGCAGAGGCCGCCTTGGTGGCAATGATGACATCGTCCCTCGGCACACCGAGGTTGCGCAGGGCCTGACCGAGCATGGTTTCGCTGCGACCATCGGCATAGACATTCGCCGTGTCGAAGGTATTGATGCCTGCATCTAGAGCTGCACCAACGAGTGCATCGGCTTCATCCTGTCCGAGCTTGCCGACTTGTCCCCATAGGCCGTCGGTGCCTCCGAATGTCATCGCACCAAAGCACAGTTCGGATACGAACAGTCCGCTATTGCCGAGCTTGCGCATGCGCATTGCCTGTTCTCCAAGAAACTCACGCTGACGGCGGATGGCCAAATATTGGGGGAAGCTTGGTGTTCGAGCTTCTGCCCTCTCTGACGAAAGAAGGTACGCCTTGGACTGAGCATCTAGAAGGCCGCAATTTCGACATGACTGATAAGCATGCGTTTACAATGCCCCCATGAATCCGTCCCTGCTTCCCTCACTCGCATGGTTCGCTCACATCGCTCGCCACGGCAGCTTCACGCGCGCGGCCGAGGAAATGGGCGTGTCGAGGGCTGCCCTGTCGCAAAACCTCAAGTCTCTTGAGCGTCAGCTGGGCGTACGGTTGCTTTACCGCACTACCCGCGATATGTCCCTGACCGAGGCAGGGCAGCAACTGCTCGACACCTTGCAGCCCACGCTGAGCCAGATCGAGCATGCGGTTCGCAACCTGGCCGAGACCGGTGGTGCGCCAGCCGGCCTGATTCGGGTCAATACATCGCGCCTGGCGGCGAAGGCGCTGTTGGAACCCCACCTGGCGGAGTTCTACGGACGTTATCCGCAAGTCAGGGTCGAATTGATCATGGACGACACCCTGTCGAACATCATCGCCGATGGCTGCGATGTCGGTATTCGCTTGGGGCACAGCCTTGCGGAGCACGTCGTTGCCGTCCCGATCAGTTCCGCGATATCCATGGTGGTCGTTGGCTCGCCAGCCTACTTCGAACGGCACGGAGTACCGGGGACCCCCGAAGACTTGATACAACACAACTGCATCAACTACCGAAACTCAGGCAGTGGTGCGCTCCGTAACTGGAATTTCAACGAACCTGGCAGTAAGGGGCGGTACTTCACCCAGTCCGTAGCCGGGAACTTCACAACCAACGACGACCAGAACATGACACGAGCAGCAGTCCAGGGAGTTGGGCTGATCCAGCACGTCGATATCGCCATTCAGCAGCATTTGGCTGATGGCCGCCTTGTCCAGGTTCTTCGCGACTGGGCCTACAACCAGGACGGCTTCTACCTGTATTCGCCCTCACGGGAGCAGATGCCCTCCAAAGTACGTGTATTGCTCGATTTTCTGAAAGAGAAACGAGACGTGATGTCGCTTCCATAGTGTGGCGTCAGCTATGGGTTGCTAGCTGTAGCTTCAAGATGTCCGCCCATGAACTTCCCCTTATGCAGGCCTCCCTTCGCTTTGGTGCTCATACCGACGGCACACGTATCTTCGGGCACGCAACGTTTGGCGCGCCATAACGAGGTGCATCCGTGGGCTGGCTAATGCGCCAATCTACTGAGTCACGGCCCAAGTTGCCTGACGAGGGCGGCAACGAGTATCCCTGCCGCAATCGCCGGAAGCGGTTTCTTGACCAGCAGCATGACGATCGCCGTGGTCAACAATGCCAGTCGTGCACCGCTGTCACCTTCCAGGGCCAAAGGCGCTAGCAGTGCCACCAGTACGGAGCCGGACATGGCACTGATGAACTGCTGGGTTCTGACGTTTATTGGTACGAACGACATGACGAAAATGCCGCCCCAGCGCGTTGCAAGTGTTACCACCGCCATGACGGCGACAACGATCATGGCTCCGCTGCCGGCCGATTCGATCATCATGCTTTTTTCTCCATCCACAAGGCACCGAGCATGCCGCCCGCCAGTGCGCCGACGACCACATGGCTATTGCTGGGCATGTACCAGTAGGCCAGCAGGGAGGCGCATGCGGCGACTGCCCAGATGACCAGGATCCGCAGGTTCTTCTGCCCACCTACGACCATGGCCAGCAGAAAGCAGCCCATGACCATATCCAGGCCGAAACTCACCGGATCATCGATGGCGCTGCCGAAGTAGATACCCAGCCAGGTTCCCAGGATCCAGGCTGACCACAGCGCCAGGCCGCCACCGAGCAGAAGCCCCAGGCCTGGCTCCCCGCGGCCGAACGCCTGCATCGACATCGCCCAGTTGGCGTCGGATGCGACGAGCATGACGCCGTAGCGCTTTGCTGGCGGCAGGTTGCTCAGCCAGGGATACAGTGTTGCGCCCATCAGCAGATGGCGGGCGTTGATCGCAAATACCGTCAGCGCCAAGGGCACCAGCGGTATGTGAGTTCCCCACAGATCCAACGCTGCGAACTGTGACGCTCCCGCGAACACCAGTGCGCTCATGGCAATGCTGGTATCAATGCTCAGCCCCGACTGCGTGGCGGCAAGCCCGAAGGCCAGGCCGAACAGAATGACGAAGGCCGAAATGGGCAGGAATGCCTTGAATCCGTCCCAGGCGATCGAAATATCGATCGCTTCCAGATTCTTACCTTTGCTCGACAATCTATCGCTCCTTTCTTTATATCGACTGCGCTTGGCAGCAGGGCATTCTCGCGCTATCCAGGCACGCCGTTTACGTGGATCGTTGCGCAATGACCTGATGGCACAGGTATGTGCCTGACTCGATCACGGGCTCTCTGATAGCGGCGGGGTGCGCGGTGGAATCTGGCGTTTCGAACCGGTCGATTCGTAGGCGCAGGCCAGGCGCAGCAGCGCCGAGTCGTCGTAGGCGCGGCCGGCGAAGGTCAGTCCCACGGGCATGCCGATATCCGCCATCACGCCCATCGGCACGGTGACCGTGGGCACGCCAAGGTGGCGGATGGCGAGGTTGCCGTTGGCGACCCAGATGCCATTGCTCCAGGCGATGTCCGCAGAGGCTGGGTTCACATCGGCATCCGCAGGCCCCACATCGGCGACAGTGGGGAACAGCACAGCGTCGAGTCCCAGTTGATCCATCCATTGCTCGAGATCGATCTGCCGGGTTTTCTCCAGCCCGCGCAGGCCATCGGGCAGCGTGGCAATCTCGTGCCATGGGGTGATGCCGCGCTCGGCCATGCGTACGTACTCGTCCATGCCAGCGGCAAGATCGTCCTCACGGTTGGGCAGGGTGCCTGGGTCGTGCGGGAAAATCTGCGAGCCGTCCACATCGGCGAGCCGATTCAGCTTGGGGTCGCCATTGGCGCGCAGAAAATCATCGAAGGCCCAGGCCGACAACTCCCATAGCTCGTCATGCAGAAACTCCCTGGTGACCAGGCCGCGGTTGAACACCGTCGAGGCGTCAGGGCGATCACCTTCGCAGTTGGAAACCAGCGGGAAATCCACGTCGACCACTTCGGCCCCGGCACTCTCGAGCGCCTGGCGGGCTTTCTCCCACAGCGCGATCACCGAGGCACGGGTATGAATTCGCTGCCCGGTCGGCCCGCCGATGCCCGGCGACTCACTGGTGCCCGCTTCGGGGTCGGCATTGATGAACATGCGCGGTACGCCAAAGCGTTTGCCGGCGAGCACGCCAGCATTCGCGGCCAGTGCCCGGTAGGAATCGGGCCTGACCGAGGAGGCGCTGGGGATCGGCACCCAGGGTTGCAGGCGCCACAGGTCGCCACGGGTGTCGGGGTCGTCGGCGACGACCACGTCCAGCACTTCGAGCAGATCCGCCATGCTCCGCGCATAGGGCACCACCACGTCCATGGTCGGCGTCAGCGGCCAGTTGCCGCGCACCGAGATCACCCCGCGCGACGGCGTGTAGGCGCACAGACCGTTGTTGGAAGCCGGCCCGCGACCGCTCGACCAGGTTTCTTCGGCCAGACCGAAGGCGGCGAAACTGGCGGCCGTCGCGGTGCCAGCGCCGTTCGATGAGCCCGAGGCGAATGGAGCGGTCAGGTAGTCGGCGTTGTACGGGCTTTCGGCGCGGCCGTAGACACCACGCTGCATGCCACCGTTGGCCATGGGCGGCATATTGGTCTTGCCCAGGCAGATGGCACCGGCAGCGCGCAGGCGTTCGACGGTAAAGGCATCGCGGTGGGCGAGCAGATCCTTGAAGGCCGGGCTGCCAGAGGCCGCAGTCAGCCCCTTGACCAGGTAGCTGTCCTTGGCCGTGTAGGGAATGCCATCGAGCGGGCCCAGGGTTTCGCCTCGGGCGCGGCGGGCATCGGAGGCTTCGGCTTCGAGCAGCGCATCCGGGTTGCGTACCACCACGGCATTCAGCGCGGTGGGCGTCTGCGGGCCGTCGTAGGCGTCGATCCTGGCGAGGTAGGCCTTGACCAATTCGACCGCCGTGACGCGACCCGCTTCGAGCGCGGCGCGCAGTTGGGCAATGGAAACTTCGGTTACCTCGATCATGGTGTCACCACTGGTTGCTGACAGGCGCTCGACGTCTGACGTCACGCGGCGCCCGAATGGGATGGAGGGCTAAATCAAAGCCGGCACGGGCGTCGATTCTAGTGTGCCTGGGGCGCCAGGGGCAGTCTGTCGATCAACTTGTTTCTGGCCAGCCCGGAGCCTGGCTCGCGACGACCGATGTTGTACATTGCCGCTCTGGTATTTCAGAGAGGTACTTTCATGGATAAGCCGATCAAGCCCGTGAGTCTGGACAAGGCCTACCGCTTGCTCAACCACGGCCCCACGGTGCTGGTGTCCGCGCGGCACGACGGCGTTGACGACGTGATGGCCGCCGCCTGGGCCTGTGCCCTGGATTTCGATCCGCCCAAGCTCACCGTGGTGCTGGACAAGATCACTGCGACTCGTGTGCTGATCGAGCGTAGTGGTCAGTTCGTTATCCAGGTACCCACGGCTGCGCAATTGGAATTGACCCACCAGCTTGGCTCCCGCAGCTTGAACGACGAGGCCGACAAGTTGGCCAATTCCGGCGTGCAACTCTTCACCCTGGGCGATCAGGGTCTGCCGTTCGTAGAGGGCTGCTCGGCGTGGCTGGTCTGTCGCTTGATCGCTGAGCCGCACAACCAGCAGATGTATGACCTGTTCATTGGCGAGGTGATCGGCGCCTGGGCCGATTCGCGGGTATTCCGCGATGGGCGTTGGCACTTCGAAGACGCCGATCCGGCCTGGCGCAGTATCCACCATGTGGCCGGCGGTCACTTTTACGGGATCGGCGAGGCGCTTGGCCGGAAATGATCCGGGCTGGATAGGGTCTCAGGTAGGAATGGGGCAGGTACCGTTGCCTGACGCGTACTGTAGTTATCGGAGCTCGAGATGAAATCACTGATCAGTTTCACCCTGCTGCTGGCTTTCCTTGCCGGTACGACCGCGTGGGCGGATGAGCGCGCCCCGCAGACTATCCGCGTGATTCCCAAAGCCTATGTAAGCCCAGGCGCCAGCGGTAGTATCGACAGCTATGAGCGCCAGGAGCGCTACGACATTCACGGTGGCCGGCACATCCCGCGGGATATCGGCTCGAGCCGTTATGAAAGTGGCCGGCGCAGCTCGACCTTCGAGACCCGTGGAGGCATCCGCCAGAGCATCGAATACCCGAACGGCTATGAGATTCAGCGGTATCCGGGGCAGGGGTCGCAGCAGTATCAGCAGCGGCGCTGACTAGGGGCCAGGCATTAGACTTTGGTCTAAAAAGCTCGGGGGCTTCGACTAAGGTCGTCTGTCGCAGGCTGAGCGCCGATTTACAGTTATCCCAACCAGCATCCTGCTGGGTGAGGATAACAATAAAATGAACGACAGCATTTATCGGCGGATCGAGCAAAGTCCGCATTTCAAGGAGTTAGTAGCCAAGCGTGAGCGATTCGCCTGGATACTTTCCGCCATCATGCTTGCCATCTACGTCGGCTTCATCCTGCTCATCGCCTTCGTGCCCGGCTGGCTCGGAACCCGCATCAACCCCGACTCTCCGATCACCTGGGGAATTCCCGTCGGTGTCGGCGTGATCCTCTCGGCTTTCGTGCTGACCGGCATCTATGTACGTCGTGCCAACAGCGAATTCGACAACCTGAACCAGGTAATCCTGGATGAGGCGGGCAAATGATCGGCCGTATTCTCTCCGCTTTGGCCCTGATGGCCCTGACCCCCACTCTGTGGGCCGATGCCTTGACCGGTGAGGTGCAGCGTCAGGCGGTCAATACTCCCGCTATCCTGATGTTCCTTGCTTTCGTCGGTGGCACGCTGTGCATCACTTACTGGGCTTCCAAGCGCAGCAAGTCGACGTCTGATTTCTATACCGCCGGGGGCGGTATCACAGGCTTCCAGAATGGCCTGGCAATCGCTGGTGACTATATGTCGGCGGCGTCCTTTCTGGGTATTTCCGCGCTGGTGTTCACGTCGGGCTATGACGGCCTGATCTACTCCATCGGCTTCCTGGTCGGCTGGCCGGTGATTCTCTTCCTGATCGCCGAGCGCCTGCGCAACCTGGGCAAGTACACCTTTGCCGACGTGGCGTCCTATCGCCTCAAACAGAAGGAAATCCGCACGCTGTCAGCCAGTGGCTCGCTGGTGGTGGTGGCCTTCTACCTGATCGCGCAGATGGTCGGTGCCGGCAAGCTGATCGAGCTGCTGTTCGGCCTCGATTACCACGTTGCGGTCGTGCTGGTCGGTATCCTAATGGTGATGTACGTGCTGTTCGGCGGCATGCTGGCCACCACCTGGGTACAGATCATCAAGGCGGTGCTGCTGCTCTCCGGTGCGTCGTTCATGGCGTTCATGGTGATGAAGCACGTTGGCTTCAACTTCAATACCCTGTTCACGGAAGCCATCAAGGTTCACGCCAGCGGTGAAGCGATCATGAGCCCCGGCGGCCTGGTGAAGGATCCGATCTCGGCGATTTCCCTCGGCCTGGCGCTGATGTTCGGTACTGCGGGTCTGCCGCACATCCTCATGCGCTTCTTCACCGTTGGCGATGCCAAGGAAGCCCGCAAATCGGTTTTCTACGCCACCGGCTTCATCGGTTACTTCTACATCCTGACCTTCATCATCGGCTTCGGCGCGATCCTGCTGGTCAGCACCAATCCGGCCTTCAAGGACGCTGCTGGTGCACTGCTGGGCGGCAACAACATGGCGGCGGTTCACCTGGCCAACGCGGTGGGTGGCAGCATATTCCTGGGCTTCATCTCGGCCGTGGCCTTCGCCACCATCCTCGCGGTGGTAGCGGGGCTGACCCTGGCTGGTGCCTCGGCGGTATCCCACGACCTGTACGCCAGCGTGATCAAGAAGGGCAACGTCAACGAGAAGGATGAACTGCGCGTCTCGAAGATCACCACCGTGTGCCTGGGTGTGCTGGCCATCGGTCTGGGTATCGCCTTCGAGAAGCAGAACATCGCCTTCATGGTGGGCCTGGCGTTCTCCATCGCGGCGAGCTGTAACTTCCCTGTGCTGTTCCTCAGCATGTACTGGAAGAACCTGACCACCCGTGGCGCCATGATCGGCGGCTGGCTGGGCCTGATCACCGCAGTGGTGCTGATGATCCTCGGCCCGACTGTGTGGGTCTCGGTGCTCGGCCACGAGAAGGCGATCTTCCCGTACGAATACCCGGCACTGTTCTCCATGATCGTGGCCTTCGTAGGGATCTGGTTCTTCTCGATCACCGACAAGTCCGAATCGGCCGCAGGAGAGCGTGCGCTGTTCCTGCCACAGTTCGTACGTTCGCAAACCGGTCTGGGGGCTAGTGGCGCTTCGGCCCACTGATTTACCTGGCTGGATAAGAAGGGGCGGCCTCTGGGCCGCCCCTTTTCTTTTGGGACGTGCAGTGGGTGACGGCGGGAGTGGCTTGCCGGATTCGTGGAACAGCAGGTTCTAGCCCCAGCAACCGAAGGCTCGGTAGGCGGCACAGGGTGAGATGCCGAGCAGGGTGGGATGGAAAGTGGGAAGTCCTTGCGCAGCCGCGAAGCAGACGCTTCACGTGAGTAGCCATGATGCTTTCGTTCAGCGCTGTGGGCATGCGCGTACTCGATAGCTGCAAGCAGGTTGCTTGCAGATAAGAGTCTGAGAGACTGTTCATGATCTTTGTGTACTTGGGAACCCGTATCCCTATGGATCGACGGCAATAAGGCGGAAGCGGACGCTCACCCCGTAGGGTGGATCGGGGCGCGTAGCTGACGCTCTTTTCATCCACCATTGCGATTGCAGAGCGGTGGACGGATCGGGCCGCGTAGGCAAGCGTCGTCCACCCTACGACAGGCTGCTTCGCCACTTTGCGGTCATTGCACATGGAATTTCGTCGACAGATCGTGAACAGGTTCTAAGCCAGGATAGACGGTATTGCTCAGCGCACCATGGCGTCCAATGTCTTGGTACGCCGGTAGCGAGCCAGGCGCTCGGCCAGCGGCGCGGGCAAGTCGACACAGGCCCGAAAGCCCAGGCGCTCGTAGAAGGGCTGCAGGTCGGGATGGCAGAACAGCCAGGTAGGCTTGTCTGCCTCGTTCAGCGCTGCAGCGATCAGGGCGCTGGCCAGGCCCTGTTGGCGCCGGGCTGGTGCGACCAGCAGGCTGGTCAGCCACTGGCCATGAGCCGCCGCTTGCAGACAGAGTGCGGCAACGATTTCGCCGTCCCTGGCGACCCAGACCTGATGGTCGCTGCGGGTACGCATGGCGGAGCGGTGGCTGCGATAGAACTTGTCCGCCAGCGGGCGCAGATGATCAGGCAGTAGGCAGAGCAGGGGCATGGCAGTCGGCTGGCACTGATGGGCCGGCCAGTCTAAGTTGCAGGCGCGAGCGAGACCAGCGCGGCGCGTCCGGTCAGGCTGTCGGTTGCAGATGTCGTTCGGCACTGATTTCCGGCAGATCCTCGCGACACAGGTATATGCGTAACGGCTCGCCGATATTCAGACTTTCATCGATACGCAGGTCGAGCAACAGCTGCAGTCGGTCGCGTTTGAGGGTCATCAGCTCGGGAGCGTCGCCAGCGATCCAGACGAACTCACTGGTCGGCATGATGCTGTCCTCGGCGATGTCGAGGCCGAAGGAGTCTTCGCTGAAACGCACGATATGCCGGGCGGTCTTGACGTTGAAGCCGACGAACCCTTGCAGCTGGTCGGCGGCGGCGCAGATGTCGGCAGAAGTGATAGCCATGGTGAACCCTCGCGGATATGGAGCGGATCACCACAGGCTACGGACAGGAAGCGCAAGGGCCTTGCCACAGATCAACGAATCGTCGCGGCAAGGCAGGGGCTCAGTGGATACCTGGTCGCAGGCGCTGGCGCTCTTCACGCGAGCCGAGTCTGTCGATCAACCTGATGCACTCAGCCTTCGGGATCGATGCCGTGAGCTGGATCGACATCACGAATCGAGTTGGATACTCGGTAGTTGGGCGCCTGCAGGGCGCTGCGGATTTTCTCGTAATCTTCGTAGGGCAGGCCGCTACGGCTGAGCATTTCCAGGGCGAATTGCTTGACCTCGGCGTCCGTATAGGGGCGTTCGGCTGCCGATTGCGGGCTGGCACAGCCGGTGAGGAGCAGGGTGAAAACCGTGAGCAGGAGGAGTAGGGAGCGTTGCATGGGAGCACCTGTGAACGAGGCCGTTTGTATGCTTCATAGGCTATTCACTGGCTGCTGCCGGAAGAAATCATTCGCTTCGATAGTGGCTATCGCTGCTTCAGCTCAAACAGGAAATTCGTACGTTCAGACGCTTGGCCAGATCAGTGGCAGAACGTGACGGCGTAGAAGCGGCGCCAGATCGTCCGTTCGCGAGTCGAAAGCCCTCAGCCAGCGCAGCTCTTCCAGTTCGGCTGCGGGCAGTACGGGGTGTGGGAGCTGGGCCCTGAAGATATCGGCCTCGACCCGCGTATCCGCTTCGTTCGCGGCGACTTCGCTGAAATGGCCCAGCGGCGTGAACGCCGTCTCGGGCAGATGCAGATCCAGCTCTTCGTGGAGTTCGCGCACCAGCGTCTGCAGCGGTGTTTCGCCCTCATCACGTTTGCCGCCGGGCAGCATGAACATTCGTGTATCGCGCTTGCGCACCAGCAGCAGGCGGCCCGTTTCATCGAACAGGCAGGCTGCTGCGATATGCAGGGTACGTGGGGGCATGGATCAGTGCAGATTCTTTGGCTGCAGGTCGTCGAGCAGGCTGACTTTCACCGCCATCAGCGGCGAGTTGTTGATCCATACATCGTCGATGACGATGGTGCGGCCGATGTCTTCCTTGTCGGCGGCCACGAGCAGGTAGTAGGTGCCATCTTCCGGTGCTTCGCCATCCCAGCCCAGGGTGGTCATGCCGATCACGGTCGAAGGGCGTGCGGGCTTGTTGGGGATTACCGTGCCGTAGGCATCCATCAGGATCGCGCGCGGTTTCAGGGCGAACTTGTTGATGCCCATGCAGGTGTGATCGCACAGCGAGTTGACGTTGAGGCGATAGCGCTCGCCCTGCTTCAGCTGCAGGGAATACACGCGGTAGTTGGACAGCGAGCTGCCGAACTGCATGTTCGCGTTGTCGGCTTTGCCGTGGGGTAGATCGGCATGCGGATTGAGTGGCAGCGGAACGACCTGGGCGTTGTGGATCGCCTCCAGGTTGCTGCGAACGATATTGCTTTGGTCGGCCGCTGCGGACGGCAGCGAAGACGACGGAGGTACGCTGCTGCAAGCTCCGAGCATTAAGCAGGCGGCGAGAACGAGTAACTTGTGCAAGATGCAGCTCCTGTGCGGCGATATTCCGCTCTGCGATTGATCAGCAAAGAAGGAAGCCGGACAGTATACCGGGTTATTGCGGCAATACCGTGATGGATTGCCGCATTCGCCGTATTCAGCCCGCCAGACCCACATAGACGTTCTGCACGTCGTCATGGTTGTCGATGGCTTCCAGGAAAGCTTCGACTTCTTCGCGCTGCTCGGGCGTCAGGCCTGCGACCGGGTTTTTCGGGCGGTAGCCAAGGTTGGCCGAGTTCACCGTGAAGCCCTGTTCCGGCAGCGCGCGGCTGACCAGGTCGAGATCGGTCGGTTCGGTGATGAACAGGGTGTTGCCTTCATCGGCTTCGTCGAAATCCTGGGCGCCGGCTTCGATTGCAGCCAACTCTGGATTGGCACCGCTGTCGCTGGAAGCCTCGATCAGCCCGACATGGTCGAAATCCCAGGCTACCGAGCCGCTGCTGCCGAGCTGGCCCTTGCGGAACAGCACGCGAATCTCCGCCACGGTGCGATTGATATTGTCGGTCAGGCATTCGACGATCAGCGGCACCTGGTGCGGCGCGAAGCCTTCGTAGGTGGTGCGTTCGAAGTTGACCGTCTCGCCGCTCAGCCCCGCGCCTTTCTTGATCGCGCGATCCAGGGTTTCCTTGGGCATCGAGGCTTTCTTGGCCTGATGGATGGCCAGGCGCAGCTTGGGGTTCATGTCCGGATCGGCGCCGTTACGCGCGCAGACCATGATCTCCTTGACCAGGCGACCGAAAATCTTGCCCCTGGCGTTGGCGGCGGCTTCTTTAGGTTTGGCTTTCCACTGTGCGCCCATGTCTGTTCTCTCGACTATGCGGATGATGGCTTGGCGCAGCCTTCGACTGACTGGAAGGGCTGCACGACGAATCTGGTGGCGGATTTTAATCCGTCCCCGCCGCGCTGGCACCCTGCAAATTGTTTTAGGGCATCTGCACTAGCTGATTGACCAGCTCCAGCGCCTTCTCGAAGGACGGATAACCGCTTTTGGCTACGTCCAGCTCAGCGTAGGCGGCACGATACTCTTCGGCTCGGATAGGGTCGGCCTCGTCGACCAGATAGGGTTCTGACCAGACTTTATAGAGCAGCGCCACGGCGTAGGGCTGTTCATGCTTGGCGGCAGCCTCCAGCTTGCTCAGCACCTCGTCGGTTTGTGGGCCTTCGCGGATCATCAGAATCGCCTGGTAGAACGCTACCTCCCCGAGCGTGTCTTCGCTTTCGGCGCGACGCAGCAGGGCGCTGGCCAGCTCGTGGTTTTCCATATCGCCGGACACCACCAGCATCTTGGCCTGCAGCATATCGTTCTGGTAGAGCAGTTGGCGGTCGCGGCAGCTGTCGCCACTCAGGGGCTCGTCGCAGGAAGTCGAGGCGCAGCCAGCGAGCATCAGGCTTAGCAGCAAGCAGCCAACGCCATGTCGGCAATCAATCATAGGTATCCCTCAGGCAGTCTGATGTATCGACCAGCACGGCGTCGCCGGGTTCGCCCAATCGACGATCTTCGTGAATCCCGCACACTGGTTCGATCAGCGTAGCGCCTTCACCGCTGCGCCTATGAAGGCATAGGTCTCCATTTCCCGTTCATCCATTTCCGGCTTCGGCCAGGTGCTCCAGACTACCGCCACGACCTTTTCTCTGGGGTTGATGTAGAGGAATTGCCCAAAGATGCCCTGGGCCTCGAAGGCGCCGCCATCGTGTTCCGGCAGGGCTGCGGCACCTGTCGGGAACAGCCACCACTGGTAGCCATGGCCGAGTGCGTACTCACCGTCATACAGTTTGCCGGGCTCCAGGTGCGAGCCTGGCGTCGCGCGAGTGGCGCTCGCCAACCAACCGGCGGGCAGGATGCGTTCGCCGTCGATCACCCCGTCATCGAGGATGAACTGGCCGAAGCGCCCGTAATCGCGCAGCGTCGCGGACAGACCGCTGCTGCCGATCTCCTGGCCGGCCCGGCTGTCCAGCTGCCAGAAGGCGTCGCGCTCCATGCCCAGGCGTGCCCAGATCCGTTCGGAGAGGTAGTCGCTGGTGGTCATGCCGGTCGCTGCGTGAATCAGTTCGCTCTGCAGATGCGATTCGCCGGTGCTGTAGGTGAATACGGTGCCCGGTGCGTGGGCTTTCTTGAGGCTGGACATCTGCTTGAGCAGGGCCCCGGGGTTGTTGGCCAGTTGCAGTTCGAACATGCGGCGCCGGTCGGACTGCGGGTCGCGGTAGGTTTCATCCCAGGCTGCGCCCGAGCTCATCTGCAACAGCTGCTCGACGCTCACGCCGTCGTAGGCGCCGCCCTTGAGCTGCGGCAGATAGCGGGTCAGCGGATCTTTCACGCTGGCGATCCTGCCCTGTTGCACGGCGGCACCGACCAGGGTCGAGGAAATCGATTTGACTACACTGAAGGATGTCCAGCGGGTACTGGCGTCGTTGCCCATTGCATACTTTTCCAGGGCGATCTTGCCGTCCTTGATGATCAGCAGGCCGCCTACCTGATTGCGCCGCATGAACGCCTCGGTGCCAAGCGACTGGCCATCGACGCTGTATTGCACGGGCACTTCGGTGCGGGCCGGTAGTGGATAGACCTGCGTACCGCGGGGCACGGTACGGGTAAAGAACAGTTCGTCCATATGCCGGTAGGTGCCGGGCTGGTAGGCCGGCGGCAATTCGTAGAGATCCTGGGCACGCCCGATCCGTTCGGGTTTATCGGCCGAAGGCGTCTGCGAGCCGGCGCAGGCGGTGAGCAGCAGGGCGATGGCGGACAGAAAAAGCGCGGTGCGGCATGAAGCTCGGGTGCTCATGGTGCTTCCCCAATCATGGCTGTTGGTTTCAACCATAGTCGATAACGGGGGCGAGCAGCCCTTGAACCGCGGGCCGGAGAGGTTGAACTGTCGTTCGTGAACGTCGCTCTACTCAGCAGGTGCATGAAAACCGACCAACCTGATGGAGACCCCCATGGAACTTCCCAACAAAGACCTTGGTACCTTGTTCGAGCAACTGGGGCTGGAGTCCGACCCGGCCAGCATCGACGCCTTCATTGCCGAGCACTATCCGTTGCCCGACGAGGTCAAGGTGTCCGAGGCGCCGTTCTGGAACGAATCCCAGGCGGCGTTTCTGAAAGAAGAGCTGCTTGAAGACGCCGAATGGGCGCCAGTGGTCGATGAGCTCAACGTGCGCCTGCACGGGAGCAAGCTGGCGTAGCTAAAACGCTCTCAGGACGACGTCAGGCGTTGCAGCTCACGTCTGACCATGGCCGCGTATTCTGGGGGCGTCAGCTTGTAGAGTTCGCTGGCGACCCAGGTCAGCCAGCCGGCCCCGAGGATCGCCTGTTGTGCCAGCAGGCGCTGGGCCTCGGCGGTGGCCTGTTCGGCTCGCTGCTGGTGAAAGTCGGCGCGGCTCATGGCGAGGTCTCATGCAAGTAGATGGACTGATTGCCCATTCTCTCCATGCGCAGGTGCTTGGTAAACCGTCCCCTGCGCGTTAGTCTCGCGGTTTCTGCGCCCGGTCGAGACTCTAGCGATGCCCCCAGTGGTGAATTTCAAAGACAGGATCTGTGCCTTGCGCCCTGGCGATCAAGTGGGCAGCGTGGCCGATGTCGATCTGCTCTACGCCTTCGAAAGCGACCGCGGGCGCATCATCAACTCCGCCGCCATCCGCCGTCTGCAGCAGCGTACCCAGGTGTTTCCCCTGGAGCGCAACGCGGCGGTGCGCAGCCGCCTGACCCACTCCATGGAAGTGCAGCAGACCGGGCGTTTCATTGTCCGCACGCTCTATGCCCAATTGGGTGATCGTGCTGCCGATTACGGCCTGGACGGTCTGCAGGGCGCGCTGGAAAGCCTGGTGGAAATGACCTGTCTGATGCATGACATTGGTAATCCGCCATTCGGCCACTTTGGCGAATTCGCCATCGGCGAGTGGTTCGATCGCGCGCTCGACGGGCTGTTCGCCGTGGCGCTGCCACAACCGCCGGACAACGGTGAGCTGCACCAGCGGATGCGCGCCGACCTGCGCAATTTCGAAGGCAATGCCCAGGCCGTGCGGCTGGTGGTCAACCTGCAGCGGTTGCGGCTGACTTACACCCAGACCGCCGGCCTGCTCAAGTACCTGCGCCCCGCCTATCAGCCGAAACCGGCCAAGGGCACCGTCAATGCCTACCTGAACAAGAAACCGGGGTTCTATCTCTCCGAGGAAGACTTCGTCGCGGGTCTGCAGCGGACGCTTGGCCAACAACCTGGCACCCGCCATCCGGTGGCCTACATCATGGAGGCGGCTGACGACATCTCTTATTGTCTGGCCGACATCGAGGATTCGGTGGAGAAGGGCATCCTCGGCGTAGCCGAACTGGCGCCTCTACTGATCGACACGTTCGAAAAGCTGCAATCACCCGATGCACGGATTCCCGGTTCGCGTCATTCGTTTCGCGCTCTGGTCGAACAGGCGCTGGAAAGCTATCACCACGAAGAGATCAACAAGGCTGGCGAGTTTTTCGTCAAGCTGCGGGTCAGCATGATCCACCCGCTGGTGCAGCACGCGGCGCGCCAGTTCATCGACAATATCGAAGCGGTTCACAGCGGTACCCTGGATCGCGCGCTGATCGAGGACGACAGCCTGCCTCATGCCATCGTGCAGACCTTCAAGGATGTGGCCATGGCGCGGGTGTTCTGCCACCGCGAGGTGGAAACCTTGCAGTTACAGGGCTACCGGATCATCCAGGGGCTGCTGGACAACTATGGCGCATTGCTGCGGGTCGATGCCGAGACCTTTCTGAAGCTGACCGAAGGCCGCTGCCGCCGTGAGGCTCACCTGCAGATGCTGGTGCGACGCCTGCCGAGTCAGTTGCTCAAGGCCTATCGTCAGGCCGTGCGCGAGTGCGGCGAGGCGGACAATGCAGCCTGGGAGTTCTATCACCGCTGCCGGTTGCTGCAGGATTTCATCAGTGGCATGACCGACCAGCACGCGCACGACGAGTACCGTACGTTGTCGGCGTTATAGCCCTCGGCCTGTCAGATGTTCTTCCAGATCAGCTGAAGCCCTGCCACCAGCATGCCCAACCGGGCGATGCGGTAGAACCAGGTGTGGTTGATGCGCGACTGCAGCCACAGGCCCGTCCACACGCCGAGCGGCACGATGGGCGCGAGCATCAGGCTGAGCAGCAGGTTCTCCCGGGTGAATTGACCGAGCCAGGTATAGGGAATCAGCTTCATGGCGTTGGTCAGCAGGAAGAACAGGTTGATGGTGGCCACGTAGCGCAGCTTGTCCAACTGTTGCGGCAGCAGGTGCATCATCACCGGCGGCCCGCCAGCATGGGCGACGAAGCTGGTGAAGCCAGCCAGGGACGAGAGGATCAGGCCACGCTTGGGTTGCAGCGGGCGCGGTGACGGATCGGTCTTCAGCAGCCCCAGCAGTACGAAGGAAATGGCGATGAGGCCGATCAGCAGGCCGATCAGGTTCTCGTTGAGCAACTCGAAGGTCAGCGAGCCGATGGCGATGCCGATCAGGGCGCCAGGCAACATGATCTTGAGGTTGGCCGTGTCCCATTTGCCCCAGTAGGCCTTGAGCCCGACCACGTCGGCCAGGCAGAGTATCGGCAGCATCACCGCTACGGCCTGCATCGGCGAGGTGGCCAGAGCCAGCAGCGGCACCGCGATGCCGCCAAGGGCACCACCGAAGCCGCCTTTCGAAAGACCGGTGAGGAAGACTGCTGGAATGGCGAACAACAGAAGGTCGGCGAGGGTCATTGCACTGGAGCCCGATCAGAAAGCGCGCAGGGTAGAGGCTGTTGCCGCTGCATCGCAAGTCGGCGGATTGCCAATGTCACTCAGGAGTGTCCCGAGCATGTCGAGCCCCCACGATACATTCAACCGCAACGACGGCCTGGCCGCTCGCTACGCGTTTGCCAAGCGCGTGGCTCAGGAAGCGGCCGCGCACGGCATGGCCTATTACGCGCAGCGCAACAGCCTGACTGTGCAGCACAAGGGTAATGACCAGCAGGACGTGGTGAGCATCGCCGACCAGGACGTGGAAGCCTTCATTCGCGGCGAGCTTGCAGAGCATTTCCCCGAGGATGGCATCGTTGGCGAGGAGGGTGGCAGTGCTGGTCTGCAGGCCCACTGCATCTGGGTGATCGACCCCATCGACGGCACGGCGTGCTTTCTCAACGGCCTGCACAACTGGTGCGTATCCATCGGCCTGCTGGTGGATGGTGAGCCGCTGCTCGGAGCAATCGCCGATCCCAACCACGATGAACTGTTCCACGGCTTCATCGGCCGCGGTGCGTTCGTCAACGATACGCCGCTGGCGGCCCACGAGGCGGGTCATGTGCGTGAAGGGCTGGTCGGTGTCGGTACCACTCACCGGCCTGGCAAGGAAAACTTCCTGCCCTTCATCAGCGCGCTGCTCGACGAGGGCGGCATGTTCCTGCGCAATGGCTCCGGCGCCTTGATGACCGCCTACGTCGCTGCCGGACGGTTGATCGGTTACTACGAAACCCACCTGAAAAGCTGGGACTGCCTGGCAGGGCTGGTGCTGGTACGTGAGGCCGGCGGGCGCCATAGCGACTTTCTGCGCGGTGACGGATTGCTCGGTGGCAACCCGTATCTGGTCGCCGCGCCCGGAGTCTACGAGCAGTTGGCGGCCATGATCGGGCCGTCGCTGGATGCCGATTGAGGTCGCATCACGGCTGTCCGAATTCGGCGAACACCTGCTCGCCGGTGAGCTCCCGGGTCTGGTTGGCGAAGCAGTAGTAGCCAGGTTTGGCGTCGATGAATATCTGGCTCTCGAAGTGCCAGGTCTCGTCGCCATCCAGCACACCCACCGGTACGGCATAGAGCCCACCACTTTTGAGCCGATAGAACAGATGGCTGCCGCACTCGCCGCAGAATCCGCGTTCTGCCCAGTCTGAGGAGGCATACACGCGCAAGTGCTGCTCACCGGTGAAATGGGCGTCCTCGCCCTCGGCCACCAACAGCGGGCCTCCGCCCCATTTGCGGCATGTCGCGCAATGGCAGGCGCTGATGGTCGGTTCGGCTAGGTGCAGGGTCAGGGTGATGGCGCCGCACAGGCAGCTGCCGTGTTTTTCAAGATCAGCCATGGCAGATACTCCGTAAGTTGACGCCAACAGCATAGTCCAGCCCGGCCGCGTTCAAGTGGTGGGAGACGCGGCCTGAATCACCCGATGGATGAACTGCAGCTTGCCGATGACCGCCGCGGGCAGCACGAAGGGGTAGAGATCCTTCTGACCCATGCTGCGTGCCAGTTCGTTGAGCATGGCGGCCAGCTCGATCCAGGCATTGACGAACTGCAGGAATTCATCGGCCAGCGGGTCATTCGGGTCATAGAGCGCCGCTCGGGTGAAGGGCCGGAACTCCAGCTCCACGTCGCCGGCGCGCATGCCGAAGCTCAAGGCGGTATCCAGTGTGTCCATCATGTGCAGATAGTGAGCCCAGGTTTCCGCCCAGTCTTCCCATGGGTGCATGGTGGCGTAGGCGCTGACGAAGGAAGCCTGCCAGTCGGCTGGCGCGCCCTGTTCGTAGTGACGCTGCAGTGCGGCGCCGTAGTCGGCACGCTCATCGCCGAACAGCATGCGGTAGTCGTTCAGCCATTGGCTGTTGGCAATCAGCCGATCCCAGTAGTAATGACCGACCTCATGGCGGAAGTGGCCGAGCAGGGTGCGGTAAGGCTCATGCAACTGAATGCGCGTCTGCTCGCGCACGTCGTCGTCGGCTTCGGCGATGTTCAGGGTGATCAGACCGTTGGCGTGGCCAGTGGTGGGTTGCTGGCCGTCGGTGTCCGGGCCAAGAAAATCGAAAGCCAGACCGCGGGTTTCGTCTTCGTTCTTGCTGATCAGTGGCAGGCCCATGGTCAGCAGTTGCGCCACCAGCCGGCGTTTGGCGGTTTCGAAGCGCGCCCAGCGTCGATCGTTGTCCGGCACCGACAGATCGGGGATGGTACGGTTGAGCTGGCAGGCGGTGCATAGACCGGGGCCGTATATCGCCGGTAGCAGCCAGTTGCAGCCGGCAGCCGTGTGCAGGTTGTTGCAGCGTCGGTAGCGCCAGCCTTGTGGATCGCCTTCCACGCGCCATACATCGGTCTGCTCGCTGGCCATCAGCGTGACCACCTGGCCCCGCTCGGGATCAAAGCCCAAGGGCGACTGGCAGGCCAGGCACTGGCTGTTGCGGAAGAAGATCGGCTGGCCGCAAGTGCATTGCCCCAGCGCCTTCTGGCTGGGCGTGCGAGCCTGTCTTGCCGAGTCGCCAATACGCAGGCCGAGGGCCTGGAAGAACCGATTCATGTCATGGCCTCGCGGAAGGTGGGGACTACCGGAGCGATAGAGTGGTGCGGTGGCGGGGCGGTTCCGGCATTTTCTGTCGCCTGGGCAGGCGTGCCGGTGAAAGCGAGAGAGTGGCCTGGTGCCGGACTGGCACCAGGCGCGGCGTGATCAATCCTGGCGGCTGGTCACTTCGAGCAGGTGATAACCGAACTGGGTTTTCACCGGGCCCTGAACCACGTTGACCGGAGCGCTGAATACCACGGTGTCGAATTCCTTGACCATCTGGCCAGGGCCGAACGAGCCGAGGTTGCCGCCGTCACGGCTGGATGGGCAGCTGGAGTTGTCTTTGGCGACCTGGGCGAAGTCGGCACCGCCTTCGATGGCAGCTTTCAGTTCGTTGCACTTCTCTTCGGTGGCAACCAGGATGTGGCGGGCAGTGGCTTTGGCCATGGGGGAACACTCCGTTCAAATGAGCTGCCGAGCCTACCGGATTCACTCGGCGAGTCAAATTCGTTACGGCCGCCAATCGTCGCGAAGGTTGTATTGCAGATGATCGACGAAGGCACGCACCTTGGGCGTCAGCTCGTAGCGGTCACGCACGCACAGGTAGTAATCGAGAGGCTCGGTAAGCGCCTGACTGCCCGATTTCTGCGGCTCGGCGAATAACTGCTGCAGGTGGCCGCTCGCCAGGTAGGGGTCGGCGACGAAGGCAGCCAGGCGCGTGATGCCACCACCGTTGGCGGCGACTCTGGCGAGCACATCGATATCATCGCTGATCAGCGCCACGCGAATCTGCGCATCGAAGCGAACCCCGTCGCGCATGAATCGCCAGGGCATCAGGCGGCCGTCCACGGCGACCTTGAAGGCCAGACAGTCATGCTCGCGCAGTTCTTCGGGCGCGACCGGCGTACCGGCTTTTTGCAAATAGGCCGGCGATGCGCAGTAGATCGACGGCACGCTGGCGATATGCCGCGCTACCAGCCCGTCTTCCAACTGCTGCGGGATACGGATGCTGATATCCACCGATTCCTGGATGTGATTGACGCTGCGATCCGTGGTGATCAGCTCGCAGGCGATGCGCGGATAACGAGCGGTGAAGGCCGGCAGCAGCGGCGCCAGCACATAGCGGCCGAATGCGGCGCTGGCCGCGATACGCAACCGGCCCTGAGGATCGTCATGCAGTTGCGTGGCATTGCTGCGCGCCAGTTCAAGGTCGCGCAGCACATTGCGCACCTGCTCGAAATACAGCACGCCACTTTCCGTGAGGGCCAGGCTACGGGTGGTGCGTGTCAGCAGGCGCACACCGAGGGAGGCTTCCAGGCGGGCGATATTCTGGCTGGCCGCTGCGGCGCTGATGCCCAGCAGGCGAGCGCCCGCGGCGATACTGCCGGTTTCCACCGCTTTCACGAAGCTCTCGATGCCGCGCAGGGTATCCATGGTCAAGCTTTCAACTGATGATTCGATTGATAAGGTTTGCTTGGTACTGACCTTACCTGTGGCCCGCTACCCGCTGCAATGGAACCTCGAGATAATGGTCGGGTTCGCCACGAGTTGGCGGTGTTCCTCTTACCCAAGGATTTGCCCATGCCTGAAGCAACTCTGCGCCGCCGTCGAAACTGGAAACTGCCTGCCAGGTTGTCGCCGGTCGTCTTCGCCTTTTTCATGTCCGGCATCATGGCGTTTCTCATGTGCCTGGTAATCACCGCCACCAACCGAGGCTTGAGCGATGGTTACCTGGCCGCGGTGCTGGAGGCTTATCAACTGGCGATGCCGGTAGCGTTCGTATGTGTGATGGGCGTTCGGCCGGTGGTTCTGTATCTGGTTCGGCTGACCGTACGGGCCTGACAAGCCTGCGATCCAGGCGCTGCTTTGTGAGATGTATCCAGAAATGACGAGAAGTTACTAAATAATTCCAGTATGGATGGTAGGCTAGCGCCCGAAACTCAGCCGATCTCATGGAGCTTTACATGTTGTACAAGGAGTTGATGCTGGCCAGCCTGTTGGCCACGGTAGTTCCCCTGACCTGGGCCGACCAGGCACCCGCCGCGCAGGACGCGCAAGAACCCCTCGCCGCCGAAACCGCTGAGGGTGACTACCTCAGCGAGGAGCAGTTTCTCGACAGTCTCGATTTCCGTTCCGGAAAAGTGGTTGTCGGCAGCAACCTGGCGACCCTCGATCTTCCGGAAAACCTGGTGTTCCTCGATGGCGCCGACGCCGAGCGCGTGCTGGTAGAAGCCTGGGGCAACCCGCCGGATGACAAGCTGCCGCTGGGCATGATCCTGCCCAAGGGTGTATCGCCTTTGGCTGACGAATCCTGGGCGGTCACCGTGGAGTACGAGCAGAGCGGCTATGTGTCCGATGAGGATGCCGCGGATATCGACTACGCCGACATGCTCAAGGATTTGCAAAATGGCGCCAAGACCGAGAACGAGTGGCGCACCGAAAACGGTTACGAGCCCATCGCCATCGTTGGCTGGGCGTCCGAACCGCATTACGACGTGCAGGGCAAGAAGCTGCACTGGGCCAAGGAAGTGAAGTTCGGCGACAGCGATGAGCACATCCTCAACTACAACATCCGTGTGCTGGGGCGCAAAGGTGTGCTGGTGCTGAACTTCATCGCTGGCATGCATCAGCTGCCGCAGATCGAGGAGAACCTGCCGGCAGTGCTGGCCATGACCGATTTCAACGACGGCAACCGCTACGCCGATTTCAACCCGGATCTCGACGAAGTCGCGGCGTATGGCCTCGGTGCGCTGATCGCCGGCAAGGCGGCTGCCAAGGTCGGCCTGTTCGCTGCCGCGCTGGTGCTGCTGAAGAAGCTGTGGTTCCTGCCCGTTCTGCTGATCGGCTGGGTGATGCGCCGCATGTCTGGCAAGAAAAAGGCCGAACAGCAGGCTGCACCTCAGCCGGACGTTCAACCTGAGGCTAAAGTCGAAGCCGCGCCGCCTGTAGCACCGGAGCGAGTTTCCAGCGTGATGGATCTGAATAATCCGTCTGAGGGTGACAAGCGCTGATAGCGTTGCCGCACCGCCAATAAAAAGCCCTGGCCGATGCCGGGGCTTTTTATTGGCTGAGAAAGCGGTCGCTGCGGATGTTGCCTACCAATCGGCTCGACTGGATGGCTTTCGCGTGAGGCGTCAAGCCAGGCAACTGGCGAGCCGAATGTTCAGAGGTAGGAACCGATGATGATCAACAGCCACAGCAGGATGCCCGGCAGCATGCAAAGCAGGTTTGCAACACTGAAGCGGTTGTTGCTCTGGCCGTCTGGATCGCCGCTGGCCAGGTTGGCTTTCTCCTGAATGATCGACAGCGGCCACGCCGGCAGGATGGTTCCAGCGGCCAGCAGCATGATTTCCAGGGTTACGCCGCCCTGGCTGTCGAAACGCGAAAGGCCATTGCTGGCGAACACCAGAAGAATGTAAAGCCACGCCACGCGCCCATACTTCCACTCGCCCAGGCCCTTGGCCTGCAACTGTGTGAGGATCAGCCGGCACAGTGAGTGGATGAAGAAAATATGGAAGATCGAACGTGCTGCCGGGTTGATCTTCTTCGGGCGCATGGCTGCCCGCTGTCTATCCCAATGTTTGTAAGACCAGTAGATCGAGTAGAACCCGAGCGTCATGAAGAACAGTACATAGAGTTTGGTGGGGGAGGTGACGAAGAAGGTGTCGCGGGGGCGTTCTTCGACCAGCAGTTGGGCGCTGGGCGTTTGATACAGGTTGTCCATTGACCTTGGCTCTCGCAGACACTGCAGACGTAAGGGCAGTGTGATGGCTTGGCGTTCATCACGTGTTGCGCGGTAACGAACGACTCCTCCAGGAGTGCGCGGTAGTTTACAGGGGAATGTCTGGGCGAAGCAGTGCAGGTGTCTCGTATAAGCGGTGGGCCGAGGTGGCCCACCGGGTGAAGTTTTTCAGCAGTAGCGGTCGAGCAGGCGATCTTTCCTGGCTTGCTGGCCTGTCCACTCATGTTCCAGGGTGCGCAGTACGTTGCCCAGGAAATCGCGGTCGGCGGCGGCGCGGCGACCTACGTAGCCCTGGCCGCGGCGATAGGTGCGCAGACGGGTGCGCATGCTCGGGCGTTGGCTGACGAACTCGTGTTCGTCCTGGTTCGCCGGCAGGCAGTCGATGCGAACTTCGCCCGATTCACACACCCACAGAATGTGGTTGTCCAGGCTGTCCTTGCGCTTGGCGAACAGTTGAGCGAGGTCTTCGATGGTCGGTTTTTGGTTCAGGTTCATGGCGTGTACCCCTTCATTCTCTGATCTGTCTAGGGCGACCGCTTGCAGTGCGGTGCCGTCATTGCCCGTGGCGTTTGAGTGCTGCCGATGACCGTGTAGCGATGTGTAGGCAGCGCTACGCAGCGGCGGCTAACGGAGGTCGGGCGATGCGGGGAGAGAGAAATCAGCGAAGACGGGGCCGGATGCAGGTGATCCGCAGGATCAGCCACAGGCATCATGACAATGTCTCGCTAACGCTCTCGTCCTCGCAGGACGCTCGACTTCATCAATCTGCCTTGTGGGCAGTACATATCGTGGAACGCTCGGCTGGTGTTACCGAGTTTGCCCAAGTGCCCTTGTCAGGGCTCCCGTCAGGGGAGGCGACCCCATCATGCAAAAGCGCGAAGAGGTCGTCAATAGGTTTTGTAGTGATTTTTTATAGCCACTACAAAAATCTGTAAGCCCCGAACGATGCGTCTACTGCGCCGAAAAATGACCGAATGGTCAGCCGGCGAAGAGTCGCCCGTCACGTTCGCGCTGGGCATCGCGCTGCATCGATTCGAGGTTCTTCTCGATGGTCTCGCACAGCGCATCCATCTGGATCTGGTGCTCGCTGGCCTGGAACGGGCTCTGCAGATCACTGCCCACCCGCTCGATCGCCAACAGCATGAAGCCGACCACGGTCGACGCCAGCGGCGTGAACCATTCCAGGGTTTCCACCAGGCCGATGGGCACGATCACGCAGAACAGGGTGATGAAAAGACGCGGGAAATACACGTAGGGGTAAGGCAGGGGCGTGTTAGCGATACGCTCGAGGCCGCCCTGGCAGTTGGAGACATCGACCAGTGTCGACTCCAGCCGGGCCAGGCGGATGCTGTCCAGGCGGCCGGCCTTGTATTCACTGGCCAGCATAGCGGCGGAGCCGTTGAGAATGTCGTTGGGGAAGTTGTTGGTGGTCAGGCGCCGCTCGAACTCGTCGGCCGCCACGAAGGCGCGGACTTCCTCGGCGCAGGGTTCGTTGCGCAGGCTTGCCGACAAACTTCTGATGTAGGCGACATGGCGGCGTAGCAGAACCGCTTTGACCGGGTTGCCGTCGTCGTTATCGTCGATCAGGGTCAGCACCTGGCGGGCGAGGCTGCGCGAGCTGTTGATCAGCCCACCCCAGATGGTGCGCGCTTCCCACCAGCGGTTGTAGGCGCTGCTGTTGCGGAAGCTGATGAGCACGACCAGCGCGGAGCCGAGCAGGGTCAGGGGCATGGATGGCAGGCTGATCTTGCGCTCCAGAAACAGCATGTAGTCCACGGTGACGATGATGTCCCAGATCAGTAGCCAGAACAGCGACCAGCCGACATAGCCGAAGGTCTTGAGAAGGTAGCGATAACCGCGGTCAATGGAGTGCGTCACGTGGGGATTCTCTGCGGGCGATGAAAGCGAAAGCGCAGAACTTCGGACGTGGAGCCGTGACAAAGGTTCTCGAGTTTTCGCTGTCAGCGCCCGCGGCGTGCTTTTGCCAGCGCGCAGAAGAAATCGATGTACTGCTCAGGGCCACCGACGAAAATGCTGTCCAGGCGTAGCGGATCGTCGGCATCGGTGATGCCTTCCAGGGCTGGCCAGGGATCCGCTGGATGGTCACGCAGGTAGCTGGCGTCGACCCCCGGCCGCTGCACCTCGCCACGGCTGCTGTCGATGTACAGCACACGATTGTCCTGTCCGAACGCCGTGCCCAGTTCTTGTACCAGGGTGAGAAAGCCACGATCGCTGCCGCCGCGCAGCCAGGCCCTGTGCTCTGCATCGAGTGGTGAGCTGGTCAGGGTATCGCCGACGCCGACCAGGCGCGGCATATGCTGCGGGTCGAAGCGCTCGCGGGCCAATTGCAGCAGCGCGTGGGTGTCGGTCGGCGCCTGGCGCACGTTGAAGTCTTCGCTCAGGGGATAGTCGCCCGTGCGCTGCCAGTAGAAGCGGTTGAGGATCACCAGAACGCCGGCTTCCTTGATGGCGCCGCGCAGCATGAATTGCAGATCTGTGGTGCCGGCGCTACCGGCTTGTGCAGGACGCATACGCTCACGGCCTTCGGCATCGCGGCCAAGGTTGGGGGCGTAGTGGATGAAAAACGAGTGTTGCAGACCCTGCCTGGCAGCATCGTCGAGCAACTGCTGCACAAGGGCTGCGCCATCCGCCTGCAACTGAGCGTAGAGCGCCGGTTGCCCGTGCCAGTGGTGGTAAAAGGCGTTGAGGTTGAGGGTCGGCGAAACCGGGTTGTCGAGCACGCTGCTCGCCAGCAGTCGGTCGATCTCAGGTTTGGCCAGGTTGTAGGGTGGTTGGCTCAGTAGCCGTGCGAGCGATTGGCTCAGGCGTTGCGGCGCTGTGGCCAGGAACGCCAGCTCCTCGGCACTGACGCCCGGGTGTGAAACCTGTCCGTAGCGATCCTGCACTTGCACGCCGCCAGCAGCCAGCCCAGGCAGATAAAGACCCTGTTCGCAACATAGCTGGGCCGTGCCGATGGCGCGTTCGACCAGGCCGTTCACGCCCCGATTGCCGATGTGCTCACCATTGGTGAGTACTTGAAAATGCCCGTCCAGATCGCGCACGGCGAGGGTGTAGCGGTGTTCCATTGTACGGGTGAGGGGATCGCGCACCAGGCTCATGCAGACACCATCCAGATCCTGGATGATCAGCAGGTTATCGGTGCCGGCAAGGCTGTCGAGCAGGGGTATAGGGTCGAGGGAAAGCGTGGTTTCGTTCACAATCATGGGGTCGAGTTTAACGCGGTTTCGCTTCGATCAGGCGATTCACTGAAGCGTTTGGCCCAAGCCATTGTCCATGAACAGATAGGCAGTGCGGATTAAGAGGAAGCATGGATGAGGGATTCACCCAAGCACGTTCGGCAAGTGGCCGCTGTGGTGATGCTGCTTTGCGCGAGTGTCGTCGGTAGCGCATGGGGCGATGATTCAGAGCAACTGACCAGGCTGATCAACAATTACCGTGAAGCGGGCCAGGGCTGCGATGGCCAGCCCAGCCCGGCGGCAGGCCCGCTGGCGCCCGATCGGCGCCTGGCTGGCCAGACGGTGAGCTCATCCGAGCAGTTGCAGCAGGCTCTGCAACAGACCGGTTATCAACCTGCGGCCGTGCAATTGATCAGGGTGACGGGGCCGGACAGCGCCGAGGCAGCCATGGCCATGTTGCGCCAGTCGTACTGTGCGCAGTTGCTGGATGCGCAATTCGCCGACGTCGGCGTACTACACGAAGGCAATAGCTGGCAGGTGGTGCTGGGGCGCGCCCTGTTGCCGGCTCGGCTTGGCGACTGGCAGGAAGAAGGCAAGGCGATTCTCGCTGCCGTCAACGAGGCGCGGGGCAGCACACGGCGTTGTGGCGACCAGCCGTTCGACGCCGCCGATCCGCTGAGCTGGAATGATTCACTCGGCCAGGCCGCGCTGGCCCACAGCCGCGATATGGCGATGAACAGCCTGTTCAGCCACCAGGGCAGCGACCGCAGCCTGGTGGGAGCGCGTGCGACCGCAACCGGCTATGCCTGGACGGTGATCGGCGAGAACATCGCCGCTGGCCAGGGCCGCGCGCAACAGGTGGTCGAAGGCTGGCTGGCAAGCCCCTCGCACTGCTACAACCTGATGAACCCGGACTTCCGCGACATGGGCGCCGCCTATGCCAGCAACCCGCAGAGCCAGGCGACCATCTACTGGACGCAGGTGTTCGGTGCGGCGGGGCGGTCGGGGCTTTAGGGGGCTCAGAGCCTCGGGGTATGACCGAGAAGATATGTACACATCTGGTGGGCCTCAGCCCACCAACTGCAGCCATTTCCACCGTAAACGGTGATCACCCTGGCACCACGTTCAAACCTGGCTATCGCTCAACAGCGGCGGCATGGGGCAGTCCAGCGTATCTGCCACGGCGCGCATCAGCTCCGCCTCGCTGGCGCTGATGCGGCCGTCGTGCTCGATGCAGCGGGCCATGGCCTTGAGCAACTGTGGTTTCTGCAGTGGGCGCATCAGGTTGAGTCGGTTGAGGGCGTCGTTCAACTGGGTGATCTCCGCCTGTGGTTGTTCGGCGAATACCCGGGGGGTGAAGGGCAAGGTACTCCAGGCTGCCTGGAAGGCTTCGGTCGCGGTTTCCTCGGTGGTATTCCCGGCCCGAGCCAGGGCGACCAGCAGAACGCAGCTCTCGGTGCCCAATGCTGCCAGAGGCAAGCGTCCCTGAACCGTGCGCTGCATGCCCAGGTTACGTTCGACGATGCGTAACAAGGCCCATTCGATCAGATCCAGCTGCTTGGTGCTGATCAGCAGAGTGCCGATGTCGCGCTTGAGTGCGACGAAATCCTGAGGTTCGAGTTGCTTGAGTGCCGGAATGGCCAGCTCCAGCAAGGGTAGGCGTCGGCCAGCCGGCAACTGCTCCAGCGCTGTACCCAGCTCCAGCAGGCGGTCAGACAAGAGCGGCGGCAGATTGGCCTGCATCCAGGCCATGCGTTGCTGGCGTGTATCTGTATCGCGGCCGAGTAACAGGCCATAGAGGATGGCCAGGGCTCCATGGGGGTCATGGGCGGCATCGCGCAGGCGGTCGTCGATTTGCGCCAGGTTTTCGCGGGCTTCCTCGATATGCAGGGGCTGAGGTTCGCCGATGCTGGCGATGGCGACGCCCGCGGCGGCGGCGCTGAAGCCAGCCGTTGCCTCCCGCGCATCCGATGGCGCACGAGTGGGGCGTTCGAACACCTCGTTGCCAAGCACCACACCGTCCCAGTTTGGCTCGATGCGGCGGATGCGCTCTTCCAGCGGCGGGTGAGTGGCCATCATCCTGTTCAGCGCCAGGCCCTGGCCGAAGTACATATGGCTGTATTCCGCGGCATGACTGGCTCCGATCTGCGAGCCGCCGCCAAGCTTCTTCAGCGCGCCCGCGATGCCGCTGGGGTTGCGGGTGTACTGCACGGCCGAGGCATCGGCAAGAAACTCGCGCTGACGGCTCACGGCCGCCTTGATCAGGTTGCCGAAGAAGGTACCGGCATAGCCGATGATCAACAGCGCCAGGCCGACCACCATGACCAGTGCAACGGCATTGCCGCGGCCCTTGTCGTTGGAGCTGCTGCGTGGTGCATGACGAGTGTGGCTGCCGCCGCGCAGCACCAGTTCGCCGATCAGGCCGAGTAGCAGAATGCCGTGCAGCACGGCCACCAAGCGGGTGTTGAGGCGCATGTCGCCGTGCAGGATATGGCTGAATTCATGGGCGATCACGCCCTGCAGTTCATCACGGCTGAGTTTTTCGATAGCGCCGCGGGTCACGCCGATCACCGCGTTTTCCGGACGCAACCCAGCGGCGAACGCATTGATCGACTGCTCCTCGAGCAGGTACACCGGCGGTACCGGGGTGCCGGCAGCCAGTGCCATTTCTTCCACCACATTGAGCACGCGCTGCTCATGTACGCCCTGCGGGTGCAAGTTGAGCAGGCGTCCGCCAAGGCGTTCGGCAACCACCTTGCCGCCCGATCGCAACTGCAGGGCCTTGAATGCCCAGCCGAGGAACACCACGCCGACAACCACCACCGCCACGCTGGCGAGCAACTCGCTACTGAGCGCCTGCAGGCTGTAATCGCCGTATTGATAAACCTGCCAGGCAATGGCGATCACCAGGGTGGTGGTGCCGATCAGGGTGGTCACTGCCAGTATCAGCAGTATCACCAGGCGCGAGCTGTTGCGCCTGGCGCGATCCTGTTGCTCGAAAAAATCCATCTGATCCGCCGTGCTCAGAAGGAGACTTTCGGGGCTTCCTGAATCGCCGCACTGTCGGCGAATTCCAGCAGGGCGGCATCGCTGCCGTGGCCGAAGGCGCCAGCCAGTACCACGGGTGGGAAACTCTGGCGGTAGGCGTTGTAGGCGGTGACCGCATCGTTGTAGGCCTGGCGGGCGAAAGCCACCTTGTTCTCGGTGCTGCTCAACTCTTCGCTGAGCTGCTGCATGTTCTGCGAGGCCTTGAGATCCGGGTAGGCCTCGACCGTCACGTTGAGGCGCCCCATGGCGTTCTTCAGCACGCCCTCGGCGTTGGCCAGCAGGTTCATGCTCTGGGCATCGCCAGGGTTCTGCGAAGCTTGCTTGAGGCTCTCGACGGCGCCGTTACGGGCAGCGACCACGGCTTCCAGGGTTTCGCGCTCGTGTGAAAGGTAGGCCTTGGCGGTTTCCACCAGGTTGGGGATCAGGTCGTAACGGCGCTTGAGCTGCACTTCGATCTGCGCGAAGCCGTTCTGGTAACGGTTACGCAGAGTGACCAGGCGATTGTAGATACTGATCACGTAGAAGACGGCAGCGACCAGTACGGCAATGATGATGAGGGTGGAAATATCCATGGGATGTCCCTATCGATTGGAAAATGTGCCGTCATGGTAGCGCAATGCTCGCCGGCCTGTGCGAGCGAGGCCGGGTGAGCCCGTATGGATGTGCGCTGGTTCCGCTTTGCCAGCGCGTCCGACCGCTTACTGAGTTTCCTGGCTGGTCGGATTGACGGCGGTCATCTGGATATTCAGGCGTGGCGTTGCCAGGCTAAGCCCGGATTCGTCCAGGTGCCGTTTGAGCGCCAGGTTGAAGGCGCGGGACACCTCCCACTGCTTGATCGGCGCGGTCTTGAAGCGGGCACGCAGTACGGCGTTACCTGATTCGAAACTCTCCACACCCTGAATCTCCAGCGGCGACCAGATATTGCGGCGCATCAGCACATCGTTGCGCAGCTCGGTAGCCACGTCGCGCAGCAGCTTGATGGCATCGTCGATGTTCATGTCGTGGGGCACGGCGACGCGGAAGATGGCGTAGCCGAATTCCCGCGAGTAGTTCTTGATGCTTTTGATCTCGCTGAACGGGATGGTGTGCACGATGCCGTCGATGTCGCGCAGGCGCACGGTACGAATGGTCAGGCCTTCGACGGTGCCGAGGTGGCCGCCGACATCGACGTAATCGTCGATGGCCAGAGAATCTTCGATGATGATGAACAGCCCGGTGATCAGATCCGCCACCAGCGATTGCGCGCCGAAGCCGATGGCCAGGCCGATGACGCCGGCACCGGCAAGCAGCGGCGTGACGTTCATGCCCATGTTGGCCAGAGCGACAATCGCCGCGATGATGAAGATGCTGATGAACAGCACGTTGCGGATCAACGGCATCATGGTCTGCGCGCGGGCGTTGGTCTGCCCCTTGCGCGAGCGGGTCAGGGCGTGATGCACCGCTGTATCACTGAGAATCCACACCAGCCAGCCGCAGGCCAGGGTGGCGCCGAGGCCGAATAGCTTGACGCTGATCTCGTGGCCGTCGCCCTGGGCGAAGCGGATCAGCGACAGGCCCCACACGCGCAGACCCAGTTCGGTGAACAACAGCCAGATGGCGAACGTCACCAGGGTATGGAAGAAGCTCTGGAAGCGTTCGAAGTACTGGGCATTGCGGCGATGCTTGAGGCGAGCCTTGAGCATCCGGCGGCGAATCAGACCGTTGACCACCATGCAGGTCACCAGCAGCACGCTGCAGATCAGCGCCTGGCGCAGTGCAGTGCTGGTATCGCCGGCGGAAACGAAGGTGGCGAACAGCGAAATGGCCACCAGTACCAGCGCCGGCAGGTACCACAGGCTGCCTAGCACTTGCACGGTTTCGCTGATGCCGCGCCGGGTCAGGCGCCGCGACAGCGGCTGGTTGCGCATCAGATGGGCGATGGGCCGGCGGAAACGCAGGATGAACAGGCCGGTCGACAGGGCCGCCAGCACGTTGACGATGGTCGCGGTGGTATGCGCCAGGTTGGTGCCGAGGCTGTCGATCAGGCGCGGGTCGTTCAGCGCCTCGCCGAAGGCGGCGAAGCTGCCGATCAGCCACAACGGCCGGAAGGCCCGGCGCCGGAGGATGTGCAGGGCAGTGCGGCGATGCGGGCCGTCAAGCAGGGAAAAGGCGATCACGCAGATAGCCGAGAAGCAGGTGCCGAACAGCAGGGCGTAGGCCAGCACCATGGCCAGGTCGCGGCCCAGGGAGGCCGGCAGCACGTAGCTCAGGTAGCCGGTGATCAGCAAGGCGGCGAACCAGGGGCCGAGCTTGCGCAGGGCAAAACGCAGCAGGTCGCTGGGTCGTGGGTTTTGCGGCAGTTCCTCGGCCAGGCCGAAGCGTATGCGTACTTGATGGCTGAGGGCATGCAGGGTGATGGCCAGCAGGCTCCACACGCCGAGAATCAGGGCGAAGCTGCTGATCAGCGCCAGGCGCTTGCCGGGCTCGGGCATCAGCGCGACCAGCTCATCCTGGCTGTGGGCCAGCTCCAGTTGCCAGCGTGCCAATGGGCTATCGGCCCCGGAGAACTGTTTTTCGATACCGCCCAAGGTGCTGCCGATCAGCCCCAATACACCGGTGCGGGCATCCGCCTGCGTCTGTTGCGCGTCACGCAGGGCTTTCAGGTCATTGAGCAACTGCGTGCGCTGCTTGTTGTCCTCCAGCGACTTGATCACTTCATCCAGCGAACGATCCAGCGGCTGGTCGGCCTGGGCGCTTTCGCTGCTGCCGCCACCGAGCAGGCCAGGGAGCCCGGCAGCCTGGGCATCGACGCCGGGCAGCAAGGTCAATAGCACCAGTAACAGACAGGACAGCAGGGCTCTTGAGTGAATCACGTGGGCGAAGTCTCCATCACGCTGCTGCGGCGCCGTCCTGATCTCAGGCGTAGTTCTGCGGGCTGAGCGAGCGCTCGATCAGTTCGATGAGGATATGGATCACCTTGATATGCAGCTCCTGGGTACGGTCGGCGAAATCGCCGCCCGGTGCGCAGATGCATACGTCGGCCAGGCTCTCCAACAGCGAGCCGGGTTTGCCGGTCAGGGCGATGACCTTGATGCCCAATGCCTTGGCGGCTTCGGCAGCCTTGACCACGTTGGGACTCTTGCCGCTGGTGCTGATGGCCAGCAGCACATCGCCTTCGCGGCCGTGGGATTCCACGTAGCGCGAGAAAATGTGGTCGTAACCGAAGTCGTTGGCCACGCAGCTGATATGGCTGGCGTCGCTGATCGATACCGCGGCAATGCCCGGACGGTTCTTGCGATAACGCCCGGTGAGCTCCTCGGCGAAGTGCATGGCGTCGCACATGGAGCCGCCATTGCCACAGGAAAACACTTTGCCCTTGGCCTCGAAACTGGCCACCAGCAGGCTGGCCGCCTGTTCGATATTGGCCAGGGTCTGCTCGTTGGCAAGAAAGGCGTCCAGCGCGCGGCTGGCCTCGATCAGGCTGTTGCGGATATGTTCGATCATGCTGGCCTCAGGGCAGGTCATGGCTGTTGTAGAAGGCGCCGAGTACTTTCACCAGATGCGCCAGATCCTGGCTGCCAGCCAGCTCGCGAATCGAGTGCATCGCGAAGGTCGGCAGACCGATATCCACCGTGCGCACGCCAAGGCGGCTGGCGGTGATCGGGCCGATGGTCGAGCCGCAACCCATGTCGCTACGGGTCACGAAGCTCTGTACCGGCACTTCGTTTTCCAGGCATAAATGGCGGAAGAACCCGGCGGTTTCGCTGTTGGTGGCGTAGCGCTGGTTGCTGTTGATCTTGATCACCGGCCCTGCGTTGAGTTTGGGGCCGTGGTTGCCGTCGTGCTTGCTTTCGTAGTTCGGGTGCACGCCATGGGCGTTGTCGGCGGAAACCAGCAGCGAGCGCTGAATGGTGCGTACGAAACCGTCGCCCTCCGGCAGCACGCGGCGCAGCACCTGCTCGAGCATCGGGCCGTCGGCACCACAGGCCGAGCAGGAGCCTACTTCCTCGTGGTCGGTGCACACCAGCACGCAGGTTTCTTCGTCGCTGGCATCCAGCAGGGCCTGCAGGCCGGCGTAGCAGGACAGCAGGTTGTCCAGACGCGCACCGGCGATGAAGTCCTGGTTGAGGCCGACTACCGCGGCGCTCTGGGTGTCGTAGAAGCTCAATTCGTAGTCCAGCACCGCGTCGGCGCTGAAGTCGTGTTCCATGGCCAGCTGTTCGCTGAGCAGGGCGCGGAAATCAGCACCCTCGGCACCAGCGAGCTGAGCGAGGATCGGCGGAAGTTCGGTCTGCGCATTGATCGCCCAACCCTGATTGGCCTCGCGGTTGAGGTGAATGGCTAGGCTGGGGATGACGGCGATCGGCTGATAGAAGTCGATCAGCTGGCTTTCCACCTTGCCGTCACGCCGGTAGGTCACGCGGCCGGCCAGGGACAGGTCACGGTCGAACCAGGGCGCGAGCAGGGCGCCGCCGTAGACTTCCACGCCAAGCTGGAAGAAGCCCTGGCGTTGCAGTTCGGGGTTCGGCTTCACGCGCAGGCAGGGGCTGTCGGTGTGGGCGCCAACCAGGCGGATACCACCCTCGACAGGCGCACGATGGCCCAGCTTGAAGGCGATGATCGAGGAATCGTTGCGGGTCACGTAATAGCGGCCGCCGGGCTCGGTATGCCAGGTCGCGCGCTCGTCGAGATGCCGATAACCGGCGGCCTCCAGGCACATGGCCAGGCTGGCGGTGGCGTGAAAGGGTGTAGGTGAGGCGTTGAGAAAATCGATCAGGCCTTGATTCAGTTCTTCGCGCATGGGGCACTCCGGACGGCAATGTGCCGAGTTTATCGGATTTGCCCACGGCGCTGTTGACGTTTCAGGTGGGAGGGGCAATCGACAGCGGCCCTTTGGCATTTCTGCTTGAACCATACGTATCGGTGGGCTGAAGCGGATCGCCGCCCGGCCCACCCTACAGCCTACGATTACGGTTTGGTGGACGGATAAAGCGTCGTCCACCCTACTCAGTGCTTCAGGCCGGGACGGCCACCAGGCTGAGCAACCGCTGTTCCTGGTCGACATACAGCCCGCTCAGTTCGCTGCCGGCTGGCCACTCATCGCTCAGCTCGATCAGCAAGCGTAGGCGCGCGCTGCCTTGATCGGGGTCGAGGTCGAGCAGCTCGGCATCCTGAAAATAGAAGTGCTTGTGCACCAGCGGGTAGAGCGCCTTGAACAGGCTTTCCTTGAGCGAGAAGGTCAGGCTGATGTGTAGCGCCCGCTGTTCGGCTGTCTGGCCGTGCAGGCGCTGTAGTTCACCGGGTGTGAGGATTTCCGTTGCCAGACCTTCCGCGCGCTTGCTCGCCAGCAGGTGTTCGGCGTCCAGGCCCAGGCCGAGCCAGTGCGAGCGCGGGGCCACGATGGCCGACGCCCAGCCGTGGCTATGGGTGATGGAGCCGCTGACTTGAGCGGGCCACTGTGGGGAACGGTCAGCGCCTACCGCAGGCACGCTGGCGATACCGGTCACCTGGCGCAGCGCCTCGCGGGCGCAGAGTCGACCGGCCAGGTGTTCCGCCTGGCGCTTGGCGACGCCGCGCACCTCGGGCACGCCGACGGTGGCGAAATCCGTAGGTGCCAACTGTGTGGGGTCGAAATACGTGCTGATCAGCCGTGCGCCCGGCAATGGACGGGCAAAGGGCCAGGCGTCGCTCAAGGCGCCGCAACAGAGTGGGAGGTCGGTATCGATCATGGCCGGCATTCTGCCGCGCCAGCCAGGCGCTTACCAGCCGTGTACGCCGCTCATGTCGGGCAGCTTGTGGGCGATGCCCTTGTGGCAGTCGATACAGGTGGCCTCGCCAGTGGCCAGGGCCGTGGAGTGCATTATCGGTGATCGGGTTGCTAGTCTCACTGGCCGTCGGGGTATTGCCGAGTCAATGCCCGGGCGGTTTTTCCGTGGCAGGCGGCAGAAACAGGGCCGTGAGCGAGTTGTTCAGGGGTGGTTCAGAAAGGGTTCAGGCAGGGTTCAGTCGACACCGGGCAGGATGACTCTCGAGTTTTTCATCAACCCACTGCCATTCGAGAGGCATCTCCATGAACGCGACTCTTACCAAGCTGGCTCTGGCTACTTCCCTGGTGTTCGGCGCCGCGACCGCCGCCCATGCCGCCGACAATTTCGCCGGCCTGACCTGGGGCCAGACCAGCAACAACATCCAGAAGTCTTCGGCGCTGAACGCCAATCTGGGTAACCCGAACTTCGACAGCGTCATCAACAACACCAGCACCTGGGGTGTTCGTGCCGGTCAACAGACTGACGCTGGTCGTTACTACGGCACCTACGAGTACATCTCGGGCAGCAACAAAGGCCTCAAGCTGCGCCAGCAGAACCTGCTCGGCAGCTACGACGCCTTCCTGCCCCTGAACGAGAACGGCACCAAGCTGTTCGGTGGTGGCACCCTGGGCCTGGTCAAGCTGGAGCAGAACAGCCCGGGTGTCTCGCGTGACACCAATGTCGGGTATGCTGCCGGTCTGCAAGCTGGTTTGCTGCAGGACGTCAACGAGAATGCCTCCGTCGAAGGTGGCTATCGTTACCTGCGCACCAACGCCAGCACCGAGTTCGCCCCGCACGAGCAGGGCAAGGTCGGTTCCCTCGACCTGCATAGCAGCGGTCAGTGGTATCTGGGTGCCAACTACAAGTTCTAAAGGGCCGTACGCGCTCGCATCGAGCGACACCAGTCGCTCGATGCGAGCCGGTAACAGCGACAACAAGCTTCAAGCTGTAGGTTGAAGCCGAATCGAGCACCGTTGCTTCTGGCTTGTCGCTTGAAGCTTGCGGCTTGAAGCTTATGTTGGAGGGCATGCAACGATGAAATTGCTGGTCGTGGAGGATGAGGCGCTGCTGCGTCATCATCTCTATACCCGACTCGGCGAGCAGGGCCACGTGGTGGACGCGGTCGCCAACGCCGAAGAGGCGCTGTATCGCGTCGATGAGTACCACCATGATCTGGCCGTGGTCGATCTCGGCCTGCCGGGCATCAGCGGGCTGGATCTGATTCGCCAGCTACGCAGCCGCGACAAGACCTTTCCCATTCTGATCCTCACTGCCCGTGGCAACTGGCAGGACAAGGTCGAAGGCCTGGCCTCCGGTGCCGACGACTATGTGGTCAAGCCATTCCAGTTCGAAGAGCTGGAGGCACGCCTCAACGCCTTGTTGCGCCGTTCCTCCGGCTTCATTCAGTCGACCATCGAGGCTGGCCCATTGCTGCTGGACATGAACCGCAAGCAGGCGCTCATCGATGGTGCCGGCATGGGCCTGACCGCCTACGAATACCGCATTCTCGAATACCTGATGCGCCACCACCAGCAAGTGGTGCCCAAGGAACGTCTGATCGAGCAACTCTATCCCGATGACGACGAGCGCGATCCCAATGTGATCGAGGTACTGGTCGGTCGTCTGCGCCGCAAGCTGGAAAGCAGCAACGGCTTCAAACCCATCGAAACGGTGCGTGGTCAGGGCTACCTGTTTACCGAGCGCTGCCGATGACGTCAGGCTTCAGGCGATTGCGAGACCGCTGGATTTCTTCCTTGCGTCTGCGTCTGATGCTTGGCAGCACTGTGCTTGCGGTGCTGTTCATGCTGGCACTGCTGCCGGCTTTACGTGGCGCCTTTCTGATTGCCCTGGAAAAATCCGTCGAGAAACGCCTGGCCGCTGACGCTGGCACGCTGATCTCCGCTGCCCGTACCGACGATGGCAAGCTGCGGATGCCGAGCAAGTTGCCCGACGAGGAATTCGATATTCCCGATGCGCAACTGCTGGGTTTCATTTATGACCGTGACGGGCACCTGGTCTGGAAATCACGCTCGGCGCGGGACATTTCCGTCTCCTACCTGCCGCGGTACGACGGCCGCGGTGATGAGCTGTTGCGAGTCTCGGATCGTCAGGGCCGCGAATTCTATATCTATGACGTGGAAATCAAGCTGCTGCGCGGACAGAACGCGGCCTTCAGCATCGTTACCATGCAGCCGGCCAGCGATACCCAGGCCCTGTACAACGATTTCATGAGCCAGCTCTATCTGTGGCTCGGCGGCGCCCTGTTATTGCTTCTCGGGCTACTGTGGTTCGGTCTGACCTGGGGTTTTCGCAGTTTGCGTGGGCTGCGCGAAGAGCTGGACGAAGTGGAGGGCGGCACTCGCGAGCGTCTGAGTGATGAGCATCCCCGCGAACTGCTGCGCCTGACCGGCTCGCTGAACCGCCTGCTGGACAGCGAACGCCAGCAGCGCGAGCGTTATCGCCATTCCCTGGACGACCTGGCGCATAGCCTGAAAACCCCACTTTCCGTATTGCAGGGGGCGGCCGAGGTCATCGCGACCCAGCCGGAAAGCCGTGAGCAGTCGCAGATCCTGCAGGGGCAGATCGAGCGCATGAGTCAGCAGATCGGCTATCAGTTGCAGCGCGCCAGCCTGCGCAAGAGCGGCCTGGTGCGTCACCGGGTGCCGTTGGTACGAGTGGTGGACAACCTCTGCGAGGCACTCGACAAGGTTTATCGTGGCAAGCAGGTAGCCGTACAACGACAGTTCGATCCCTGGCTGGAAATTCCCATGGAGCGCGCGGCGCTGCTCGAATTGCTGGGCAACCTGCTGGAGAACGCCTACCGCCTGTGCCTGGGCCAGGTGCGGATTTCCGCCAGTATCGAAAACGGCGCTTGTCACCTGTGTGTCGAAGACGACGGCCCCGGTGTGCCAGTCGATCAGCGTGAGCGCATTCTGCGTCGTGGCGAACGCCTGGATGCCCAGCATCCCGGGCAAGGCATCGGCACCGCCGTGGTCAAGGACATCATCGAGAGCTACGACGGTGAGCTGTTTCTCGAGGAGTCCGAACTGGGTGGGGCGGCGTTTCGGGTACGCATTTAGAACACGTCCAGGCTTGTCTTTCGCTGTTGGGGGGAATCCGCCACGGTTGCCAGAGGTGCCGTGCGGAAAACCGCCAGACACTTCCGTCTGGAGTGTCTTTGTCTATTTTAATGCACTGATTTAAAAGGGTTTATCCGAATATTTCTTGTGTGGCATGGCGCTTGCTTTTGCAGCGTCATGGTCGCGATGAGCGTGCCTATAACAAATCCCTCCAGGTAGGAGGGTTGGCGCCTAAACAAGAAAGGTGGTGCGGACGTCGAGGATGTCATTCCGTGCCCATGAGGATTCACCATGACTGCCACAACGAACGACGTTGTCCGTCAACCGTTCTACAAAATGCTCTATGTCCAGGTGCTGTTTGCCATCACCGTGGGCATCCTTCTCGGTCACTTCTATCCGGAAACGGGGGTTGCCCTCAAACCGCTCGGCGATGGCTTCGTCAAGCTGATCAAGATGGTCATCGCACCCATCATCTTCTGTACCGTCGTTAGTGGCATCGCCGGCATGCAGGACATGAAGGCAGTCGGTAAAACCGGCGGCTACGCGCTGTTGTACTTCGAGATCGTTTCCACCATCGCCCTGATCATCGGTCTGGTCGTGGTCAACGTGGTGCAGCCGGGCGCCGGCATGCACATCGATCCGAGCACGCTGGATGCCAGCAAAATCGCGGCCTATGCCCAGGCGGGTGAAGCGCAGAGCACCATCGGCTTCCTGCTCAACGTGATCCCGTCCACTGTGGTCGGTGCGTTCGCCAACGGCGACATCCTGCAGGTACTGTTCTTCTCGGTGATCTTCGCCTTCGCCCTGCAGCGCATGGGCGAGTTCGGCCGTCCGGTACTCGAGTTCATCGATCGCATCGCCCACGTGATGTTTGGCATCATCAATATGATCATGAAGCTCGCGCCCATCGGTGCCTTCGGCGCCATGGCCTTCACCATCGGTCAGTACGGTGTCGGCTCGCTGGTGCAGCTCGGTCAGTTGATGATCTGCTTCTACATCACCTGTGTGTTCTTCGTGCTCGTCGTTCTCGGTGGTATCGCCCGCGCTCATGGTTTCAGCGTGCTGCGCCTGATCCGTTACATCCGCGAAGAACTGATGATCGTGCTGGGTACTTCGTCGTCCGAATCGGCCCTGCCACGCATGCTGACCAAGATGGAAAAACTCGGTGCCAACAAGACGGTCGTCGGCCTGGTGATTCCTACCGGTTACTCCTTCAACCTCGACGGTACCTCGATCTACCTGACCATGGCTGCGGTATTCATCGCCCAGGCCACCGATACGCCGATGGATATCACTCACCAGATCACCCTGCTGTTGGTGCTGCTGGTCGCCTCCAAAGGTGCTGCGGGCGTTACCGGTAGTGGCTTCATCGTCCTGGCCGCCACGCTGTCGGCTGTCGGCCACCTGCCGGTCGCCGGCCTGGCGCTGATCCTGGGTATCGACCGCTTCATGTCCGAAGCCCGCGCCCTGACCAACCTGATCGGTAACGGCGTTGCCACCATCGTGGTCGCCAAGTGGTGTAAAGAGCTCGACGAAGACACCCTGCAGCGCGAACTGGCTTCCGGTGGTCGCCCGGACATCGTGACTGTCCCTGGCGACGCTGCTGGCAAGGTTTCCTGACAGCAGATGTCGTCGACCTCCCCGGCTAGGGGGAGGTCACCTGGCCCGCCCTTGTGGCGGGCTTTTTTATGGTTCCTCACGGATTACTGGGAAAGACGCTCAGCCGGATCAAGTTCTACAACACTCACTGATTCACTCATTGTTGAGTTGTCAATTACCGGTCGATTTCGAGAAGGCGACTACCTGAAATGCCTATCCGGGTATCCACTAAAACGTGATCACGACACAGGCGCTTCTGATATGTTTATTTTCCTTTTGGAAATATACTATTTCGACGAACACTTTCCGTAGGAAACTTCCTTGTCCAGCCTTGATACGAGCCTGTCGAACGAAGCGGCACTGGGGCGCAGGGTCAAAGCACTGCGCAAGAAAAGTCAGCTCACTCTGCAACAGACCAGTGCAATCACGGGTGTCGCGATCTCGACACTGTCGAAGATTGAGAACGGTCAGATGTCCCCCACGCTCGATGTCATTCTGAAACTTTCCAATGGGTTGCAGACAGATATCAATGATTTGCTCACTGACAAGGCGGCAACTCCGCCCACTGGCAGGAAAAGTATCGTTCGCAGGGGGGAGGGAGTCGTTCATCAAACGGATCAGCATATTTATGAGCTGCGGCATACCGATCTCAAACAGCGTCGAATGCATACTGCCATCGTCACTCTGAAGGCTCGAACAACAGAAAATTTCCCACAGGCGCTGAATATTCGAGGAGAGGAATTCGTATACGTTCTATCGGGTTCTGTCCGTGTGTATCTTGAGCATTACGAACCGGTAGATCTTGAAACCGGTGACAGCCTGTACTTCGATAGTCCGATGGGCCAGGCTGGTATTTCGACCAGCAAAAAGCCGGCTCAGGTTCTGTGGGTCTACTACGAAGATAAATGATCAGCCACGCGATGCACGGGCTCTCAGGTATTCAAAAAGCAGCGGTATCGTTCGCCCGGTGGCTTCGGACTCCTTGCCGGATATCCAGGCTGTGCCGGCTATGTCCAGATGAGCCCAGCTCAACCCTTCGGTGAACTCATTGAGGAACATCGCCCCGGTGATGCTTGAGGGTGAGCCTTTCCGGTAATTCGCTAGATCGGCGTTACGGCTTAGCAGAGGCTCCCGGTAGGCCTTGTCCAACGGCAAACGCCAGATCAGGTCTGCGCTTGAGTCGGCGGCATGCAGCAGCTCTGCCGCCAGCGTTTCATCATTGGCGAACAGGCCACTGCGGTGATGCCCGAGCGCCGCTATCACCCCGCCGGTAAGGGTTGCCACATCGATGACGGCAGAGGGAGCGAAACGGTGAGCATAGGTCAGTGCGTCACAGAGTATGAGGCGTCCCTCGGCATCGGTATTGAGAATTTCTACCGTCTTGCCAGACAACGTGGTGATGACATCCCCGGGGCGACAAGCCTTTCCGCTGGGCATGTTTTCACAGGCGGGAATCAGGGCGACGACATTGATCGATAGTTTTGCCAAGGCCGCTGCGCGCATCACGCCGATGACGATCCCCGCACCGGCCATGTCGAACTTCATGTCCTCCTGAGCACTCGACGGCTTTATTGAAAGACCTCCGCTGTCAAAGGTCACACCTTTGCCAATCAGCACGACCGGCGAGGTGGAGGGTGCTGTACCCGTGTATTGCATGATGATGAAACGGGGCGGGACGCATGCTCCCTGAGCGACCGCCAGCAGGCCACCCATGCCAAGAGTCTCGATATCTTCCTGTGCCAGCACCTCGCAGCTCAAGGCTTGGCCTTGCAGGGCCTGGGCACGTTCTGCCAGCACCGCTGGAGTGCAATGGTTGGGAGGCAGGTTACTCAGATCCTGAGCCACCCTCATGCCTTCGATGCAGTGAAGGGCGTTATCCAACGCAAGAGAATGTTCTGCCGAGACCACCTGACCTGATACCAGGACGTTGTGCAGGGCTGCATCATCCACTTGGGTCGTCTGGCCACTTATCTTGGGTGGAATGTACGTCGCTCTATGAAGGGAAAAGGCAATCTCGCGGAGCTTGTCTTGTAACGACAAGCTCTGCCCGAAACTGTCCAGTATCCAGTAGGCTCGGCGACATCCTGACTCGAGCAGCGCAGCCGCCAGTAGCTGGGTGGCTGCCCGAAGCGCCTCCATGTCGAATTCGGCGTATCGACCCAGCCCGGCCAGAATGTAGCGCCTCGCAGGAGTCAGGACATCCCTGGCTCGTCCGGGCTTCAGCCCTGTCACACCCGCATTGATCAATACCTCCGACGAAGAGTTCGGCAGAAAGTACGACTTATCGAGTATCTGGTCTTCAAAGACACCCAAGACAATACAGTCGGTTTTTACCTGGTAGTCCTGGAGATCCATAGTCAAAGACGAAAGCAGTTCTACAGTGGGTATGTGCATGACGCTGTCCTGATCCTTAAAGAAATTGTTCATTTCCAGACTTGTTCGGCAATACGCGTCCAGTTTCCGCCGAGCACTTTTGCCAGGGACGCCGAGTCGTAGCCGCGCGCCGAAAGATGCTCGGCAAGTTGTGGGATATCGGCGGGCGACAACATCTCGCGGAGCTGCTCATACCCACCCTCGGCTGGGAAGGTCTTGTCCCGAGACGCGAGGTACTCTTCCAGCTCGCGTATGTCGAATACATGATCCAAACCCAGACCGACATGGTCGATACCCACCCGTTGCACTACGTGGTCGATGTGCTCGGCCAGGGTTTTTGTGAGCTGTTCTTTCGTACCCAGGAACAGACCAATGCCGGAAAGGCCGATAACGCCTCCGCGTCTTGCACAGGCGAGAATCGCTTCGTCGCTGATGTTGCGCGGGTGAGCGTGGACAGCACGTACATTCGAGTGTGAAAAGATCACTGGATGGGGCGAGGTATCGATAATGCTCAGCGCGCTGACAGGGCCAGCATGCGAGGCACAGACCACCATGCCGACGCGTGCCATTTCTTCGATCAAGGCTTTACCGGCCGTAGTCAGCCCGGTATCCGTATCGTGGCAGCCACCGGCGTAACGATTATTCCGGTTATAGGTCAGCAGCATCCAGCGCACGCCGAGTTCGTAATAGAGCGACAGCATTTCCAGGCTGCCACTGATGGCATCGGCGCCTTCGATATCGAAAACGATGGCGAGGCGCCCTTGGGCGTGTGCTCGTCTGATGTCATCGACGCTTCTGGCCAGGCAATAGTCTTCGGAACGCATGGAAAGCCACTGGCGGAATGTAGCCAGCATCCGCATGGCCTTTTCGATGTCATCGTCGCCGAAGGCCACATTGATCGACAGCACCGATACACCTGCAGCGCGGACGGCGGCCAGCCTTTCCATGTAGCTTGTATCACCCGGCCGCAAAGGCATGCATCCATGGTTGTCCCATATCAGCGGTCTGCTGACAGCGGTGTTCATGCCGGGGCCTGCGCTTGATCGGGCACACGGTACAGGGCACGTAATGCGAAGTGGATAAGTGAAGGACGCTCCTCATCGCTGGCCGTCATGAACACGACATCTACCACCATTGCATCGAAGTCCATGCAGAAGTTCAGGTCGTACAGGTGCTGCAGCGGTATGAACTGACCATCCATGGGATTTGTCATCAGCAACAAGCCGTTCTCCTGGCGTATCTCCACCTCCATGGTCTCGCTCTTGTATCGCCCGACAAGCCGGGTAAGGTCGTGAGGAGGCACGCTCTGCGGTTCGCGCTCCGGTGTGCCCGGATCCTTGCCAAAATAGTGTTTGACCAGGCTTTGGCCCATGCGGGTACCGAAGGGAGAGTTGGTCAGCACGGCGCAGGCCATGTCTTGCCTCGGGCAGGCGGCAACAATGACCGAGGTTCCGCCGAAGTGGCCATAGACCGGTGCCGACGTCCGCTCGCCAGTGAGCAGCGACCAGCCGAGGCACCAGTGACTGCCGATCAGGCCGGCGCCCGGCACCTTTGCCTGGGGCGTGAGCATCTGCTCCACCATCGACGGCGAAAGCAGGCGTGCGCCGTTGCCGGGAACCGTACCGGTCATGATCGCAGCGGCAATCAGGGCGGCGTCTTGCGCCGTTCCCTGCAACCGCCCCCCGGCGGCATCGAACCCAACCCCCGTGTCGGGCCAGAGAGCGCCCTCGCGCAGCTCACGGGTTTCCTGGCAAAAATAATATTCCTGGGCTTCGAAGGCCGCTGTCTCCACGCCGTTGGTGATCGAGTCGATGCCGAGTGGCTGCAACCACTCGCGCCTCAACAGTTCCACCCAGTCCAGGCCGCTGATGCGCTCGACCAGCCGCCCGAGCACGACATAACCTGGGTTTGAATAGGAAAACAGTCTGCCCGGCTCGCTGCAAAGCCCGACTTTCACCACCTGAGCAATAACTTCATCGGGCGTCTTGGCGTAATGCCAGAGATCGATCAGGCCTCCGGTGTGGCTCAACAAGTGGCGAACAGTGACATCCGCAAGGGTGAACTCGGGCAGGTGGCGAGATACTTCGTCGTCGAGAGCAAGCAGACCCTTGTCGACCAACTGACATACCAGTGCGGCGACCAGTACCTTGGTGAAAGAGCCATAACGGAATCGTGTGCGTTCTTCGACGTTCTCCCGGCCAGCGGACAGGTTGCGATCATGGAAGGCCGACTCTAGTCGTTCCCCTCTGGCGACACTGACAACTACGCCTGGCAAGGGCAGTGTCTGGCGAGCCAGTATCTGGTCCACGAAGGTTTGGAGCTCTTTTGAATGCATCATCTTTACGTCTCTTGGGAATTGAACCCGTGGGAGGAGGCCTCTCTCAGCACAGGCGTTGGTAAGCAGCAACGGCTGTAACCAGGTCGGCAAGGGCGTGACCAACGGCCTTGAAGACCGTAATCTCGTCGGCGTTGTCTCGCCCACGAGTCGAGCCTGTGCAGAGCTGCTGCAGCGACCCTCTGATGGCGCTCTCGGTCATGAAACTGGCCAACGGTTGAACCAGGTCACCGGACTCGGTCAGTGCCATGTAGGTGTCGACGAACACCTGGCCACGGCGCATGACCTCGTCATCGGCCTCACGCATCCGTGGTGTGAAGCTGCCTATCAGGTCGACATGCGTACCGGCCTTCAGCCAGGCGCCCGCCACGATCGGCGCGCACGCGAGCGTGGCGGTTGAAACGACATCGGCCCAGGCCAGATCCGCTTCGATGGAGCGGGCAACCTCGGCATCGAACCCTTCGTCGCGCAGCTCGGTGACCAGCCGTCGGGATTGGGCTGGATCGATGTCCCAGACCCGCACGGCGGAGATTTCGCGAACCTGCCGGTGGGCCTGGGGAACCAGAGAGCCCACGCGTCCGGCGCCTACCAGCAGCAGGTTCCTGGCATCTTTACGGGCGAGAAAATCCGCACCCAGGGCGGATGCCGCGGCCGTTCTCCGGGACGTGATGACGTTGCCATCGAACGCGGCCAGCGGCTCGCCCGTTTCACGGCAGGAAAGGATATAGGTGGAGTGCAAGGCGGAAAGGCCGCGAGCGCGGTTGCCGGGTGTGACCAGAACGGTTTTCACCCCGAAATAGCGGCTGTTCCACGCTGGCATGATCAGTACCGTACCCGCCTCTCCCGTGGCGGCTCCCAGCTCATAATGGGGCCGGGGCGGAACCTCGCAGGGCAAGTCGTACATATGCCGCTGCGCGTCGATGAGGCTCTTCCAGTCCAGGTGTTTTGCAAGGGTCTGGGCGTCATGGAATTTCATGCTGTGGTCTCCAATGCGTAGTCTGGTTTGTCGAATCGTTCGGGGCACGGCGCGTCCAGTTCGCAGGAAGGAGTACGCCCCTGAATCAGGTTTGCCACGATTCCCAAGGTCGCCCCCGCCAGCGTCACCAGCATTTGCGCCCGGCGCCAGTCAGGTACCCTGGTCGTGCCGAACTCGACAGTCCCGGCGTCCCTCATTCCTCTCTGCATGGGCTGGCACACGAAGCCTCGGCCGAGGTGCTGAGAATCGATCGGGACGACCTGGCGACCGGCAAGCCGCAGCCGCAACGCTGTAGCGAAACTGATGGCTCCGGCGCCTATGGCGGCAACTCCGCAGTGGGTATGCATGCTCTTTTCCTAGGTCTGCTGGGAGGATCAGCGATAGATGTAGGTCATGCCCACACTCAAGGATGTCTGCGACTGGCCCGGTAACGGCGTATCGACGCCGTTGACGGCGAAGCTCGAATGTCCGCTATTGACCATGTAGGCCGCGGAGCTCCAGATGCTCAGGTGCTTGCTCGCGGCGTACTCCAGCAGCCCGGCGAGCATGCTGGCCTCACCGAGCTGACGGGCATCGGTCTGGTAAAGGGACGCTGATGCTGCCCAGGTCGGACTCATCCTGTAGCGCCCGCCAAACCAGGCGTGGTCGGCCCGTTTCGGGGTACCAACGGGGGCACCCCTGGCCTTGAGTTGGGAGTAGCCGGCGAGTAGCGTCAAGTCGTCGAGTTGCCACGAGCCCGCCAAGTAGCTGAATCGGGAATACCCGAAAAGGAGGTCGAGATCGCCGTCAGGGGAATACTGCTCATCCATCCCTGCCTGCACTGAGATGTCACCCCGGGTGTAGGTCAGGGTTGCTCCGTAGGTCTTCTTGACATCGAAGAGCATCCCCCTGGCATGCTGCTCGGTGCTGTACTGGAATCGGGCCCTGAATGGGCCTATCTCGGGACTGTCATAGCTCAGGGCATGGCCAACGAAGGGCTGGTCGCGAAAGTACAACTGCGAGCTGCTGCTGACCAGGCGCCCCATCAGAGGGTCGTAGTCCAAGGCCCAGCAACTGATCCCATAATCCTGACCATAGCGGACGATCCCCAGTGGGGAGCGATAGCCCACCAGCGCCACCCTGAGATAGCGCTTGTCCAGTCCTGTCTTGATATCGCCATCCTCTTTCCTGATGGCTTGCTCGTACTGGACGAACAGCTCCTGATCATCGAGAAAGCTATAGTTGGCCTTGGCTCCCCAGCGGCTGGCATAGCTGCTGTTCACGCGAACCGTGCCGCGGTTCCCTGAACCGCCGTCCTTGTGGGCGGCATTCGATACGTTGTTGTACGACAGGTCGAGAATGGTATAAGGCGACACGCTGAAATCGGCCCATGCGGATGCAGGCAGACCCAGCATGGCCAGTATGCTGATCAATTTCTTCATCGTATTCTCCATGTGCCAAAGCACAGGACAGGTTTGATCTGGAGGGGAAAGGTCGAACGTGTAGGGCGCTTCAGTTAGCCCCGTCAGGTACCTGCGAGCGAACCTCGTCTGCGGCTGAAGTCGGGAAGCAAATGGCTGCCAGAACGGCCAGCGCCCCTATGCCCATCGCGATGAATAACGCCCATTGATAGCCCACGAACGCCGTGGTGCCGCTGGACGTGTCGGTCGCGACCCCCAGCATCGTGACGCTCAGCTGTGCGCCAGTGGTGGCCCCGATATTGCGGATCACGTACATCAACCCGCTGATTCCGGCGGCTCGGTCAATGCTGACGGTGCGTACGACAACACTCAGCATTTCCGACAATGCGAGCCCGGTGCCCAGGCCAATCAACGTCATTGCGATGAGAACCTGTGTTCGGCTGCTATCCATAAGCGCAAGCAGCAGCAACCCGAGCACAAGTGCCAGCATCCCCAGAATCATGACCAGGCGAGGGTTGGTCAGGCGCTCAAGACGACTCACCAGCGGCGCGATGGCACTGGAGGCGATACCGAACGGCACCAGATACATGCCAATCTGTTCGACCGTCGCGCCTAGACCGTATCCACCGGCCGGATCCGCCTGCACAAACAAAGGCACTAGCACGTAGGCGGAAAGCGAACAGAATCCGACCGCGAAGGCGATGAAGGCGCTGATGTATACGCGGCGATCCTGAAGCAGAGTCAGATCTACCAGCGGACAGGATGTCCGCTTTTCGTGAGCGACCCAAAGCGACATGCCAACCGCGAAGACTGCGAATAGTCCAAGCACCGGAAAAGCCGTCCAGCCTTCGTCGGGCGCCAGCGTCAGGGCGAGCAGCAACCCGCTCAGGCTGACTGCCAGGAGAAAGCCTCCAAGCCAGTCCACCTGTTTATCGCCGTGACTGGCAGGTTGCAGATCGCTTCCTTGCTGCAGAACGACCATCACTAGTGTGCAGCCGATCAAGGCGAGCAACGGCAGCCAGTAGATGGCCTGGTAACCGAAGTTCGCCACCAAGGTGCCAGCTATCAGCAACCCGAGCAGCGTGCTCAGGCAGATGGCAACCATCACCATTCCCACTCCAAACGATGCGCGATCCCTCGGCATCAGTTCCTTGACCAAACCAAGACACAGAGGAACCAAGCCGAATCCGACTCCCTGTAGTGCCTGTCCGATAGCGAGAAAGGTGATCGAGTCGGCCAATGCGGCAAGAACCACACCGAGTGAGGCGATTGTCATTACCCCACAGAATACCCAGCGTTTTTCGTAAAGATCCGCCAATCTGCCAATGAGGGCGGTCGAGACGGCGCCGGATAGCAGCAGACCAGTGAATACCCAGCCAACCTGAGTCGGGGTGATGTTCAACTCGGCACGAATGCTGGGTAACGCGGGAGCAATCATGCTTTCGAGCAAGGAAAACACGAAGAGTCCGAGGATTGCGGTAGTGAGGGTAAGTCTGTTCCGAATCGAGTCGGTTGTATGGGTCATAGCTCTTACTCTGCATTGGAATTGGATTTATCGGGCAGTAGTAAAATCACCAGCACTTCGACGGTGCTGAATAGCGCAGTTACGGTAGCAACGCCGCTTTTTTATTAGGGGTAGGAGTTCGGCCCACCAACATCTTTTGGCGTATCCAGAGCTGATCAGGCTCTACGCCAAATGCATGGCAGAGAACAGCAAGCTCCAACCATGGCGTGCTGTTTATACTACCTATATTTTTCCTAAAGGAAAATATTTTCTTAAAGGATATTTTAATGGTGCTGAAAACCATGGTTTCGCTTTCGTGCAGACAAGGGAGGAGGGGAGAGGGGTACTGCCCGACTCGATGGTCTATCCCCGCTGAGTGGGCACTGATTGAAGGTAAATGGCGGGCACTCGGCGGGCACGCTTTGATGAATCGAGCGTTCCGAGTGCGCAGAGATGCATGTGGCTGCAGGAAGAAGAAGGTGGGATGACAAACAAAAAAACCGGCCACAGGGGCCGGTTTTCTTGGGGTTTCGAGACATGCTAGGACATGTTGAAACTATAAGGTGGTCGGAGAGACAGGATTCGAACCTGCGACCTTCTCGTCCCGAACGAGACGCGCTACCAAGCTGCGCTACACTCCGAATGCGCCGAATTGTACTGAAAAAGTTTTGCAGCACAAGGGGTTAGCGCAAAAATTTTCATCGGGGCGCAGCGTCTGGCGCGTACGCCCACGAAGGGTCAAAGGCGCTTACAGCTCTTTGACGGTGCGAACCTGATCCTTGTTGACCTTGGTGCGCTTGCCATCCAGCTGTTCGAACTCGTAGAAGCCGGTGTCGTCATCGAAGTCAGGGCGATCCACGGTCTGGATTTCCCGGCCATCGTTCAGGGTGATCACCGACGGCGTGGAACAGCCGGCCAGGGTAACCAGGCCGAACGCGAGTAGGAATGCAGCGATAGTCCGTTGCTTCATGGAATGTCTCCTTAAATCGAAGCTGAATGATTACTTTGGCTAAGACGGGCGCATCGAGCCCAAGTTCACCTTATTTATCCACTCGGCCGGCTTGTGTCGCAAGTCCGCTCTATTGAAGAAGCTGCGGTGAATTGACGTTGCTCAGGCGCGGGTCGTCTGACGCACAGATCAGCGCCACGGGGTGATGATCCTGCAGCCAGCGTTGTGTGCTGCGCTGACCCGCCTGCCAGGCCTGCTCCAGAGAGGGCAGCAGGCCGCGTGGAATGACTGCGAACAGTGGCTCCCAGTGGCCGTCACGTTTTGCCATGACCGGGTGTTCGCCGGCCAGCGCCAGCAGGTCGTCGAGCAGTGCTCGGTCGACGTTGGGAGCGTCGCAGGGAAGCACCAGCAGATGAGAGTGGCGAGCGATCTGCAGCGCAGCGCGGATACCGGCCAGAGGGCCTGGATAGTCGTTGCTGTCGTCGCCCACCAGACGGTCGGCGTAAGGCGCATAAGTCTCATGGTTACGGTTGCAGGAGATGATCAGGTCGTCGGTCAGCGGCCGTACCTGGTCGTGCAGCCATGCGATCATTGGTCGCTCCTGCCACTGCACCAGCCCCTTGTCGCGCCCGCCCATACGCTGGCCACGCCCGCCTGCGAGCAGCACCACCGAGAGGCTTTGGGACGGGGCAGGGGTAGGCATGGCAGGGTCTCCGGCGGTGGTGCTGTGGTATAACACCGGCCATTGTTCACGACAACTGGAAGCCTGCCATGAGCCACAAGGCCGATGCGCCATTCGTGCCCCTGAATATCGCCGTTCTTACCGTCAGTGATACCCGCACGCTGGAAACCGATACCTCCGGGCAATTGTTCGTCGACCGCCTGAAAGCGGCCGGTCACAGTCTCGCCGAGCGGGTGCTGCTCAAGGACGACCTGTACAAGATCCGCGCCCAGGTCGCCACCTGGATCGCCGAAGACGTGGTGCAGGTCGTGCTGATCACCGGCGGCACTGGCTTCACCGGACGCGACAGCACGCCGGAAGCGGTGGCCTGTCTGCTGGATAAACAGGTCGATGGTTTCGGCGAACTGTTCCGGCAGATCTCCACCGCCGATATCGGCACTTCGACCATCCAGTCCCGGGCACTGGCCGGCCTGGCCAATGGCACACTGGTGTGTTGCCTGCCGGGCTCTACCAATGCCTGTCGCACCGGCTGGGACGGCATCCTGGCCGAGCAGCTCGATGCCCGTCATCGCCCCTGCAATTTCGTGCCGCACCTCAAGCTTGCTGCTCCCTGCGAGAGCCGCGGATGAGCGAGCAGCATTCGTCGTTGATGCCGGTGGAACAGGCGCTGATTCGCCTGCTGGAGCTGGCCGAGTCAATGCCGATCGAGGGCCAGGAACTCGTCGACCTGGCCGACGCTGACGGCCGAGTGCTGGCTGAACCGATGATCGCCGGTCTCGATCTGCCACCCTGGCCGAACAGCGCCATGGATGGCTATGCGTTGCGTCTGTCCGATTGGCAGGGCGAGGCGCTGCCCGTCAGCCAGCGTATCTTTGCCGGCACCGCGCCCGAGGCGCTGGAACCGGGCAGTTGCGCGCGGATTTTCACTGGCGCGCCGGTTCCGCTCGGCGCCGATACCGTGGAGATGCAGGAAAACGTCAGCCTTGGCGATGACGGTCGCGTGCATTTCAATCAGCCCCTGAACGTTGGTCAGAACATCCGCCCCCAGGGGCAGGAAAACCGCAAGGGTGAAACCCTCCTGGCAGCCGGTACGCGTCTGGGGCCGGTCGAGCTGGGCCTGGCCGCTTCCATTGGCCTGGCGCAATTGCCGGTTCGCCGCAAGCCACGGGTGGCGGTGCTCTCCACCGGCGACGAACTGGTCGAACCGGGCCAGCCGCTGGGCGCCGGGCAGATCTACAACAGCAATCGCTATCTGCTGGTCGCCTGGCTGCGGCGCCTGGGTTGCGAGGTCGTCGATGGCGGCATCCTGGCTGATGATCTGGAGCGCACGCGCGAGGCCCTGGGAGCGTTACAGGATGTCGACCTGATTCTCTCCACCGGCGGCGTGTCGGTGGGCGAGGCGGATTTTCTCGGTATCGCCCTGCGCGAGGCTGGTGAGCTGGCCTTGTGGAAGCTGGCGATCAAGCCTGGCAAGCCGCTCACGGTTGGCGAGTTCCGTGGTTGCCCGGTGATCGGCCTGCCGGGGAACCCAGCGTCCACCTTGGTAACCTTTGCTCTCCTGGCACGGCCTTATCTGCTCCGCCGGCTCGGCGTGCAGAAGGTCGAGCCGCTGAGCTTCGCGGTGCTGGCCGGCTTCGCCTGGACGAAACCGGGGAAGCGTCGTGAGTACCTGCGGGCGCGACTGGAAAACGGGCGCGTCGTGCCTTATTCGAACCAGAGTTCGGGTGTGTTGCGCAGCGCTGCATGGGCCGAAGGACTGGCGGAAGTGCTGGAAGGCACGACTCTGGAAGAAGGCGATAGCCTGCGCTTCATTCCAATGAGTGAGCTGCTCGGCTGAAGCGTGACGTCGATAGTCGGTGAGCAGGTGACGGCAGGCGTGATTATCTCCCCTGCACGCTGTCTGTATGGGCAGTGTCGTTTTCAATCCCGTTTTCGGAGCCGTTATGCAAGAGCGTAAAGCGCTGCTGATCCTTCATGGCAAGCAGTCCCTCAACGAAGAAGTACGCGCTGCGGTCAAGACCCAGCGCGAGCGCGGCTGGGATCTGGCCGTGCGCCTGACCTGGGAGGAGGGCGATTCCCAGCGTCTGGTGGCGGAAGCCTTGCAAGCGGGCTATCGGACGCTGATCGCTGGCGGTGGCGACGGCACTCTGCGAGATGTTGCCGAAGCGATGGCCAAGGTCGAGACGGATGCCAGCCTGGCATTGCTGCCGCTGGGAACCGCCAATGACTTCGCCAGTGCTGCCGGTATTCCGGTTACGCCTGCAGGTGCGTTGGCGCTGCTCGACACACCAGCGCAGCCGATCGATATGGGCGAAGTCGACGGCCAACTGTTCCTCAATATGGCTACTGGCGGCTTTGGCTCCAACATTACTGCCAATACCTCCGAGGATCTCAAACGGGTGCTGGGTGGCACGGCCTATATGCTCACCGGGCTGACCCGCTTCGCCGAAGTACGCTCGGCGTTCGGTCGCTTCAAAGGCCCGGACTTCCAGTGGGAAGGCGAGTTTCTCGCTCTGGGGATCGGCAACGGGCGGCAGGCCGGCGGCGGTCATGTGCTGTGTCCGCGCGCACGGGTCAACGACGGTTTGCTGGACGTGTGCATTGTCCCGGCCGCTTCTGATGTGGTCGGCACGCTCGGCACTCTGTTCTCCGGCGGGCTGAAAGGTATCGAGGGCGTATCGGTCAGCGCTCGACTGCCCTGGCTGGAGATTGAAGCCCCCGAAGGGCTGGATCTGAACCTCGACGGCGAGCCGCGTGAAGGGCGCAGCATGCGTTTCGCTGCACGGCCACAGGCGTTGCGTGTGCATCTGCCGCAGCAGTCGCCTTTGCTGCACGACTAGCAGGTCGTTTTACAACGGTGTGGAGACGCTGGTTTCCCGCTGGCCGCTGGTGCACGATGGCATTGCGCCATGCCGCCTTCAGTAATGTCACGACTGGCCGATACCTTCACATGAACATCACGCCTCACAGGAGCGAATAATGGCCGGTATTCTCGACACCGTTGATCAACGGACACAGCTGGTGGGCGAGAACCGCCTGGAAATCCTGATGTTCCGTCTGGCTGGCCGGCAGTTGTTCGCGATCAACGTATTCAAGGTGCAGGAAGTGCTGCAGATGCCCAAGCTGACGCTGATGCCGCACCGGCATCGTTTCGTCTGTGGGGTGATCCATCTGCGTGGCCAGACCCTGCCGGTCATCGACCTGTCCCAGGCTATCGGCATGCGGCCGATCGTTCCCGATGAGCGCAGCACCATAATAGTCACCGAATACAATCGTTCGGTTCAGGCGTTTCTGGTCGGCGGTATCGACCGCATTCTCAACCTCAACTGGGAATCCATCCTGCCGCCGCCTGGTGGAGCAGGGCGCCACCACTATCTGACGGCCATCACCAAGGTCGATGAGCAACTGGTGGAAATCATCGACGTGGAGAAGGTGCTGGCCGAGATAGTGCCTTACGACACACGCATTTCCAGTGATCGCCTGGCCGATCCGCTGCTGGAGAAAGCCCGCGGTCGTGAAGTGCTGCTGGTCGATGATTCCAGCGTGGCCCTGTCGCAGCTGCGCGATACCCTCTCGCAGCTCGGCATGAAAATGCATATAGCCACCGATGGCCTCAAAGCCCTGCGCATGCTCAAGGCCTGGGCCGATTCCGGGCAGGTGATGACCGACAAGCTGCTGATGATCTTCACCGACGCCGAAATGCCGGAAATGGACGGCTATCGCCTGACCACCGAGATTCGCCAGGATCCGCGTCTGCGCGATCTCTACGTGGTGCTGCACACGTCGCTATCCGGCAGCTTCAACGACGCCATGGTGAAGAAAGTGGGTTGCGACAATTTTCTCTCGAAATTCCAGCCCGACAAACTGGTCGATGTGATTCGCGAGCGTCTGGCGCTAGACGAACACTGACTTGAGCCACGGCGGCGGTTTGCGTATAACCGCCGTTTCGCTCATGTCAGGACGCCGAGCCATGCACCTTTCCTCGCTTTATCGCTTTCCCCTCAAGTCCGCCATCGGCGAGTCGCTACCCAGCCTGCAGCTCGACGGCCTGGGTGTGGTCGGTGATCGCCGCTGGATGCTGGCGGACGCGGAGAACGGGCGCTTCCTGACGCAACGTACCTTCCCTCGCATGAGCGGCCTGCAGGCGCGCTGGAATCAGGTCGGCGGCCTGACCCTCGAGGCACCTGACAGGCCTTCTCTCGATGTCGCGCTGCCGGATCCCGACGAGGCGCTGCGTGGGGTGATCATCTGGCGCGACAGCATGCGCGTACCGGATGCCGGCGACGAGGCCGCGGCCTGGGTCAGTGAATTCATGGGCAAGCCCTGTCGCCTGGTTCACGTGCCGGCGGAACGTGCGCGCTATATCGAAGGCAATGTGACGGGCGACGAGAAAGTTGGTTTTGCCGACGGCTTTCCGCTGCTGCTGATTGGCCAGGCTTCGCTGGACGATCTGGTCGCGCGGGTTGGCCGGCCGCTGGAAATGCTGCGTTTTCGCCCCAACCTGGTGGTGCAGGGCAGTGAGCCCTATGCCGAGGACAGCTGGAAGCGCATTCGTATCGGCGGTGTCGAGTTCACGGTCGCCAAGGGTTGCTCGCGCTGCATCATTACCACCATCGATCCGCAGACCGGGGAGCGCAGCACGGATCGCGAACCCCTGACCACCTTGCGCAGCTACCGCCAGCGCGAGGGCGAGATTCTCTTCGGGCAGAACCTGATCAATCACGGCAGCGGCGAATTGCTGGTCGGGATGCCGGTCGAGGTGCTGGCGTAGGTTGATGGTTCGCCAGTCATTCCTGATGTAGCCCGGGTCGAGCGTAGCGACACCCGGGAGAGATTGCCCCTGGGTATCGCTCTGCTCAACCTAAGCTATGGGCGCGGGAGCGATGCGCGCTCTTTCTTGCCGCTTGAGGCTTGAGGCTTGCAGCTTGCCGCTGCTTCACTGGTCGAAATAGCGTTCGTGCCAACCCACCAGCGGTTGTGGTGCATTGAGCTTGTCGCCGTAGATCACCGCGTAGGACAGCACGTTCTGCACGTACTGGCGGGTTTCATTGAACGGGATGTTCTCTACCCACACGTCGTAGGACAGGTGATCGGCGTCACGTAGCCACTGGCGAACGCGGCCTGGGCCGGCGTTGTAAGCGGCCGACGCCAGTACCCGGTTGCCGTTGAACTGGCCGTAGATCTGGCTCAGGTAGGCAGTGCCCAGTTGAATATTGATGGTTGGCAGCAGCGCATTATTGGGGTTGCTCAGAGGGATGCCGAACTTGCGTGCGGTCTCCTTGGCGGTGGCGGGCATGACCTGCATCAGCCCCATGGCACCGGCGTGGGACTTGGCATCGGCCATGAAACCGCTTTCCTGGCGGGTGATGGCGAACACCCAGCTGGAGTTCAGGCCGCGCTTCTTCGCTTCGGCGGTCAGTGGTTCACGATGGGCCATCGGGAAGCGCACATCGAGATCGTCCCAGTATTTCGCCAGGCTGATGGTACGGATGGCCGGGAAATACCATTCCATGTCGTAGGCCAGGCGGGCCTGGGCCACTAGCTCGTCACGGTCGAAGTGGCGGCTGGCGTGGTACCACTCGCGGCGGCCATCGACGATTTGCCCACGATCATGAAACTCCATCGCACGACGGATGCCGGGTGCGCTGCGCACCTTTTTCATCACGTCGGCGTTGAGCGGCAGTGGCGCGTTTTTCAGGTGATAAGGTTCCTTGACCTGATCGGCAGCCATGAACCCGTAGAAATCGCGTTCCTTGGCCAGGCTCTGGAACAGGGGCTGGGCGGCCTTGCCGTTGGGTTGCGCCAACTGCAGGCTGCGCGCCTGCCAGTAGCGCCAGCGGTTGGTGCTGGCGAGGGATTCGGGCATGCGCTGGATCAGCTTGTAGGCCTCGTCCCAGCGGCCCAGGCGCAGTAGCAGGCGCGCGCGCCACTCGCTGACCGTGTCGTCACGCAGGTTGGGGTCGTATTTGGCCATCACGTCGAGGGCGCGGGGGTCGAAGCGCCGCGCCAGGGTCAGGCCGATTTCGTTGGCGATGGAGACCTTTTCCTGGTCGGAGAAGTGCATGCGCTGGGAATAGCCTTCGAGCAGGCTCAGGGCCTGCTCCGGATCCTGGCGGGCGAGACGGCGCAGACCGAGGCTGACTACATCGCCCATGGCATCGTCTGCCGGTGCGAAACGGGCTGTCTGAGTGAGAATCTGTGGCTTCTGCCCCACTTCCACGAGTAGTTTGCCGTGGTTGCCGAGGGTTGAAAGACCTTTGCTCAGGAACGTGGCCAGGCCGTAATTACGCGCTTCGGCTGCCAGTTTGGTGCGCTGCCAGCGGCGTTGTTCGGTCAGTTGGCCCTCGGCTGCCCAGCGGTCGAACAAACGATCACAGGCTTCAGGTTGCGATTTGCCAACCAGCCAGAGTTTCTCGGCGCTGGCATAGCCTTCGGCGGTCTGGCCCTGGTTGAGCTGGCGCTGGCCGTTGAGGCAGTCGAGTTCGGTGAAGTTGAGCTCCGGATCGTAGTACTTGGCGAAGGTCTGCCATTCGCCGCGCTCGGCCAGCCAGCGCAGCCAGCGCAACTTCATCCAATTGGCCTGAGGCAGATCGCCATGCGCAGCGAGGAAGGCTTCGATCTCGTCGTTGCTGGCCCACTTCAGACGCGCGGTAAGTTCTTCATACGCCAGATAAGGCGTCAGCGGATAGTCGCGCAGGGCGCTGGCGTAGCGCTGATAAGGACCTTTGTCGCCCTTCGCAAGAGCGGCCTTGGCCTCATCGTAATATTGGCGTTGCTGGGTCAGGCTCGCCGCCTGGCTCAGGGTTGCCGTGGTGGCGCAAAGAATCAGGCAGGACAGCAGGCTGGGCAAACGACAGCGCATGGCACTTCCGGGGGATCATCTCGTGAGCGGGCGCGATCTGGCTGATGCCGGTCGCTCGATGCGCCCTTGGGGCGGTTGCCGTTCAGCGCAGCAGATTCCGGGTGCGTTGACGACAACGGGCGTTAGCTTAGCCTTTTGCCCGCTTGACGCGAAAGGGCCGCTGCGCCCCGGCGCATGTCTGTTTATGTCACATCGACCGCCGGTGCGTACGGCCTGACAGACGCCGAGGGCCTTCTCGGTTAGAATACGCGCCCGGTTTTTGGCTGGCGCATGCGCTGGCCAGATCAGTTTCGTGGTGGTCGGCCACGCGGCGAACCCATTGGCTGCGTTCGCACACTCTTTTCGCCCATCACCCCAGCGTATTGTCGAGGCAACTCCCATGACCCTGCTCAAGTTCACCGATGTTTCCCTGGCCTATGGCGCCATGCCGCTGCTGGACAAGGTGTCTTGGCAGATCGCCCGTGGCGAGCGGGTGTGCATCATTGGCCGCAATGGCACCGGCAAGTCCAGCATGCTCAAGCTGGTCAAGGGTGATCAGAAGCCCGATGATGGCGCAGTCTGGCGCGCCCCGGGGCTGAAAATCGGCGAGCTGCCGCAAGAGTTGCCGGTGGCCGATGGGCGTACCGTGTTCGACGTCGTCGCCCAGGGGCTCGATGGCGTCGGCGAGTTACTCGCGCAATACCATCACCTGGCGCAGAACTGCGTCACCGAAGACGACCTGAACAAGCTGATGCACGTTCAGCAGGATCTCGAAGCCCGTGACGGCTGGCGCCTGCAGCAACTGGTCGACAGTACCCTGAGCCGTTTGCAACTGCCTGCGGACAAGACCCTCGCCGAGCTGTCCGGTGGCTGGCGCCGCCGCGTGCTGCTGGCCCAGGCGCTGGTCAGCGAGCCGGATCTGCTGTTGCTCGACGAGCCGACCAACCACCTGGACATCGGCGCGATCGCTTGGCTGGAAGAAGCCCTGAAGGACTTCCAGGGCGCCGTGCTGTTCATCACCCACGACCGTTCCTTCCTGCAGAACCTGGCCACGCGCATTCTCGAACTGGATCGTGGCGGGCTGATCGACTGGAATGGCGACTACGCCAGCTTCCTGGTGCACAAGGAGGCCATGCTGGCCGCCGAGGAAACCGCCAACGCGCTGTTCGACAAGCGTCTGGCCCAGGAAGAAGTGTGGATTCGCCAGGGCATCAAGGCCCGGCGTACCCGTAACGAAGGCCGTGTGCGGGCGCTGAAGGCTCTGCGTGCGGAGCGCAGCGAGCGCCGTGAGCGCACCGGCAAGGCCAACATTCAGCTCGACACCGCGGAGAAATCCGGCAAGCAGGTGATGGTGCTGGAAAACGTCAGCTTCGCGCACCCGGGCGGCCCGTTCCTGATTCGCGATTTCTCCATGGTGCTGCAGCGCGGCGACCGTATCGGTCTGCTGGGCGCCAACGGCACCGGCAAGACCACCTTGCTGAAACTGATGCTCAGCGGTCTGCAGCCGACCAGCGGCAAAGTGGAAGAGGGCACCAGGATCGATGTCGCCTATTTCGATCAGCTGCGCCATCAGTTGGATCTGGAAAAGACCGTTATCGACAACGTCGCCGAAGGCCGCGACTTCATCGAGATCGATGGGCAGAATCGTCACGTGCTCAGCTACCTCGGCGATTTCCTGTTCAGCCCGCAGCGTGCCCGTACGCCGGTCAAGGCGCTGTCCGGTGGTGAGCGCGCGCGCCTGTTGCTGGCCAAACTGTTCAGCAAACCCGCCAACCTGCTGGTGCTCGATGAGCCGACCAACGACCTCGATGTAGAAACCCTCGAACTGCTCGAGGAGGTGTTGCTGACTTTCCAGGGCACGGTACTGATGGTCAGCCACGACCGGGCATTCCTCGACAACGTGGTCACCAGCACCCTGGTCTTCGAAGGTGAGGGCAAGGTGCGCGAGTACGTTGGCGGTTATCAGGACTGGCTGCGTCAGGGGGGCTCGCCTCGCCTGCTGGGTGTCGGCGAGACCAAATCGGGCAAGGCTGAGCTGGGTTCCGCTGTGGTCGAGGCGCCGGCCCCGGCACCCGTTGCCGAGCCGGCAGACAATGCTCCCGTGGCGAAAAAGAAACTCAGCTACAAGCATCAGCGCGAACTGGATGCCATGCCTGAGCAAATCGATGCGCTGGAGCAGAAGATCGCCGCACTGGAAGGTCAGGTCGCCGATCCTGCGTTCTACCAGCAGCCCAGCGAGCACACCTCGGCGGTGCTGGCGCAGTTGCAGGCGCAGCAGGAAGAACTGGAGCGGCTGGTCGAGCGCTGGGCTGAACTGGAAGGCTGATGAGGACTGCTGGGGCGAAGACAATTCACCTCGGCCCACCAGCAGATAGCTGATGCTACGACGCCGGGCTTTTGCCCGGCGTCGTTCACTACAGATCGGTTAGGCCGACGGCTTCTTCAGGCTGACAGCCAGCACGTCGCAGGGCGCGCCATGCAGTACGTCATTGGCGGTCGAGCCGAGTAGCAGGGCCAGGCCATGACGGCCGTGGCTGCCGACGATGATCAGGTCGCAGCGCTGCTCGGAAGCCAGGCGATGAATTTCCTGGCGTGGCTGGCCATAAGCCAGATGGCGGTTTTCGGGAGTGAGCTGAGGGTGCTTGAGGGCGAAGGCGTCGAGGCGCTCCTTGGCCTGCTCGAACTGCTGTTGTTGCAGCATCGACAGATCCATCGGTACGTCGCCGCCAAAAGCCATGGCCATGGGTTCGACGATATGCACCACGGACAGTTTCGCCTGGGTGCTGCTGGCCAGAGCCTGGGCGCGCTTCATTACCGGGTCGCACTCCTCGGTCAGGTCGACGGCGACCAGAATGTGCTGGTAGGACATGAGATTGTCTCCTTCAAGGGTGACCAATGATTTCAAGTATGGCTGATTTGAGCATTTACCACAGGTTGCGCACACGAGATAGAAATTATGACGGGATGGATCGTTGTCGCCTTACTGGTAGTTGCGCTCAGCCCTCTGGTCTGGTTGGTGCCATCGCGGCGTCAGCGTGGCCAGATGGATGTTCGCCTGCAGGCGCGACGCATGGGGCTGGCGATGCAGCTGGCGCGCGAGGAGTGGCCGTACTGGATGAGCAAGACGCCGCCCAGCCCCTGCCCGCAATACCATCATCCGCGCCCCCGCGGGCGGCAGGACAGCTGGTGTTACTGGCAGAGCGAACCGGGCAAATGGCTGAACAAATGGCAGGAGCCCTGCGCGGATGTGTCGCTCGCCGAGCAGCTCGGCACCTTGCCGGGTGATGTCTACAAGGCCGAAGCCAGCGCGCAGATGATCGCTCTTTTCTGGGGGGAGCGCGCACAGCCGGAATCGTTGCAGACTATTGCGACATTCCTCAAGGCTCGTGCCTGAGCGCTTCGCGTTTCGCTGCGGCGCGTTGCTATCGGTCACGATCGGCCGCCTTGCTCGTAAAGGTCGGTGACCTCCATCAGCCCGTGGATGATGCTGTCCGAGTACTTGTTGACCAGAAACGGAACGCTTTTCTCGTTGTAGTTGCGCAGAGAGTTCTCGATATAGCGCCACTTGGTCAGCACCCCGTCCAGAGCCGAATTGATCGCTACGCTGTTGCCCGGCAGGCTGCGCAGCGCATCCAGGCGGCTGGAAAAGTCGGCCACCAGCTCCTCGATAGGCCGCTCGGCGCTATCTCCGGAAAAACTGGCCCCCACCGACGCACTGCGTGCGGCGTAGCTCACCGCGAGACTCTGCATCAATAGGCTGAGCTGCCGCGTGTCCGCTGTCTGCTCGGATATTGCGTGGGTGTCTGCATGCTGCAGCGCCTCATGGAGCGCCTGGCAGGTCGCCAAAACCTGCCGGTTGCGAGCCGCCATGTCGGCGACCGGTTGCAAGTCCGTGTAGCCCTGCTTTCCCAGCGTGCTCATTAGCGCCGTCAGCTCCTGGTCATAGGCTTGCCATTCCTGTTGCAGTTGGGCTTGCAGGCGAGCCGCGCCGACGTCAGGCATGTTTGCCAGTTTCTGCAGCTGTTCACTGGCCTCTCGGCGAGACTCGTCGATCATCCGCGCATAGCGCTGATCGCCTTCCATGCTGTTGTACATGTAGAAGTCGCCCAGGCTCTTCTGCGCAGCCAGGTGCATGCGCAGCAGATGCTGCAGGTGAGGAGACGTTTCGGCGGCAGCAGCCAAACCAGGCAGCAGCAGAAGGGTGGCGAGCAGGGTATGCAAAGAGATGGCGCGCAGGCGTTTCGGCATGCTGGAACCTCGGTGAAGACACGTCGTTATTGTTGTTTTGGTCATTCGGCGTCAGCCGAATCGCGCGACTTTAGGGTCTATTGGCGTTTCAGCGCAAGCCGCGTTGCCGCGAGAAATCACGCCAGGCGAGGCGGAGGACGCAGGGAATGGCATTCCCTTTTCAAGTCCTCCAACGACGCATGGCGTGATTTCCCGCGCAACCCGAAGGGCTCCGACGCGGTCGTGCTGAAACGTCAACAGACCCTAGTCGCCGTGTTTGATTTTGGCTAGCGATACGCATCGGCTGGATCATGTTGGCCGAATGATGCGTTATCGACGCCAATGATCGGTTTTTCGCAGCAGGCTTGTTCGATCACCGTACGCTGGTAGTGCACGCTGCAAGTGACTACAGAACGCCAATTGACAATTACCGGCTTTTCCGTGAAGGTGTGCTCACCCAAATCAAACGGGCGTATGAATTGAGTGTTTGCCTGTTCGGCAATGCCCAATCCAGTCCGAATATCGCATCGGTGGGTAGCGGATTTTCGTCTACGGTGTTTTGTGGCGTGAGTTTGCTGGATAGGGTCTGTTGGCGTTTCAGCGCGACCGCGCCGGAGTCAGTTTTTGCGCGAGGTAAGGCACGAGGTGCGAAGTTTGGCTGGCCAAATGAGTCACCGAGTAACGCAGCATCGCGCAAAAACTGACCCGGCCCATGGGTTGCGCGAGAAATGTCGCCATGCGTCGTTGGAGGACTTGAAAAGGGAATGCCATTCCCTGCGTCCTCCGCCTCGCCTGGCGAGATTTCTCGCAGCAACGCGGCTGTGCTGAAACACCAACAGACCCTAACTCCGGTGTGTACTGTTCAGATTCCCTAGCGTGGAGATCAGTTGATGATTTACGAAGGTAAAGCCATCACGGTTAAGGCTCTTGAAAGCGGCATCGTCGAACTCAAGTTCGACCTCAAGGGTGAGTCCGTCAACAAGTTCAATCGTCTAACCCTGAGCGAGCTCCGTCAGTCCGTCGATGCGATCAAGGCCGATGCCTCGATCAAAGGCGTGATCGTCAGCAGCGGCAAGGACGTGTTCATCGTCGGTGCCGACATCACCGAGTTCGTCGACAACTTCAAGCTGCCCGAAGAACAGCTGGTCGCCGGCAACCTGGAAGCCAACAGGATCTTCAGTGATTTCGAAGACCTGGCGGTGCCCACCGTCGTGGCGATCAATGGCATTGCCCTGGGCGGTGGCCTGGAGATGTGTCTGGCCGCCGACTATCGGATCATGGCCGAAGGCGCCAAGATCGGTCTGCCCGAGGTCAAGCTGGGTATCTACCCGGGCTTCGGTGGTACCGTCCGCCTGCCGCGTCTGATCGGTACCGACAACGCCGTCGAGTGGATTGCCTCCGGCAAGGAAAACCGTGCCGATGCTGCTCTCAAGGTCGGTGCGGTCGATGCCGTGGTCAGCGCTGACAAGCTACAGAGTGGTGCGCTGGATCTGATCAAACGCGCGATTTCCGGTGAGCTGGATTACAAGGCCAAGCGTCAGCCCAAGCTGGAAAAACTCAAGCTCAACGCCATCGAGCAGATGATGGCCTTCGAAACCGCCAAGGGTTTCGTCGCTGGCCAGGCCGGGCCGAACTATCCTGCGCCGGTCGAAGCGATCAAGAGCATTCAGAAAGCCGCCAACTTCGGTCGTGACAAGGCGCTGGAAGTCGAAGCCGCCGGTTTCGCCAAACTGGCCAAGACCTCGGTAGCGGAAAGCCTGATCGGCCTGTTCCTCAACGATCAGGAGCTGAAGAAGAAAGCCAAGGCCCACGACGCTATCGCTCAGGACGTGAAACTGGCCGCGGTGCTGGGTGCCGGCATCATGGGTGGTGGTATCGCCTACCAATCGGCGTCCAAGGGCACGCCGATCCTGATGAAGGATATCCGCGAAGAGGGTATCCAGATGGGCCTGAACGAGGCTGCCAAGCTGCTCGGCAAGCGCGTCGAGAAGGGCCGCATGACTGCCGCGCAGATGGCCGACTCGCTGAATGCCATTCGTCCGACCATGTCCTATGGCGACTTCGCCAATGTCGATATCGTCGTCGAAGCCGTGGTCGAGAACCCCAAGGTCAAGCAGGCCGTGCTGGCCGAGGTAGAGGCAGCGGTCAAGGAAGACACCATTCTGGCGTCCAACACCTCGACCATCTCCATCAGCCTGCTGGCCAAGGCGCTCAAACGCCCGGAAAACTTCGTCGGCATGCACTTCTTCAACCCGGTGCACATGATGCCGCTGGTCGAAGTCATCCGTGGTGAGAAATCCAGCGACAAGGCGGTGGCCACTACCGTGGCGTACGCCAAGAAGATGGGCAAGAATCCGATCGTGGTCAACGACTGCCCGGGCTTCCTGGTCAACCGCGTGCTGTTCCCGTACTTCGGTGGCTTCTCCAAGCTGCTGAGCTTTGGCGTCGACTTCGCGCGCATCGACAAGGTCATGGAAAAGTTCGGCTGGCCCATGGGCCCGGCTTATCTCTCCGACGTCGTCGGCATCGACACCGGCCACCACGGTCGTGACGTGATGGCCGAAGGCTTCCCGGATCGCATGGCGGTCGAAGGCAGGACAGCGGTCGACGTGATGTACGAGGCCAACCGCCTGGGTCAGAAGAATGGCAAGGGCTTCTACGCCTACGAGACCGACAAGCGCGGCAAGCCGAAGAAAGTCACCGATCCCGAGGCTTACGAGCTGCTCAAGTCGATCGTGGTCGAGCAGCGCGAGCTGAGCGACGAGGACATCATCAACACCATGATGATCCCCCTGTGCATGGAAACCGTGCGCTGCCTGGAGGACGGTATCGTCGAGACCGCCGCCGAGGCCGATATGGGCCTGATCTACGGTATCGGTTTCCCACCCTTCCGTGGTGGCGCGTTGCGCTACATCGACAGTGTCGGGGTAGCCGAGTTCGTGGCCCTGGCCGACAAGTACGCCGATCTGGGCGCGCTGTATCAGCCGACCGAGAAACTGCGTGAAATGGCCAAGAACGGCCAGACCTTCTTCGGTTAATCGCGCAACGATTGGAGCGAGAGTGAATTTATGAGCCTGAATCCAAGAGATGCAGTCATCGTCGACTTCGGCCGTACCCCAATGGGTCGTTCCAAGGGCGGCATGCACCGTAATACCCGTGCCGAAACCCTGTCGGCGCAGCTGATCAGCAAGTTGCTGGAGCGCAACGACAAGGTCGACCCCAAGGAAGTCGAAGACGTCATCTGGGGTTGCGTCAACCAGACCCTGGAGCAGGGCTGGAACATCGCCCGCATGGCCTCGCTGATGACCCAGATCCCGCACACCAGCGCCGGGCAGACCGTCAGCCGTCTGTGCGGCTCGTCGATGAGCGCCCTGCACACCGCCGTGCAGGCGATCCAGACCGGTAACGGCGACGTGTTCGTGGTCGGTGGCGTCGAGCACATGGGCCACGTCGGCATGATGCATGGTGTCGACCCCAACCCACACCTGTCGCTGTACGCCGCCAAGGCATCCGGCATGATGGGCCTGACCGCCGAGATGCTGGGCAAGATGCACGGTATTACCCGTGAGGCCCAGGACAAGTTCGGTGTGCGTTCGCACCAGTTGGCCCACAAGGCTACTGTCGAAGGCAAGTTCAAGGACGAAATCATCCCGCTGCAGGGCTATGACGAAAACGGCTTCCTCAAGGTCTTCGACTTCGATGAAACCATCCGTCCCGAGACCACCCTGGAAAGCCTGGCCGATCTCAAGCCGGCGTTCAATCCCAAGGGCGGTACCGTCACGGCGGGCACCTCGTCGCAGATCACCGATGGCGCCTCCTGCATGATCGTGATGTCTGCCCAGCGGGCTCAGGATCTTGGCATTCAGCCGATGGCGGTGGTACGTGCCATGGCGGTGGCGGGTGTGGATCCGGCGATCATGGGTTACGGCCCGGTACCGTCGACTCAGAAAGCGCTCAAGCGCGCCGGCCTGACCATCGACGACATCGATTTCGTCGAGCTCAACGAAGCCTTCGCTGCCCAGGCCCTGCCTGTGCTGAAGGATCTCAAGCTGCTCGACAAGATGGAAGAGAAGGTCAATCTGCACGGTGGCGCCATCGCCCTGGGCCACCCGTTCGGTTGTTCCGGAGCGCGTATCTCCGGTACCCTGCTGAACGTGATGAAGCAGAACGGCGGTACCTTCGGCGTCGCGACCATGTGCGTTGGGTTGGGCCAGGGGATCACCACGGTCTTCGAACGCATCTGACATTCAGGTGGTTGCACAACCGGGGCTCCTGCCCCGGTTTTTGTTTTTTGGCCTGCCGTTCCTATCCCGTCGGTGGCTTCGTCGTGTCGCCGGAAATCGCGGCCGATCTTTTTATCGAACGAAAAATATTTCCAGGAAATTGAATGATGTCGCTGCAACCCGGTCTCTACCGTCATTACAAAGGCCCCGAGTACCGTGTGCTGGGCGTGGCCCGGCATTCCGAGACGGAAGAGGAAGTCGTCGTCTATCAGGCGTTGTACGGCGAATACGGTCTCTGGGTGCGGCCGCTGGAGATGTTCCAGGGTGAGGTGGAACTGGACGGCAAGCGGGTTCCACGCTTTGCTTTTGTCGAGGCCGAGGCAAGCGTTCTGCGCCGCCCCTGAAGCCGCTTCAAAAAATACTCGCCCTTGACCTCGAGTTGACCGCCACTATATATAGCGGGGCCAAAGCAGGTCGCAGGACACTTCTGGTCTGTTGGATAACCACGAGATCGATGTGATACAAGCGGCAGCGCCACGCTTTTAGGTGTTCGCTCTGTCGGGCGAGCGCTTTCATCGTCGATGCGGTGCGCGTCGAACCGATACGCCCAACAGTTTTTTCAGATACTTGCTCGCCTTTCAATTACCGAATTTCAGGAATTTTCCAATCCATGGGTAAATCGCTGGTCATCGTGGAATCCCCGGCCAAGGCCAAGACCATCAACAAGTACCTGGGCAGCCAGTACGTGGTGAAGTCGAGCATCGGCCACATCCGCGACCTCCCCACCAGTGGCGGGGCGGCCGCCAAGGAGCCTGCCAAACGCGGCAAGGCTGCCGCCGGCGAAACGCCAGCCCTGTCGCCCAAGGAAAAGGCCAAGCGTCAGCTTTTCAACCGTATGGGGGTCGATCCCGAGCACGGCTGGAAGGCCAAGTACGAGATCCTGCCCGGCAAGGAAAAGGTGGTCGAGGAACTGCGTCGCCTGGCCAAGGAAGCCGACACCATCTATCTCGCGACCGACTTGGATAGAGAGGGGGAGGCCATCGCCTGGCACCTGCGCGAGTCCATCGGTGGCGATGACAGCCGTTACAAGCGTGTGGTGTTCAACGAAATCACCAAGAAGGCCATCCAGGAGGCGTTTTCCGCCCCGGGTGAGCTGGATATCAATCGGGTCAATGCCCAGCAGGCACGACGCTTCCTCGATCGTGTGGTGGGCTACATGGTCTCGCCGCTGCTGTGGTCGAAGATCGCCCGCGGCCTGTCTGCCGGCCGTGTGCAGTCCGTTGCGGTGAAGCTGGTGGTCGAGCGCGAGAAGGAAATCCGCGCGTTCGTACCCGAAGAATACTGGGAAGTGCACGCCGACCTGGGCACCGCCAAGGGTGCCAACGTGCGCTTCGACGTGGCCCGCGAGAACGGTGCTGCCTTCAAGCCGCTGAACGAAGCCCAGGCCATGGCCGCGCTGGCGACCCTCAAGGCGTCGAGCTACAGCATCGCCAAGCGTGAGGACAAGCCGACCAGCAGCAAACCATCGGCGCCGTTCATCACCTCCACGTTGCAGCAGGCCGCCAGCACGCGTCTCGGCTTCGGCGTGAAGAAAACCATGATGATGGCCCAGCGTCTCTACGAGGCGGGCTACATCACCTATATGCGTACCGACTCCACCAACCTGTCGGCCGATGCCATCGAAATGGTGCGCGGTTTCATCGACGGTGAGTACGGCAAGAAATACCTGCCGGAGAAGGCTAACGTCTACTCCAGCAAGGAAGGCGCTCAGGAGGCGCACGAAGCGATTCGTCCGTCCGACGTCAACCTGCGTCCGACCCAGCTGTCTGGTATGGAGCGTGATGCCGAGCGCCTGTACGAGCTGATCTGGCGCCAGTTCGTCGCCTGCCAGATGCCACCGGCCGAATATCTGTCGACTACCGTTACCGTTACTGCCGCCCAGTTCGAGCTGCGCGCCAAGGGCCGTATCCTCAAGTTCGACGGTTACACCCGTGCGCTGCCGCAACTGAGCAAGCCGGGTGACGACGCCGTGCTACCGGAAATGAAGGAAGGTGAAGCGCTCAAGCTGATCAAGCTCGATCCGAGCCAACACTTCACCAAGCCACCGGCGCGCTATTCGGAAGCCAGCCTGGTCAAGGAAATGGAGAAGCGTGGTATCGGTCGCCCGTCCACCTACGCAGCGATCATTTCCACCATTCAGGATCGTGGCTACGTGGCGTTGCACAACCGCCGTTTCTATTCGGAAAAAATGGGCGACATCGTTACCGAGCGCCTTGGCGAAAGCTTCTCCGACCTGATGGACTACGGTTTCACCGCCGGTATGGAAGAGAACCTCGACGACGTGGCTCAGGGCGAGCGCGAGTGGAAACACCTGCTCGACGAGTTCTACGGCGACTTCAAGAAGAAGCTGGAACTGGCCGCGGACGGCGACAATGGCATGCGTGCCAACACGCCGACCCTGACCGATATTCCCTGCCGCGATTGCGGCCGGCCGATGATGATTCGTACCGCCTCGACGGGCGTTTTCCTCGGCTGCTCGGGCTATGCCCTGCCGCCGAAAGAGCGCTGCAAGGCCACGGTCAATCTGGTACCCGGTGACGAAATCGCCGCGGATGACGAGGGCGAGTCGGAGTCGCGGGTATTGCTTGGCAAGCATCGCTGCCCGATCTGTGCGACCGCGATGGACGCCTACCTGCTGGACGAAACGCGCAAGCTGCATATCTGCGGTAACAACCCGGATTGCGCCGGCTACGAGATCGAGCAGGGCCAGTTCCGCATCAAGGGTTACGAAGGGCCGAGCCTGGAGTGCGACAAGTGCGGCAGCCAGATGCAGCTCAAGACCGGTCGCTTCGGCAAGTTCTTCGGTTGTACCAACAGCGAGTGCAAGAATACCCGCAAGCTGCTGCGCAGCGGCGAGCCCGCGCCACCCAAGATGGATGCGGTGAAGATGCCGGAGCTCAAGTGCGAAAAGGTCGATGATACCTACGTGCTGCGTGACGGCGCTTCAGGGCTGTTCCTGGCCGCCAGCCAGTTCCCCAAGAACCGCGAAACCCGTGCGCCCCTGGTGCTCGAGCTGATCCCGCACAAGGACGAGATCGATCCGAAGTATCACTTCCTGATCGATGCGCCGGCCAAGGATCCTGAAGGCCGCGCTGCGGTCATCCGTTACAGCCGCAAGACCAAGGAGCAGTACGTGCAGACTGAGGTGGACGGTAAGCCCACCGGTTGGAAAGCGTTCTTTGACGGCGGCAAGTGGAAGGTCGAAGACAAGCGTTGATCTGCGCTGGGCACGCTCCGCTGGAGTGTGCCTGACGCCATCTGGAGAGTGCATATGGCTGGCGAACTGTATACCCGCACCAATCAGAAGATTTTCTACGCCGGGCTCTCTCTGGAGTCCTGGCGCAAGGCTGAAGAGGGCCGGGCGATGAATGCCCAGGCGCTGGTGCAGGCCGAACGCGAAGCGACGCTGTTTCACCTGTACGGGGCGCTACTCGGCCTCTGTCACGAAATCGCTGGCTTCTATCGGTTGCCGAATGGCAGTGCAGCGCGTGCCGAGGTGCTGCTGGATCGACAGAATCTGTCGGCTGCACCGAGCCCCGAGTTGGCCGAACTGGTGGAGTTGTCCGAAAACGGGCACACCTGGCTCGGGCAATTATTGGCTGCTCACGCCCAGCTGTTCCGGCCGCCGCGCCCCCCACGGGAGGCCAAGGCCGATCCTGGCGCCACGTCGTTGATCGAAGCGGTGAGCCTGGATGAGGAGCGGCCGCTTCTTGATCGGGAAACCCTGGAGAGCTGGCGGCAGGAATTGAAAGTACTGGCGCAACGTTTTCGCGTTGGCCTCAGCGAATGGTAAGCGTGATGCTTATCGATGATTGAAAGCCCGTTCAGCACCTGGTGATTCTTTCGCCAAGCGATCGAGCGGAGCGGCTGCTACAATGCGCGGCCTTTCGTGGAGAATCCGAGTTATGCCTACTTCCTTCCTTGAGATCGTCGAGTTGCCCGATGGGCGTATCGCCCTGCGTCGAGCCGATGATGAGGAAGCGCTGGTGGTATTGGACTTTTCCGAAGATGCCAAGGCCTTTCTCCAGGGCCAGCATGTGGAAGTCGCCAAGGCGATGCTCAATGTCGGCGTGCAAATGGCCGGCAGAATGGCGGAAGGCGATTTCGAGCAAGAAGACGAGCAGCCTCGCGTCCTGCACTGATTCGGCTTTCCCGTCTGCGCCTTTGAGGCGAGTCAGGCAGCAAAGCTAGCATCTGACAGACACTCAAGCTTTAACCACTTTTCTGAAACTTGAGCTTCAGCCCAGGCTGATGTTCAGGCTTTGCGCCTGGCCCAGTTGCGCTGCCGCTTCCAATTGCTGGCGAGCGTGCTGGGGCAGGGGCTGCAACCAACTGATGACCGTGTGGCTGCGCCCAAGCTTCAGTGCTTCCTGAGCCAATTGCAGGGCGCTCTGGCTGTTTCGAGGGTGCAGCAGCAGAATGCGTTCGCGGTTCAGACCGGCATCGCGTAACCAGCTTTGCGTCAGACTCGTGGGTGGAGCGATCAGCGTCAGCCAGCGTTCGTCATCCTTTTCGCTCAGTTCCCGCAGCATGGGGGCCAACAGTGTCAGGCAATGGCCTGCAGCGCCCCTCAGCGACACCTCGCTGAAGGTTGTCTCCTGGTGGGGTTCGACTACCGCAATGGTCGAGGCCAGAAAGGCATCGAACAGCGGCAGTTGGGTACGGCTCAGCGACTGCGGGAACTGCATAAAGCCTCCATTAGCGGCGAATGACGCCGACACTCAAGCCTTCGATGATCAGATCCTGTTCTTCCAGGTTCACTTCTATCGGGGCGAATTCGGGGTTTTCCGCCAGCAACCAGACGGTATTGCCCTCACGTTTGAAGCGCTTGACCGTTACTTCGTCATCGATACGCGCGACGACCACCTGGCCGTTGCGTGCTTCGCTGGTGGTGTGTACGGCAAGCAGATCACCGTCGATAATGCCGATGTCCTTCATGCTCATGCCGCGAACGCGTAGCAGGTAGTCGGCCTTGGGGCGGAAGAAGTCCGGATTGATCCGGCATGCTTCTTCTATATGCTGTTGGGCCAGGATGGGCGCGCCGGCAGCCACTCGACCGATTACAGGCAGACCTTCTTCCTCGATCTGGTTGGGTTCGAAGCCGGGAATGCGGATGCCGCGGGAGGCGCCGGGCGTCATCTCGATAGCGCCTTTGCGCGCCAGTGCCTTGAGGTGCTCCTCGGCAGCGTTCGGTGACTTGAAACCGAGCGCCTGGGCGATCTCTGCACGAGTCGGCGGGTAGCCGTTGTCTTCCAGGCACTGCTTGATGAAGGCAAGGATTTCGGCTTGGCGGGGCGTCAGCTTGATCATGTGGGTGGCTCTGTCTTTTTATACAGTGACTGGGATTATATACAGTAAGCGCCGCTTGGCAATCCATTGATGCGCGTTGCGCTTGTGTTATCTACCCAGTGGCGGGTAAGTGGTACGTAATGGACTATGCTCAGGCGGCCTTTTTCAAAACCGGGCTGGTATCGCCCGCGACGCTATCGCCAAATGATGACTGAGCATCCAGAATACGGCCTGCGCGACTTGACAGCTGTGCGCGCTGAAACGTATGTTTCAAACACTTGTTTGTCGGATGGATGTCATGGCGCAATCGGAAACCGTTGAACGCATTCTGGACGCCGCGGAGCAATTGTTCGCGGAGAAGGGGTTCGCCGAGACGTCTTTGCGCCTGATCACCAGTAAAGCTGGGGTCAATCTGGCCGCCGTCAACTACCACTTCGGTTCCAAGAAGGCCCTGATACAGGCGGTATTCTCCCGTTTTCTCGGGCCGTTCTGCGCGAGCCTCGAGCGCGAGCTGGACAAGCGCCAGAGCAAGCCGGGTGTCACCTTCAGTCTCGAAGAACTGCTCGAGCTGTTGGTCGAGCAGGCTCTGGCGGTGAAGCCGCGCAGCGGCAACGACCTGTCGATCTTCATGCGCCTGCTGGGCTTGGCCTTCAGCCAGAGCCAGGGGCACCTGCGCAAATACCTCGAAGAAGTCTACGGCAAGGTATTCCGCCGCTACATGCTGCTGGTGCATGAGGCAGCGCCCGGTATTCCCCCTCTGGAACTGTTCTGGCGCGTGCATTTCATGCTGGGTGCTGCCGCGTTCAGCATGTCTGGCATCAAGGCGCTACGCGCCATGGCCGAGAGTGACTTTGGCGTGGACACCTCCATCGAGCAGGTCATGCGCCTGATGGTGCCGTTTCTGGCCGCGGGCATGCGCTCCGAAAGTGGCGTGACCGATGAGCGATTGGCGGCTGCGCAGCTTATTCCCCGTAGCAAAAGTACCCCCGTCACCAAGGTATAAACGCCTGCGCCTGGCTTGCGGGCTGATCGTCGCAGCCCCTAAGCTACCGTCCATGTCGGCTGGTTTCTGCATATCCCACTTCCGGCGATCTCTTTATGGGGTTGCCGGGGGCTTCTACGGCTGCGAGCCGGGGGAGCGTCACGTTCGCCGCTACAGTTGCCTGCACGCTGGTCACGGAACCCGTGCGCGTGCCGCTGTCCCATGGCTGCATGTCCATACGAAATGCAATCTTTCCCTGGTGCCCGCTTGATGCGTGGTGCCGAACGATGAAGTGCCTCGCTCCAACTGAGCGGCGCGGCCACTCAATTAAGGAATACCTGTTGTGAGTACCCCCCTGTATGGCTCCCTGATGGTGGATGTCGCCGGTACCTGGCTGACTGCCGAAGACCGGCAACTGTTGCGCCAACCCGAAGTCGGCGGCCTGATCATCTTCGCCCGCAATATCGAGAATCCGCGTCAGGTGCGTGAGCTGTGCCAGTCCATCCGTGCAGTGCGCCCGGATCTGCTGCTGGCGGTTGATCAGGAGGGCGGACGCGTGCAGCGCTTGCGTGAGGGGTTCGTGCGTTTGCCGGCCATGCGCGCGATTGCCGGCTGTACCGATGCAGAGAGTCTGGCGCGGCAGTGCGGCTGGCTGATGGCGACCGAAGTGTTGGCGGTTGGTCTGGATCTGAGCTTCGCCCCGGTGCTGGATCTCGATCATGAGCGCAGCGCCGTGGTTGGCCATCGCGCCTTCGAGGGCGACCCCGAGCGTGCTACTCAGCTGGCTGGTGCCTTCATCCGTGGGATGGCAGAGGCGGGCATGGCAGCGACGGGCAAGCATTTCCCCGGGCACGGTTGGGCCGAGGCCGATTCCCATGTCGCCATTCCCACCGATGAGCGCAGCCTGGAAGAAATCCGTCAGAACGATCTGCGGCCGTTCGCGGCCTTGAGTCGTGATCTGGCGGCGGTGATGCCGGCCCATGTCATCTATCCGCAGGTCGACAGTCAGCCGGCCGGTTTCTCGCGTCGTTGGCTGCAGGACATCCTGCGTGGTGAGCTGGGTTTCGAGGGCGTGATTTTCAGCGACGACCTGTCGATGGCCGGCGCCCATGTGGTCGGCGATGCCGCCAGCCGTATCGAAGCGGCCCTGACGGCCGGTTGCGATATGGGCCTGGTATGCAATGACCGGGCGGCCGCAGAGCTTGCGCTGTCGGCGGCGCAGCGCCTCCGGGTCGTGGCACCAAGGGGCTTGGCACGCATGCGCCGTCGCGCTTTCCCGGGCGTCGACTATCGTCAGAATCCGCGCTGGGCGCAGGCGCTTTTGGCGTTGCGAGCAGCGCAGTTGGTGGAGTGAGCCGAGAGCGTTTGGCTCGTTTTTATTGGGCTGACTGCAAAGAGGCGGGAGCGGACGTAGGGTGGATGACGCTCTTTTCATCCACCATTGCGATCGCTAGGTTGGTGGACGGGTGAAGCGTCGTCCACCCTACGAATGGCCGTTTGTGCCTTTAAGGTGGATTAGCTGCAGGCGTAATCCGGGGCCGAAGGCCGTGATCCATGGTTCAACGCGGGTCACCGACCGGCCGCTTCCGCCTTGTAGCAGTCGCTATACGGCAATAAGAAGGCTCCGCGTATCGCTTCGCTAGGGCCATGCCACATGCAATCAGGGCCGCTTATGCGGCCCTGATTGCTTTCAGTTTTTCACCGTGGCCAGCAGCCGCTCGAGCAACGCTTCCAGCGTATTGAAGCGCTCTTCCGCCCGTTCCATGGGAATGGAGAAGCGGAACAGCGTGGCGCCTTCGAACTTGTAGCGATTCGGCGCACTCTGGATCAGCTTGATCAGCGTCAGCGGATCGACCGGTGTTTCCGCCGCGAACTCGATGCGTCCGCCCTGCGGCCCGGCATCGATCTTCTTGATGCCCAGTCGCTCGGCCTGCAGTTTGAGCAGGGTCAGACGTACCAGGTGCTTGGCGGGTTCCGGGAGCAGCCCGAAGCGGTCGATCATTTCCACTTGCAGCTCTTTCAGACCGTCCTCGTCGATGGCGTTGGCGATGCGCTTGTAGAGGATCAGGCGGGCGTGTACGTCCGGCAGGTAATCCTCGGGAATCAGCGCCGGTACGCGCAGGTTGATTTCCGGCCCGCCGCCCAGCGGTTGGTCGAGGTTCGGTTGCTCGCCCTTGCGGATCGACTTGACGGCGCGCTCGAGCATTTCCATGTACAGGGTGAAACCGACGGCCTGGATCTGCCCGCTCTGGCCGTCTCCGAGCAGTTCGCCTGCACCGCGAATCTCCAGGTCGTGGGTGGCCAGCACGAAACCGGCACCGAGATCCTGGGCATTGGCGATGGCTTCGAGGCGTTTCTGCGCATCGTCGGTCATCTGCTTGCGTGGTGGTGTCAGCAGGTAAGCATAGGCCTGGTGGTGGCTGCGCCCGACGCGGCCACGTAGCTGGTGCAGCTGGGCCAGGCCGAACTTGTCGGCGCGCTCGATGATGATGGTGTTGGCGCTGGGCACGTCGATACCGGTCTCGATGATGGTCGAGGCGATCAGCACATTGAAGCGCTTGTGGTAGAAGTCGCCCATCACCTGTTCCAGCTCGCGTTCGTGCATCTGCCCGTGGCCGATGCCGATCCGCGCTTCGGGCACCAGTTCGGCGAGATCCGCGGCGCATTTCTCGATGCTCTTCACGTCGTTGTGCAGGTAGTACACCTGGCCGCCGCGTAGCAGTTCGCGCAGCAGCGCTTCCTTGATCGTCGGCTTGTTCTGTTCCATGACGAACGTGCGCACCGAGAGGCGACGGGCGGGTGGCGTGGCGATGATCGACAGGTCGCGCATGCCTGATACGGCCATGTTCAGGGTGCGCGGAATCGGTGTGGCGGTGAGGGTGAGGATATCCACCTCGCTGCGCAGTGCCTTGAGGACTTCCTTCTGGCGCACACCGAAACGATGCTCTTCGTCGATGATCACCAGGCCCAGGTTCTTGATCTTGACGTCGTCCTGCAGCAGCTTGTGGGTGCCGATGATGATGTCGATCTTGCCCTCGGCGAGCTGTTGTATCGCAGCGCTGACTTCCTTGGCGCTCTTGAAGCGACTCATCACCTCGACCGTCACCGGCCAGTCGGCGAAGCGGTCGCGGAAACTGTTGTAGTGCTGCTGGGCGAGCAGGGTGGTGGGCACCAGGATCGCTACCTGGCGGCCACCGTGCACGGCGATGAAGGCGGCGCGCATGGCCACCTCGGTCTTGCCAAAACCGACGTCGCCGCAGACCAGGCGATCCATCGGCTTGGGTGCGAGCATGTCGTCACGCACGGCATCGATGGCGCTTTGCTGATCCGGGGTCTCCTCGAACGGGAAGCCGGCACTGAAGGTTTCGTAGTCGGTTTTCGGATCGTTGAAGGCATAGCCTTCGCGGGCGGCGCGACGGGCGTAAATGTCGAGCAGCTCGGCGGCGACGTCGCGCACCTGTTCGGCCGCCTTGCGCTTGGCCTTCTGCCAGACTTCCGAGCCGAGGCGATGCAGTGGGGCCAGGGCATCGTCGCTGCCGGTGTAGCGGGCGATCAGGTGCAGACTGGCGACCGGTACGTAGAGTTTGGCTTCCTCGGCGTACATCAGAGCCAGGAACTCCGCGGCCTGACCGTCGAACTCCATGGTCACCAGGCCCAGGTAACGGCCCACGCCGTGGTCGATATGCACCACCGGCGCGCCTTCGCGCAACTCGGTGAGGTTCTTGATCACGTTTTCGCCGGCGTCGCGGGTCTTTTCCCGGCGCCGACGCTGCATCACGCGCTGCCCGAACAGCGGGCTTTCGGCGATCAGTGCCAGGTCTTCGAGCTGCAAGCCTTCATCGAGGGGCGCGATGGTGATGCCCAGGCGTTCCTTGCTTGCGCAGAACTGCGGCCAGCCGTCGACTTCCCTGGGTTTGAGCTTGAGGCGCGCGAGCAATTCCAGCAGCACTTCGCGGCGCCCGGCGGATTCGGCGCAGAACAGCACGCGGCCCGGGTATTGATCGATGAAACGGCGCAACGCCGCCAGCGGCTCGCTGGCCTTGGCCTGGATCGCCAGATCGGGCAAGGCGCTGGCGTCGAAACGGCTGCGGCCGACACCCGGCTCGATATCGTCCTGGCTGATGACTACGCGCGGCCAGTCTTTCAGGTGGGCAAAGCAATCTTCTACCGGCAGGAATATATCGACCGGCGGCAGTAGTGGGCGCTCGGGGTCGACGCGGCGTTCTTCGTAGCGATTGCGCGCGTCCGTCCAGAACTGCTCGGCGGCCTTTTCGATACCGGGCAGGGAGAACACCTGGGTGTCCTGAGGAAGATAGTCGAAGAGGGTGGCGGTTTCTTCGAAGAACAGCGGCAGGTAGTACTCGATACCGGCCGGGGTGATGCCGGTGGAAAGATCCTGGTAGATCGGGCAGCGGCGGAAGTCGACGTCGAAGCGCTCGCGGAAGCGGCCGCGGAAATCGGTGACGGCCTTTTTCTCCAGGGGGAATTCGCGCGCAGGCAGCAGCTTGATCGACTCGACCTTGTCGATCGAGCGCTGGGTTTCCGGGTCGAAGGTGCGCAGGGTCTCGATCTCGTCATCGAACAGGTCGATGCGAAACGGCTGCTTGCTGCCCATTGGGAACAGGTCGATCAGGGCGCCGCGTACGGCGAACTCACCGTGCTCGTAAACCGTGTCGACGCAGCGATAACCCGCGGCTTCCAGGCGGCCGCGCATGTCGTTGACGTCGATGCGCTGGCCAACATCCAGCACCAGGCTGCTGCCGAGCAGAAAGCGCTTGGGTGCCAGGCGATGCAGCGCCGTGGTGATGGGAACCACCAGCACGCCGTGCTTGAGCCCGGGCAGGCGATACAGCGCGGAAATGCGTTGGGAGATGATGTCCTGGTGCGGCGAGAAGAGGTCGTAGGGCAGGGTTTCCCAGTCCGGGAAATGCAACACCGGCAAATCCGGGGCGAAGAAACTCAGTTCCTGCTCCAGGCGCTCGGCGCTCTGGCTATCGGCGGTGAGCAGCAGGGTGAAGCGCTTGGCATTGCTGGCGGCTTCGGCTACAGCCAGGCTCAGTGCGGCACCGGGCAGGTTGCCCCAGTGTTGTTTACCGGCGGTGGCCGGCAAGGACGGCAGACGCAGTACAGGCACAGGTGCCTCGCGATTGGTAACGATTTGGCCTGCGATTGTAACTATCCGCGTGGATGGCTGTCAGTGTTTCGACCGCTGCAGATTGCCGATGAATGCGTGTGTCGTCATAATGTAGCCCCTTTTTTCAGCCCCTACATGTGGAAGGTATTGCCGTGACTCAGAAGCCCGACCAGTGTCTTGGTGAATGGATTGACCGTGAAGCCCTCGCCGAGGCGATGATTCCGCTGATTGGTCAGCTGTACCGCAACAACAATGTGGTGCTGTCGATCCACGGCCGTAGCCTGATCAATCGCTCGGTGATCGAGATCCTCAAGGCGCACCGCTTCGCCCGCCACCGCCAGGCTGACGAGAATGGCTTGTCCGTTCACGATTCCTACGCCGTACTCAAGGCCATGAGCGAGCTCAAGCTGGGTGCTGCGTCCGTCGACCTGGGCAAGATGGTCGGCAAGTTCAAGGCCGAAGGCCAGGGCCGCAGCATCGAGCAGTTCGTCCGTGACGAGCTGGCCGACGTGGCCAACCAGCAGAACGCCTCGCCGCGCAAGGGCACCGACGTTGTCCTGTATGGCTTCGGTCGTATCGGTCGTCTGCTGGCGCGTATCCTGATCGAGCACACTGGTGGTGGCGATGGCCTGCGCCTGCGCGCCATCGTCGTGCGCAAGGGCGCCGAGAATGACCTGGTCAAGCGCGCCAGCCTGCTGCGTCGCGACTCGGTACATGGCAAGTTCGACGGCACCATCACCATCGATGAAGAAAACAGCACCCTCACCGCCAATGGCAACCTGATCCAGGTGATCTACGCCAAGGATCCTTCGGCCATCGATTACACCCAGTACGGCATCCAGGATGCACTGCTGGTCGACAACACCGGCGTGTGGCGTGATGCCGAGGGTCTGGGCCAGCACCTGAAGTGCCCGGGTATCGACCGCGTCGTGCTGACCGCGCCGGGCAAGGGTGCCCTGAAGAACATCGTGCATGGCATCAACCACAGCGAAATCACCGCTGAGGACAAGATCGTCTCGGCCGCCTCCTGTACCACCAACGCCATCGTGCCGGTGCTCAAGGCGGTCAACGACAAGTACGGCATCGTCAACGGCCACGTCGAAACCGTTCACTCGTACACCAACGATCAGAACCTGATCGACAACTTCCACAAAGGTAGCCGTCGTGGTCGCAGCGCCGCGCTGAACATGGTCATCACCGAAACCGGTGCTGCCACTGCTGCCGCCAAGGCGCTTCCGGTGCTCAAGGGCAAGCTGACCGGTAACGCGATTCGCGTACCGACGCCGAACGTGTCCATGGCCATTCTCAACCTGAACCTCGAGAAGGCCGCCAGCCGCGAAGAAATCAACGAGTACCTGCGCCAGATGGCCATGCACTCCGACCTGCAGAAGCAGATCGACTTCGTCAGCTCCCAGGAAGTGGTCTCCACCGACTTCGTCGGCTCGCGCCATGCCGGTGTGGTCGATGCCGAAGCCACTATCGCCAACGACAACCGTGTCGTGCTCTATGTGTGGTACGACAACGAGTTCGGCTATAGCTGCCAGGTGGTTCGCGTGATGGAAGACATGGCCGGGGTCAACCCGCCTGCATTCCCGCGCTGATCGCGACACGCTCAGAAATGGGAGCCCCTCGGGCTCCCTTTTTTTGCCCGGTTTTTGGCTATGGCTGAAGTGCTTTTGCTGCTTGCCACCATTGCAATATCGCCCAGGTAGAGCCGTTGAATGCTCAGGGGAAGGCTAGGCCTGGTTCTATGAGAAATGCGAATAGCCAATTCATGATAGGAGCGGCTGCTGTTTTTCATGGATACTGGTCGCTGCGCGCGTGCTCCCGTTCCTGTCTTTGTTGCGTCCTGTAACGGAAAACCTAAAAAAAGCAAGCGCTTGGGTGGCGTCAGGTTGTCGCACAACTTTATAATCCCGACGATTTCTTACCTGTGTTCGACATCGCCCCACGGCAATAGTGATATTGGCGTGCGTCTTGCTATTTGATTAGCGTTTGTCGAGCATACTCCAAAAAATTTATAAGCTCAGTGGTTAGGCAAACCTATGATCAGAATAAAACATGGGCTCGACTTGCCCATAACAGGCGCGCCGGCTCAGCAGGTCGAGGCCTCGAGGCCGGTGCGCAGCGTCGCCGTCATTGGCTTCGATTATCACGGTATGAAACCCACCATGGCCGTTCAGGTGGGTGACCGGGTCAAGCTGGGTCAGATTCTTTTTTCCGACAAGCGATCCGAGGGGGTTCATTACACGGCTCCAGGCGCTGGCATCGTCAGTGCGATCCATCGTGGCGAGAAGCGGGTGCTGCAATCGGTGGTCATCGATCTCGATGGCGACGAGCAGGAAACCTTCGCGCATTACCCTGACGCTCAGTTGAGCAGCCTAGACGCCGCACTGGTTCGCGAGAACCTGCAGCAGTCCGGTTTGTGGACGTCGCTGCGTACGCGGCCGTTCAGCAAGGTGCCGGCCATCGATGCCGTGCCCAGTTCGATCTTCGTCAGCGCCATCGATACGCATCCATTGGCAGCTGATCCTGCGCCGATCATTGCCGAGCATGCGGGTGATTTCGAAAACGGCCTCAAGGTGCTGGCGCGTCTGAGTCCGGTGTTCTTGTGCAAGGCGCCAGACGTGAGCCTGCCGGGCGAGCAGCTCGAAGGCGTACGCAGCCAGGCGTTCGCCGGGCCGCACCCGGCGGGTCTGCCGGGCACCCATATCCACTTCCTCGATCCGGTCAGTGCCAGCAAGAGCGTCTGGACGATCAACTATCAGGACGTGATTGCCGTCGGCAAACTGTTCACTACCGGTCAGCTGTGGGTAGAACGTGTCGTCGCGCTGGCCGGCCCGGTGGTCGAGCGTCCGCGTCTGCTGCGTACTCGCCTGGGTGCCAACCTCAGCGAGCTGACTGCGGGTGAGCTCATCGTCGGTGAAAATCGGGTGATTTCCGGTTCGGTACTGGGTGGGCGTACGTCCCGTGGTGCCTGTTCCTACCTGGGCCGCTATCACCTGCAGGTGTCTTGCCTTGCCGAAGGCACAGATCGCGAGATGCTGCATTACCTGCGTGCGGGTGTGAACAAGCACTCGATCCTCAACATCTTCGTGTCCAAGCTGGCGGCCGCCAAGCGCTTCGCCTTCTCCACCTCCACCAATGGCAGCCCGCGCGCCATGGTGCCGGTTGGTAATTATGAAGAAGTGATGCCGCTGGACATTCTGGCAACGCAATTGCTGCGTTCGCTGATCGTCGGCGATACCGACATGGCCCAGCAGCTTGGCTGCCTGGAGCTCGACGAAGAAGACCTGGCGCTGTGCACCTATGTGTGTGCTGGCAAATACGAATACGGTCCGATCCTGCGGGAGAGTCTGGCCCTCATCGAGAAGGAGGGTTGAACCATGAGCGTGCGTGAATTCCTCGACAAGATCGAACACAACTTCGAAAAAGGTGGCAAGTACGAGAAGTGGTACGCCCTCTATGAGGCCGTGGACACTTTCCTCTATCGCCCAGGCAGCGTTACCAAGACCACTGCCCATGTGCGTGATGGCATTGACCTCAAACGCATGATGATCACCGTCTGGATGTGTACCTTCCCAGCGATGTTCTTTGGTATGTGGAACACCGGCTATCAGGCCAACCTTATCTATGTGCAGAGCCCGGAACTGCTGGCTGCTCAGGATGGTTGGCGGTTCAGTCTGATCGGCGCGCTGGGTGGTTTTGATCCGACTAGCCTGTGGGACAACTTCATCCAGGGGGCAGCATATTTCCTGCCCGTGTATCTGACGGCGTTCATCGTCGGTGGTTTCTGGGAGGTGTTGTTCGCTTCCATTCGCCGCCATGAGGTCAACGAAGGTTTCTTCGTGACCTCGGTGTTGTTCGCGTTGATTCTGCCGCCGAGCATTCCGCTCTGGCAGGTTGCGCTGGGCATCAGCTTCGGTGTGGTGATCGGCAAGGAAATCTTCGGCGGCACCGGGAAGAACTTCCTCAACCCGGCTCTGGTCGGCCGCGCCTTTCTGTTCTTCGCTTATCCGGCGCAGATTTCCGGCGAGGAAGTGTGGACTTCAGTTGACGGTTTCGTTGGCGCCACCGCTCTTAACAGTGCGGCCGCAGGTGGTGTTCAGGGTGTTCTGGACAGTGGCCTTACCTGGACGAATGCATTTATCGGGATTATGCCGGGCTCCATTGGCGAGACAAGCACCCTGGCCATTCTGCTTGGTGGCGCGGCGCTGTTGCTGACCAAGATCGCATCGTGGCGCATCGTCACAGGTGTGATGATAGGCATGATCGCGACCGCCACCCTGTTCAACGCCATCGACTCTGGAACCAATCCACTTTTCGGCATGCCGTGGTACTGGCATCTGGTCACCGGCGGCTTCGCCTTTGGCATGATCTTCATGGCTACCGATCCGGTGTCGGCGTCCATGACCAATACCGGCAAGTGGATCTTCGGCATCCTGATCGGCCTGCTGGTCACCATCATTCGTGTGGTCAATCCGGCGTTCCCGGAAGGCATGATGCTGGCCATCCTGTTCGGCAACCTGTGTGCGCCGTTGATCGACCACTATGTGGTTCGAGCCAACATCAAGCGGAGGCTGGCACGTAATGTCTAAGTTGAAAGAAACCCCTGTCCGCACTTTGGTGGTCGCACTTGTGATGTGCCTGGTGTGCTCGATCGCAGTATCGGCCGCTGCGCTGATCCTGCGTCCGACCCAGCAGGAAAATGCGCTGGTTGATCGCCAGCGTGCTGTTCTGGAAATTGCCGGACTGTGGCAGCCGGGCATGTCCAGTGAGGAAGTGCGCGCCATCTTCTCCGAGAAGGTCACCCCTCGTTTGGTCGACCTGCGAACCGGTGAGTACAGCGATGCTCATGATCCGCACACCTTTGACCAGGAAAAGGCTTCGAAAGACCCGGCGCAGTCCAAGACCATTGTCGGTGGGCAAGACATCGCCTCAATTCGCCGACTGGAAAACTATGCGGTGGTCTATCAGATCGAACATGAGGGCCAGATGGATCGCCTGATCCTGCCGGTTCGTGGCTACGGTCTGTGGTCAACCATGTACGGTTTCGTGGCGCTACAAAGCGATCTGGAAACTGTCGCCGGCCTGGGTTTCTACCGGCATGGCGAAACGCCCGGCCTGGGCGGTGAGATCGATAACCCCAACTGGCAGGCCAAGTGGGTCGGCAAGAAGGTTTACCAGAATGGTGAGCCTACCCTGCGGGTGATCAAGGGAAGTGTGAACCCCGAGAACGCACAGGCCGACTACCAGGTCGATGCCATCGCTGGCGCTACGCTGACCGGCAATGGCGTCACTCATATGATTCAGTTCTGGCTGGGCGAAAATGGCTTCGGTCCATTTCTCGCGAAGCTGACTGCAGGGGAGGCTTGATCCATGTCCAAACCCACCATGAAAGAGCTGCTGCTCGATCCGATTCTCAACAAGAACCCGATCGGTCTGCAGATTCTCGGCATCTGTTCGGCCCTGGCGGTCACCTCGAGCCTGAGTACGGCGCTGGTGCTATCTGTTGCCCTGACGTTGGTAACCGCCTTCTCAGGCTTCTTCATCTCGCTGGTTCGTAGCCAGATTCCGGGTTCCATCCGCATGATCGCCCAGGTGGTGATCATCGCCTCGCTGGTAATCGTCGTGGATCAGTTCCTCAAGGCTTATGCCTATAGCCTGAGTCAGCGTCTGTCGGTGTTCGTTGGCCTGATCATCACCAACTGCATCGTGATGGGCCGCGCCGAAGCCTTCGCCATGTCCAACCCGCCGGTAGCCTCGTTCGTCGATGGCCTGGGTAACGGTCTGGGCTACAGCGCCATGCTGGTGGCGCTCGGTATCGTGCGGGAGCTGTTCGGTGCCGGTTCGCTGATGGGCGTGCAGATTCTGCACACGGTCAACAACGGAGGCTGGTACCAGCCCAATGGTCTGCTGCTGCTGCCACCGTCGGCATTCTTCCTGATCGGTCTGTTCATCTGGGCTCTGCGTAGCTACAAGACCGAGCAGGTGGAGAAGGTCGAGTACCGCATGGCACCCCAGGTGAAGAACGAGGAGGCTTACTAAATGGAACACTACATCAGCCTGTTCGTCCGCGCGGTGTTCATCGAGAACATGGCGCTGGCGTTCTTCCTCGGCATGTGTACCTTCCTGGCGATTTCCAAGAAGGTCGAGACCTCGCTGATGCTGGGTCTGACGGTGATCGTGGTGATGGTCATCACCGTGCCGTTGAACAACCTGCTCTATGTCTATCTGCTCAAGGAAGGTGCGCTGGCCTGGGCCGGCATGCCGGATACCGACCTGAGCTTCCTCGGTCTGATCTGCTACATCGGCCTGATCGCCGCGGTGGTGCAGATCATGGAGATGGTGCTCGACAAGTACCTGCCGGTGCTCTACAACGCGCTGGGCATCTTCCTGCCGCTGATCACCGTGCATTGCGCCATCTTCGGCGGCACGCTGTTCATGGTCGAGCGTGACTACAACTTCACCGAGAGCGTGGTCTACGGCGCTGGCGCTGGCGTCTCCTGGGCCCTGGCCATCGTGCTGCTGGCGGCCATCCGCGAGAAGCTCAAGTACAGCGATCCGCCCGCCGGTCTGCGCGGTCTGGGTCTGACGTTCATCACTGTTGGCCTGATGTCGCTGGGCTTCATGTCGTTCTCCGGCGTTCAGCTGTAAGGGGTTGCCAATGGCTTTTGAAATTATTGTTGCAGTGATGATGTTCACTGGGGTGATCATTGCCCTGGTGGCGGTCATCCTGATGGCGCGGGCACGGCTGGTTTCCGGTGGTGACGTGAACATCGAGATCAACGGTGAACGCACCATCACCGTACCGGCTGGCGGCAAGTTGCTGCAGACCCTGGCCGAGAACGAGATCTTCCTGTCGTCCGCCTGTGGCGGCGGCGGTACCTGTGCGCAGTGCAAATGTGTGGTTGAAAGCGGTGGCGGCGAGATGCTCTCCACCGAGGAAACGCACTTCAACAAGCGTGAGGCTCGTGAGGGCTGGCGCCTGTCCTGCCAGACGCCGGTCAAGCAGGACATGAAGATCGAGGTGCCGGAAGAAGTCTTCGGCGTGAAGAAGTGGGAATGCACGGTGGAGTCCAACCCCAACGTCGCCACCTTCATCAAGGAGCTCACCCTCAAGCTGCCGGAAGGCGAGAGCGTGGACTTCCGTGCCGGCGGTTACGTGCAACTGGAGTGCCCGCCGCACGAGGTTCACTACAAGGACTTCGACATCCAGGAGGAGTACCGCGGCGACTGGGACAAATTCAACCAGTGGAAATACGTTTCCAAGGTCGACGAGACCGTGATCCGCGCCTACTCCATGGCCAACTATCCCGAAGAAGTCGGCCTGGTGAAGTTCAACATCCGTATCGCTTCGCCGCCGCCGGGCAAGGATCATCTGCCGCCAGGTCAGATGTCTTCCTGGGTGTTCAGCCTCAAGCCAGGTGACAAGGTCACGGTATACGGGCCGTTCGGCGAGTTCTTCGCCAAGGACACCGATGCCGAGATGGTCTTCATCGGCGGTGGTGCGGGCATGGCGCCGATGCGCTCGCACATCTTCGACCAGCTCAAGCGCCTGAAGTCCAAGCGCAAGATCAGCTTCTGGTATGGCGCGCGCTCCATGCGCGAGGCCTTCTACGTCGAGGAGTACGATCAGCTGCAGGCGGAGAACCCGAACTTCGAATGGCACCTGGCGTTGTCCGATCCGCAACCGGAAGACAACTGGACGGGCCTCAAGGGCTTCATCCACAACGTGCTCTACGAGAACTACCTGAAGGATCACCCGGCACCCGAAGACTGCGAGTTCTACATGTGCGGCCCGCCCATGATGAACGCCGCGGTGATCAAGATGCTGACCGACCTCGGTGTCGAACAGGACAACATCCTACTCGACGACTTCGGCGGATGATCCCACTGCCAGCGATGCTGCAGCCCGCCCTTGTCACAGCCTTGGCTGTGGCTTTGGCGGGCTGCGGCTTTTCCGAGAGTGTCGAAGAGTTCGGTGGCCCCGCCCAGGGCAGCACTTATTCGGTCAAGTACGTGCGCAGCGCTTCCGTCCCGGACAAAGCGGCGCTCAAGGCCGAGGTCGAGGCGATCTTCGCCGAAGTCGACGAGCAGATGTCCACCTATCGCGACGATTCGCTGATCGAGCAATTCAACCGCGCGCCAGCGGGCACCTGCATGCCCATGCCGGAAGGCGTTCTTGAACTGGTGAAAACCGGCGATGAGCTGCACCGTGCCAGCGGTGGGGCTTTCGATCTGACCCTGGAGCCCTTGCTCGATCTGTGGGGCTTCGGCCCGCGCGGTAACGGCGAGCGCCAGGTTCCGGATGCCGAAGCCTTGCAAGAGGTGCGCGGCCGCATCGGTCAGGAACATCTGCATATCGATGGCGACCGCCTGTGCAAGGATCTTGACCTGCAGGTCGACTTCAACAGCATCGCTGCCGGATATACGGTTGATCGAATCATCGAGCGTCTTGTCGAACTAGGGGTGCGCAGTTATCTGGTGGAAGCCACCGGCGAACTCAAGGCAGTAGGGCGCAAGCCCGATGGCCAGCCCTGGCGCATCGCCCTTGAGGCGCCCCGCGATGATCAGCGGGCCATTCAGCAGGTCATCGAGCTGGATGGTTACGGCATTTCCACCTCGGGTGACTACCGCAATTACTTCGAGGAGCAGGGCGTACGTTACTCCCATACCCTCGATCCGCAGACCGCCGCGCCGATTCAGCACACCCTGGCGGCGGTCACCGTGGCTGCGCCATCGACACTGATGGCCGATGGCCTGTCCACCGTTTTGCTGGTGCTCGGCCCCGACAAGGGATACGCGTACGCAGAGCGTGAAGGCATAGCGGCGTTCTTCGTGACCCGTGAGGGTGACGGTTTCGTCACACGCAGTACCGCCACTTTCGAGCAGCTTTTCGCTGCGGGAGGCAAGCAATGACATTCGTAATGGTTTTTCTGATCATGCTGACGGTCGTCGGTCTGATGGCCGTGGGCGTGATGATGGGCCGCAAGCCCATCGCCGGCTCCTGTGGCGGTATCGCCAACCTGGGTATCGAGAAGAAATGTTCGATCTGCGGTGACGACCGCGAGCTTTGTGAAGAAATAACGCGGAATAACGAAGGCAAAGGCGCCTCGAGCGTGCAGACCTTTGACGCGGGCAAGCGCTGATCGCCATTTGCGGTCTGGCCCGGTAGGCTATGCGTGTTGCGAAATGTTGCGTATCAGGCCGCCCGTTCGGCCTGGTTCTGCCGAGAATGCCCGATAAGCGTTCCGGCGTGATCTGAGGAGTGAACATGGCGGTCTACAACTACGATGTAGTGGTATTGGGTTCCGGCCCGGCGGGAGAAGGGGCGGCGATGAACGCGGCCAAGGCCGGTCGCAAGGTGGCGGTGGTCGATGACCGTCGCGAAGTCGGCGGCAACTGCACCCATCTGGGCACCATCCCGTCGAAAGCGCTGCGCCACTCGGTGCGGCAGATCATGCAGTTCAACACCAATCCCATGTTCCGCCAGATCGGCGAGCCGCGCTGGTTCTCCTTTCCGGATGTGCTGAAGAGCGCCGAGCGGGTAATCGCCAAGCAGGTCACCTCGCGTACCGGCTACTACGCCCGTAACCGTATCGACGTGTTCTTCGGTTCCGGCAGCTTCGCCGACGATCAGACCATCGAAGTGGTATGCCCCAACGGCGTGGTGGAAACCCTGTCGGCCAAGCAGGTGATCATCGCCACTGGCTCGCGCCCCTATCGCCCGGCCGATATCGACTTCAGCCACCCGCGTGTTTACGACAGCGACACCATCCTGACCCTCAGCCACACACCGCGCCGCCTGATCATCTACGGAGCCGGGGTAATCGGTAGCGAGTACGCCTCGATCTTCAGCGGTCTGGGCGTGTTGGTCGACCTGATCGATAACCGTGACCAGTTGCTCAGCTTCCTCGATTCGGAAATTTCCGACGCCCTCAGCTATCACCTGCGCAACAACAACGTGCTGATTCGTCACAACGAAGAGTACGAGAGCATCGAGGGGCTGGATAACGGTGTGATCCTGCACCTGAAATCCGGCAAGAAGATCAAGGCCGATGCATTGCTGTGGTGTAACGGGCGTACCGGCAACACCGACAAGCTGGGTCTGGAAAATATCGGTATCAACGTCAATAGCCGTGGCCAGGTACAGGTCGATGAGCACTACCGCACCGAGGTTGCCAATATCTATGCGGCGGGTGACGTGATCGGCTGGCCGAGCCTGGCCAGTGCCGCGGCCGACCAGGGTCGTTCGGCAGCCGGCAGCATCGTCGACAATGGCAGCTGGCGGATCGTCGATGACATTCCTACCGGCATCTATACCATTCCCGAGATCAGTTCGATCGGCAAGAACGAGCACGAACTGACCAAGGCGAAGGTGCCTTACGAAGTGGGCAAGGCGTTCTTCAAGAGCATGGCGCGCGCGCAGATTTCCCACGAGCCGGTGGGTATGCTGAAGATTCTCTTCCACCGCGAAACCCTGGAGGTGCTGGGCGTGCACTGCTTCGGCTACCAGGCTTCCGAGATCGTGCACATCGGCCAGGCGATCATGAACCAGAAGGGCGAGGCGAATTCCCTGAAGTATTTCGTCAACACCACCTTCAACTACCCGACCATGGCCGAAGCCTACCGAGTCGCGGCGTTCGATGGGCTCAACCGGCTTTTTTGAGCGGCTCCGGCCGGTGGCCTGAGCCGGTCGGGGATCCTTTCGCCGACTCCCGCGACTGGCGCTGGCCAAACCGGGAGAGCATCTAAGCAGGCCTGAAAACCGATCCCATGTGGATCGGTTTTTTATGGACGGCATTTGTCGGAAAACGATGGTGACGGTACGCCGAGCAGAGTGGATCTGCCCGATCCGATCCATTTGCCGTTCCGTGACCGCAATGGTAGATGAAAAGAGGTTAGCTACCCTACGGGCTGATCGGCGCATTTTGCGTAGGGTGGACGACGCTTCACCCGTCCACCGTTGCAGTTTGCCTATGGTGGACGAGAGCGTCAGCTACGCGGCCCGATCCACCCTGCGAAATTCCAGGGCTCAGCCTCGCAGTGTGCTCACTGCGATACCAGGGAAGTCGGTAATGATGCTGTCCACGCCGAAGTCGGCGAGGCGGCGCATCAGGGCGGGTTCGTTGACTGTCCATACCGACACGTGCAAGCCGGCTTTCTGGGCTTTGAACTGGCGTTCCGGGGTACATAGCGTCCAGTTCAGGGCCAGCAGGTCGCAGCCGTAATTGCGGGCCACCTTGAGTGGATCCAGCCAGGCGTATTCGGCGACCAGGCCGCGGGCCAGGTGCGGGGTCAGGCGCTGGGCGGCGCTCAGCACTTCACGGGAGCTGGAGGTGATGGTGATCTTGTCGTCCATGCCAAAGCGGCGGCTGAGCAGGGCGATGGCTTCCACAGTGCGGGCGGCGCGCACCTTGGAGGCGCTCTTGACCTCGAGTTGCCAGTGTTCGAAGTCGCACTGTTCGAACAACTCGCTCAGGCGCGGAATGGGGCAGGGGTGGCGCCAACCTGGGCCGCCGCGACGGGCGTCGTAATGCATCAGGTCGGCAGCGTCATGCTCGACCACCTTGCCGCGCTGGCCGGTGGTGCGCTTCAGCGTCGGGTCGTGGATGACCATCAGCTCGCCATCGCGGGACAGGTGCAGATCCAGTTCACAGCGGCGTACGCCGTGCTCGAGGCACTGCTGGAAACTGATCAGGGTATTTTCCGGGGCTTCGCCCTTGGCGCCGCGATGGCCGTAGATCAGGGTCACGGTTGCTCCTTACTCGGTTCGTGTCGCGCGCGGCTGTTGGTGGCGCACGCTATTGATCACGTGGTCGTATTCGAAATAAACGCTGAATTCGCGGTAATCCCAGCGGGTGATCGGCGGCTTGCCGACTGCTGGACGCTCCTCATCGGCCAAGCCGAAGCGTTCCAGCACCGAGCGCTTGGATTGGCCGAGTTGCGGCAGGTCGACAAGGTTCGCGCCCTGCTGGCCGATGGGGATTTTCAGGGTGTCGGCCTGGGCCGCCAGCGGCAGCAGCAATACCAGAGCCAATACTAGCCGGGATGGAGTCATTCGGAGTCCTCGCGAGCCTGACGGCGCTCCTGCGCCTGGCGTTGCAGGATATGCCGGGCGAGCAGTTGGCGCTGTGCGTCAGTCAGCGCTTCGAATTCGGCGCCGATCTCGAATTGCCCTTCGTGCTCGCGACAGTGCAGCACCTTGGCGCGCAGCAAGAGGCCCAGCGCCTGAGGCATCAGCACCATTTTCAGAGCCAGATGACTGTCGACCGGAAGTGGCTGAGCGTTGAGAAAGCCGATACCGCCTTCGGACAGTGTGACGCGTTTGGCTGGGCCAATGTCGCGCAGCAGGCTCTGGGCCAGGGCCTGTCCCAGCAGGTCGATGCGTTTGTTGACCACCTTCAGGTAACTGGCCAGGGTGCGGTCGCGCTCGCTGATGTTGCGCAGCAGATGCTGTGACTCGAAATCCATCACATGCAATTCGCTGAGCAGGTTGAACAGCTTTGATGCGTCGTGAAGCTCATAACCGGCGAGGGCTTCGGCACCGGCCAGCGGGGTGAAATCCAGTGCGATCGTGTCCTCGATACGGTAGTATTCGCGGCGATCGTTTTCATCTTGAGTCGACATGGCGAACCCATGGCAGCAGTGGTGGTCAGAGTGTAAGGCCGCTCGCCAGGCCCCGCCACAAGGACGTTTCTCTTTCCCTCGAACAAGCGCCCCACATGTTCAGACCCCTGTCCGTTTTTCTCGGTACGCGCTACACGCGGGCCAAGCGTCGCAACCACTTCGTTTCGTTCATTTCCCTGACCTCGATGATCGGGCTGGCACTCGGTGTGCTGGTGATGATCCTGGTGCTGTCGGTGATGAACGGCTTCGACCATGAAATGCGTACCCGCGTGCTGGGCATGGTGCCCCACGCCACGGTCGAGAGCTCCACGCCGATCAGTGATTGGCGCCGCCTCGCCGACCGCGCGTTGCAGAACCCGCAGGTCATTGCAGTGGCGCCGTTCAGCCAGATGCAGGGCCTGCTGACCAATGATGGCAAGGTGCAGAAGGTGCTGATCAACGCCGTGGATCCCGTCGAGGAGCCCAAGGTGTCGATCATTGGCGATTTCTTCCGCGAGGGCCGGCTGGAGGATCTGCAGCCTGGCACCTTCGGCATCGTCATCGGCGACAAGGCTGCCGAGAAGCTCGGGGTCGGTCTTGGTGACAAGCTGACCTTCGTGGCGCCGGAAGTCACCGTCACCCCAGGTGGCATGTTTCCGCGTCTCAAACGCTTCACCGTGGTCGGCATCTTCCATGTCGGTGCCGGTGAAATCGATGGCTTCGTGGCCATGACCCATATTCAGGATCTGGCCCGCCTGCAGCGTCATCAGGCAGACCAGGTGCAGGGCATCCGCCTCAAGTTCGCCGACCTGTTCCAGGCGCCGCGCACCGCCTGGCAGCTGGCGCAAAGCTTCGGCGAGCAGGATTACCTGGCCCGCGACTGGACACGTACCCACGGCAACCTGTATCAGGCCATCCGCATGGAAAAAGCCATGATCGGTCTGTTGCTGCTGCTGATCGTCGCGGTGGCTGCCTTCAATATCATTTCCACGCTGGTGATGGTGGTGACCGACAAGAAGGGCGATATCGCCATCCTGCGCACCCTCGGCGCTACGCCGATGCAAATCATGGCCACCTTCATGGTGCAGGGCACGGTGATCGGGGTGATCGGCACCCTGATCGGTGCGCTGCTCGGCATTCTCGCCGCGCTCAACATCAGTTCGATCATCGCCGGCGTCGAGCGCCTGCTCGGCTTCAAGTTTCTCAATGCCGATGTGTACTTCATCGATTACCTGCCGTCGCAGCTGATGCTCGCCGACGTGGTGCAGGTCTGCGCTGCGGCATTGGTTCTGAGTTTCCTCGCTACTCTTTATCCGGCCTGGCGCGCGGCGCGCACCCAGCCCGCGGAGGCATTACGTTATGAGTGATCCGGTCGTGCAGGCGAGCGCCGTGCTCAGTTGCCGCAACCTGAGCAAGTGTTACGAAGAAGGCCCGCAGTCGGTGGTGGTACTCGACGACCTGCAACTGGAGCTGCTCCCGGGCGAGCGCGTGGCCATTGTCGGCAGTTCCGGCTCGGGCAAGAGCACGCTGCTGAACATGCTCGGCGGCCTGGATACACCGAGTGGCGGCAGTGTCTGGCTGGCGGGCGAAGAACTGTCGGCACTCAACGAAAAACAGCGCGGCCTGTTGCGTAACCGCGCGCTGGGCTTCGTCTATCAGTTCCACCACCTGTTGGCCGAATTTACAGCGCTGGAGAACGTGTGCATGCCGCTGCTGATCGGCAAAACCTCGATCAGCGAGTCGCGTCAGCGGGCCACCGAGTTGCTCGAGCGCGTCGGTTTGGGCCATCGCCTGAGCCACAAGCCGGCCGAGCTGTCCGGTGGTGAACGGCAGCGGGTGGCGATTGCCCGGGCGTTGGTCAATCGTCCTGGTCTGGTGCTGCTCGATGAGCCCACCGGCAACCTGGATAATCATACCGCTCAAGGCATTCAGGATCTGATGCGCGAGCTGAGCACTCAGTCGCAGACCGCCTTTCTGGTGGTAACCCACGACCTGCAACTGGCGCGACAGATGGATCGAGTGCTGAGCCTGGAAGACGGCAAGCTGGTGCACGCCTGATGTTTCGCCCGCTGAGTGTCTTCATCGGCCTGCGTTACACCCGTGCCAAGCGCCGCAATCACTTCATCTCGTTCATTTCCCTGACGTCGATGATCGGCCTGTCCCTCGGTGTGCTGGCAATGATCGTGGTGCTGTCGGTGATGAATGGCTTTCACCGTGAAATGAGCTCGCGGATTCTTGGCATGGTGCCCCACGCGACCATCGCCGGTTCGCCGGCCCTGGCCGATTGGCAGGCGCCAGCCAAGGTCGCGTTGGAAAATTCCCAGGTGGAAGCTGCCGTGCCGTTCGCCGAGCTGGAGGGCATGCTTTCCTACCGCGGTGTCATGCAGCCTATTCAACTGCATGGTATCGACCCCGAGCTGGAGCCGAAGGTCTCGATCATCGGCGATCACATGGTGCAGGGCCGCTTGAGCGATCTGCGCGAAGGCGAGTATGGGGTGATCATTGGCGAGATCACGGCGCGGCGCTTTCAATTGCAGGTCGGCGATCGACTGGCGCTGATCGTGCCGGAAATCAGTTCGGTGCCCGGTGGTATCACGCCGCGCATGCAGCGCCTGAACGTGGTCGGAGTCTTCAAGGTCGGCGCCGATCTGGACAGCTCTCTGGCCCTGATCAACGTCGCCGACGCCGCGCAGATCCAGCGCCTGGAGCCGGGCTCGGTGCAGAGCATCCGCCTCAAGTTGAAGGATCTGTACCAGTCGCCACAGGTAGCCGCCGCCATTGCCGCACAGTTGGGCGAGAGTTATCACGCCAGCGACTGGACGCAAACCCAGGGCAGCCTGTTCAGTGCCATGAAAATGGAGAAGACCATGATCGGCCTGCTGCTGTTGCTGATCGTCGCGGTGGCTGCCTTCAATATCATCGCCACGCTGATCATGGTGGTCGCCGACAAGGGCGCGGATATCGCCATCCTGCGAACCCTGGGCGCCACGCCCCGGCAGATCATGGGCATCTTCATGGTGCAGGGTACGGTGATCGGCGTGATCGGTACCCTGATCGGTGGCGTGCTCGGTGTGTTGGCAGCGCTCAATGTCAGCGAGCTGGTCGGTTGGCTGGAACGCGTCAGCGGCCAGCATGTGTTCAGCTCCGACGTGTACTTCATCAGTACCTTGCCGTCCGAGCTGCAGGTCGGTGATGTGGTGCTGATCTGCAGCGCGGCGCTGATCCTCAGCTTCCTCGCCACACTGTATCCGTCCTGGCGTGCGTCGCGTACGCAGCCGGCCGAGGCGCTGCGTTACGAATGAGGTGCTAGTCTCGAAAAGGCCGCTATCGATATAGCGGCCTTTTCGTTTCTGGATCAGAAGGGCGCCCATGGATGGGACTCGATCAGGCAGCCTGCGCAACGGGTTGCTGGCATTGGCAGCGGGTCTGTTGCTGCTGCGCTTCGTACCGCAACTGCCGTCAACCTTCGTAGTGCTGGCGTCAGGTCTGGCGGGGCTGACGCTGTTGCCTTTTCGCACTTATCCCGTAGGCCTGTTTCTGCTGGGCTTCAGTTGGGCTTGTCTGTCCGCGCAATGGGCGCTGGATGATCGCCTCGACCCGGCACTCGACGGCCGCACCCTGTGGCTCGAGGGCCGGGTGGTGGATCTGCCGGACGTGCGTGAGGGCGTGGTGCGCTTTCACCTGGCACAGCCGCAATCGCGCCGGGCGGAGTTGCCGCAGCTATTGCGCCTGTCCTGGTATGGCGGGCCGGAGATTCGGGCTGGCGAAACCTGGCGGCTGGCGGTCAACCTCAAGCGCCCCCACGGTCTGGTCAATCCGCAGTCCTTCGATTACGAGGCCTGGTTGCTGGCGCAGCGTATCGGCGGCGTAGGCACCATCAAGTCCGGGCAGCGCCTCGACGAGGCGGGCAACAGTAGCGCCTGGCGTGATCGCCTGCGTCAGCGGATGCTCGCCGAAGATCCTCATGGTCGTGCCGGGGGCCTGGCCGCCCTGGTTCTGGGCGATGGCTCCGGGCTTTCGGTCGCCGACTGGCGCGTGCTGCAGGATACCGGCACGGTGCACCTGCTGGTGATCTCGGGCCAGCATGTGACGCTGGTGGCCGGTATGTTCTATGGCCTGGTGTTCTGGCTGGCGCGGCTGGGCTGGTGGCCGCGGTTTGTGCCCTGGCTGCCAGTGGCCTGCCTGTTGGCTTTCTCTTCAGCGGTCGGTTACAGCCTCCTGGCCGGCTTCGAGGTGCCGGTGCAGCGCGCCTGCGCGATGATCGGTCTGGTGCTGCTGTGGCGCTGGCGCTTTCGCCACCTGGGCATCAGCTTGCCGCTGCTGGTGGCGTTGGTCGCGGTGTTGGTGCTGGAGCCACTGGCGGTACTGCAGCCGGGATTCTGGCTGTCGTTCGGCGCCGTGGGGTTGTTGATCCTGATCTTCGCCGCACGCCTTGGCGCCTGGGCCTGGTGGCGGACGCTGGGTCGCGCGCAGTGGGCGATGACCGTAGGGCTGCTGCCGATGCTGCTGGCGCTGGGCCTGCCCATCAGCGCCAGCAGCCCGCTGGCCAATTTGATTGCCGTACCCTGGGTCGGTTTCGCGGTGGTGCCGCCTGCTTTGCTCGGTACCTTGCTACTGCCCGTCCCCTGGTTGGGTGAGGCCTTGTTGTGGTGGGCCGGCTTCGCCCTGGAGTGGCTGTTTCGCCTGTTGGCATTGATGGCCGACTGGTTGCCGGCCTGGTTACCCAGCGCGCTGCCGTTCTGGGGCTGGCTGCTGGTGGCGCTGGGCGCCTTGCTGATTCTCCTGCCTGATGGTGTGCCGTTGCGAGGGCTGGGCCTGATTCTGCTGTTACCGCTGCTGTTCACGCCGGTGCAGCGGCCGGCCGAACAACGCGCCGAGGTGTGGATGCTGGATGTTGGCCAGGGGCTGTCGATGCTGGTGCTGACCCGCGAACATGCCTTGCTCTACGACGCCGGCCCCAGTTTTGGTGATTTCGATATCGGTGAGCGGGTGGTGCTGCCGTCGCTACGGGCGCTGGATGTGCGCGCACTGGACATGCTGCTGCTCAGCCACGCCGACAACGATCACTCCGGCGGGGCTGAGGCCGTGGCTCGAGGAATGCCGGTCGGCCGAGTCGTCAGCGGCGAAGCGCCGGTTCTGCCGCCCGTGCTGGGAGCGGAGCCCTGCAGCGAGGAAAACTGGACATGGGATGGCGTGCACTTCAGTAGCTGGCGCTGGGCGGATGCGACGGACAGCAACCAGTCATCCTGCGTGTTGATGATCGACGCGGCGGGGGAGCGCATGCTGCTGACCGGCGATATCGACGGGCGTGCCGAGCGAGCGCTTATCGATAGCGGCCGCGACCTGCAGGCCCGGTGGTTGCTGGCGCCGCACCATGGCAGTCGCAGCTCGTCCTCCTGGGCCTTGCTCAAGGCAGTGAGGCCAGAGGCGGTGCTGTATTCGCGCGGCCGGCACAACGCCTATGGCCATCCTCATCCAGCGATCGTCTCGCGTTATGCGGCGTTTGACGCCCAGGCTTACGACAATGTCGAGACCGGCGCGCTGCGTATCGCTCTCGGTGCATTCGGCGAGCCGCATGCGTTGCGTGAAATACCGCGTTTCTGGCGGGAAAAATGAGAACCGTAGCCGTCGGCGACATCATGACCCTATGCTAGAGTGGCGCCACTTTTGCGAAGGGGATCTGCCACCGTGTGGGAACTGGTTATAGCTGGCGGCTGGGTGATGCTGCCGATCATTCTGTGTTCAATCGCTGCCCTGGGCATCATCGTCGAACGGCTGTGGACGCTGCGCGTCAGCCGGGTCACGCCGCCCAATCTGCTGGGGCAGGTGTGGCGCTGGATCAAGGACAAGCAACTGAACAACCAGAAGCTCAAGGAGCTGCGCGCCCATTCGCCGCTGGGAGAAATCCTCGCTGCGGGCCTGGCCAACTCCAAGCACGGTCGTGAGGTGATGAAGGAGTGCATCGAGGAGGCTGCGGCCCGCGTGGTGCACGAGATGGAGCGCTACCTCAACGCCCTGGGCACCATCGCAGGAATCACGCCGCTGCTCGGCCTGCTCGGTACGGTAATCGCCATGATCGATATCTTCGGCTCGTTCATGGGCGGTAGCAGCGCCAACCCGGCGCTGCTCGCAGGGGGGATCGCCAAGGCGCTGATCACCACCGCGTCGGGTCTGATCGTGGCGATTCCGGCACTGTTCTTCCATCGTTTCCTGCAGCGCCGCATCGATGAGCTGGTCGTCGGCATGGAGCAGGAAGCGATCAAGCTGGTGGAAATGGTGCAGGGCGAGCGCGATGTCGACCTGGCCGAGGAGCCCAAGCCGGCCAAGGGGAGCAAGAAGGCGTGAAGTTCAGACGTAGACGGCATGAACAGGTCGAGATCAATCTCGCCCCGCTGATCGACGTGGTGTTCATCCTGCTGCTGTTCTTCGTGGTGAGCACGACCTTCACCCGCGAAACCCGTATGCAGGTCGACCTACCCGAGGCCGCCAGCGGCACGCCGCCCGAGCAGAGCGAATTGAAACAGTTGGAAGTGGTGATCGCTGCCGACGGCAGTTTCTCGCTCAACGGCCAGGCGCTGATCAAGAATGACCTGGACAACCTGATGGCAGCCCTGCAGAAGGAATCGGGCGGCGATAACAGCCTGCCGCTGACCATCAGCGCCGATGCCAAGACCAGCCACCAGTCCGTGGTCACCGCCATGGATGCTGCAGGCAAGCTGGGCTTCGCGCACCTGCGCATCACCACGGTCGAGACTCAGGCAGCGCCCTGATGGCGAGTTTTTCCGACCGCCTGGTGCAAGCCTGGTATCAGGGGCATCCAGCGCTGGCGCTGTTGCGTCCGCTGGAGGCGTTGTACCGCGGGGTGGTGCAGCGCAAGCGGTCGCGTTTTCTCGCAGGCGTTGGCGAGATCTACCGCGCGCCGGTGCCGCTGATCGTGGTGGGTAACGTCACCGTCGGCGGTACCGGCAAGACGCCGTTGATTCTCTGGCTGGTCGAGCAGTGCCAGGCGCGCGGTCTGCGCGTTGGCGTGATCAGTCGCGGTTATGGTGCCAAGCCGCCGAGCCTGCCGTGGCGGGTCAAGGCCGAGCACAGTGCCGAGCAGGCCGGCGACGAACCGCTGCTGATCGTGCAGCGCAGTGGTGTGCCGCTGATGATCGACCCGGATCGTGGCCGTGCCGCGCGTGCGTTGCTGGCTGAAGAGCCGCTGGATCTGCTGCTCAGCGACGATGGTCTGCAGCACTACCGCCTGGCCCGTGATCTGGAGTTGGTGCTGATCGATGCCGCTCGCGGTCTGGGTAATGGCCGTTGCCTGCCCGCAGGGCCACTGCGCGAGCCGGCTGAACGCTTGGAGAGTGTGGACGCCTGCCTGTACAACGGCGCGCCGAGCGATCCCCTGGGCGGTTATGGCTTTACCCTGGTACCCAGCGCCCTGATCAATCTGCGCAGCGGCGAGCGTCGCCCCCTCGATCACTTTCCCCCCGGGCAGGCCATGCATGCCGTGGCCGGCATCGGTAATCCGCAGCGTTTCTTCACGACCCTCGAGGCGCTACACTGGCGGCCTGTCGCGCATGCCTTCGCCGACCACGCCGCCTACAGCGCCGAGCTGCTGAATTTCTCGCCGGCGCTGCCGCTGGTGATGACGGAAAAGGACGCGGTGAAATGCCGGGCCTTCGCAGCTGACGACTGGTGGTACCTGGCCGTCGACGCCCAACCTTCGGCGGCGTTCCGCGCCTGGTTCGATGCTCGGCTGGATCGTTTGCTCGGCGAGCGGCAGTAACCGCGTCACGCGTTCATTCCTCTTGTTCTCAAGGATTCCCCATGGACCCGAAACTGCTCGATATCCTGGCCTGCCCGATCACCAAGGGCCCGCTCAAACTCAGCCAGGACAAGACCGAACTGATCAGTAAAGGTGCCGGCCTGGCCTATCCGATCCGCGATGGCATTCCGGTGATGCTGGAAAGCGAAGCCCGCACCCTCAATGATGACGAACGCCTGGACAAGTAAGATGAGCAACGCCTTTACCGTGGTCATCCCGGCGCGTTATGCGTCCACACGCCTGCCGGGCAAACCGCTGCAGGATATCGCCGGCAAGCCGATGATCCAGCACGTCTGGGAACAGGCCTGCAAAAGCAGCGCAGGGCAGGTCGTGGTGGCCACCGATGATGCGCGCATCAAGGAGGCCTGTCAGGGTTTCGGTGCCCAGGTGCTGCTGACTCGCGTCGATCACAACTCCGGCACCGATCGCCTGGCCGAAGTGGCTGCTGCGCTTGGCCTGGCTGCCGATGCCATCGTGGTCAATGTGCAGGGCGACGAACCGCTGGTGCCGCCTGCGATCATCGACCAGGTGGCCGCCAATCTGGCCGCCAATCCCCAGGCTGCCATCGCCACTCTGGCCGAGCCGATCAGTGATGTCGCCGCGCTGTTCAATCCCAATGTGGTCAAGGTCGCCAGCGACCTCAATGGCTTGGCATTGACCTTCAGCCGTGCGCCGCTGCCCTGGGCGCGTGATGCGTTCGCAGCCGATCGCGATACGCTGCCCGCCAACGTTCCCTATCGTCGGCATATCGGCATCTATGCCTATCGAGCCGGCTTCCTTCACGACTTCGTTGCCTGGGGCCCATGCTGGCTGGAAAACACCGAGTGCCTGGAGCAGTTGCGTGCGCTCTGGCACGGCGTGCGTATCCATGTAGCCGATGCCCTGGAAGCACCGTCCGCGGGCGTCGACACCCAGGAAGACCTCGACCGCGTGCGTCGGTTACTGGGTGCCTGATGCGCGTTCTGTTCGTTTGCCTGGGTAATATCTGTCGTTCACCCACCGCCGAGGCGATCTTGCGTCAGCGTTTGCAGCAGGCAGGTTTGGCTGAACGTATCGAGGTGGACTCCGCCGGTACCGGTGACTGGCACGTGGGCAAAGCCCCGGATCAACGCGCCCAAGAGGCCGCCAGTCGACGTGGCTATGACCTGTCCAATCTGCGTGGTCGCCAGGTCTCCGTGGACGACTTCGCTCGCTTCGATCTGGTGTTGACCATGGATACCGCCAATCTGTGCGATCTGCAGCGCATGCGCCCGGCTCAGGCGCGGGGAGAACTGGATCTGTATCTGCGTCGTTATCAACTGGCCGTGGATGAGGTGCCTGATCCTTACTACGGCGGTGCCAACGGCTTCGAGCAGGTGCTGGATCTGCTCGAGCAGGCCAGCGATGCACTGCTGATCGAACTCAAGGGGCGTTTATGAGCCTGGTCGTACAGTCCGGCGTGTCGTTGCAGGCCTACAACACCTTTGGCGTCGATGTAGCCGCGCGCTATTGGGCCGAGGCCGATGATGATGCGCAGGTTCGCCAGGCGCTGGAGGCCGCCCGCGAGCGGCAGGTGCCGTTGCTGGTGCTGGGTGGCGGCAGCAATCTGCTGCTGACCACGGATGTCGAGGCGTTGGTACTGCGCATGGCCAGCCGCGGTATCCAGGTATTGGCCGATGATGGCGAGCGAGTGGAGATCGAGGCCGAGGCGGGCGAGCCCTGGCACGCGTTCGTGCAATGGACGCTGCAGCAGGGTTTTGCCGGCCTGGAAAACCTCAGTCTGATTCCCGGCACGGTCGGTGCCTCGCCAGTGCAGAACATCGGCGCCTATGGCGTCGAACTGAAGGATTGCTTCCTGGGGCTGACTGCCCTGGATCGTCAAAATGGCGAGATCCGCGAGTTCGATCTGCAAGATTGCGCCTTCGCTTATCGCGATAGCCTGTTCAAGCGTGAAAGCGGGCGCTGGATCATCCTGCGCGTGCGCTTCGCCCTGAACCGCAACGCTCCCTTGCATCTCGACTACGGCCCGGTGCGTCAGCGCCTGGTAGAGCAGGGCATCGAGGCGCCGAACGCTACTGATGTCAGCCGTGCCATCTGCGCCATTCGCAGCGAAAAGCTGCCGGATCCCGCCGTGCTCGGCAACGCCGGCAGCTTCTTCAAGAACCCGTTGGTGTCCACTGAACTGGCGCAGCGTCTGCAGCAACAGTATGCGGATCTGGTGGCCTATCCCCAGGCGGATGGCCAGGTGAAACTGGCGGCTGGCTGGTTGATCGAAAAGGCCGGCTGGAAGGGCTTTCGCGATGGCGATGCCGGCGTGCATCGGCTGCAGGCGCTGGTACTGGTCAACTACGGCCAGGCCACCGGGCAGCAATTGCTCGGGTTGGCGCAGCGTATCCAGGTGGATATCGCCGAGCGCTTTGGCGTTAGATTGGAAATCGAGCCCAACGTGCTCTGATCGGCTGTGCGGCGTAAAGCCTTGCCAGGTGGATGTTGATCTGCCTGGCGAGGCGTGCTGACAAATCTGTCATCTCCCTTATCGTTCAAGTTCTGGGTATCGCTTCGCTCGACCCAGGCTACGTATCCAGCATGTCTTCGGCGGCACCGGCTTGTCGTGGCTCGGGTTGAGCGAGGCGATGCCGGGGCGCTCAAACTCCAGGCACAAAAAAGGGATGCCGAAGCATCCCTTTTTCTTTTGCGCGTTACCTATCAGGCTTGCGGCTTGGGTGCATCCTGATCCTGCTGAGCGCTCTCGTCGACCGGAGTGACGATGACCTCGGCTTGCTCGACTGGCTCGCTGGCCGGTTGAGTATCGACGACGGCTTCGCTTTCCACTGCCGGAGCGGCTGGCTCTGCTTCCACGACCGCTGCGGCTGGAGCGGCCTTGGCGGCTTCTTCAGCTTCACGAGCCAGACGCTCTTCCTCACGCTTGCGGCGACGCACTTCGCGTGGGTCGTTCGGCGCGCGGCCGTTGCTTGCGGCAGGTACGACTGGTGCCGCTGGCTCTTCGACCACAGGTGTTTCGGCTGCCGCTTCCTCGACTGCCGGAGCGGTCTCGGGTGCGGCAGTGAAGGTGGTCTCGGCGACCGGTGCTTCGATGACCTGCGCCTCGGCAGCGGGTGCTTCGACAACCACTGGCTCATTTGCCGGCTCGATCACCACTGGAGCTTCCTGCGGCGTCGCTTCGAAAGCGGGTGCCGAGGCACGCGGCTGTTCGATCTCAGGCAGAGGCTCGATCACGGCATCGGCGCGCTCGGCGACTGCTTCGGTCGGCACTTCGACGGGGGCTGGAGCCGCTTCAGCTGCTTCAACTGTGGCTTGCACAGGCTGCTCGGCCTCGACCGCTACCTCTTGTGCGGCGACAGGCTCTGCCGTTTCAGCAGCGGCAGGTGTGCTGGTCTCCTGGGCGACAGGCTGTTGCTCGGCCGGCTGCTCGGTTTCCGCGATAACGGCGGCCACAGTAGCAGCGGCAGCGATGTTGGCGGCATCTACAGGCTCTTCAGCGTTGTCGTCACTGCCTTCGATCGGGTTACCGTCGGCATCACGCTGACGCTCGCGACGGTTGCTGCGGCGACGCTGGCCACGGGAGCGGCGACGTGGGCGTTCGCTGCCCTCGGTGCTTTCCTGATCCTCGTCCTGCTGCTCTTCGCTGTTCAGCACTTCTTCTTCAGCCGCATCGGCCTGTGCCTGCTCGGCGCGTGGTTGACGCTCTTCGCGAGGCTGACGTGGTTGGCGCGGTTCGCGTTGCGGACGCTCGGCACGTACTTCTTCGCCAGCGGTTTCGTTCTGCGGCTCGGCATCCAGCGGAGCGCGCAGTTCGCGCGGCTGGCGCTCTTCACGCGGGCGACGTTCGCGACGATTTTCCTGGCCTTCACGCGGTTCGCGCGGCGGACGGGATTGACGCACTTCCTGAGGCTCGCGGACTTCCACGTTTTCACGCGGCTGGCGATCTTCACGCGGGGTGCGGGCCTGACGCGCTTCACGCGGTGCACGTTCTTCACGTGGGGCACGTTCTTCGCGCGGCTTGCGCTCTTCGTCGCGGCGGTTGCCACGGTTACGGTTCTGCTGGCGACCGTTGCGACGCTCGTCGCCACGCGGTTGACGCTCGCCTGGCTTCTTCTCGACCACGGTCGGTTTCTGTTCTTCGGCACCGGCGAACAGACCCACCAGGGACTTCACCAGGCCTTTGAACAGGCCCGTTTGCGGAGCGGCTGCAACCGGAGCTGCCGGCGCGGCTGCTTCAACCTCTGGAGAGGGGGCGCTGCGAGGAGGAGCGGCCTTGATCGCCGCTTCCTGGCGAACCAGGGTGCGAGTGGCGGCTGCCGGTTTTTCTTCCTCGACTTCGACCGTGGCTATTTCGTAGCTGGTCTGGATGCTTTGGGCTTCCGGGCTGTCGTCACGGATGCGCTGCACTTCGAAGTGCGGCGTTTCCAGATGATCGTTCGGCAGGATGACGATGCGTGCACGGGTACGCAGTTCGATCTTGGTGATCGAGTTGCGCTTTTCGTTGAGCAGGAAGGCCGCGACCGGGATCGGCACCTGGGCGCGAACCTCGGCGGTGCGATCTTTCAGGGCTTCTTCTTCGATCAGGCGCAGAATTGCCAGGGACAGCGACTCGACGTCGCGGATGATGCCTTGGCCGTTGCAGCGCGGGCAGACGATGCCGCTGCTTTCGCCCAGCGATGGGCGCAGGCGCTGACGGGACATTTCCAGCAGGCCGAAGCGCGAGATGCGGCCGACCTGTACGCGGGCGCGGTCGGCTTCCAGGGCTTCGCGAACCTTTTCTTCGACGGCGCGCTGGTTCTTGGCCGGCGTCATGTCGATGAAGTCGATGACGATCAGGCCGCCGATGTCGCGCAGCCGCAGCTGACGGGCGATCTCTTCAGCGGCTTCCAGGTTGGTCTGCAGTGCGGTTTCTTCTATGTCGCTGCCTTTGGTGGCGCGCGCCGAGTTGATGTCGATGGACACCAGGGCTTCGGTCGGGTCGATGTAGATCGAACCACCGGACGGCAGCTTCACTTCACGCTGGAAAGCGGTTTCGATCTGGCTTTCGATCTGGAAGCGGTTGAACAGCGGCACGCTGTCTTCATACAGCTTGATCTTGCTGGCGTACTGCGGCATCACCTGGCGGATGAAGGTCAGGGCTTCTTCCTGGGCTTCGACGCTGTCGACCAGCACTTCGCCGATGTCCTGGCGCAGGTAGTCGCGGATGGCGCGGATGATGACGTTGCTTTCCTGATAGATCAGGAACGGAGCAGGGCGATCCAGGGATGCTTCCTTGATGGCGCTCCACAGTTGCAGCAGGTAATCGAGATCCCACTGCATTTCTTCGCTGGAGCGACCCAGGCCTGCGGTGCGCACGATCAGGCCCATGTCGTTGGGGATATCGAGGCCGTTGAGGGCTTCGCGCAGTTCGTTGCGCTCTTCACCTTCGATGCGGCGGCTGATGCCACCGGCACGCGGGTTGTTGGGCATCAGCACCAGGTAGCGGCCGGCGAGGCTGATGAAGGTGGTCAGGGCTGCGCCCTTGTTGCCACGCTCTTCTTTCTCGACCTGGACGATGACTTCCTGGCCTTCCTTGAGCACGTCCTTGATGTTGACGCGGCCTTCGGGGGCCTTGCTGAAGTATTCGCGGGAGATTTCTTTGAGGGGGAGGAAGCCGTGACGCTCGGAGCCGAAGTCGACGAACGCCGCTTCGAGGCTGGGTTCTACGCGGGTAATGCGACCTTTGTAGATGTTGGATTTCTTCTGTACACGGGCGCCGGACTCGATGTCCAGGTCGTACAGGCGCTGGCCATCTACCAGCGCAACACGCAACTCTTCGGGTTGAGTTGCGTTAATCAGCATTCTTTTCATGTGGTACCAATGGTTTCCGGTGCTGCCGGAAGCCGCGTTAGGCACACACGACGCTCAGGGTCGGTGTCAGGCGCGTCAGAAACGGGCGTAAATCGTTTCATTGTCGAGCGGCAGCAGCAGTTGTGCTGGGCCGCGACGGACGTCTCCTGCTTGCTGTATGTGACAGAAAGCACTCAGAACTCGCTTGCGATCGGCTAAGCATCGGCCTGCTGCGTTAAAACCCGCTTGGAAGGCTCATTTACGTGAGTAAACTTCGCTTCTTTGCCTGCCCCGGATTGGAGGCTGTTACTAACGTAGCGTTTTGCATGGCGCTAGCTTGCGAGACCGTAAACAGGTTCTCAGTCAGGAGGAGGAATCAAGGGTCGGTAGCGGACGACATGACGCGTCTTGGATAAAGCTGTTTGCTACGCAGGCCGACCGTTGTGCATCTCCACCCTACACGTATCGCTGAAAATCGGGTGCCGCTCGCGAAAAATCCGCAGCGGGTTGGCATTACCGCGACCGTCCATGTGGGCAGGTCGCGCATCTGTGTCTCAGACCTTATTTCCGAGTTTCTCGAGCAGCCTTGGCGGCCTTGTCGCTCTATGAGAAGCCCGTCGGACGGCCTTACGTCCTGAATGGGTTGCTTGATTCACGATGGCGGTTTGGCAACATCCGTGAATCAGGCCGCTTTTGGCGGCATTCGCGACTATAGCAGCAATGATTAAGTGCTTCAATTCCATAAAAATTGTATGATCGCGGCCATGACGACACCCATTCCCCCAACCTCCGGCGTTCAGCTGCTCGAGGTCGCGCCTGAACTCGCGGGTCAGCGCATCGACAACTTCCTTCGTACCCAGCTCAAGGGCGTGCCCAAGACCTTGATCTACCGCATCCTGCGCAAGGGTGAAGTACGAGTCAACAAAGGTCGGATCAAACCCGAATACAAGCTGCAGCCCGGCGACATCGTGCGTGTTCCGCCGCTGCGCCTGGCCGAGCGTGACGAGCCCGAACCGCTGGCTCAAGGGCTACTGCAGCGCCTGGAAGCGGCCATCGTTTATGAAGACAAGGCACTGATCGTGCTGAACAAACCGGCCGGCATCGCCGTGCACGGTGGCAGCGGCCTCAATTACGGGGTGATCGAGGCGTTTCGCCAGTTGCGTCCGGATGCCAAGGATCTGGAGCTGGTGCACCGCCTCGACCGCGATACTTCCGGCCTGCTGATGATCGCCAAGAAGCGCAGCATGCTCCGTCATTTGCACGAAGCGCTACGCGGCGATGGCGTCGACAAGCGTTACATGGCGCTGGTGCGCGGCCACTGGGCGACGGCCAAGAAGCAGATCAACGCGCCGTTGCTCAAGAGCAATCTGCGTTCCGGCGAACGCATGGTCGAGGTCAACCCGGAAGGCAAGGAGGCGCTGACCGTCTTCCGCGTGCTGCGCCGTTTCGGCGAGTTCGCCACCCTGGTCGAAGCCAAACCAGTGACCGGGCGTACCCACCAGATTCGCGTGCATGCCCAGTATGGCGGGCACTGCATCGCCGGTGACAGCAAGTACGGCGATGATGACTTCACCCGCGAGATTCGCGAGCTGGGCGGCAAGCGCCTGTTCCTGCATGCCTATGAACTGAACATCCCGCTGCCCGAGGGTGGCGTGCTGAAGCTTGAAGCACCGGTCGACGACATGTGGGCACGTACGCTGGAGCGCCTGAGTGCGTGACTACCGGCTGCTGATCTTCGACTGGGACGGTACGCTGGTCGATTCCATTGGCCGCATCGTCGCGGCCATGCACCAGGCCGCCGACCAGTGCGCCATGCCGCGGCTCAGCGACGAGGCGGTCAAGGGCATCATCGGCCTGGCGCTGCCCGAGGCGATCACCACGCTTTATCCGGAACTCGTCGAAGCCGCGCACGTCGAACGCTTCCGTGCCACTTACAGCGACTGCTATGTGACCATGGATCAAACGCCATCGGCGTTTTTTCCGGGCGTGGAGCAGAGCCTGGCGAGCTTCCGTGAGCAGGGTTATCAGTTGGCTGTTGCCACCGGCAAGAGCCGCCGCGGCCTGCAACGGATTCTCGACGCGTTGGGCTGGCAGGATTATTTCGATATCACGCGGTGCGCCGATGAAACGGCGAGCAAGCCCGATCCCCGGATGCTGCACGAGATCCTGCAGCATTGTGGCGTGCCTGCCGAGCAGGCGCTGATGATTGGCGACTCCTCGTTCGATCTACTGATGGCGCAGCGTGCGGGTATGGATGCGGTCGCGGTAGGCTACGGTGCGCAGACGCTGACAGCGTTGAGTACCCATGAGCCGAGGCTGTCGATCAACCATTTCATGGAACTGAGTGCCTGGCTGAACCAGATGGTGGCCGAGCCCCGAATCGAGGAGATTGAGCATGTGGGGTGAGAGAAAGACGCCGGTGGTCTCCGAGAGCGACCCGAAGAGCTGGAAGCTCCTCGAGAAGACCCTGCTGGCCAGCGTGCATGAGCAGCGGCGTTCGCGGCGCTGGGGGATTTTCTTCAAGCTGCTGACCTTCATCTATCTGTTTGGCGCACTGGCGCTGTTCTCGCCACTGCTCAACCTGCAGAAGGGCTCCGGCAGCACGCCGCATACCGCAGTGATCGAAGTGCGCGGCATGATCGCCGACAAGGAAGCGGCCAGCGCCGACAACATCGTTGGCAGCCTGCGTGCGGCGTTCAAGGATCCCAACACCAAGGGTGTGATCCTGCGCATCAACAGCCCTGGCGGCAGCCCGGTGCAGTCGGGTTACGTCTATGACGAGATCCTTCGTCTGCGTGGCGAATATCCGGACACCAAGGTATACGCGGTGATTTCCGACCTGGGTGCTTCGGGTGCGTATTACATCGCCAGCGCCGCTGATGAGATCTATGCCGACAAGGCCAGCCTGGTCGGCTCCATCGGTGTTACTGCGGCCAGTTTCGGTTTTACCGGGCTGATGGACAAACTCGGTGTCGACCGCCGCGTCTACACCTCGGGTGAGCACAAGGCGTTTCTCGATCCGTTCCAGCCGCAGAAACCGGAAGAGGCCGAGTTCTGGAAAACCGTGCTGGAAACCACCCACAAGCAATTTATCGCCAGCGTGAAGCAGGGGCGCGGCGATCGCCTCAAGGATGCCGAGCATCCGGAGCTGTTCTCCGGGCTGATCTGGTCTGGCGAGCAGGCGCTGAGCCTGGGCCTGATCGATGCATTGGGTAATACCAGCTACGTGGCGCGCGATGTGATCGGCCAGGAAGCGCTGGTGGACTTCACCGTGCAGGAGAGCCCGCTGGATCGCTTCACCAAGAAGCTCGGAACCAGCGTGGCCGAGCAGTTGGCGATGTGGATGGGGTTCCAGGGCCCGGCACTGCGCTGATTGCCTACGACTCCAATAAACAGCCCCGGCCTATCTGACCGGGGCTTTTTATTGCGCGATCGCTTTTCAGGGGGAAGGTGAACGCGCGCGCGGAGTTGAGGCTTTTTTTGTTTCACGATGACTCCAGCATCGCATTTCGCTGGACTACGCCAAGGCTCGATACAGCAGGTTTATCAATCACTTAGGCGATTTCAACATATGCCGGTGCTTTCCGAAACGTGACCCGGCTTCCCCTCGCGTGGCTCCCATGCGGCTCTTGGAAACCGGGCTTTCCGAGGAGTCATCATGGCGAAGATCAAGCTCACCAAGTCCGCAGTTGATGCGGCACAACCCCAAGACAAGGCCATCGAACTGCGGGATACCGTGGTGCCCGGCTTCCTGTGCAAGATCACCCCGGCGGGCCGCAAGGTGTTCATGCTCCAGTACCGCTCGAACGCTGGCGAGCGCCGCAAGCCCGCCCTGGGCCAGTACGGGGAACTGACGGTCGATCAGGCACGCACAATGGCGCAGGAATGGCTGGCCGAGGTGCGCCGGGGCGGCGACCCGAGCGCGGCCAAGAATGCTGCCCGCAAGGCACCAACCATGAAGGAGTTTTGCCACACCTTCATGGAGGACTACTCCAAGCAGCGCAACAAGCCCAGCACGCAGCGTGGCTATCAGGGCGTCATTGACCGTTGCATCCTCCCGATCATGGGCCGGATGAAGGTGCAGGACGTGAAGCGCCCGGACGTGGCTGCGCTGATGAAGAAGCTGGCCTACAAGCAGGCCGAGGCGAACCGCACCTTCGGCGTGTTGCGCAAGATGTTCAACCTGGCCGAGGTGTGGGGGCTGCGCCCTGACGGCACGAATCCGTGCCGTCACGTCCCGATGTATCCGCCCGGCAAGGAAACCCGGCTCATCGTGGACGATGAACTGGTGCGGATCTTTCGCCAGTTGGAGAAACTGGAGACGGAGGGGCTGGAAAACTACGTCATCCCGCTGGCGATCCGCCTGCAATTCGAGTTCGCCGCCCGCCGCTCCGAAATCTGCCCGCTCGAATGGGGCTGGGTTGATCTGGAGAAGCGCCGAGTGGTCTGGCCCGACAGCAAGACGGGTGGTATTTCCAAGCCCATGAGCGAGGAAGCCTATCGCTTGCTGTCCACTGCGCCACGCCGGGAAGGTTGCCCCTACGTCTTGCCATCGCCGAACGATCCGACCCGGCACCTGACACACGGCGAGCACTATGGCGGCTGGACGCGCGTGCTCAAGGCGGCTGGCGTGCAGCACGTTGGCACGCACGGCATCCGACACCGGGCGACGACCGACATTGCCAACTCAGGTGTGCCAACCAAGGTGGGCATGAAGCTCACAGGCCACAAGACCGTGGCGATGTTCATGCACTATGTTCATACCGAGGACAAGCCGGTGCGGGATGCGGCCGAACTGGTGGCGAATCGGCGGCTGGCGATTACCGGGGCATCCCGTTCTATGGAGGTGACAGCATGACAAGGAAGACGCCTACGGCAGCGGGGAAGCGCCCCGCCTTACCGGCTGGCTATGCCAGCATCCACGGCGGCATTGTGGAACTGCTGGATGCGACGCGCCAGGCAGCGGCGCGCAGTGTCAACGCGCTGATGACGGCTAGCTATTGGGAGATTGGCCGCCGGATCGTCGAAGCCGAGCAGAAAGGCAGGCGGCGGGCCGGTTACGGAGAGCAGTTGATGAAGCGATTGTCCACCGACCTGACGGCGCGATTTGGGCGCGGGTTCAGCCCCGACAACCTGGAGAACATGCGGCGCTTCTTTGTCGCTTATCCCTTGTCTGCAATTTCCGAGACACTGTCTCGGAAATCTGGTGAAGAACTGCCCACAGAGAATTCCGAGACGGTGTCTCGGAAATTCGACCTCCCCGAACTGGCTCAGGTCTTTACGCTGCCGTGGTCGGCCTATGTCCGCCTACTGTCGGTCAAGGACGGCCATGCCCGCCGGTTCTATGAGGCCGAGGCGCTACGTGGTGGCTGGAGCGTGCGCCAGCTCGACCGGCAGATCGGTAGCCAGTTCTACGAACGCACAGCCTTGTCCAAGGACAAGGCGGCGATGTTGGACAAGGGCTCGATGCCCAAGCCCGAGGATGCCGTTACGCCCAATGACGCGATCAAAGACCCGTATGTGCTGGAGTTCCTCGATCTCAAGGACGAGTATTCGGAATCCGAGCTGGAAGCGGCCTTGATCCAGCGGCTGGAAGACTTCCTGCTGGAACTCGGGGAAGGCTTCACCTTCGTCGGGCGGCAGCGCCGGTTGCGCATCGACCAGACCTGGTATCGAGTCGATCTGTTGTTCTTCCATCGCAAACTGCGATGCCTGGTCATTATCGACCTGAAGCTGGGCAGCCTGACCCATGCCGATGTGGGGCAGATGCATATGTATTGCAACTATGCCAAGGAACATTGGGCCTACCCGGATGAGAACCCGCCGGTGGGCCTGATCCTGTGTGCCGACAAAGGGCATGCCCTGGCTCGGTATGCGTTGGATGGCTTGCCGACCAAAGTGATGGCGGCGAACTATCGCACCGTGCTGCCAGATGCCGAATTGCTGCAAAAAGAGCTGGAGAACACGCGGCGTCTGCTCGAATCTCGCGGAGCGCTGTCTCTAAAGGACGACAAGCCATAGCCGTTCGTCCCGGCGTGCCGCCGTCAGGCTCGCGGCCTGCGCCCCGTTCTTCGTGCCGAGTCACAGCAATTCCCCCCTGACCTTCGGCCCAGAGCGTTGATCTTGCTGTGCATGTTTGGTATTTGAGAGACGGGCATGAGTAGCAACGATCGGTGAGGTGCAACAATAATGCTTCTCGATTAATTGTCTATCAAGATGAAATCGCCCGCACTAAGGGTTGCAAATAAATTGAAAGCGAACCATCTGCCTTGGAACTTTCCCGAAGTTAACGAAAATGGCATTTTTATGACTGCACTTCTTGTAGTATTCCCTGCTGAACCAAAGCCTGCCTGACATTGTTATTGCTCAAGGCTCGCTTAAATATCGGCATATGATTCCTATCAAAATCTTGGGTCGCGATCTCTAAGGCAATGAATGGATAGAATCTCGTGACTATATCGAAGCTCATACTGCCATCTACATAAGCATAAATTACGCGAGCGCGTTCGTTGACATAAGATTCATCTTCATTAAGCCCGAGGCGCTGTATTGATGCCGCCACTCTTTCTTTTTCTTCTTCGGACAAACCCGCATCCGGAACAATAAAGAAATTTCCAAAATTGAAGCGAAATAATCCATCATCAACTACATATGGATCAATGACGTCATTAAAATCTCCTTTCCTATTATTTAATCTGGTTCGGCAAAGCCTATAGTTAGACCATTCATATGCGAGATTTTTCTCTCTGCTTTTTGGGATAAAATGATCAATCGAGGTGTGGTCAAGACCTGAATCGTCGCGTTTTCTTGGAGTAAAGGAAGAGCAGTATGAGCAAATTCCACCAAGAGAATCATAAAGTTGTTGGTGCGCATGCTTCCAATAGCGATGTGTTCGCCATAGCGCATTAGTTGGATCAGGGTGTTTGGCAAGAAAACCCATCCCTGGTTTTCTTACTTTGTCATCAAAGTCTTGAGGAGCTGGTGGTGGGGCCACTTTTATCATAGCTCAACACCATTCTGCATTGCGAAGACAATCCATCGCATCCAAAATGGGTCGTCAGCCGCGAGATGTGTCGCCAGCGATTTCGAGGCTTCTTCAATTTTCTCTTTGCTTGGCTGGGGGGATTTCAATAAGGCTTTCGCATTAATAAGTGCCACCTCTGCACTCTCTGAACCTGGATGTAGCTCGTCAAAGGATGGCGACTTAAGCCATGAATCAACGCTTCCTCTAAGCTCAAACTCAATCTCATCGAAGTTAACTCTCCCTCTATCATCCATATTTAAATGGAATAGCTTGTCTTTATTGGCATCCCAAATGGACTCAGCAGACGCCAAAACAAGTGGAGAGTGCGAAGCTATAAAATATTGTATTGATAGCTCCTCATGTAAATCCTGAGCTATTCCTAAGAGTGCGCGCAATAATACTCGTTGCCAACGAGGGTGGAGATGAGCTTCTGCCTCGTCGAGCAAGATAACCATTTGTCTTTCTTCTCGCTTGCCATTTGCTTTGGCCTGTATTTTATGTTCTTCCCATGCCCAAACAATTAGATAGGTGAGCGTCAGAATTCTTCTGATGCCAGCGGATTCATATACAACTGGGACAGTTCCATATGGGTGTATAAGGGTGGGGATTTCCATTTTCCAGCCTCTTATACGCTGCGGCTTTCCAATTGAAAATTCTCCCCAATCAGGGGGCTTCAAGCGCTGAATTACTTTCTGAAACGTCTCAAAAGCAGGGAACTCATCCGCGCGCGTTTGCCAACGCACCCAGTCACGAAGTAAACCCTCTGTCTTTTCATCCCCATTCCACACGCTGTCTCTGGTAAAGCTAGAAAATGTCGCGCCCGCTTCTTCATGGAATGAGCTTGCTGGATCCCATACGACAAAAGAACCATCTACACGGCCATAAATAACCAAACCAGACATTGATGATAATGCTGGAACTTTCCATTTGTAACTTTTAGGTTGAAACTCGGCAGTCACTGGGTTGATTGATGGCTTATTTCCTACAGAAAATTTTATTTGAGGAGGTGTAGCAACGGGTTCCATGGGGACGATCATTTGATCTGCCCATTCCTGAGTTAGAGCCCACCAAACGACATCAAGCAAAAAGGATTTACCAAGGCCGTTGTCTCCAGTAACGATGTTAAACCTACTTCCCGGCGCGAGCTCCATTTTTTTTACTGGTCCTAAACCAGAAAATTCTAAAAAATGGAGGATTGCGCCTGTTTCTGGAGGCACATCAATGGGGACGCCGAATCCCTCAATTATGTCCTCCCATTTGGCTGCGCCCCCAGAGAAGAAATCCTTCTCGGGGAAAGAGCCGTCGCCAATTCCATCAAAAAGTGCATTGATTTCATTTGAACTAATGTTGAATAATTTTAAGAATTTCTCAACTATTGAGTGAGGTGTTGCATCAGAGTTGAAATCTTCTTCTCTGAGAAACCAGATTGAAAAATCCAGCAGTGGTATCTTTTTGCCTTTTGGCAGCTTGCTGGATAGAAATTCCAAATATCCATCATTCCATCCCCATATTTTTTCATTCTTCTCGTGGAGCAAAGCGCCCGCGAAACCCTGCGTATTTATTGCCTGTAAAGATGTCGATGCATATTTTGGGTCGCGCCAGCGTCCTTCATTTTTCTTTACTTGGAAGGGAGTAAAAAAATAGTCTGACTTCGGATGGAGGCGGAAATATTTTTTGAGGTGCTCTCTATTTTCAGCATCTAAAGATAAATGCATGGTTTGGCCGATTGGGGCATCGTTCTTCTTTAGAACTAAAAAAGTTGTTCCAAAGAAGATGTGAAATAGCCCAACTCGCTCCATAGAGCGTCGCACCTGAGAAGTGGATATGTATTTGCGCATAAATATTCAGCCCTCAAATATTTCTTCTCACATAAGCACAGAAGTCACTATTTAAATCAATTCCAATTGCAGGATGTCCATGCTTACGAGCAACTCTGAGTGTTGTTCCACTTCCACAAAAAGGATCCAGAACGACACCGCCTGGAGGGCAACCGATTGTTAGGCACCTCTCGACCAACTCGTCTGGATAAGGAGCAGTATCCAACGATCCTCGGACCTTAGGTCTCGGAGCAATATTCCAAACATCTTCAGCCCAATTATCCTCGGGCAAGTTGTTTTTGTTAAAGAAATATTTCCTGGATTTAACAAACATAAAGACGAATTCGTAGCTCCGGCTTGGCCGATCCTTTGCCGTAGGCTCAGGCAAGCAATTCTCACGATGCCAAATAATTGGAGATCTCAATACCCAATTGTCAAGGCACATCGCGAGCGCCACGCGCCATGGAATACCAATGGTTGATTTTCTTTGTAGCCCGATTCCCAGTCCACCGCTTTTATCGACAGCCCGAAGACCGAATCTTCTTTTGGAGCTTTTCTTATCATCTCCATGTGGCTGTCCTTTTCCAGAATAGTAGGTGTCCCCAAGATTAAGAAAAAGAACTCCTTCTGGTTTTAGTTTTTTTCGAATCTTCTCCATTATTTCTTTGAGTGCAACAACGTAGGCTTCAACGCTGTCTTCTAGGCCGATTTGACCGGCCACCTTATAGTCTCGGAGCCAAAAATATGGTGGCGAAGTAACAACGCAATCAATCGTACCATCTGGAATTAGATCTAGAGATTCCTTTGCCGGGCCATTTATTAATCTCCAGGCGGGGGCTTCCGAGCATTTCCATTCTGTGATAATTCGACCACTTGGATGCTCGTTAATTATTTCCTCGGCTTCAATTAATGATGACTGAGAAGATTTATTTTTTTCAATCATCTAACTGATACCCCAACAAAAGCTTGCGTTGGGAAGATAATTTTTCGTGTTAGTCATTTTTTTTTGCCAGAATTTTGTTCGCCAAACCGGAAAATTTCCGATGTTTCTCTTTCCACTTGAGAAAGCAAGTTATATGCTTCACCGTCATTTTCCAAATAGGTCAATGTTAATAGTGTGAGTGGATGAACACCTAGAACAACGCACAATTCATCTATTTTGCTTAGAGTTGGATTTTTAATTCCTCGCTCCAAGGCGCTCAAATATGTGCGACTGGAAATTTTTGAAAAATCATCTTGGCTTAATCCTCTGAATTTCCTAATTTTTCTTAGCGCATAGGGTAGAGACATTTTTCCACCGACAGGCACGTTGATCTAGATGCGTATTAAATCATAGTTCGCCCTATAGGGCTACATCCTATAGGGTTCATGGTGGCTTGCGTTCGAAGTTGAACTATTACGGGATCAGCATTGCTAAAGCGTAGGTCCAGGGGAGGCGCTTCCGGCACCTAGCGTATCAAGCATCAATTTGGATTGGCGCGTAACCAAATGAGCTACGCGTCCCCGGCCAAGAAGCGTGGCCGGTCGCGCTGTCGTGCTATGCATCGAGTCACCTGCGGCGTCTCGCCCACTTCGGGCTTCCATCGTTCCCTCGCTCCGCTCGGCTGACGCCTATGGCCCGGCTTCCAGTTCCGGGCCTGCGCGCTTCGCTTGCGTGCGGTTTGCACATCGCGGCGGCCGTTGCCATGTCCAGCCGTCTTTCCTGACTCCATCACCTTGCTCGCGACTGTAGCCCGTGGCCGCGTGCCATCAAGGCGCGCCAGGCCGTGTCCTCGGCTGCGCCTGCGGGCCGCACCTACCTGTCGCTTTTCTCCTTGACGGCCCACGTCCGTGGGCTCCTGACCGTCGCGGGCGATGAACTCAGGAAAGACGGTGGCAACAGGGTCAACCGGTTCCTCGTGCCAACCGCACCGAACAGCCGAAAGGCTGGGCTCCGAATCTAGGAATCCGGTGTGCGGTTTGAACAGCAAACCCTTTTCGTCAGGAGAAAGACCATGCTTGCATCCCGTTTCGCTTCCCGTTCCCCGGTTCTGCGCAGCAACTCCCCGCTGTCCGATGACCAGATTCACCGCGTGGCCCCGTCCATCTTTGCGGAAGCGCCACACGAAAGCCGCTCCCAGCGTTACGCCTATATCCCCACCGCCACGGTGCTGACCGAACTGCGCAAGGAAGGGTTTCAGCCCTTCATGGTGACGCAGACCCGCACCCGCCACGAAGACCGGCGCGACTACACCAAGCACATGATCCGGCTGCGCCATGCCAGCCAGATCAACGCCCGAGGCGAAGCCAACGAAATCATTCTGCTGAACTCGCACGATGGCACCAGCAGCTACCAGATGCTGGCCGGCATGTTCCGGTTCGTGTGCAGCAATGGCCTTGTCTGCGGCGACACCGTGGCGGACGTGCGCGTGCCGCACAAAGGCGACGTGGCCGGTTCCGTCATCGAAGGCGCTTACGAAGTGTTGAGCGGCTTCGACCGGGTGAAGGAATCCCGCGATTCCATGCGCGCCATCACCTTGAGCGATGGCGAATCCGAAGTGTTTGCCCGCGCCGCGCTGGCCCTCAAATACGACGACCCTAACAAGCCCGCACCCATCACGGAATCGCAAATCCTGATGCCGCGCCGCCACGACGACCGCCGTCCGGACTTGTGGAGCGTGTTCAACCGCACGCAAGAGAACCTGACCCAAGGCGGCCTGCGCGGGCGCAGCGCCAACGGACGCCGCCAGCAAACCCGCCCGGTGCAGGGCATCGACCAGAACATCCGCCTCAACCGTGCGCTTTGGCTGCTGGCCGATGGCATGCGCCAGTTGAAAGCCTGAATCCCCACGCGGCTGGGGCAGGCAGCAGCCCTTGCCGCTTTCTTCGCTGCTGCATCCCAACCGCAAGGAGTTATCACCATGAATGCCATTACCCAAACCGAAACCCGCGCCATCGAAACCACCGCCGCGCCGCTGGAAGTGGCCGACCCGACCAAGAACCTGATTTTGGTTCCGCTCTCGCAGTTGCTGTCGCGCCGTTCCAAGCGCAACGCACGCAAGGCCCCGCGCTTGTCCATTCCCGAACTGGCCGCGAGCATCGCCCGCATCGGCCTGCTGCAGAATCTCGTCGTGATCCTTGCCGCCGATGGCGAGCAATACGAAGTGGTGGCCGGTGATCGCCGACTGACCGCGTTGAAGCTGCTGGCGAAGAAGAAGCGCATCGCTGCCGACTTTGAGGTGCCTTGCCTGCTGGTGCCCGACGCTTCGGCCCGTACCGTCAGCCTCGCGGAAAACCTGCTGCGCGAGCAGATGCACCCGGCCGACCAGTTCGAGGCGTTCGCCGCGCTGGTCAAGGAAGGCCGTCCCATCGAAGACATCGCCGCCGACTTCGGCGTGTCCCCGCTGGTGGTGCAGCGCCGCTTGAAGCTGGCCAACGTCTCGCCGCGCCTGCTGGCCGACTACCGGGCCGCAGCCGTCACGCTGGAACAGTTGATGGCCCTGACCATCACCGACGACCATGCCGCGCAGGAAGCCGCGTTCTACGGTGCGCCCGAATGGCAGCGTGGCGCGTCCGCGCTGCGCGAACGCCTGACCGAGCGCGAAATCGACGCCACGCATCCGCTGGTGCGCTTCGCCGGGCTGGACACCTACACGGCGGCGGGCGGCGGCATCCGCCGCGACCTGTTCGCGGAAGGCGATGCCGGAACCTACCTGACCGACGCCGTGCTGCTGGAAACGCTGGTGCGCGGCAAGCTGGATGCGCTGGCCGGGGACGTGCGCGCCGAGGGTTGGGCGTGGGTCGAAGCCGTGCCGCACATGAGCTATGCCGAGCGGCAGGCATTCCAGAACGCGCCACGCCAGCGCCGCGAACCGAGCGCCCGCGAAGCCCGCCGCATCGCCTCGCTGCAAACCCGCCTCGACAAGATCGACGCCGAACTGGAAGAAGCCTACGCCGAGGACGAGGACAAGACCGAAGCGCTGGAACCGCGCCGCGAGCAGGTTGCCGGGGAACTGCAAGCCGTGGAGGAAGCCTTGCAGGGCTACGCCCCGGACGTGCGCGCCGTGGCCGGTGCCATCGTCACCCTCGACCGCAGCGGCGAAGCCGTGATTCATCGCGGGCTGCTGTGCGAAGCCGAAGCCAAGGCGCTGCGCACGCTGGAACGCTTGCGGCAGGGTTTCGGCAGCGCGGAAGGTGAAGCCGGGAACGACGACGAAGGAGAGGACGCCGAGCAGCCCAAGGCCGCGAGCCTGTCCGACCGGCTGGCGCAGCGCTTGAGCGCGCACCGCACCGCCGCGCTGCAAATCGAAGTGGCCCGGCATCCGCACGTCGCGCTGGCCGCGCTGGTGCATGGCATGGTGCAGAGCGTCTTGCAGGACAGCCACTACGGCCACGACTTGCCGCTGGGTGTGCGCCTGACCGTGCAAGACCGGCTGGAAGGCATGGCCCCCGACTGGCCCGAGTCGCCCGCCGCCGTGGCCCTGCGCGAGTTGCATCAGGTCGCGGGCGAAGCGCTGCCGCAGGACAGCGCCGAACTGTTCGCCGCGCTGCTGGCGATGGAGCAAGGCGAACTGGTGCGGCTGCTGGCGGTATGCGTGGCGGCGACCGTGGACGTGGTGACGCCGCGCGCCACGGCGCACCAGCCGGGCGCAGAACTGGCGCATGCCGTGGGGCTGGACATGGCCGCATGGTGGCAGCCCACCGCCGACGGCTACTTCAAGCACGTTTCCAAGGCGGTGATTCTGGAAACTGTGGGCGAGTTCGCGCCGTCGCACGCTACCCGGCTGGCGAAGTTGAAGAAGGCCGACATTGCCAGCGAGGCGGAACGGCTGGCCGATGGCACGGGCTGGATGCCCGCCATCTTCAAGGCCGAAGGCCCGGAAGCTGCGCCGGAGGAAACGCAGGCGCAGGACGCCCCGGAGGAAGCCGAGGCAATGGCGGATGAACCCGCCGAGGCACTGGCCGCTTGACCCGCGCCGAAGGCAAGCGCCCCGGCCCCGACCGGGGCGCTTCGCTTGAAGGAGAAGCCCGCATGACCCGCACCCCCACCAGCCGCCCGCGCATGGCGGCGATCTATGCACCCGGCACGGTGCGCGCCCGCCGCTGGCACGGCGAAGGCGACGTGCGCGGCTACCGCCCGCCCTCGGGCTGGACGGCCTGCGCCGACCTCACCGACACTCACCCCATCAGCGGCCAACTCTTGCCGCGTTCGGTGTGGTGGATCATCGAAACCAAGGAATAACGAGCAGCACCGGCCCCAAGCCGTTCCGCCTTGGGGCCGGTGGTCGAAAATCCGGGCGCGGCGGTGGCCGCGCCCGGTTCCAGCGTCCAAAGCAAAATCGCCACGTCGCCGCCTTCGACCAGGCGGCGACGTGGCGGACGTGCAAGTGCCTTGCACGCGGTACAGCCATCGGCGCCCGCTGACGCGGGCAAGGTTTCGATGGCGCCCCGCCGCCGTGGGCGGGGCTTGTGGGACTACGCCCCGGCTTGCTGCGGCAGGTTGTGCCAAAGCGTGCCGTCCTCGACGCTGGCGGTTCGCGCTTGTACGTCACGAGGAGCGGTTCACCGACACGCCACTCGGCCTCGCTATGGAGCATCCACGCCACGCCTCAAGCCCGTCGCCGCAATCTGGGGCAAGGAGCGTTCTCGCTTGTCGTTGGGGTGTTGGCCTTGCCAGTGTCAGGGCGCAAGCCGGTGAAGCCGTCACGCGGGGATGCCGAGTCGGCCACGTCTCCATTCGGCAGCGGGCGGCCCGTGCGTCCTTGGCTTGTCGTGAATCCTGGCGAGGGAACGGCTGCGCCTTGGGCTTCATGGCCGCAACCTTCCAGCGAAAACAATTTCCCCTGCGCTGCGCGCATTCCTCGCGGGACAAATTCTTTTCGCTTCCAGGCTCTCCACGATGTTGCGACCGCTGCGCGATGCGGCCAGCCCATCCCCCGCCGGCCGGATCACAACAAGGACGCACTGGCGCGACCTTGTTCAACCCGAAAGGAGAAACATCATGGCTAACATCGGCACCTTCACCGCAGAGAAAGACGGCTTCACCGGCCAGCTCCGCACCCTGACCCTCAACGTCAAGGTCAAGCTGATTCCCAACGACAAGGGCGACACCGAGAACGCCCCCTACTTCCGCCTTCAGGCGGCCGGCCATGACATCGGCGCGGCGTGGAAGAAGACCAGCGAAGCCGGGCGGCCCTACGTGTCCGTATCCCTCGACGATCCTTCGTTCCCGGCAACGGTCTATGCCCGCCTGATCGAGAACGAGGACGGCACGCACGACCTGATCTGGTCGCGCAGCAAGCCCAAGGCGGCCTGACGGCCACCCACCGCGCCCCGCCCATTGCGGCGGGGCGCGATGCTGCTGATCGCAGTACCGCGCGCACAGGGTTTCGGCGGTTGCCTTATGCCTGGCATGCCCCTGGACTGATCGCATTGGTGATGGTCGGATGGCTCGAAGCCCGTGGCAGCAGGAACGGCATGGCGTGTCGGCGCGCTGCGCCGCCAGACTTTCGGGCTGCGCCCCGTGCCGACTTCGCCGTCACGGCCATGCGGTGTCAATCCCTCACGCCTCGCGCCTGCGGCGCTGCGCGCTTTGCTTCCCTCCAGGGGAAAGTCCTACGGCCTATCCCCGCCGCGCTGCGCTTGGCACCCCTTGAACATCGCAGAACCGGCTCGCGCCGGTTCGGCCGGCCAGCGCCCCGCCGAGATGGACGGAGCGCTGGCTGATTCGGCAGCTATTGGCTAGGAGCAGCCGGTCACCGCAAATGAAAGCGGACGTTCAACGTGAAGGTGAGCAGCGCCTTGCCGCAACGTGTCCGAGTCCACCGACCTGTTATGCGGCATCTGCGACGCCCTCACGGACTCGCGTTCTTCTCGAAGAGTAGCTTGCCGATCCACCACACGGCGTGCCCGACGTTGTGGATAAGTTGCTCGCCCTGGCGCAGGTACGAGAAACTCTCGTTGATCCCGGCAAGCTTCAGGGCCTCCGCAATCTTCGATCCAGTCGGGTGCGCATCGCCGACTCTCATCTCATAAGCGCCGACCACGGGACCAAGCACCGTTCGCGCTCTTTCCTCCCCGACTTGCTTGGCTAGTACGTCCTGAAGGAGTTTGTTGGAGCCAAGCTTGTCCTTCTCCTTGTGGGTCGAGAGTTTACGGAGCTCTCGAACGTTAAGGCGATCCGAAAAGACTCGGATGGTCTCCTTCGCGAGACGCAGCAATGAGGCTTGGTCCTTGCTGTGAAAGCGAGATACCTGCTGCATAGCTGACTCGTCGTCGATACTGTGGCTGAACAGCTCAACCCCAAACTTGTCGCGGAAGCCCTGTTCGAGCATTCGCATGCTCACAAAGAGCAACTCTTCCACGGCATGTGTAGACGCCGGTTGCGTCTTGACTTGCGCAGATAGCAGTTCTCCTGAGACCTTTCCATCGGGTGGAACGTTGTGTGCTGCCCAGATATGCTGCTCCCACGCCGCGAGCCGTGCGATATCGTAGGCGTAGACAGTTAGCAAGTCAGCGGAATTGATGCCGAAATGCGTGGCGTAGCCAGAGGTAGACCCAATGGCACCAGTCTCTGCGGTGTACCACTTGAGGGAGAAGCCTCGTCGGCCGAGTAGGTCGGTCACCACGCTTGTGCGAAACCATAGCCAGCGACCAATATCTTCAGAGTCGAGCGCAGAGGATGCCGCCCTTGTTCCATCAGTCTCAATGATGAAGTGCGGCAAAGATTGATCGGTGTCGCCGCGAACCCGCACGCTCAGGCCTCGGTGATCGATCCACTCATCTTTCCAGAATTCACCTTCAACGCGGACTCCGTCGGGCCCGGATCGGACGCCTTCCGACTGCTCGGATTCTGTGTTGTCGTCTCTCTCCGGTCCCAGCACGGGAGCGTCCTCTTCCTCATCGACATCAGTTCTCCAGACGCGGAACGACGCCCAACTTCCGCCATAGACGTCATTGAGGCTTCGAGTGAGGAGTTCAAAGCGACCGCCATCTCGATCGTTCTGATGGTTCTCCAGCCCTTCGTACTCAGTGCCTTCAAGCGAGGCTACATTTTCAACACGTTGCCGATAGTAGGAGAGACGTAGCGCAAGACCTCTTGCGGCAAGATAGTCAATCAGAAACTCTCGTTTGATCTCGATAAGCCGATGCTTGCCATCGTCGTCAAAAAACTCGCGAGCGACGACAACGAAGTCTTCCTCAGGCCTCACCCAGTTGTTGCCTTCCTTAACTAGGCGGAGCGCGATGACAAGGTCTGGATTCAGTATCCACTTTGTGCCTCCGACAACAGGCTGGTCATGCACGAATACCAGCTCAACTCCAATCGGCTCTTTGTCGTTGTACTGGTACTGGTCTACCGGCGAGTAGTAGCCATCCTCATATGCGTACGGTCGCGCGCTGTGGCCGATGCCCAGATCGCTCCAGCTCAGTTTCTCTGCGACTTCTCGGTGTTGCGGAGGGAACGCGACCGATCCACAGCCGAAGAACTCGCTCACATAGCCAACTTGAGTAACCCGAGCTTTGCCCTGCTCATCATCTTGTGATGCGCGTAGCGGCACCCATGTCGCGTTTGCAAAGGATCGGCGCGTCTCGCGTGTTTGAAGAACCCAGTCTCTGTTCATTTTGTGGTCACTTAGGGTCAGAGGTGTCGCTCCGTCTCGGTCGGCGACCAATATGGCTGTTCAGGCCGCGCCGTGTACCGCCGCAGCTTCCTTATGCCGCTGTATCCCGCAAAACCTACGAGATAAACTGGGCCGTGCGGGATATTCTGGACACTGATTCCTCCTGGAGGTGGCTTGCAGCACAGGTTTGCATGGATCGGCCTAGTCAAAAATCCAAGTATAAAAATTCATTGAAACCCGTCACGCGCCAACTTGCCAAACTATAGATTGCCAGTAGGCAGAGACCGGGATTTCCAACAGCAGCGAGCAGCAAATCAATGACAGCTTCCGGGTGGCGTTACTCAACGGCGGCTCAGGGTCGTTCTCTACCGTTGCCGTAGATGCTTTTTACCGCGACTTTGCACTAGCCTCTAGGAATACACCCCTGCCGCGCCTGACCCAGTGCTCTCGACACCCAAAGCCACCTTGCGTCGGACGAGTCCGGCTGCCGCTACGGCTTGGCCGCCGCTGCGAGCTGGCTTTCAGCCTCGCTCATCAGTACCGCCGTGCTGCATTCGAGCGCGCCGGCGATCTTGAAGATCAGCGCCAGCGTGGGCATGTGCTCGCCGCGCTCGACCTTGCCCATGTGGGAACGTTCGATGCCAGCCAGGTTGGCCAGCGATTCTTGCGCAATCCCGCGCTCCATCCGCAGCGCACGCACCCCCGCGCCGAAGGCTTGCGCCAACTCGGCATCGAAGGTGGTGGCACCGGCCGGTCGGCCGGGTTGAACGGATCGCTTCTGCATAGACAGAAGCGTCCAGTCGCGGGACAATTAAAACCACGTTATCTTTAACTCATGACAGTAATTTAGTCCGCTTCCGTGCTTTTGCTGAAATCCGCAACTGCGGATTTCACCGGAACCGGGGAGTCGCATCCGTGTCTTTCCTGACCCACGTAATTCCGCTTCTGCGTTTCCGTGCCTGTACGGATTCGATGGCTTGCGCCTTCGTGCTTTTCCGCCAAAGCACGCATCCGCTTCAGCGGTTCTGCGCTTCGGTGGAAAATCGTATCCGTGCATGCTCGGGTGCGTGGGGATTCGAGCCATGACCCAGCCGCTCGTCACCGCTGAACAGCGGGCGCAACTGCTCGCCGTCGGCGAGGCACGCGCCGCTGGTCGGAGCATCGACCCGATGCCGACGGTACGGCTGTTCACTCCTGACGCGCACGCCACCTGGCTGCTGGCCGCGCTCGATCCGGCCGATAGCGATACGGCATGGGGGCTGATCGACTTGGGAATAGGCATGCCCGGCCTGGGCCATGTGAAGCTGTCCGATCTGGCGTCCATCGTCGGGCCGCACAAGCAACCTGTGATGCGCGATCGCTACTTCCAGCCGGCGCGGCTGCTGTCGGAGTACCTGCGGCTGGCCGAGGAAAACGGCTCGATCACCGACTGACCAACCCCAGCCAACGACAGCGCATTCTGACTATTTCAGTCTTACCCAAGACCCGGAAGGTCTGAATCCACACTCTTGCACCGAAGCGGTGCGCTTCTGCTGGAAACAGTCATGATCTTTGGCGCGGGCTGCTGCACGGTGCTCCATGCTGCGCACCATTTTCGTGGCGGCGCAGCCGTCGCATTCAGACGATTTCCGCAATGCCCTGGAGCGAATCAGTCTTGACACCAGCAGTTACAGCTTACCCCGATCTCGATGACGACTTGATGGCGACTCGATAGCTCCCGCATGGCGGAATCCGTGGCGACGTTCCTGCTGAATGACAGGAGGTTGCGTCATGGCTGACCCGAGCGCCGAACATTGGTATCCAACCGCCGCGTATCTCTACACGCTGCACCTCGACGGCCCCGCGCTGGCGTGGGAATACCTGCGCCGCCACCCCGACTACCGCCGCGACTGGCTGCGCCGTCGCCGACAGCCAGAGGCCGCCGGACGCTGGGGACTGCGCCTGCTGGAAGATCCTGCCCTGGATGCGCGCGACGCGCACCCGGCCTGGTTCCCTGACCACGATGCCGTCGTGCAGCTCTACCCGGACGCCGACCCGCCGCCCGATGCGGCGGCCTTCGCGTTCTGGCGCATTCCCGGCCAGAAGCATCTGATCCACGATGGCAAGCGCTTGGTGGTGCTGGCACGCTGGCCGGGCTGCTGCCTGCGGCTGGTGATCGCTCCCGGCCTGGCCGATGGCATGGCCTACGCCTATGCCATCCGCGCCTGCGCCACACCTTGCGTCCGCTATCAGGCGCTGGCGGCCGAGCTGGACAAGCTGGCCACCGCTGGCGACGCCTTACCCGCGGGAATGGCACGGCCACGACCGACAATCGCCACATTGCTGGAGTTGAACACGCTCCAGGCGCTCGACGGCACCCTGGCGGGCGCGTCCTTGCGCGACGTGGCCGAAGGGCTGTTCGGTGCCGATACGGTCGCGGACGACTGGCACGCGGACAGCGCCTTGCGTGCCCGCGTTCGCCGGCTGGTGCGCCGGGGCGATGCGCTGATGCGCGGCGGCTATCGCCGCCTGGCACAGCTTCCGTCTGTTGCACAGGGACGCGCCGCATCCCCTGCAAAACGTCCCTGAGCAGGAAGCCTAGCTTTCTTGAAAGTGCCTCTATCCGGCCGCGTGGTGTGGCTGGGCTTGATGGAGGTACATCCCATGCGACCTGCTCCCTTGCGGCCTGCCGCCGTTGCTGTCGCTGCGCCAGCGCAGCCCCAACGCTACCTGACCAACGACGAGGCCGCCGAGTACCTGCGCCTTAGTCCTCGCACGCTGGAGAAGCAGCGCGTGATCGGCGGCGGCCCGAAGTTCCGCAAGTTCGGCCGGCGCGTCATGTACGCCGTGAGCGACCTCGACGCCTGGGCCGATGCGCGCAGCTATGAGGCCACGTCCGACCCGGAATACGCCGAGCGTCATGCGGGTGACTACCGTGACGGCCGCTGATCGTCGGTGCGTGAGTGGCCTCCGCCATGTCCAGCCCTCCAGGGCAAGCCTTACCGCAGCGCGAACAGCTCGACCTGTTCCGCGCGCTGCCGGGCGACATGGCACCGCGCGACAGCCAGGACTTGATGGCCTTTCCGTTCTTCTCGCTCGCCAAGTCGCGGCGCACCGCGCCGATCGACTTCCGAGCGGGCGGCATCACCATCCGGGTGGAGGGCACGGCCGAGCATGGCATCGCCACCATCTGGGATGCCGACGTGTTGATTTGGGCGGCCTCGCAGATCGTGGAAGCGCGCGACGCGGGCATCCGCCCGTCGCGCTGGATACGCGCCACGCCCTACGAGATCCTGCGCTTTATTGGACGAGGAACATCCCTCAACGACTACCTGCGCCTGAAAGCCGCGCTGGATCGCCTGCAATCAACCAGCGTGGCCACGTCCATCCGCGAAACCACCGGAAGGCGCTTGCATCGCTTCTCGTGGATCAACGAGTGGAAGGAACTGGCCGACGCCAGCGGCGTGCCGCTGGGCCTCGAATTGATCCTGCCGGATTGGTTCTATGCCGGCGTGGTGGACGCCGCCCTGGTGCTGACCATCGACCCCGCGTACTTCCGCCTCAAAGGCGGCATCGAACGCTGGCTGTACCGCCTGGTGCGCAAGCACGGCGGCAAGCAGCCGGGCGGCTGGCAATTCGACTTCCGGCACCTGTACCGCAAGTCCGGCAGCGCGGCGCGCTTCTCGGACTTCGCCTACGACCTGCGCGTCCTGGTGGCGCGGCAGTCGCTGCCCGGCTACGTCCTGGGCATCGAGGCGATGCCGGAGGAAGGATTGGAGCTGCTGACCTTCCGGCCCGTGCTGCATACGGCACGGGGATAACTGCGGTAAAGCCTGTGGACGGCCTCGTGCTATCAGGAGTACCGGGTATCGTGCTATCAGGAGTACGCCTATCGTGCTATCAGGAGTACGAAAACGCCGGAAAGCCAATAACGGCGCGGGTTTGCGTCCCCTCTAACTTACCTAACTATAAATCTCTAACTTTTAGTAGAAGCGCGCCGATTCAGTGGACAACCACCGAACGGCACGGCGAACAGCGTTTCGCACGGCAGGCAAAGCCTGGCTTTCCAGCATGGAGGGCCACGCAATGATCGTCGCGCTGCTCAACCAAAAAGGCGGCGTCGGCAAGACCACGCTCGCCACGCACATCGCCGGCGAACTGGCGATGCGCGGGCAGTCGGTCATCCTGCTGGATGCCGACCCGCAGGGTTCATCGCTGGACTGGACGCAACGCAGAAGCCAGCAAGGCTTGCCACGGCTGTTCAGCGCCGTGGGCCTGGCCCGCGAAACGCTGCATCAGGAAGCGCCAGAACTCGCCCGCCGCGCAGATCACGTCATCATCGACGGGCCGCCCAGGATCGCCGCCTTGGCGCGCTCCGCGCTGCTGGCGGCCGAGCGCGTGCTGATCCCGGTGCAGCCCAGTCCCTACGACCTCTGGGCCAGTGCCGAGATGGTGGCGCTGATCCGCGAAGCGCAGGTGTTCCGGCCTGCGCTGCGCGCGGCCTTCGTCATCAACCGCCGCGTCAGCACCACGGTGATCGGTCGGGAGGCGCGGCAGTCGCTGGCCGAACAGCCGCTGCCGGCGCTGCGCTCGGAAGTGCATCAGCGCATCGTCTTCGCCGACAGCGTGGCCGCTGGCCGGCTCGCACGCGAGACGGCGCCCGACAGCGCCGCCGCACGCGAGATCGCCGCACTGGTGGACGAACTGCTGCGGTGGCCGACATGACCGCGAAGCCACCACGCAGCAAGCGCGTCGGCATCGGTGCGCGTCCGCCCGCGAATCCGCACGCCGAGGCGTGGATTCGCCAGGGCGACGCCGATGCGCTCAACAAGGGCGACCTCTACACGGCCCGCCTGACGCTCGACGTGACGCCAGCGATGCGTGCTCGCATCAAGGTTTCGGCCTTCACGCGAGGCGTGACCGTGGCCGAACTGCTGCGTGACCTGCTGGAGCGGGAGTTTCCCGACAACCGCACGGAGAACCTGCCATGAACGCATCCATCGCGCCTGCCGCGAACGCGGCCACGGCGGCTGCATCGACCACGCCATCGCCGTCCCTTTCAGCACTCGCGGGCCAAGCCGGCAACGTGCTGCTGACCCGTGTATCGCTCGCCTACATCGAACCGCGCTTCAAGCTCTACCTGCGCTTCGGCGAACCGGCGCGCACGCTCCAGCTCGACCGCTGGCGGCGCTGCGCGGTGTTCCTGCCGCGTGCAATGTTCTGCCGTGTGCGCTGGCAGGCCAACGACTACGGCACGATCCGCTGGCAGCTCATGGTGATGCAGGCTGGCACCCCGCTGGATGCCTTGCAGCGCATCCCCGGCGTGCGGCCCGGCGCGCGCCTGCTGCTGCACGCCGAAGGCGAGAACTCGGTGCGCGCCGTGCTGGAACGCATCGACGCCATCGAGGCGCTGGGCATCGCCCCGTCTGCCGTCTCGCCCGCGTACTGGCGCACGCTGGGCAACCGTCTCGCGGCGCGCCTGCCGCTGCCCGAATACACCGCCGAGCGGCATGCTGCCTGGCTCGCTGGGAAGGCGCTGCCATGACGACCGTTTCCACTTCGTCCGCCTCGCCGCGTCCCTGCTCGCGCCTGCGCGCTCGCACCGTGCTGGCGGGCCTGACCGCCTGCGGCCTCGCTGCGCTGGCCTGGGCGGCTTTCGTGTCGCCGCTGCCTCGCCTGACGTACAACCCATCCGACAGCGTGGCGGTCGGCTGGTATCGCATCGAACCGTTCGACCCGCGCACCGCCTCGCTGCCACGTCCGTTGTCCGTGGACAGCATCGTGCTGGTGCCGCTGCCAGCCGAGGCCGCCGCATTGGCTGCGCAGCGCGGCTACCTGCCGACGCGCATTCCGCTGCTCAAACGTGTGGGCGCAGTCGCACCGCAACACGTTTGCATCGTCGCTGGTCAAGTACGCATCGACGGCGTGCCTTCGGCCGCCGCGCTGCCTGCCGACCGGCTGGGCCGGCCGCTGCCATCCTGGCCGCAATGCCGCCGCCTTGCGCCTGGCGAACTGTTCCTGTTGAGCGTGACGAATCCGGCGTCGTTCGATAGCCGCTACTTCGGCCCGGTCAGCGCATCCGCCGTGATCGGCGTCGCGCATCCGGTCTGGCTGGAGACACGCCCATGATGGCCGCCGATTCGCTGCACGTTGCTGTGCATCTCATCGTGCCATCGGGCATGTCGTTCCGGCTGCTGCCGCCATGTCGTCGCGCATGCAGCGCGGGCGCATCCGCGCCGCGCTTCGCGCAACATCCGGCGCAGCCGTCCACCGTGCAGGCGTCTTGCCTCGAACGCGCCCGGCCTGCGGCCATTGGCGCGTTCGCCGGCGAGCTGGCTGCAAGCAGCGCAGCGCCGCCGGGCCGCCGACGCCCGGAGCGACAGCGAGGGGCAAAGGCGGAAGGCAAGACAAAAGGACGCGGCACCGGGCCGCGTCGAAAGCCTGTCTGCACGTGGGGGTGGCGCGGCACGGAGCGGCTTTGCCGCCGTGCCGCGTTCGGCGCGAGGGTTACGCCAATGCAGGCATGTCCGCGTGCTTCGCACGACCAGACACGCCCGAGCTTGCGGGGAGCGCAGGCATGACCGACCGCCGCGACGACGATTTCCGGGTGCGCCCCAGCGCCCCGAAGAACCGGGGCAAGGGCCAGGGGCAGAGCTTCGTTTCCAAGGTGCTCAAGCAGACCGGCAAGGCCAGCGGCGGCAAATCCTCGATGCGCCACCCCGCAGGCAGTGGCAGCGGCGCACGGGCAGGCCAGCGGCCCGGCTCACGGCTTGGGCGCGGCCACACGGCGGCGCGCTTCGCCGGGGCGAAGCTCACGCCCATGTCGCGACGCGTGACCATCAAGACCCTGCTGGTTAATCAACGCAACGCCAGCCCGCAGTCGCTCGCCAAGCACCTGCGCTACATCGAGCGCGACGGCGCCGGCCGCGATGGCGAATCGGGCCGGGCCTACGGGCCGCAGATCGACGAAGCCGACCTTGATGCCTTCAAGGAGCGGGCCGCCGACGACCGGCACCATTTCCGCTTCATCGTCTCCCCGGAGGACGGCGCCGAGTTGGACGACCTGCGCACCTACACCCGGCATCTGGTGAATCGGATGGAAGCCGACCTGGGCACGCGGCTGGATTGGGTGGCGGTGGATCACTGGAACACCGACAACCCGCACACGCACCTGATCGTGCGCGGGCGCGACGACACCGGCGAAGACCTCATCATCGCGGGCGACTACATCGCCCACGGCTTCCGCCACCGGGCTGCCGAATTGGCGACGGAATGGCTTGGGCCGCGTACCGAACTGGAGATCCAGCAGACCTTGCAGCGCGAGGTGGAGCAAGAGCGGTGGACGAGCCTCGACCGCACGTTGCAGCGCGAGGCCGGCGACGATGGCCGGGTGCGGATCGAACGCTTCAACGAACCCCGGCTGCAACGCCAGCGCCTGCTGCTGATCGGCCGCCTGCAACGTTTGCAGCGCCTGGGCCTGGCCGACGAGACGCAGCCCGGCACCTGGGCGGTTCACGCCGATACCGAGAAGACCTTGCGCGCCCTGGGCGAGCGTGGCGACATCATCCGCACCATGCAGCGGGCCATGAGCGGCCAGCCGCGCGAGCTGGCGGTGTTCGAGCCGGGCGACGACGGCCGAACCATTGTCGGCCGCGTCGCTGCCAAGGGGCTGGCCGACGAGCTGCACGACCGCGGCTATCTGGTCATCGACGGCGTGGACGGCAAGGCCCACTACGTCGCGTTGAACACCCGCGACGAGCTGGCTAACTATCCCACCGGAGCCGTGGTGGAGGTACGCGGTTCCGCCGAGGTGCGGGCGGCCGACAAGAACATCGCCACGCTGGCGAGCGATGGCCTGTACCGCACCGATCACCACCTGGCGATCGAGCAGGGCCGGGCCAAGCCCGGCCGCGACCCGCAAGAAATTGTCGCGGCCCATATCCGCCGGCTGGAATCCCTGCGACGCGCCGGCATCGTGGAGCGTGTGGCCGATGGACTATGGAAGGTGCCGGACGATCTGGCCGAGCGTGGCCGCCAGTACGACTCGCAACGGCTGGGCGGTGTGGCGGTGGAACTGAAATCGCACTTGCCGATCGAGCGGCAGGCGCGCGTGATCGGCGCGACTTGGCTCGACCAGCAACTGATCGGCGGCGGCCGCGGGCTGGGCGACCTGGGCTTTGGTGGCGACGCCAAGCAAGCGATGCAGCAGCGCGCCGACTTCCTGGCCGAACAGGGGCTGGCCGAGCGGCGCGGGCAGCGCGTGATCCTCGCCCGGAACCTGCTGGGCACGCTGCGCAATCGCGAGCTGGCGCAGGCCGCTAAGGACATTGCCGCCGAAACCGGTCTGGAGCACCGCCCGGTGGCTGACGGCCAGCGTGTGGCTGGCATCTACCGGCGCAACGTCATGCTCGCCAGCGGGCGCTACGCGATGCTCGATGACGGCATGGGGTTCAGCCTAGTGCCGTGGAAACCCATCATCGAACCCCGCTTGGGTCAGAAGCTTGCCGGGACTGCGCGCGGGGGCAGTGTGTCGTGGGAGTTTGCTAGACAGAAGGGAATCGGGATTGCCTAACCGGTGTAGGTGAGCTGCCACAGGCGCGCGTGGTCCCGGCACGATACAGGCGAATGAGCCCCCTCTAGCAGAGACCGAATCCATAGCTATGTTGTGCGCTTCAAACATGATCGATCAGCGTTGCATTGCGCGTTTGTTGAAAGCGGAATGACAATTGGCTAGTCGATACCAAGCCAGAGCGATCCAGCGGATAAGAATCATCGGCCGAACTCTTTGGCTAGGATGTCGGCAAGTGACGTAGGGGTTTGGCCCCCCAATTTCTCGACGTCTCCGGTGACGATGTCGTAGGCACCTTCGGCCTGGCTGATCTTCATACTCACTACAGCGTCAACCACAAAGGCAGGTAAGCCAGCGCTGGAAAGGCCGGTATGTAGCTCTTCCTCACTGAGCAGGGCAAATCTGTACGGCTTTTGGGCAGCTCTGGATATTGCTTCGGCCCGTTCGGCACCAGAAAACGCCTGGGGTCCAGTCAAGTTGTAGATGGCCCCGGAATGCCCCGCGGTTGCCAGCGCACCTGCAGCGGCTACGGCCACATCATCGCGTGAAACGAACGCAACCTTGTTCTCGGCGATTCCCGGCAGCGCGCCCAGATCGAACGACATCTTCGCCTCTTCGATCAAGGTTTCGGCGAAGTAGTTCATCCGCAGAATCGTCCAAGACGGAATAACGCTTTGAATCAATCGTTGCTCGCCTCGCCAGTACGCTGCACCCATTGCTGGCTCGTGCTTCTCACGCGTGCCGCATGCCGAGAGGAGGTAGACCGCATTCACACCTGCAACGGCAGCAGCGTCGATTGCCGCGACTACCTGCTTGCTTCGCACGCCGTACCCCAGATCCGCGCTGGGGATGATGAGCACCCGATCGAGGCCCGCGTACGCCTGTGATAGCGAGTCGGACTGGTCGTAGTCGCCAAAACGGCCTTCCAACTGCTCGCCCGTAGCGGGCGTCCGTGAGATTCCAACCAACTCGTGACCAGGAAATCGCCGGGAAAGCGCTGCGATGACGGCCTTTCCTACATGGCCGCTTGCGCCGCTGATGCCAATCTTCATCTGAAATCCCTTTTAGGAACAATTTGTTCGTGATGATAGATTGGTGCTCAAGGAACACAAGAGCGCATTAGAATGTGCACGACGAACACTGATGTGCGTAGTGAGGGTGTATGAGCAGTGAAACAGATGAGCCTCGGTCAGCCACGACCACCGATGCAGAAAAGGAATGCCGTGCGTTGGCCCAGATCATCGACCGTATCGGCGACAAGTGGACCGTCATGGTGCTCGGCCACCTTTCCGAAGGGACGCTCCGCTTCAACGAACTCATGCGGAAGATCCCAGGCATCTCTCATCGCATGCTGACGCTGACACTCCGAGGCTTGGAGCGTGACGGCCTGGTCCTGCGAAAGCCATTTGCGACAGTGCCACCTCGTGTCGACTATGCGTTGACGCCATTAGGGCACACCCTCAAGAAGCCGATCACGATGCTGGCCGAATGGGCACGCGCGAAGCGCGGCGATATCGAGCTTGCACAAGCCCGCTATGACCGAAAAGCAGAGAAGAGCAAGCCCCGTGGTTCCTAGCAACTGAGGACCCACCTCAAGGCGGTAGCGTGCGTCGGTGAGCGCGTTTGCCGAACCAGAGTCTGCGCCGGGCCTGGACTTGGCTTCGCTGATGCGGGGTCAAACTGGGCCAGATGTTTCAGCCATCCGGCGCCTCATCCGGGTGGTACCGAGGAAGGCGGCCAAGAGGCCGCGGGCAATCGCAGATTCACCAATCCGCGATTATCGGACGGCCCGAGTGAACTGATGAGGTTCGGTGCGTAGCGCAATGCCCACTGGACCCCGGCCCTCGTCTTCTATGAAGGCAAGGCTACGACCAACATCCACGCCGGCGCGCGCTTCGACTACACCCCGGCCCGTCAACACACACGGCTCGCATCAGGCGGCGGCAACGACCGCACTCAACGCAACAGCGCTTCGATCAGGCTGAACGCGCCGAACAGGAGTGCCATCAACAGCGCCAGAAGCGTGAGGTTGAGCAGGTACTTGAGCGCCTTGTAGGTCCGCCGGCGCTCGGCACGCAGGCGAAGGCTCCACGCCTGCATCGGCGCCAAGGCCGAGAACAGCGCGCTGAAGACGCCACGCGCGTCCTCCGCGGTGTTCGGAACGACCGTGCCTCTGGCGATGAGGCGATAGCCCCTGTTGAACAGGCGACCGAGGACGTTCATCGGGCGATCGACGTCGCACATGAGGATCAGCCTCGCCTGGCCGGTATCGTTGCGGGCGAAGTGGGGGTAGGTCTCGTCGAACACGAAATCCCCGCCGTCGTGCCAGACGCATTGCCGACCATCGACGGTGATGTGGCAGTGCTCCGAATTCGGCGTGGACAACCCCATGTGATACCGGAACGAACACCCGAGCGGGTCCGAGTGCATGGTCAGCTCCGAGCCGGCCGGCAGGATCGAGAACATCGCGCCCCGCACCTGCGGCACCTGGGCGAGCAGCGCCAGCGTGCGCGGGCAGAGCCGTTGCGACGAGCGGTGCGTGGTGCCGTACCACTTGAGGTAGAACTTGCTCCAGCCGCGCTTGTAGAAGGTGCGGAAGCCGACGTCGTAGTAGCCGGCCGATCCCGGTGCCTTGGTGGCCTCGAAGACGCCCTCGGCCTGCAGTGCCAGCGCCTCGTCGCGGATGGTCCGCCAGTTGTCGCGCAGGATGGCGATGTTCTGCAGATAGCCGGCGTCCAGCACCGCGCTGCGCGCCGACGCCCGGGTCGTCATGTAGAGCATGCAGTTCAGCGGTGCGAGGATCGGCCAGCTCTTGCGCAGGTATTGAGTCAGCGAGGCATATCGGACATTGCCGCGCCAGCGGTAGACATAGGCGATGGACGCGGTCGAGTAGACCGCGATGGCGATGATCGCCAGCAGGCTGTAGTTCACGGCATCAGGTCTCCGGGCTCGGAGAAGGCTGGCTGGACCCGTCGTCCACCACTGCCGGCCTGGACGTGCGACGGATGCGCCGGACAGCCCATTGCACGGCGTCGTCGACGTAGCTGTAGACGACCGGGATCACCAGCAGGCTCAGGAAGGTGGACGTGATCAGTCCGCCGATGACGACGATGGCCATCGGGGCGCGGAAGCTCGGATCGGCGCCCCAGCCCAGGGCGATCGGCAGCATGCCGGCGCCCATGGCGATGGTCGTCATCACGATCGGGCGCGCGCGCTTGCGGCAGGCATCGACGATCGCCTCCCAGCGCGCCAGGCCGTGGTCGCGACGGGCGATGATCACGTAGTCGATCAGCAGGATCGAGTTCTTGGTCGCGATCCCCATCAGCATGATCAGGCCGATCATCGACGGCAGCGAAAGCTCGGAGCCGGTGACGAACAGCGCCAAGAACGCACCGGGCACCGAGAGCACGAGCGCGGCCAGGATGGTGAGGGGCTGCATGAAGTCCTTCAGCAGCAGGACCAGCACCATGTAGATGCACAGCAGGCCGGTGAGCATCGCCGCGGCGAAGCCCGTCGCCAGCTCGCCCATCGCCTCGGCATCCCCGGCCACGGTCTGCACCACGCCTGCCGGCAGGTTCTGCAGGCTGGGCAGCGCCAGCGCGGCCTGTTCGATCACGCCGAGCGGCTGGCCGTTGAGTTCGATCTCGAAATTGACGTTGCGCAGGCGGTCGTAGCGGGTGATCTCGGTCGGCCCGCTGCTCATTTCGAGCACGGCCACGTTCTCCAGCGCGACCGGGCCGCGGGTGCCGGGAACCGGCAGACGCTTGAGCGTCTCGTAGTCGGTGCGCGCGTCGTCGGTGAGCCGCACGACCACCGGCACCTGCCGCTCGCTCAGGTTGAGCTTGGCCAGATCCTGGTCGTAGTCGCCCAGCGTGGCCACGCGCAGCGTCTCCGCGATCGCCGCCGAGGTGACCCCGAGTTCGGCCGCCTGCGCGAAGTCCGGCCGCACGACCAGTTCCGGGCGCAGCAGACTGGCGGTCGAGATGACCGCGCCGATGCCGTCGAGCGTGCGCAGCTCGCGCTCGACCTGTTGCGCGTGCAGCGCGAGCACGTCGGGGTCGTCGCCGGCGAGGACCACCACGTAGCTCTCGCTGCCGCCGTCCATGCCCACCCGCACGCGCACGCCGGGCAGCGCGGCCAGTGCATCGCGCAATGCCGCCTCGATGTCCTGCCGGGTGGTGCCCGAGCGCTCCCCGCGCGGGGTCAGGCCGAGCGTCAGCACCGCCTGGCGTACGTCGGCCGCGGCAGCGCCCGACTGGAACGGATCGGCACCGGCGTTGCCGCCGCCGATCGCGGTATAGACCTGTCCGACGTGTTCGTGGCGTTGCAGGAGGCGCCGCGCCCGCTCGGCGAGCGCGACGGTGTCCTGGAGCGTGCTGCCGGGCGGCAAGGTCAGCGTGACCTGGGTCTGGGCGTTGTCGTCCGGCGGGATGAAGGTGGTCGGCAGACTCGCCGCCAGCGCCAGGCCACCGACGAAGAACGCCGCGGCGACGGCCACGGTGACGAAGCGATGGCGCAGGCACCAGCGCGCCCAGCCGAGATAGGTCTCGACCCAGCGCGGCACATGCGCGGCATGCCGCTTCGGCGCGCGCAGCAGGTAGGCCGCCATCATCGGAGTCAGCATGCGGGCGACCACCAGCGAGAAGAACACCGCGATCGCCGCGGTCCAGCCGAACTGCACGAAGAAGCGGCCGACCGTGCCGCTCATGAAGGCCGTGGGCAGGAACACCGCGATCAGGGTGAAGGTGGTCGCGACCACCGCCAGGCCGATCTCGTCGGCCGCCTCCATCGCCGCCTGCCAGGGCGTCTTGCCCATCAGCAGGTGGCGCTCGATGTTCTCGACCTCGACGATGGCGTCGTCGACCAGCACGCCGATCACCAGCGACAGCGACAGCAGGGTCACGATGTTGATCGTGAAACCCATCAGATGCATCAGCGCGAAGGTCGGGATCGCCGACAGCGGCAGCGCCACCGCCGCGATCAGCGTCGCCCGCCAGTCGCGCAGGAACAGGAACACCACCAGCACCGCGAGCGCAGCGCCCTCGTAGAGCAGCCGCATCGAGCCGTCGTAGTTCTCGACCACCGGATCGACGAAGTTGAAGGCTTCGTCGATGGCGATGTCCGGGCGGTGCGCCTTCAGTGCTTCCAGCGCGGCGCGTACGCCCTCGGCCACTTCGATCTCGCCAGAACCGCGCGCGCGCACGATCTCGAACCCGACCACGGACTTTCCGTTGAGCAGTGCCGCCGAGCGCCGCTCGGCGAAGGTGTCGGTGACCGTCGCGACCTCGTCCAGCCGCAGGCGGCGCCCGTCGTTGAGGGTGATCTGCAGCGCGGCCAGTTCCTCGGCCGATTGCACGGTGCCGATGGTGCGTACCGACTGCTCCGCGCCGCCGAAGCCCACCCGACCACCCGACGCCTCCTGCTGCATCTCGCGCAACTGGCGGGAAATGTCCGCCGCGGTGGCGTTGCGCGCCAGCATACCTGCCGGGTCCAGATCGACGCGCACCTCGCGGGTGACGCCGCCCACGCGCGCCACGGCGCCGACGCCGGGCACCGCCAGCAGCATCCTGCTCACCTCGTTGTCGACGAACCACGACAGGGCCTCGTCGTCCATGCGCGAGGACGCGACCGTGTAGGTCAGGATCGGCGATCCGGCCAGCTCGACCTTCTGGATCACGGGGTCGTGCAGGTCGGTCGGCAGGTCGGCACGCACCCGCGACACCGCATCGCGCACGTCGTCCACCGCTTCCTGCGTCGGCTTCTCCAGATCGAACTCGACCATGATGTTGGCCGCACCGTCGGCCAGCGTGGTCTGAATGTGCCTGACACCCTGGACGGTCGCCAACGCGTTCTCGATCCTGCGCGCGACATCGTTCTCCATCTGCGACGGCGAGGCGCCAGGCAGCAGCGCCGTCACCGTGACCATCGGCAGGTCGATGTCGGGGAAGTTCTGGACCTTCATGCCCGCAAAGCCCATCAGGCCGATCACGGTCAACAGGATGAACAGCAGGATCACCGGGGTCGGATTGCGGATCGACCACGAGGAGACGTTCAATCGCATCGTCGGCTCCCCGTCACTTCGCTACGGCCTGCGCGCCGGCGGCGGCCGAGCCGCCGCCCTCGGCCGGAGGCTCGGCGTCGGCCACACGCACCACGTCGCCATCATTCAGGAAGGCGGCGCCGGACTCGACCACGCGCGCCGAGGCGTCGATGCCATCGACGATCTCGACCCGGGCGGCCGCGCGCCGCCCCACGCTCACCTTGGTCCGTTCGACCTTGCCGTCCGGCCCCACGCGCAGGACGTAGTGGAAGCCGTCACGCAGCAGCACGGCGCCCTGCGGCAGGGTCAGCGCACGGGCGCTGCCGGCCTCGAATACGCCACGCGCGAACACCCCGGCATAGGCGGCGCTGCCCGCAGGCAGATCCACGTAGACCATGCCGTTGCGGGTCTGGGTATCGACGGATGGCGCGATCATCCGCAGCCGGCCTTCGATCGCCGGGCCACCGGCCGGTGTGATCTGCGCCACCAGACCGGGCCTGAGCCGGGCAAGCTCGGACGAGGCGACTTCCGCACGCCATTCGAGCCTGCCACCGCGGATCAGGCGAAACAGTTCCTCGCCAGCCGGCAGGACGGCGCCGACCGTCGCGCTGCGCGCCGAGATCACGCCGTCGTCCGGCGCCAGGACCTGGGTCTGCGCCAGCCGCAGCCGTTGCACCCGTTCCACGGCCCGCGCCGACTCCAGTCGCGCCTGCGCGGTCTGCTCGGCGACGATCAGTTGCTGGACCTGCTGTGCCGACATCGCGCCGCTGGGCTCCAACTGCCGCGCCCGGCGGGCGTTGGCGGCGGCTTCCACCAGCGCCGCTTCGGCCTCGGCGAAGGCAGCGCGGCTCTGCGCAAGTTCGGCCCGGACCGTGTCCGCGGCAAAGGTCGCCAGCACTTGCCCGCGCCTCACCACGTCGCCGACGTCGGCGCGGACCTGTTCCAGGCGCAGGCCGTTCGCCTCGGTGCCGATGCTGGCTTCCTGCCAGGCCATGATGTTGCCGTTGGCCGAGATGGTGAGCGGCAGCGCCAGTTCCTGCGGTGTGGTGACGGTGACCGTGAGTGCGGGCCTGACGGCGACGGCGTTCGCCTCGTCCGCGGGGGCATCGCTGTCCCGAACGACGAGCGCGACTGCCGCTGCCAGTACGACGATCGCGATGCCTGCATAGGCGGCCGGGCGGGAAATCTTCTTCATGTTTTCCAGTTGCTTTCCTATGGCGTCGTCACGTGGCGGACCGGCTGCCATCGAGGACACGACACAGCGGCATCCGGGCATGCGTGCGCTGACGGCATGGCTCGATGGCCGTGCTTTGGGCGCGGCTGTAGAGGCATCGGCGCTCGGGCACCGAGGATGGGAATGGGTGGCATCGGGTGGGCTCGTCCTGTCTTGCGACGAGACTGTTTCCCAACCTGCCTTTCTCGATACTTACGGGACTGATCGGATGTGCTGGTAAGGACGCCGTAAGACGAACGCTCTGACGATGGCGTTTCTCTCAACTCCCGGTGCCAGCCATGCTTCGATCGTTCTCTCGCGTCCCCAGACGCCACAGCGCTGCCCTGCGTTTGGCGGGTGCTTCAGCACTCGCGCTCGGGCTGTCCATGCCCTTGGCGGCCCTCGCCAACGACCGGGACGACGGAGATTCGGACTGGTCCCTCGGCCTGGGCCTGGGTGTGATCAGCCAGCAGCAGCCGTATACCGATATCGATCGCGAGGAAATCGCGATTCCGATCGTCCAGTACGAGAACAAGTATTTCCGTCTGTTCGGGCCGACCGCGGAAGTCAAGCTGCCCGGCTTCGACATCGGCCGGTCGCAGCGCCTCGATTTCAGCGTGCTGGCCCGCTACAGCGCCGGTGCGGGATACGAACCCGGCGATGCCCCGATCCTGAACGGCATGGAGGAACGCAAGGGCGCCTTCTGGGCAGGCGCCAAGGCGGTATGGAGCAGCGACTGGGTCGATGTCAGCGCCGAATGGACGGCCGACGTCTCCGGCGACAGCGACGGCCAGCGCTTCGCCCTCGGCCTGGAGCGGACCTGGCGGATCGGCGAGCGCATCCGGCTGACGCCGCGTCTCGGCGCGAATTGGATGGACGACAAATTCGTCGACTACTATTACGGCGTGCGCGACAGCGAAGCTCGCGTGGGCCGCCCGAGCTATGTCGGGACATCCGGCGTCAGCGCCGAAGCCGGTCTGCAAGGTGTCTACATGTTCAATCAACGGCATTCGCTGGTGCTGGATCTCGAAATCACCAGCCTCGCCTCCGAGATCAAGGACAGTCCCCTGGTCGATCGTTCGACGCAGAACCGCGTGTTCCTCGGCTACGTCTATCGCTTTCGATGAGCCGCGTCCTGCTGGTCGAGGACCATGAGCGGCTGGCCCGGCTGATTTGCCAGGGCCTGACGAGCGTGGGCGTGGCCGTCGATGTGTTCGAGCGCATCGACCTCGCCTGGACCGCGCTGCAGGAGATGCCGTACCAGGCGCTGATCCTCGATCGCGGCTTGCCCGACGGCGACGGACTCGATCTGCTGCAACGCCTGCGCATCGCGGGAATCGGCATGCCGTGTCTGGTGCTGACCGCGCGCGATGCGCTGCACGATCGCATCGAGGGCCTCAATTCCGGCGCCGACGACTATCTGCCGAAGCCGTTCGACATGGACGAGATGGTGGCACGGGTGCGCGCCTTGTTGCGCCGTCCCGCCGAATGCCGCCCGCTCAATCCCGATCACGGCGATTTGGTGCTGCGTCCAGAGGAAGGGGTCATGTGCTGCGCGGACGAGCGGGTCACGCTTCCCCCTGCGGAAATGCAGATCATGCTGCTGCTGGTCGACAGGCATGGGCACGTGGTGCGTCGCGGCGCGCTGGAGGCTGCGGCCTGGGGCTTCGGCGAGGCGGTCACGCCCAATGCGCTGGATGTCGCCGTGCACCGCATACGCCGCAAGCTGATCGCGATCGGTTCACTGCAACGGGTCGCCAACGTGAGAGGTGTGGGTTATGCGCTTCGTGAAGACGGGCTGGCTCAATAGCCTCCGGGTGCAGGTGCTGCTCGTGTACGTCGCAGGCGCGGCGCTGAGCATCCTGTTGATCGTGCTGGCCTCCGGGGCGATCGTCAATTCGCAGGGAAGCTTCCTTTCCGGGCTCAATGTGGCCGCCACCGCCGCGGACATGGCCGGTGAACTCCACTTCGACAGCGACGGCGTACCCGACGGTTTCGAGCCCAGGCGGGACGGCAGCGACATCGACTTCGAGTGGGTGTTCGACTACATGACGCAGGACTCCGCATACCGCGTGCTGGATGCCTCCGGCAACGTCGTGCTGGCTTCCACCGCCGACGAGGACTTCTGGCGGGACAGCGCAGCGCACCGGCTTGAGCGAGGGCGTTTCGAGTTCGCGCATGAAGGGGTGGCGATGCTTGGCGCGACCACGTCGGTCGAGCACGATGGGCGGATCTGGTACTTGCAGCTCGCAGCCAGCAAGCGATTCATGCAGCTCACGTACGATGCGTTTGCCGTACCGTTCACGGTGGTTGGGATCAGCCTGTTCAGCGTGGTTCTGCTGTTCGTTTTCGGCCCGTGCGTCTACGTCACGCTGAGATACACCCTCAGGCCGCTGCTGGCCGTGTCCGATTCCGCCGCCGCGATCTCGCCGCGCTCGCTGCATGCGCGCCTGCGCACGCGCGGCGTCCCGTCCGAGATCATGCCGCTGGTGGACAGCTTCAACCGCGTGCTCGAACGGCTGGAGCACGGCTACCGCATCCAGCAGGAGTTCCTCGCCACGGCCGCGCACGAACTGAAGACGCCGCTGGCGCTGATCCAGGCGCAGATCGGATTGATGGAGCGTGGCAATGAGCGCGATTGCCTGCTCAACGACGTCAGGCACATGACCCGCCAGGTCCAGCAACTGCTGCAACTGGCCGAGGCGAGCGAGGCGCAGAATTACAGCTTCGCCCCCGTCGATGTGTCGGCGGTCGCCAACGAGGCGGTCGATTACCTGCAGCGCATGGCCGGCGCGGTGGACGTGCGTCTGGTGCCGTCAGTCGAGGCCGGCGACGTGCAGTGGTCCGGCGACAGGAGCGCGCTGTTCACGCTGCTGAAGAACCTGCTGGAGAACGCCATCCAGCATGCGCCGCCCGGCACCGAGGTCGGCGTGGAGGTCGATGCCGGCTCGATTTCCGTCCGCGACCGCGGGCCGGGGGTTGCGCCGGAGCATCTGGCGACCATGTTCTCCCGCTTCTGGCGCGGCAAGCACCGCCGCGATGACGGGGCCGGCCTCGGGCTGGCGATCTGCCAGGAGATCGCGTTGGCGCACGGCTGGACGCTGTCGGCACACCGGGCGGAGCCCGGGCTGATCCTTCGCGTGTCGCGGCCGGACGGCGCGGCAGTTCCCGGCTGAGCCGGCGAATCCATCTCCGGCAGGCCCGCACGCGTCCTGCATCAGCCGCGGGTGCGGGCGTCGAACCCCAGCATCGCAACGTGGGCCACGTCTTCCAGTTCCGCGCGGCTTGCGCCGTCGCGCGCCAGAATCGACATGCCGTTCTGCACGGTCTGCACGAAGCGGGCGAGCGCATGGACATCGGTGGAAGCAGGCAACTCGCCCTCGGTCACGGCGCGGCCCAGACGGGCCTTCAAGTGGTCGAGCGTGGTGGCCCGCGCCGATTTCACCAGCTCGCCGAGTTCCGCATGGCCTTCGCTGCCGACCGAGGACAGCGTCACCATGCAGCCGCGTGGAATGTCGGCGAGGCATCCCGTCAGGGCCGCGGCGGAGTCCAGCAACAGGGACTCGACCGCGTCACGGGTCGTACCGGCGGCGAAGAACTTGTCCCAGACCAGCGCTTCATAGTTGGCACGGTAGTGGTTCAGCGCCTCGGCATAGAGCGCCTCCTTGGAGCCGAACGCGGCGTAGAGGCTGGGCGAGCCGATCCCCATCGTGTCCTTCAGGTCGGTAATGGACGTGGCTTCGTAGCCCTTCGTCCAGAACAGGCGGGTGGCCTGCGCCAAGGCGGCTTCCCGGTCGAACGCACGGGGGCGTCCGCGGTCGCGGCCTTTGGTCGTCTCGACGGCCTGCGGTGGCTTCCTGGAATTTTGCATCGATCGTTTCATAAATCCATTGACTCCGCTGCGCAACGACTCTACCATTTCTGTGTCGATCAATACAGAAATATTGAGCGATGCGTGAGTTGTCGGCAAGGCGCGTCCTTGCTCTATTTCTGTATCGAACGATCGATACTGAATGATTGTGAACGATACGCGGGCCGCTTGGCAACGCGCGGCTCCTCGTCCCTCCATCCGCACACAGGCCTACGGCCCCTGAAAGGAAATGAAATGGCAAGCAAGTCAAACCGGCAGATCGTCGTCGCGGCACGCCCGAACGGCGATGCCAAGCTGAGCGACTTCGATTTCGTCGAACAGGCGATCCCGTCTCCCGGCGAAGGCGAAGTCCTGACCCGCAACCTGCTGATCTCCATCGACCCCTATCAGCGCAGCCTGATGGGCAATGCGTCCACCGAGCTGCCGCCGATCGACATCGGCCAGCCCATGTCCGGCCCGACGGTCGCCATCGTCGAGCAGAGCAGGAACCCGAACTTCGCCGTGGGCGATCACGTCGTCGCCTGGTCGGGCTGGCAGCAGTACGGGCTGTCCGACGGCGCCGACCTCAGGAAGATCGACCCGGACGCACCGCCCCCCTCGACCGCGCTCGGCGTGCTCGGCCATACCGGCCTGACGGCCTGGCTGGGGACCACCAAGTTCATGAGCCCGAAGCCCGGCAGTACGTTCGTGGTGACGGCCGCGGCCGGCTCGGTGGGTTCGCTCGCCTCCCAGCTCGCCAAGCTGCGCGGGCATCGCGTCGTCGGCATCGCCGGCGGCGCGGACAAGGTGCGGTACCTGAAGGACGACCTCGGCCTCGATGACGCGGTGGACTACAAGGCAGCGGACTTCGCCGAGCAACTGGCCCGCGCCCTGCCCAACGGGCTGGACGCGCTGCTCGACAACGTCGGCGGCCACATGTTCGAGGCGCTGATGCCGCACTTCAATCACCACGCGCAGATCGTCATCGCCGGCCTGATCTCCCAATACGCCCATCCGGGAACGGCGCCCGGTCCGAATCATCTGCCGGCCCTGCTGAAGCTGTTCCTGTATCGCTTCATCCAGGTGCAGGGCTTCGCGATGCCGGATCACGTTGCCAGCTACCCCGAGTTCCTTGCCGAAGTGGCTCCGCTGGTGGCGCAGGGAAAGATCAAGTACGGCAAGGAGTTCGTGGACGGGTTCGACAGCATCCCGACCGCCTTCCTGAGGCTGTACGACAGCAGCAATCCCAACCGCGGCAAGCTGATCGCGCGCGTGGGCTGATCGCATCGCGGATGCGTCGAGAGGACATCGAATGAGCATCGAAGAAAACAAGCGCATCGTCGAAGTGTTCTGCGGGCACTTCGAGCACGCCGCCATCGACGACGTGCTGGAAATGATGAGTGACGATGCGACGTGGTGGGTCAATGGCAAGCCGCGTCTGTTCCCCGGAGCGGGTCTCAAGACCAAAGCCGAGATGGCGCGGGTGTGGCATGGCCTCTACGCCTCGTTGGATGGCGGCCTGAGGATGGAGGTCGCGGACATGATCGCGGAAGGCGATCGTGTAGCGGCCGAAGTGCGCTCCCAGGCCGCCACCAAGACCGGAAAGCGCTACGAGAACGACTACCACATGCTCTTCAGGCTTCGCGATGGAAAGGTCGTGGAAGTGAGGGAGTACACCGACCTGATGCACGCGGCAGAGATTTTTGGTTGATCCCGGGGAAGACCGGACGATCCACCAGCACATGATCGAGGAATGAAGAATGAGCGAACTGATTGGTAAGCGCGCCCTCGTGACGGGGGCAGCGCGTGGTATCGGTGCCGGCATTGCGCTGGCGCTGGCGGACAAGGGCGCGGATGTGGCCATCACCTACGAACGATCGGCCGATCGCGCCGCCGATGTGGTCGGAGCGATCGAGGCAAAGGGCCGGCATGGGCTGGCGATCCAGGCCGACAGCGCCGATGCGGCTGCCGTGAAGCGTTCGGTCCAAGAAGCCGTCGATGGGTTGGGCGGCCTGGACATCCTGGTCAACAACGCCGGCATCGCCCGCGTCGGGGCCTTCGTGGACATGAAGCTGGATGACATCGACACGCTCTTGAACGTCAACGTGCGTGCGGCCGTCCTTGCGTCGCAGGCCGCCATCCCGCACTTCAAGCAAGGGGGACGCATCATCACCATCGGCTCGTCGATGGCCGAGCGCGTCCCGTTCCCCGACCTGACGGTGTACGCCCTGAGCAAGTCGGCGCTCCTGGCCTTCACGCGCAGCCTTGCCCGCGAGATCGGGGCTCAGGCCATCACGGCGAATCTGGTTCAGCCCGGGCCGATCGACACCGATCTGAACCCGGCCGATGGCGATCTGGCCGACGTGAATCTCCCCCTGACGGCACTCGGACGCTACGGCACACCGGCCGAGGTGGCGGCCGTCGTGGCATTCCTCGCAAGCCCCGCAGCGGGTTACGTCACCGGGTCCGTGGTGACGGTGGACGGCGGGTTCAACGCATGAGCGAGATCCTGATCTTCTGAGCGCGCCATCCGCTCGGCAGATTGAGAAGTTGGCCTCAGGAGGAGGAGCGACACGATGGAATTTCGACACCTTCGCTGCTTCCTGGCCGTCGCCGAGGAACTCCACTTCGCCCGCGCGGCCGCGCGGCTGCACATCGAGCAGTCGCCGCTTTCGCGCACCATCAAGGAACTGGAAGAAGAACTGGGTGCGCAATTGTTCGTGCGCACCAGCCGCAGCACGCGGCTGACCAGTGCGGGCAGGCTGTTCCTGGATCACGTTCCGCGCGTCTTCGCGGCCCTGCAGCAGGCACGCGACAGCGTGAAGGCGGCGGCCAATGGCTTCCACGGTCAATTGCGCATCGCCTTGTCCGACGGCATCACGCCGTCGCGCCTGCCGGCCTTGCTGGCGCTGTGCCGGCAGGAGGAACCGGAGGTCGAAATCCGTCTGTTCGAGGTGCCGCTTGCGCAGCAGATCAAGGGCTTGCAAGACGATCTGTACGACGCGGGCTTTGCCCAATCGGATGACGTGGGTGATGCACTGGTCGCCGGGCAGGCGTGGAGCGATCCGCTGATGGTAGCGGTGCCGGCACGGCATGACTTGCTCAAGTACAAGCGGATTCCGCTGGAGGAAGCGCTGCGCTTCCCGCTGGTGCTGTCCGATCCCCAGGTGTGCGAGGGCCATGCCCGTCAGGTCGATCTGTTCCTGCGCCGAATGGATAGGGAGCCGTTGATTGTCGAGCGGGTCGCCTCGCACGATCTGATGATGGCGCTGGTGTCGGCCGGCTTCGCCCTGGGTCTGGCCGGTGCGCCGCACATTGCCTCAAGCCGCGAACCCGGCGTCGTGGCGCGACCGCTGGCGGGGCGCTCGCCGATGCTGACGACCTACTTGATCCGACGTGAGGGCGAGATGCCGGACGTGCTGGCCCGCTTCATCGAGCGGGTGCAGGCCATCGAGTCGCCCGGGGGCGCCAGACCCGCACCGCCGTCCGAACCCGATCCATAGGAGGACATCGAGCCATGAAACGACTCGTCCCGTTGCTGCTTGTCGCAGTGCTGTCCGCCTGCGGCCAATCGAATACGACCGAGCAGGCCAACGTGCCAACCGTGGAGGAACTGGCCGCCGATCCCGCGCGATTGAAGGCGTTGCGCCAGCAGTGCAAGACCGACCGGCCCCGGCTGGGTGACGTGCTGTGCAATCGAGTCGCCGAAGCCACGCGCAAGCGGTTCTATGGCGATGGCGATACGCCCTATACGCCGCCGGAGACGCCGCCGAAGTTCTGATCGTCGGCGACTCGCAGCGAATCTTGACCTTCTTTTCTTGCACGCCGCAGCGCGACCGCGCTTGCGGCGTTCTTCCTGTGCTCGCTCCCGCCTGAAACGATGTTTTCTGCATCACCTTGCTTCCGATAACAGTCTTTGACCGGCACTGACCCGGCACCGATCCTCGCGCTGTTCGGCACATCCTCGTGCCGTGTTCTTACGGGAAGTCAGCGCAGGAGAGATCGGAGGTCAAGTCATGCAAGGGACGAACGTGCTGTTCGGTCAGATCGCCGTCGTGTTCGGCATCGTGATCGCCGGCGTGTGGGGCGCCACACAATGGACAGCAGCCGCCCTTGGCTACCAAGTACGCCTGGGCTCGCCCTGGTTCGACTTCCTTGGCACGTCGATCTACCACCCGTGGAAGCTGTTCGAGTGGTGGTTCTTCTTCGGCGCCTATGCGCCGGAGGTCTTCGATACTGGCGGCGCCATTGCCGGCGCCAGCGGCATGGTCGCCGTGGGCGTTGCCATCGCCATGTCGGTCTGGCGCTCGCGCCAAGCACGCCTCGTCACCACCTACGGCTCTGCGCGTTGGGCTAACGCGCAGGATATTCGCAAGGCTGGCCTCACACAGCCTGCCGGCGTGTTCCTCGGCCAGCACGATCGCCAGTACCTGCGGCATGAAGGGCCGGAACACGTCCTGACTTTCGCACCCACGCGCTCGGGCAAGGGCGTGGGCCTGGTTGTGCCGACCTTGTTGAGCTGGCCCGCGTCCGCTGTCATCCACGACATCAAGGGCGAGAACTGGCAGATCACCGCAGGCTGGCGTAGCCGTTTCAGCCACTGCCTGCTGTTCAACCCGACCGATCCAAAGTCGGCAGCCTACAACCCTCTGCTGGAGGTACGGCGCGGCGCGCATGAAGTGCGCGACGTGCAGAACATCGCGGACATTCTGGTCGATCCCGAAGGCGCGCTGGAGAAGCGCAACCATTGGGAGAAGACCAGCCACGCACTGCTGGTCGGCGCCATCCTGCATGTGCTCTACGCGGGCGAGGACAAGACGCTGCGCGGCGTCGCCAACTTCCTCAGCGATCCGGCTTGCCCGTTCGAGCTGACGTTGCATCGGATGATGACGACGAAGCACTTGGGCGAAGCGCCGCATCCCGTCGTCGCATCCGCTGCGCGCGAAGTGCTCAACAAGTCGGACAACGAGCGTTCCGGCGTGTTGTCCACGGCCATGTCATTCCTCGGTCTGTATCGCGATCCCACGGTGGCCGAGGTCACGTCACGCTGCGACTGGCACATCGCCGACCTGATTTCCGCCGAGCATCCGGTATCGCTGTACCTGGTAGTGCCGCCTTCGGACATCAGCCGCACCAAGCCGCTCATTCGCCTGATCCTCAACCAGATCGGGCGGCGGCTGACCGAATCTCTCGACGGTTCCGATGGCATCGAACGTCGCCACAGATTGCTGCTGATGCTCGATGAGTTTCCGGCGCTGGGCCGCCTGGACTTCTTCGAGTCCGCACTTGCCTTCATGGCCGGCTATGGCATCCGCAGCTTCCTCATCGCGCAGAGCCTGAACCAGATCGACAAAGCGTATGGGCAGAACCATTCCATCCTCGACAACTGCCACGTCCGGGTGACGTTCGCCACCAACGACGAACGTACCGCGAAACGCATTTCCGAAACGCTCGGCACCGCCACTGAACTGCGTGCACAGCGCAACTACGCCGGTCATCGGCTTGCGCCGTGGCTCGGGCATCTCATGGTGTCGCGGCAGGAGACGGCCCGACCGCTGTTGACCCCCGGCGAGGTGATGCAGTTTCCGCCCGACGAATCGGTGGTGATGGTGTCCAGCCTGCCGCCGATCAAGGCGAAGAAGCTGCGCTACTACGCCGACGCCAACTTCAAGCAGCGCGTGTTGTCGCCGCCTGCGCTCGCAGCCGGGCGCTATGCCGATGCGCCGCCAGCCCGACCCGACGACTGGAGCGGCCTGGCGATTCCCGCCGTACCCGCCGCGCCAGCCACGGCATCCGCCGATGACCTTGGCGGCGCCGACGACGGTGGCCCGCGCCGTCAGCCCGAACTCTCCGAAACCGTCGCCTACGACCCCGAGCCGGACGCACATGCGACCGACTTGGCGCTGCTCGATGACGACGACCTGCTGCCGCTTCCCAGCCAGCTCGACCCGGCCATGCAGCGCACGGCACGGCTGGCATCGCTGAACCCCAACGACGGAATCGACCTATGAGCCAATACCGCCTCAATCTGTTCATCCAGCATGAGCACGCCAAGCGCCTGGAGGAACTGGCCGCGAAGAAAGGCGTGTCGAAATCCAGCATCGTCGCGGCGGCGCTGGCGTCCTGGCTGTCGCCGGACGCGGGCGACCAGCGCGAGGCGGCTATCGCCAAGCGGCTGGATCGGCTGTCGCGCCAGACCGAGCGCCTGGAGCGCGACCAGAACATCCAGATCGAGACGCTGGCGCTGTTCGTCCGTTACTTCCTGACCGTCAGCACGCCCGTTCCCGAGGCGCACCAAGAAGCCGCCCGCGCCCAAGGCAAGGCCCGCTTCGAGCAGTTCGTCGAACAACTCGGCCGTCACCTGCTGCGCGGCCGCAGCCTCGTGCGCGACGTGGTGGAAGAACTGCACCCGGACACCGCACGGAAGTATGACGCGGCGGCGCTGGCCGAAGCCCAGGAGCGTGCTTCATGAGCGCCGTTCCGCAGTTCCAGCTCGAGCCTCGTTCGTCCGCCACCACCTCGTTGGATCGGCGCATCCAGATGCTGCGCACGGCAATGGGGCCGGTGATCGCCGCAGCGCTCGAAGACCCGGACGTGGTGGAAGTCATGCTCAACCCCGACCGCACGCTATGGGTCGATCGGTTGTCGTCGGGCCGTGCGCCGTTGGGCCTGGAGCTGTCCGAAGCCGATGGCGAACGCATCATTCGCCTGGTCGCTGCACACGTCGGTGCGGAAGTGCATCGCGGCCAGCCACTGCTGACCGCCGAGTTGCCGGAGACGGGCGAACGCTTTGAGGGCATCTTGCCGCCGGCCGCGCCTGGCCCGGCGTTCGCGCTGCGCAAGCGCGCTGTGAGCATCATCGGCCTGGATCGCTATGTGGCCGACGGCATCCTGACCGCCGGGCAGGCCGAGTTCCTGCGCCGCGCTGTGCGCGAGCGGCAGAACATCCTGATCGCCGGCGGCACCAGCACCGGCAAGACCACGTTGGCGAACGCGCTGCTGGCCGAGATCGCCGCCACTGGCGACCGTGTGCTGGTGCTCGAAGACACCATCGAGCTGCAATGCGCGGCCCGCGACCATGTACCCCTGCGCACTCGCGCCGGCGTCGTGACCATGACCGAGTTGGTGCGCGCCACGATGCGCCTGCGCCCGGATCGCGTGATCGTCGGCGAAGTGCGCGGCGGCGAAGCCCTCGACCTCATCAAAGTGTGGGGCACGGGGCATCCGGGCGGCATCGCCACCATCCACGCCGGTTCCGCGCTGGGCGCGCTGCTGCGCCTTGAACAGTTGATTCTCGAAGTGGCGGTGAACCCGCCACGCGCACTGATCGCCGAGGCGGTCAACGTCGTCATCCACATCGCCGGCCGTGGCCGCAAGCGCCACGTCGAAAGCATTGCTCGCCTCAATGGCTTCGACGCCGCCGGCTACCAACTGGCGGATGCGATGGAAACGCCGTTTCCCGCGCTGCCGCCGCCTTCTTCCCCGTCCCCTGACCAACCTGGAGAACTGCCATGACGCAGATGAACGCCCATGCTTTCCGTATTCCCGTAAATCCGGCCTCAATCCTCGCGCGCCTGCGGCGCCTGGCCGCGCCGGCACACCGCGGCCTGCTGCTGGCCGCCGTCATGCTGATGACGGCCGGCACGGCGAAGGCCGCCGGTTCCTCGATGCCGTGGGAAGGCCCTTTGCAGTCGATCTTGGATTCGATCCAAGGGCCGGTGGCGCGCATCGTCGCGGTCATCATCATCATCGCCACGGGCCTGGCACTCGCCTTCGGCGACACGTCGGGCGGCTTCCGCAAGCTCATCCAGATCGTGTTCGGCTTGAGCATCGCGTTCGCCGCGTCCTCGTTCTTCCTGTCGTTCTTCAGCTTCTCCGGCGGGGCCGTCGTATGAACACGGCCAGCGATCTTCCGGGCTTCGAGGTGCCGCTGCATCGCTCGCTGACCGAGCCGATCCTGCTGGGCGGTGCCCCGCGCACCGTGGCGATCGCCAACGGCACGCTGGCCGCCGCCGTCGGGCTAGGCCTGCAACTGTGGATTCCAGGGCTGGTGCTCTGGATCGTCGGCCATTCGCTGGCGGTGTGGGGTGCGCGCGTCGATCCGCAGTTCATGCAGGTCTTCGCCCGCCACATCAAGCACAAGCCGCTGCTGGACGTGTAGGGAGACGCCGCGATGCTGAACCTTGCCGAATACCGCCAGCGCCCGGCCTTGCTCGCCGACTGGCTGCCGTGGGCCGGGCTGGTCGCGCCCGGCGTCGTCTTGAACAAGGACGGCAGTTTTCAGCGCACGGCACGATTCCGTGGCCCCGATCTGGACAGCGCCACGCAAGGCGAGTTGATCGCCGCGTCGGCACGGCTCAACAACGCGCTGCGCCGGTTGGGTTCTGGCTGGGCCTTGTTCATCGAGGCAGAGCGCCAATCCGCCGCCGACTATCCGCATTCCGACTTCCCCGAACCGTTGTCCTGGCTCGTCGATGAAGAACGCCGCGCCGCGTTCGAGGAGTCGGGTCATCACTTCGAGAGCGCCTATCACCTGACGGCGGCTTTCCTGCCGCCGGAGGAATCCCGCGCCCGCGCCGCGAAGCTGCTCTACGAGAACTCGCCCGGCGATGGCGTGGATTGGGACGGCCGTCTCGATGCCTTCGTGACGGAAACCGATCGAGTGTTCGACCTGCTCGACGGCGTGATGCCGGAGATCGCATGGCTGGACGACAGCCAGACGTTGACCTACCTGCACGCGACCATCTCGACGCGGCGCTACCCGCTTGCGGTGCCCGAAGTACCGTTCCATATCGACGCACTGCTGACCGACTCCGCGCTGGTCGGTGGCTTGGCGCCCATGCTGGGCGACCAACACCTGCGTGTCGTGTCGGTACGGGGCTTCCCGACATCGACCTGGCCGGGAATTCTGGACGACCTCAACCGCTTGGACTTCGCGTACCGCTGGAGTACGCGCTTTCTCTGCCTGGACAAAGCTGAGGCGGAAAAGGAACTCGCCCGCCTGCGCCGCCAGTGGTTCGCCAAGCGCAAAAACGTGGTGGCGCTGCTACGCGAAACCATCTTCCAGCAGGAAAGCCCGCTGGTCGATACCGACGCGAGCAACAAGGCGGCCGACGCCGATGCCGCCTTGCAGGAGCTGGGCAGCGATCAAGTCGCCTTCGGCTACCTCACCGCCACGGTGACGATGCTCGATGCCGACCCGGCCGTGGCCGACGAGAAGCTGCGGATGGTGGAGCGCGTCATCCAGGGGCGCGGCTTCGTCACCATCCCTGAAACGCTCAATGCCGTGGATGCGTGGCTGTCCTCGATTCCGGGCAACGCTTATGCGAATGTCCGCCAGCCCATCGTCTCAACGTTGAACCTGGCGCACATGATGCCGCTTTCGGCGGTATGGGCTGGCCCGGAGAAGAACGAACACCTCGACGGCCCACCGGCCATCGTTACCCGCACCGATGGCGCCACGCCATTCCGTTTTGTTACGCACATCGGCGACGTGGGGCACATGGCCGTGGTCGGCCCCACCGGCATGGGCAAGTCCGCATTTCTGGCCGTGCTGGCAATGCAGTTCCGCCGCTATCCGCGCTCGCGCATCTTCGCGTTCGACATGGTGCGCTCGATGCGCGCCACGATCCTGGGCCTCGGCGGCGAGCACTACGACCTAGGCGTCGATGGCGGCATCGCGTTCCAGCCGCTCGCGCGCATCGACCGCGATGGCTATCGCACCTGGGCGGCCGAATGGGTTGAAGGCCGGCTGCTGCATGAAGGAGTGGCTGTCGGTCCCGACGAGAAATCGGCCCTTTGGTCGGCACTCGGCAGCCTTGCCGGTGCACCAGTGGAGCAGCGCACGATGACCGGCCTGTCGGTGCTGCTGCAATCGAACGCGCTGCGCCAGGCGCTCGCGCCCTACGTGCTCGGTGGCGCGCACGGCAAGTTGCTGGATGCCGACCACGACCGGCTGGGCACGGCCGACGTGCAGTGTTTCGAGATGGAAGAACTGATGGCCAGCCCTGCCGCCGTGCGGTCGGTGCTGGGCTATCTGTTCGCGCGCTTCGATGAGCGGTTCGACGGCGCACCAACCCTGCTGATCCTCGACGAGTCCTGGCTGTTCCTAGACGATCCGGTGTTCGCCGCGCGCATCCGCCAGTGGCTCAAGACGCTGCGCAAGAAAAACGTCAGCGTCATCTTCGCCACGCAGAGCCTGGCGGACATCCAGAACTCCAGCATTGCGTCCGCGATCATCGAGAGCTGCGCCATCCGCATTTTCCTGCCGAACCCGCAGGCGACCGAGCCGCAGATTCGCACGATCTATCAGGGCTTCGGCCTCAACAGCCGGCAGATCGAGATCGTCGCCACCGCGCAGCCCAAGCGCGACTACTACTACCAATCCCGACTCGGCAACCGCCTGTTCGACCTCGACCTGGGGCCGGCGGCGCTGGCCTTCGCAGGCGCCTCCACGCCGCAAGATCAGCGCGACATAGACCGCGTGCTGCTGGACGCCGGCGTGCCCGGCTTCGCCGGCATCTGGCTGCGCCATCGCGGCCTTGATTGGGCGGCTGACCTGTTGCCCTCGTTCCCCGGCCTTGCGCCGGGTTCCCTCCGTACTGACCACTCACAGGAGAACCTGTCATGAAGAAGCGTCTCATCGCCGCTGCCATCGCGGCCATGCTCTGCACCGCCACCACTGTCCATGCGCAATGGGTCGTAGTTGATCCCACGAACCTCGTGCAGAACACGCTGACCGCGATCCGCACGCTGGAGCAGATCAACAACCAGATCCAGCAGCTCCAGAACGAAGCGCAGATGCTGATGAACCAGGCGCGCAATCTCGCCAGCCTACCGTCCAGCGTGGTCGGCCAGTTGCGCGTCAATCTGGCAACGACCGAGCGGCTGATTGTCCAGGCCAGGGGCTTGGCCTACGACGTGACGAATCTAGATCGGGAGTTCGCGCGCCTGTATCCCGAGCAGTACGCCGCCACCGTCAGCGGCGACCAGATGTACCGCGATGCGCAGGAGCGTTGGAGGAACACACTCCACGGCTTGCAGACCACCATGCAGATGCAGGCCCAGGTGTCTCAGAACCTGGGCGAAGACGAAAGCGTGCTCGCCGATCTCGTAGGCAAGAGCCAGTCGGCCGAAGGCGCGCTGCAAGCGATGCAGGCCATGAACCAGTTGCTGGCATTGCAGGCCAAGCAGTCGATCCAGTCGCAGCGGCTCCAGATCACGCAGGATCGCGCGACCTCGCTGGAGCTGGCGCGGCAGGCGGCGGCCACGGAGCGCGCCCGCGAAGTGCGGCGGCGCTTCTTGGGCGATGGCACGCCGTACACACCGCAGCGCGTGAATTTCTACGGCAACTGACGGGAGGCTGCCATGCGATGCGTCCTCGCCCTGTGTGTCGCGCTGCTGGCCGCTTGCAGCGAGCAACCGGCCGACAACCTTGCCGATGCCTTGGCCGCCGATCCCGGGCGGCTCAAGGCATTGCGCGCGCAATGCGCGGCCGATCTGCAGGCTACAAGCGAGGACGTTTGCCGCGCCGCCGCCGAAGCCTTGCAGCGGCGCTTCTTCTCCGGACAGGCCGGGCCGGATGAATACCAGACGCTGGCCGACCTGCCACCGATCCCGCCGAGCTTCGATGAACCGGGCGATGGCACTGCGCTGGCACCGCCGGCCGAACCGGAGGGCACGCCATGAATGACGTGACCATCATTGATCAGTTCCTCAATATCTTCTCCGCCTACATCGACTCGGGTTTCGGGCTGTTGCAGGGCGAAGTGGCCTTCCTCACCGCCACGCTGATCGTCATCGACATGACGATCGCCGGACTGTATTGGGCGATGAGCCACGCCACCGGCCAGGGCGATGACGTGATCGCCAAGCTGTTGCGCAAGGTGCTCTACGTCGGCGCCTTCGCCTACATCCTGGGCAACTTCAACTGGCTGGCCAGCATCGTGTTTCGCTCGTTCGCTGGGCTGGGCCTGACGGCCACCGGCTCGGCGATCACGATGGAGAACTTCTTGCAGCCGGGCCGGCTCGCCAAGACCGGCATCGACGCCGGGGCGCCCATCTTGGAGCAAGTCGGCGAGATGGCCGGCTTCCCCGAAGTGTTCGTGAACCTCGATGTCATCACGGTGATGTTCCTCGCGTGGCTGGTCGTGGTGCTGTGCTTCTTCGTGCTGGCGATCCAGCTTTTTATCACGCTGATCGAGTTCAAGCTGACCACGCTCGCCGGGTTCGTGCTGGTGCCGTTCGCGTTGTGGAACAAGACGTCGTTCCTGGCAGAGAAGGTGCTGGGGAATGTCGTGTCCGCCGGCATCAAGGTGCTGGTGCTGGCCGTGATCGTGGGCATCGGCTCAGGCCTGTTCGCTCAGTTCCAAGTCCATCCCGCGGAGCCATCCATCGACCACGCACTGGTCATCATGCTGGCGTCGCTCACCTTGCTGGCGCTCGGGATCTTCGGCCCTGGCATTGCCACTGGCCTCGTGTCCGGTGCGCCGCAGCTCGGCGCGGGGGCAATGGCCGGTGCTGCTGTCGGCGCTGCCGGCACGGCCGTCGCCATCGGCGCCGCCGCAACGGGCGTGGGTGGCGCTGTGGCTGCTGGCGCGCGCATGGCCCCGGCTGCCGCAAAGCTGGCCGGTAGCGGTGCGCGCGCCGCCACGTCGGCGGCCGGCAGTGCGAAGTCGGCGTTTCAGGCCGGTTCCGCCGCCGCTGGCGGCGGCGCAAAGGGCGCGATGGCGGGCCTGGGCAACGTCGCCAAGACCGGCGCGCAGTCCGCCGGACGCGCGGCCGCATCCCGCACTTCCGCTGCCGGGCAGCGCATGGCCGCGCCGTTTCGCGCTGGCTGGAACGGCGACGCTGGCGCGTCAGCCGCAACCATCAGCGAAGCCTCCACAGGCGCTGCCGCCGCACGGACATCCGAGCAACCCGCTTGGGCCAAGCGGCTGCAACGCCGCCAGCAACTCACCCATGCCGCGACCACCACCGCCCACACGCTGCGCGGTGGCGATGGCGGCGGCTCAGGGCAAGGCCCGAGCCTGCGCGATTCCGATTCATAAGGAGAACTGACCATGCGATTCAAGAAACCGCAGGTGCGCTACGCCGACACCCCGCAGCCTGCCACGCCGTACCAAGCTGCCGGCCAGGTGTGGGACGACCGTATCGGCTCGCCACGCGTGCAGGCGAAGAACTGGCGGCTGATGGCGTTCGGCTGCCTGACGCTCGCGCTGCTGATGGCCGGCGGCCTGGTGTGGCGCTCGGCGCAGTCGATCGTCACGCCCTACGTGGTGGAGGTGGACAGCGCGGGCCAGGTGCGCGCCGTGGGCGAGGCCGCCACGCCGTACCGGCCCAGCGATGCTCAGACGGCGCACCACATCGCGCGCTTCGTGACGCTGGTGCGCTCGCTGTCCATCGACCCCATCGTCGTCCGGCAGAACTGGCTGGACGCCTACGACTACACGACCGACCGGGGCGCGGCCGTGCTCAACGATTACGCGCGGGTCAACGACCCGTTCGCACGCATCGGCAAGGAATCGGTGACGGTGCAGATCACCAGCGTCGTGCGCGCCAGCGACACGTCTTTCAACGTGCGCTGGACGGAACGCCGCTACGTCAACGGCGCCGCGGCGGGCCTGGAGCGGTGGACAGCGGTGGTGTCCATCGTGCTCCAGCCGCCGCGTACCGAAGAACGCCTGCGCAAGAACCCGCTGGGCATCTACGTCAACGGCCTGTCGTGGAGCCGCGAACTGGATTCTTCCGAAGGAGCAAAGCCATGAATGATGCTTTCCGTAAATCCGCCTTGCCGTTGATCCTGCTTGCCCTCGCGGGCTGCGCCACGCAGGGCAAGCCGCCGCCGACTATCTCGCTCGATGAGCCGGTGCAGGCCCAGCCCCTGCCCGAGCCACCTGCGCCGGTGGAGGTGGTGGCCGTGCCCGAGGTGCTGCCGATGCCGGCGCAGTTGATGCCGTTGCCCGAAGCCGAGGACGCCAAACCTGCGCCGGAGCCGACAGACGAGAAGGTGCGCGTCTCGCGCGCCAATGCCGAGGCCCGCGTCGCGCCTACGCGCGAGGGCTACGTCAACGCGATTCAGGTATGGCCCTTCACCGATGGCGCGCTCTATCAGGTCTATGCGGCCGTGGCCCGCGTGACCGTGGTTTCGCTCCAGCCCGGCGAGGAGCTGGTGACGGTCGCCGCTGGCGATACCGTGCGCTGGATCGTGGGCGACACGTCCAGCGGCAGCGGTGCCGACCTGCGCGTCAACGTGCTGGTCAAGCCGATCCGCTCGGGCCTGAAAACCAATCTGGTCATCACCACCAGCCGCCGCACCTACCTGCTGGAGCTGACTTCCACCGACAAGACGTGGATGGCGTCGGTGTCCTGGGAGTACCCGCGCGACCGGATGCTGGCCCTGCAGCGCCAGGCGCAGGCGGCCAGCGCCGCCGCGCCGGTCGATAGCGGCCTGTCGCTGGAGAACCTGCGCTTTCGCTACGCGATCAGCGGCAGCAATCCACCGTGGAAGCCGCTGCGCGCCTTCGACGACGGGCAGAAGGTCTATATCCAGTTTCCCGCCGGCATCGCGCAAGGCGAGCTGCCGCCGCTGTTCGTGATCGGGCCGGAAGGCGACGGGCAACTGGTGAACTACCGCTTCCGTTCGCCTTACTACATCGTGGATCGCCTCTTTGGCGCGGCCGAATTGCGCCTGGGCGGCGATAGGGGCGACGTGGTGCGGATCGAGCGCACGGATGGCGTGGCGCGGAGGAACTGACCATGAGCCAGGACGACACCCCCGACCTCGCCACGCCGCAGGCGGGCAAGGTCGCGCCCGAGGCGGTAGCGCTACGCGCACAGCCGCGCCCGGTCACGCGCCTGAACCGGCGCGCGCTGGCCTTCCTCGTCGGCGGCCTGTCGGTCGCCGTGCTCGGGGCCACGATCTGGTCGTTGCAACCGCAGCGGCGCGGTGCCAACGAGCAGACCGAGCTTTACAACGTCGATCGCGTGTCGAAGTCGGAAGGCCTGGACGCGCTGCCGACGGACTACTCGAAGCTGCCGGCCTTGCCGCCCGACGTGCCCGAGCTGGGGCCGCCGCTGCCGGGCGATCTCGGCCCGGCCATCGTCGCTTCGCAGCAGCCGGCCGTGGCCACCTACGCCGCCCCCGGCCACGATCCCAACGACGCCTTGCGCAAGGAGGAAGAAGCCGCTGCGGCCTCGTCGGTGTTCTTCCGCTCGGGCGACCAGGGCCAGGCCGCCGCCACGGTGGCGCAGGCGGCGCCGGGTGCGTCTGGCGCGGCAAACACGCTCGCGGCCTTCGATCCGCTCGCCGCTGGGCCGGCCTCGACCGCGGCCCAGCCTGCCGATCCGACCGCCGTGCAGAACCGACAGGACCAGAAAGAGGCGTTCCTGCAAGGCGGTTCCACGGAAACCCGCAATTCCGGCAACCTGGCGCTGCCGGCGTCGCCGTATCAGGTGATGGCCGGAACGGTGATCGCCGGTGCGCTGAAAACGGGTATCAAGTCCGACCTACCGGGGGACGTCATCGGCCAGACAACGGAGCCGGTGTTCGACACCGCCACCGGCAAGATCCTGCTGATCCCACAGGGTTCGACCTTGATCGGCCGCTACAACAGCCAAGTCAGCTACGGGCAGAGCCGCGTGCAGGTGGTGTGGAACCGGGTCATCCTGCCCGATACGTCCTCGCTGACGCTCGACAACCTTGTGGGCACCGACCCGGCCGGTTACTCCGGCCTGGAGGACGATGTGGACTGGCATTGGAATCGCATCGTCGCGGGCGCGGTGCTGACGACGCTGCTGGGCGTGGGTGCCGAACTGGCCGCGCCCGAGAACCGCCAAGACGGAAACCGCATCGTCATCGCCGGGCGCGACAGCGCACAAGACAGCATTAATCAGGTCGGGCAAGAGATCACCCGGCGCAACATGAGCATCCAGCCGACGCTGACCGAGCGGCCGGGCCTGCCGGTGCGCATCATCGTTGCGCGCGACCTCGTACTGCGTCCTTACCAGCCGTTGTTCTACCAACGAGGAGGTATCCAATGAGCACGACGAAAAAGCTCCGCTTGGGGCCACTCCCGCGCCAGGAAGTGACCAAGCTGACCTTCGCTTGTCCGGTCAGCTTGAAAGCCCACCTTGACCACTATGCAGCGCTGCACGCGCAGACCTATGGGGAAGCAGTCGATGCGGTCACGCTGATCCCGCACATGCTTGAAGCCTTCATGGCTGGCGATCGGGGATTCAGGAAGGGCACGGCGATACGGAGTACGCCATCGAAGCCGACGTGATGGCGTCGCAGGCCATCCAACAGCATCCATCGAACGCGCAGCCTTGGGCTGCGCGTTCCTCGTTCTGTATGGACGATTCGGGCCGCCTTGCCGAGCGCGCCCGCGAAGCCGAGGTCGATGTCATTCTGGACGTCACGGCAGGCGTACCTCACATCTTCCGGTTCTTCATCGGCCAACTCGATGAAGCTGGCCAGGCACTGGATCTTGCTGCGCTCTATTCTGCGCCAGCATCTGTGACCGATCAGGCAGCAGGCATGGATCAACGCACGCTGATGCCGTTGAGGAACAGGTCGATCAAGTGGGGCGTGCGTGACTTCGATGACTCGTCCTGCCCAGCGGCAAGCGAAATCGCGGTCGCGACATACACGAGATCATCGAAGCCGACATCCTGACGGATCGTGCCGGCTTCCTGCGCACGACGGAGCAATCGCTGTCCTTCTTCAGTCATGGCATGGCAACCGGGTGTGCCGCTCTTCTGGAGCACCGTTCCGAGCGAGGCGGCCAGGTTGCGATAGATGTTCGTGTCCGTGACCAGGTCCTCAAGATACGCCCGCACCGCGGCGCCGGGATCAAGCCCGGCACTTCGCGCACGGCTTGACTCGGCCAGTGACACGAACCGCGCGCTACAGGCGGCGGCCAGCAGTGCCTCGCGCGTCGGGAAACGGCGATACAGCGTGCCAATGCCGACTCCGGCACGTTTGGCTACATCTTCCAGCGAAGCGCCGGCACCTTTCTCCAGAAATACTGCTTCGGCCGCAGCGAGGATGCGCTCGCGGTTTCGTTGCGCGTCGGCGCGCAGCGTGGATTCATCGACCATTTTTTTCCGTTGCCTCTTCTCAAGTGGAGGATACCTCCATATCATAAACGGAGATATCCTCCACTTAAAGCAAGGACTGATGAGATGACGAAGCGATTCGAGAACAAGGTTGTGGTGATTACCGGTGGCAGCGATGGCATCGGTCTGGCAACGGCCCAACACTTCGCGGCGGAAGGTGCGCACGTGTACATCACGGGGCGCCGGCAGGAGCCGCTCGACGCAGCGGTGAAGGAGATTGGCAACGGTGCCATCGGTGTGCAAGGGGATGTCGCCAGTCCCGCCGATCTCGATCGGCTCTACGCACGTATCCAGCACGACCACGGCCAGGTCGATGTCGTCTTCGCCAATGCGGGCATTCACGAGACCGTGCCGCTTGAGACGATCGACGAGGCGCATTTCGACCGCATGTTCGGCGTCAATGTCAAAGGTCTGGTCTTCACCGTGCAGAAGGCGTTACCGCTGATGGCGGCGGGCGGCGCGGTTGTTCTCATGGGTTCGTCCGCCGGCAGCAAGGGCATTCCCAGCCAGTCGCTCTACAACGCGAGCAAGGCGGCGGTACGCTCGCTCGCGCGGAGCTGGACGGTCGATCTGAAGGAACGGGGCATTCGCGTGAATGCCATCGCACCTGGCGGCACCGAGACACGCCTGATACGCGGCATCCTCGATGCCCAGCCGGGACTCGAAGACGTATTGGGTCAGGCCGTGCCGCTCGGACGGTTAGGGCAACCGGATGAGATCGCACGGGCCGTTCTCTTCCTGGCATCCAGCGAGAGCAGCTACGTCGCCGGCGTCGAGTTGCTGGTGGATGGTGGTTTCGTAGCAGTCTGAAACAGCTAAGAGAATTGGGTTGCCGGCGTAGCTTGATGTTTGCCAGCAGGCGCTTACGCGCCGCCGAAGCCAAGCTGATGATGCCGGTTTCCTCTGGTGGCTATCCCTAGAACGCGCAGCCCAAGGCTGCGCGTTCTTCGTTCTGGAGAGCGGCGGCTGATTGCGCTACGATGCCTAAACGCGGCCGCCGTCTGCTGGCAATCGTCCCCGATACAGCACGCCCCGGCTTTCTACCGCGATGCTCTTATGTGGCTCCTAGCCCACAACGCCGCAGCCTCGCAAAGCGGCCCGAAGTAGAGCTAAACCCGCGCCCCGTATAGACTTCCGACCATCAGGCTGTTTTCACAGAACGCTTGACACCAGAACTTTTTTGTGCCCCGCCATCCCTGGCGGGCACCCTGCGGGCCGTCGCAAGCGACGTCAAAAACCGCTCCCGGCGATTTTTTGTCCGCCAGTCGGCATGGTGGACGGATGAAGCGTCGTCCACCCTGGGGGTTGTTGAGATTCGCGGTTTCGCTACCGTGATCAGGTCGTAGGATGGGTGCAACCCATCAATGGCCGATGGGTTGCACCTGCGCGGCCCGACCCATCCTACGGCTGCTTGCGCCTTTGAGCGACCACTCGGCCCAATCGCTCGGATACGAGATTCGATGTGTGACGCGACACTACGCATGATCCGCGCAAGTGAAGAGCCAGACGCAAGAGGTCATGGCCGCGTACGGACTTACTTGAAGCTTGTAGCTTGAGACTTGAAGCTGCTCTTAGCGCTCGTCGAGGGCGAAGGCCGTCAGACTATAGGTAGGAATTCCCATGTCCTGCAGCTTGCGTGAGCCACCGAGTTCCGGCAGATCGATGATTGCCGCCGCTTCATGCAGGCTGGCACCCATGCGTTTCACCAGTTGCACGGCGGCGAGCAGAGTGCCACCGGTGGCGATCAGGTCATCGACGATCAACACCTTGTCGCCTTCGCAAAGACTGTCGGCATGCACTTCCAGAAAGGCTTCGCCGTATTCGGTCTGGTAGCCCTGGCTGAGCACGTCGGCCGGCAGTTTTCCCTGCTTGCGGAACAGCACCAGCGGCTTGTTCAGCTCATAGGCGATGATCGAACCGATCAGAAAGCCTCGGGCATCCATGGCGCCTACGTGGCTGAAATCAGCCTCGACATAACGCTGGATCAGGCTGTCGATGACCATGCGCAGCGCGCGGGGCGATTGGAACAGTGGAGTGATGTCGCGGAACACCACGCCCGGCTTGGGGAAGTCGACCACTGGGCGAATGAGTGTCTTGATGCTGAATTCATCGAAAATCATCTGGGAGTCCTGAGCGGCCGGATATCAGCCGTTAAGGTTACCACCAGCCAGGGCGCACAGCTCGATGGGGTCGAGAATGTGCACTTCCTTGCCTTCGGCTTCGAGCAGCTTGCTCTGCTGGAAGCGGGTGAATACCCGCGACACGGTCTCCACTGCCAGACCCAGGTGATTGCCGATCTCGTTGCGCGACATCGACAGGCGGAACTGGTTGGCGGAGAAGCCGCGGGCGCGGAAGCGCGCGGACAGGTTGACCAGGAACGTGGCGATGCGCTCGTCGGCGGTCTTCTTCGAGAGCAGCAGCATCATCTGCTGATCGTCGCGAATCTCACGGCTCATGATGCGCATCAACTGGCGGCGCAGTTGCGGCAGGCTGACCGACAGCTCGTCGAGACGCTCGAAGGGAATCTCGCATACCGAGGTGGTTTCCAGAGCCTGAGCGGAAACCGGGTATAACTCGGTGTCCATGCCGGACAGGCCGACCAGTTCGCTGGGCAGGTGGAAACCGGTGATCTGTTCCTCGCCGGCGTCGCTCAGGCTGAACGTCTTCAGGGCTCCGGAGCGTACCGCGAACACCGAGTTGAACGTGTCACCCTGGCGGAACAGGAATTCGCCTTTCTTCAGGGGCCGGCCGCGTTTGACGATCTCGTCGAGCGCGTCCATGTCTTCGAGATCCAGCGAAAGGGGCAGGCAAAGACTGGCGAGGCTGCAATCCTTGCAGTGCGCCTGATGAGTAGTGCGCAGCTTAATGCTTTCGGACATCGGCCTTATCCCTGAGGTAAACACACAGAAGTCGTAAGGGTACCGCAGTGGAGGGAAGGGGGCCAGTCGCTAAAGTGTCGCGGGGCAGAGCCGATAAACCCGGATCAGCATATTTGTTTGCTTAGGAGCGTGATCATGCGCCTGGATACTTCCATTTCGCTCGAGCGTAGTGTCGTGTCGGCGGCCCCCAGCAAGGCCTCTGCGGCCGTGCAGGCTGCGGTTGGCGAAGGGGCTGCAGCGGCTGAGCCCAGTGAAAACGGGATCAAGGTCAGCCTGTCCGTAGCCGGGCTGGCCCGCTCGAACGAGTCGGAGAAGAACAGCGATATCGGCGAAAGCGATCTGCCTGCGACCATCAAGCAACTGCTCAAGCTGATTCGCGAACTCAAGGCGCAGCTCGCGGAGAAGATGGCCGAGCTGCAGGCACTGATGGCCCAGCAGGGTCTGGACGCGGAAACCCGCCAGATGCGTGCCCAGGCGTTGCAGACCGAGGTCGGCTCGCTCAGTGGGGCGCTCAGCGGCGCCAACGCACAGTTGGTCAAGGTGATTCGCGAGGAAGGTTTGAGTGCCGAGCAAAGCGCCTCAATAGCCTCCTTGATGTAAGACACATCAGATCACCCGCGAGAAACGCTGCAGATTCTGTTCGCTCAGGTAACGGTCGAACAGCATGCACAGCGAACGCACCATAAGCCGCCCGGCCGGCAGCACTTCGATGCCGCCGTCTCTCAATTCGATCAGGCCGTCGCGATCCATCTGCTGCAAGGCCGGCCAGGTGTCGGCGAAGTAGCTGCGAAAGTTCAGGGCGAAGCGCTGCTCGATTGCCGAGAAATCCAGGTGAAAGTGGCAGATCAGTTGCTGGATCACGGCGCGGCGCACGCGGTCGTCGTCGTTGCACAGCAGGCCGCGCTGGGTTGCCAGTTGGTGGTTGCCTAGGCTGGCCTGATAGGTGGCCAGATCGCTACTGTTCTGGCAATACAGGTCGCCGACCTGGCTGATCGACGAGACGCCGAGGCCGATCAGGTCGCAATGGCCGTGGGTGGTATAGCCCTGGAAGTTGCGTTGCAGGCTGCCGTCTTCCTGGGCGCTGGCCAGCTCGTCGTCGGGCAGGGCGAAGTGATCCATGCCGATGTAGCGGTAACCGGCGCTCGCCAACTGCTCGATGCTGCCTTGCAGCATGGCCAGTTTGTTCGCTGCGCTGGGCAACTGACGGCTGTCGATGCGCCGCTGCGGCATGAAGCGTGCCGGCAGGTGGGCGTAGTTGAACAGCGACAGGCGATCCGGTTGCAGGGCAATCACCTGCTGCACGGTATGGGCGAAGTTTTCCGGCGTTTGTTGCGGCAGGCCGTAGATCAGGTCGATGTTCACCGAGCGGAACTGCAGGGTGCGCGCCGCCTCGATGATCGCGCGGGTTTCCTCGAGGCTCTGCAGGCGATTGATGGCGCGCTGCACATTGGGATCGAGATCCTGTACGCCGAGGCTGACGCGATTGAAGCCCAGTTCGCGCAATAGGCCCATGGTCGACCAGTCCGCCTCGCGAGGGTCGATCTCGATGCTGTAGTCGCCGGAATCGTCGTCGAGCAGGGCGAAGTGTTCGCGCAGCTTGTCCATCAGCCGACGCAATTCGTCATGGCTGAGAAAGGTCGGAGTGCCGCCGCCCAGGTGCAGCTGTTCGATGTGCTGGCGTTTGTCGACGTGATGGCCGACCAGCGCCATTTCCCGTTCCAGCGCCTGCAGATAAGGCTGGGTGCGGCCGCGATCCTTGGTGATGACCTTGTTGCAGGCGCAGTAGTAGCAGATGTTGGCGCAGAACGGCAGGTGCAGGTACAGCGACAGCGGGCGCAGGGCACGGCGGCTGTCGCGCAGGGCATGGAGCAGATCGAAGGAGCTTACACCGTCATGGAATTGTACGGCGGTCGGGTAGGAGGTGTAGCGCGGGCCGGCTTGATCGTATCGGCGGATCAGGTCGGAATCCCACTGGATGGCGTCGAGCATGGTGAGTTCCGCTTCAGCGTTGAGTGCTGGCAGTCTAGGCGGCGCCCGGTTCGGTCTTTTTGATCTGAGTCATGGCGGCACAGCGGCAGCGCTACCGCTGGGCGTGTGCCTGCCGGCCATGAGTGAACAGGCGACAGAGCGTGTTGCGCCGATGGTGGGTTACGCCGCAACAGAGATAGTAAAACCGTCAGTCAATGTGACAGGCGGCTAACCCACCCTACGGTTCTGCATGCGTAACACCGGATATTGCGATAAGGCCGCCATCGATTCGCGCTGGGGCGACGCTCCTAGCAAGTGGGCCCTCTGACTCCGAACGGCCCTTGCAGGTCTGGGGTCAAGACGGTATCCACGAGAAGTCGTTCGACTGACAGCTGATCTGTGACGCGATGCTAGTGCCCCATCAGCCAGTGCTGGTGCGGGCCGGGCAGCGTCCAGATACCGAAGAGCATCACCAGCAGGCCGCCGGCCACACGCACGCCACGCTGGCGCAGCAGACTGCCCAGGCGCTCGGCCGCCAGGCCGGTGGCCAACAGCACCGGCAGGGTTCCGACGCCGAATGCCAGCATCAGCGCGGCGCTATGCAGGGCGTCGCCCTGGCTCGCCGCCCATAGCAGGGTGCTGTAGACCAGCCCGCAGGGCAGCCAGCCCCACAGGCCGCCGAGAACCAGCGCACGAGACGGGCTGATGACTGGCATGAAGCGCCGGATGAGGGGTTGCAGATGCCGCCACAGGCCACGCCCGAGCGCTTCGATACGCGTCAGCCCGCTCCACCAGCCGGCCAGATAAAGCCCCATGGCGATCAACAGCAAGCCGGCGATCCCGCGCAGCACGATCGCCAGCGGGCCGCTGGCCAGCGCCCAGCCCGCCAGGCCGAGCAGCAGGCCGGCCAGTGCGTAGCTGAGGATGCGTCCGGCGTTGTAGGCCAGCAGCAGATGCAGGCGTCGATTGCGTTGTTCGGCCGGGATGGCCAGGCTCAGGGCACCCATCAGCCCGCCGCACATGCCCAGGCAGTGGCCGCCGCCGAGCAGGCCGAGAATCAGCGCGGACAGCAGCTGTGGCAGCAGGTCAGTCATGGGGTTTCTGGTCTGGCTCGTTGGCCTGTTCCACGGCGGCCTTGTGGCGCGGGTCATCGTCGTCGAACAGGATGCGGTGGGCGGGGCTGTCGAGATCGTCGTACTGGCCGCTGTCCACCGCCCAGAAGAACAGCCACACGGCGAAGGCGACCAGCAGCAGCGCGACGGGAATCAGAATGTATAGGGCTGACATGATCGTTTCTCTGAGCCTGAATTGAGTGCATGGCAGAGGTGTTCCGCGTGGCTCGATGAAGCGTGACCCAGCTTACGAGAATCGACTATCGGCATATCTATCCACATCGCTAGCACCTCGCCAGACGCAGCGCATTGAGCACCACCAGCAATGAACTGAGCGACATGCCCAGCGCGGCCCAGATCGGTGTGATCCAGCCCAGGGCGGCGAAGGGCAGCACCAGGCCATTGTACAGCCCGGCCCAGGCCAGGTTCTCGATGATGATGATGCGCGTGCGACGGGCCAGGCGCAGGGCGTCGACCAGGCTACCCAGGCGGTTGGACAGCAGCACGGCGTCAGCACTGGTCTTGGCCAGGTCGGAGGCCGAGCCCATGGCCACGCTGATATCGGCGCCGGCGAGTACCGGCACGTCGTTGACACCGTCGCCGAGCATCAGCACGCGCCGCCCCCGGGCCTGGAGCTCACGAAGGATGGCCAGCTTGGCATCCGGCGTCAGGCCGCCGCGGGCCTGCTCGATACCCAACTGAGTGGCGACTTCGCCGACCATCGGCGAACTGTCGCCAGACAGCAGCAGAATCTGCCAGCCACGCGTCCGAGCGGCCTCGATCAGCTCCGACGCATCGTCACGCAGGCGGTCATCGAGGACGAACCAGGCCAGTGGGCCGTGCTCATCACCCAGCAGCAACCACTGACCCTGATCCCCCGGAATATCGGGTGCCGGGCTGGCGCTGAGCGCGCTGACGAACCCGGCCTGGCCGATGCGCAGGCGGCGACCGTTCACCACGCCTTGCAGTCCCAGGCCGGGGATGTTTTCGAGTTCCTCGGCACGGGCTGCAGCATGGCCGAAGGCGCGGGCGATGGGGTGTTCGGACTGACTTTCCAGGGTGGCGGCGAGGGCCAGGCAGGCATCGCCATCCAGTGCGCCGAGCGGGTGTATCGCCCGCAGGGTCAGGCGACCTTCGGTGAGGGTGCCGGTCTTGTCGACGATCAGTGTGTCGATCTGCTCCAGACCTTCCAGTACGTGGCCGCGGGTCAGCAGCATGCCTTGTTTGTGCAGGGTACCGGTGGCGGTGGTCAGGGCGGTTGGCGTGGCCAGGGCGAGGGCGCAGGGGCAGGTGGCAACCAGCAGGGCGAGCACCACCCAGAATGCCCGCGAGGGGTCGAGTTGCCACCAGACCAGGCCGACGATGGCGGCCACCACCAGGACGATCAGCAGGAACCATTGTGCGACCCGGTCGGCGATTTCCGCCAAGCGCGGTTTTTCGCTCTGGGCGCGCTCCAGCAGGCGGACGATGGCCGACAGCCGGGTGGCGTCGCCCAGCGCCTGCACTTCGACGGTCAGTGGGCCTTCGACGTTGAGGGTGCCGGCAGTGACGCCATCACCAATCGTGCGTGGCTGCGGCAGGTACTCGCCGGTCAGCAGGGATTCATCGACGCTGGAATGGCCTTCCTGCACGCGGCCGTCGGCGGGCAACAGCGCGCCCGGCGGCACCAGTACCCGGTCGCCGAGTCGCAACTCGCTGAGCAGGATGCGCTGGCTCTGGCCTCGTTCATCCAGGCGCAGGCAGGAGGCCGGCAGCAGCTTGACCAGTTGCGCGGTGGCCGCCGCGGTGCGTTCGCGGGCACGGCGTTCCAGGTAGCGGCCGCTGAGCAGAAACAGGGCGAACATGCCCACGGCATCGAAATACAACTCGCCGTGGCCGGTGACGGTGGACCAGATGCCTGCCGTGTAGGCGCCTCCGATGGCCAGCGACACCGATACGTCCATGCTCAGATGGCGGGTGCGCAGATCACGCAGGGCGCCCCGGAAGAACTGGCCGCAACAATAGAAGACGATGGGGGTGGTGAGAAACAGGCTGACCCAGCGCAGGATGGTGTCCAGTTCCGGGCTGAGGTCGATGTTGAACTCCGGCCAGGTGGCCATGCTCGCCATCATCACCTGCATCCACAGCAGCCCGGCTACACCCAGCTCGCGCATGGCGCGGCGGTTTTCGCGGGTCAACTGCTCGGCTGCCGCATCGGCCTGCCAGGGATGGGCGGCGTAGCCGATACGGCGGATTTCGCCGAGCAGTTGGCTGAGCGGCAATATGGTTGCGTCCCAGCGCACCTGCAGGCGGTGATTGGACAGGTTGAGGTGCGCTTCGGCGATACCTGGCAGGGCATGCAGGTGTTTCTCGATCAGCCAGCCACAGGCTGCGCAACTGATGCCTTCGATGAGCAGGCTGGTTTCGCTCAGTTCGCCGTGGTGTTCGACGAAGGGCTGTTGCACGTCACTGCGGTCGTACAGCGCCAGCTCATCTGGCAGGGACTGGGGCAATTGCTGCGGATTGTTGGCGGCCTCGCTGCGGTGGCTGTAGTAATGCTCCAGGCCGTTCTGCACGATGGTTTCGGCCACCGCCTGGCAGCCGGGGCAGCACATTTCACGAGATTGCCCCAGCACCACGGCCGCGAAACGCGTGCCAGCGGATACTGGCAGGCCGCAGTGGTAGCAGGGCGTTGGGCTGGCGTGAACGAGTGGCGCCGTCCCGGAGGCTGAGGCGTCGATCAGTGTTCATCCCCGAGCTGGATGCTCTGGCCGGATTGCAGGGTTTCCTCCTCGAACAGGCGCCAGTCCTGACCGCCTTCCTGGCCGATCAGCTCGACGAAACGCCGGCCTTGCACGCTGTCCTGCAGGTTGCCGCGATACAGGCCTTCGCCCTGATGCTGCAGCACTACGCGGCGGTCGCGCTCAGGCTGGGTCGGCGACACCAGGTTGAGCACCAGTTGTTGCGGGGCGCTGTTGCCATGCAGCTGCAATTCGGCGATGCCGCGCTCGTCATCGAGGTCGAGGGTGGCGCGCAGTTGCAGGCGCACGGCCAGGTTCTCGCGTTCCAGCGACTGGTTGATGCCCTTGCCGACGTCGTAATAATCGTCGGAGATCAGCCCCGGCGGATTGCGCGTGGCGACGGTCAACAGGGTCAGCCCCTGGATCACCGAGTAGCCGAGCAGGGCGATCAGGAACCACGGCCAGAACTGCTTGTACCAGGGAGCGGGTTGGACATCTTCGGTCATGGCGGGGCCTGTTCTGTCAGCGGACGCTGGGGCCGATGAATCGGCTGCTGGCGTCGTTGTGGATGCTCTCGTCATCCGTGGCGCGGATGCGGAAGGTGATTTCGTTGGTGCTGGACGGCAGTTTTTCGGCGTCGATGGACAGTTCCACCGGGATCGCCAGCACTTCGCCAGCCAGCGCGCGGACTTCGCGGCGGCCTTCGTAGAGCAGGCCGTCCAGGCCGTCGGCCTCGATGCGGTAGACGATGTCCTGTTGCGCCTTGTTCATGATCTTCAGGGTGTAGACGTTCTCGATCCGACCCAGCTCGTTTTCCCGGTAGAGTACCCGATCCTTGAGCACGTCCAGTTCGACCAGGGGGCGGTTGTTCAGCGCCCAGCCGAACAACGCGAACATGGCCAGCAGCGCAATGGTATAGCCGATCAGGCGTGGGCGCAGCAGTTGGGTCTTCTGCCCGGAAAGGTTGTGCTCGGTGGTGTAGCTGATCAGCCCGCGTGGGTAATTCATCTTGTCCATGATGCTGTCGCAGGCATCGATGCACGCGGCGCAGCCGATGCATTCGATCTGCAGGCCATCGCGGATGTCGATGCCGGTGGGGCAGACCTGCACGCACAGGGTGCAGTCGATGCAGTCGCCCAGGCCCTGGGCCTTGTGATCGGCGCTTTTCTTGCGCGGCCCGCGGGCTTCGCCACGGCGGGGGTCGTAGGAAACGATCAGGGTGTCCTGGTCGAACATCACACTCTGGAAACGTGCGTAAGGGCACATGTGAATGCACACCTGCTCGCGCAGCCAGCCGGCGTTGCCGTAGGTGGCCAGGGTGAAGAAGCCGATCCAGAACAGCGCCCAGCCGCTGGCCTCGAAGGTGACCAGTTCGCCGAGCAGCTCGCGGATCGGCGAGAAGTAGCCCACGAAGGTCAGTGCAGTGGCCAGTGAAACGCCTAACCAGATGCCGTGTTTGGCGAAGCGGCGGAGAAATTTGCCGGTGCTCATGGGGGCTCTTTCGAGCTTCATGCGCTGGTTACGGTCGCCCTCGGTGACCTTTTCCGCCCACATGAAAATCCACGTGAATACGCTCTGCGGACAGGTGTAGCCGCACCACACGCGGCCGGCGAACACGGTGATGAAGAACAGCCCGAAGGCGGCGATGATCAGCAGCGCCGAGAGCAGTACGAAATCCTGGGGCCAGTAGGTGGCGCCGAAGATGTGGAACTTGCGCTCCGGCAGGTTCCACCACACTGCCTGGTGGCCGTTCCAGTTCAGCCACACGGTGCCGAAGTAAAGGGTGAGCAACAGGGCGCCGCCGACCCGGCGCAGATTGCGGTAGAAACCACTGAAGGCGCGGGTGTGGATTTTCTCGCGACTGGCATAGAGGTCGATGGTCTCGCCGGCGGCAGCGGGCGTGACGTTCTTGACGGGGATCTGTTGGCTCATCGATGGCTACCGCAACGGTTGGTCGGGCATGTCGCGACCGATACTTGCCGGTCGTGATCGTTCGCTGCGCCGATGGTACGCCTCCAGCCCCGGCAGGGCTTGCGGCTACCCGTCGCAGGGATCAGGCGTGACCATCCTAGGCGCAGCATCGAAACCCCGCCCTGACCCAGATCAGTGCACTCACTCGTTCTCCTGGGTTCGCTCCACCGCCGGTTCTTTCTCACGTTGCGACAGGCTGTACACGTAAGCGGCCAGCAGGTGCACCTTGTCGTTGCCGAGAAAGTCCTTTTGCGCCGGCATCTGGCCGCTGCGGCCATGGCGGATGGTCTGCTGCACCTGGGCGAAGCTGGAACCATACAGCCAGACCTGGTCGGTCAGGTTGGGCGCGCCGAGCACCTGCATGCCTTTGCCCTCGGGCCCGTGGCACATGGCGCAACTGGTGGCGTACAGCTGCTTGCCCTTGTCCGGATCCACGGCGATATCCGCAGGATTCTCCAGGCCGGAAAGGCTGCGCACGTAAGCCGTGACGTCGCGCACGCCGTCATCGCCAAGAATCTGCTGCCAACCAGGCATCACGCCCTGGCGGCCCTGCATGATGGAGGTCTTGATGGTGTCCGGGTCGCCGCCGTACAGCCAGTCGTCATCGGTCAGGTTGGGAAAGCCGAAGGCGCCCTTGGCGTCGGAGCCGTGGCACACCGAGCAGGTGTTGGCGAACAGGCGGCCGCCGATTTTCAGCGCCTGTTCGTCCTTGGCCACTTCGGCGATGGGCATGGCGGCGTACTTGGCGAACAGCGGGCCGTAGCGCGCATCGGCGACGGCCATCTCGCGCTCCCATTGGGCGACTTGCGTCCAGCCGTCGTCGTAGCCCGGCAGCAGCCCCTTGAAGTTACCCAGGCCGGGGTAGAGCAGCAGGTAGCCGACGGCGAATACCAGCGTGCCGACGAACAGCAGGAACCACCAGCGTGGCAACGGGTTGTCGTATTCCTCGATGCCATCGAAGCTGTGGCCGACGGTCTGATCCGTGTTGTCGGGGCGCTGGCCCTTGCGGGTGGCGAAGATCAGCCAGGTCAGGGCCAATAGCGTACCGAGGGTGGGCAGCGCGACGTACAGGCTCCAGAAGGTGCTCATGGCTTGTCGCTCCCGGCAGCGTCGTTCTCGCCTTTGTCGGCAGCTTTCGGCTCGTCGGCGAAAGGCAGGTTGGCCGCCTCGTCGAAGCCCGATTTACGCTTGCTGCTGTAAGCCCAGAGCACCACCGCGACGAAGGCGATGAATACCACTGCGGTGCCGATGCCGCGGATGGTGCCGATGTCGCTCAGAAAGGCAGGCATGGGTCACCGCTTGTTCTGGATGGCGGTGCCGAGCACCTGCAGGTAAGCGACCAGGGCGTCCAGCTCGCTCCTGCCCTCGACCGCTTCCCTGGCCTTGGCGATGTCTTCATCGCTGTAGGGAATGCCGAAGCCGCGCATCACCTTCATCTTCTCGGCGGTCAGCGTGCCATCCAGGGTTTTCTTTTCGAGCCAGGGATAGGCCGGCATCTTCGATTCCGGAACCAGGTTGCGCGGGTTGATCAGGTGCATGCGGTGCCACTCGTCCGGGTAACGGCCGCCGACTCGTGCCAAGTCTGGCCCGGTGCGCTTGGAACCCCACAGGAAGGGATGATCCCAGACGCTTTCGCCCGCCACCGAGTAATGACCATAACGTTCGGTTTCGGCGCGGAACGGGCGGATCATCTGCGAATGGCAGCCGACGCAGCCTTCCTTGATGTACACGTCGCGGCCTTCGAGCTGCAGCGCGGTATAGGGCTGCATGCCGGCGACGGGTTCGTTGACCACGTCCTGGAAGAACAGCGGGACGATCTGGGTCAGGCCGCCGATGCTCACTGCGATGACCATCAGCAGGGTCATCAGGCCGAGGTTCTTTTCGATGATGTCGTGTTTCATCCGTTCGCACTCCCGGAGTGGGCAACGGGAATCCGCGCGGCGGCCTCGTACTGCGCCGGTTGGGCAGCACGGATGGTGCGCCAGGTGTTCCAGGCCATCAGCAGCATGCCGCTGAAGAAGATCGCCCCGCCGATCATGCGTACCACGTAGCCGTAGTGGCTGGCCTCCAGGGACTCGACGAAGGAGTAGGTGAGCGTGCCGTCCTCATTCACGGCTCGCCACATCAGGCCCTGGGTGATGCCGTTGACCCACATGGCGACGATGTACAGCACGGTGCCGACGGTCGCCAGCCAGAAGTGCACATGGATCGCCGCCAGGCTGTGCATCCGTTCGCGACCGAACACCTTGGGAATCAGGTGATACAGCGAGCCGATGGTGATCATCGCCACCCAGCCGAGGGCGCCGGCATGCACGTGGCCAATGGTCCAGTCGGTGTAGTGGGAGAGGGCGTTGACCGTCTTGATGGCCATCATCGGCCCCTCGAAGGTCGACATGCCGTAGAACGCCAGGGCGACCACCAGAAAGCGCAGGATCGGGTCGGTGCGCAGCTTATGCCAGGCGCCGGAGAGGGTCATCATGCCGTTGATCATGCCGCCCCAGCTCGGCGCCAGCAGGATGATCGACATCACCATGCCCAGGCTCTGGGCCCAGTCCGGCAAGGCGGTGTAGTGCAGGTGGTGCGGGCCGGCCCAGATGTACAAGGTGATCAGTGCCCAGAAGTGCACGATGGACAGGCGATAGGAGTAGATCGGTCGCGCCGCCTGCTTGGGCACGAAGTAATACATCATTCCCAGAAAGCCGGTGGTGAGGAAGAAGCCCACGGCGTTGTGGCCGTACCACCACTGGATCATCGCATCGGTGGCGCCGGCATACGCCGAGTACGACTTGAACAGGCTGACCGGCACCGCAGCGCTGTTGACCACGTGCAGCATCAGGGTGACCAGGATGAAAGCCCCATAAAACCAGTTGGCGACGTAGATGTGCCGTGTCCTGCGCTTGGCGATGGTGCCGAAGAACACCACCGTGTAGACGACCCAGACGATGCCCAGGAGGATGTCGATCGGCCATTCCAGCTCGGCGTATTCCTTGCTGCTGGTGTAGCCCAGCGGCAGGCTGATCACCGCCGCGACGATCACCGCCTGCCAGCCCCAGAAGGTGAAGGCCGCCAGGCGGTCGGACATCAGCCGAACCTGGCAGGTGCGCTGCACCACGTAATAGCTGGTGGCGAACAGCGCGCAGCCGCCAAAGGCGAAGATAACCGCGTTGGTGTGCAGGGGGCGCAGGCGACCGAAGCTCGTCCATTCCATGTCCAGATTCAACTGCGGCCATACCAGCTGCGCGGCGATGAACACGCCGAGCGCCATGCCGAATACACCCCAGACCACCGTCATCACGGCGAACTGGCGGACGACCTTGTAGTTGTACGCAGCCGGACTGCTTGCTGTGCTCATGCTGGGTTCCACGCTGGGCTTGGGTGCTGCTGTTGCGGCGATGGGCGTTTCAGGCGGCGCGAGTATCCCCGACGGGCTCAGGCGGTGCAATGCGTGGGAAATGTGGTGCAAGCTTTCTGTCGCGCGCTTTCTGCCGGGAGAGGGCGCTTCGGATGCCGGATGGCGGACAGGAGGGGTGATTTGCTCGCGGTAGGCAGCAGAGTGACTGCGACCATTTGACCGGGGTTTTGGCAGCGCGAGTGGTCAGGAGCGAGTGAAGTGATGGTTCGGGAATCGCTCCCTGGGCATCGCTGCGCTCAGCACCAGGCTACGGACGGGCGACTGGCTTTTGTAGCCTGGGTAAAGTGAAGCGAAACCCGGGTACCGGCTTCCTGGATATCGCTTCGCTCAACACCCGCTACGGCTTATTCGGCGTTCATCTCACCAGCAGCCTGATTGTGGCTCAGGCTCAGCACGTAGGCAGCCAGCAGATGCACCTTGTCGTTGCCCAGGTATTGCTCCTGGGCCGGCATCTGACCGTTACGGCCGTAGCGGATGGTCTGCTGCAACTGCGCCAGGCTCGACCCGTAGATCCAGCCGCCTGGGTGAGTCAGGTTCGGTGCGCCGAGCAGCACCATACCGCTGCCGGTCTGGCCATGGCAGGCGACGCAGGTGCTGTCGTATAACTGCTTGCCCTTTTCCAGGTCGGCATTGCTGCCTTCCGGTAACGGTAGCCTGGCCAGGCCGTTACGCACGTAGGCAGCGACGTTGCGCACGCCGTCATCGCCGAGCACTTCACCCCAGGCCGGCATGGTGCCGATGCGGCCATTGAGGATGGTGGTCTTGATGGTCTCGGCGTCGCCGCCCCAGCGCCAGTGTTGATCCGTCAGGTTGGGAAAACCCACCGCACCCTTGGCGTCCGAGCCATGGCAGATCGAGCAATAGGTAGCGAACAGTCGGCCGCCCATCTTCAGCGCCTGTTCATCCTGCGCCACCTGCTCCAGGGACATGGCCGAATACTTGGCGAAGATCGGCCCGTACTGGGCATCGGCCTTGCTCACTTCGCGCTCCCACTGGGCGACTTGCGTCCAGCCATCTTCATAGCCCGGCAGCAGGCCCTTGAAGTTGCCCAGGCCCGGGTACAGTGCCAGGTAACCGGCTGCGAAGATCAGCGTGCCGAGAAACAGCATGAACCACCAGCGCGGCAGGGGATTGTCGTATTCCTCGATGCCGTCGAAGGCATGCCCCATGGTCTGATCCGTGGTGTTCTTGCGTTCCCCTTTGCGGGTGGCGAACAGTAGCCAGAACAATGCGACCAGGCTGCCAACCGTCAACAGCGTGATGTACCAGCTCCAGAAGGTGCTCATGGGGTGTCAGTCCTCGATGCTGCAGATTGAACAGGCTGTTGAAAAACTACCTGCGTTGCCGTCGCGTCGTTAAAAGCAGGCTCAAAATGCTCATGTACTACTCGTACACTCCGCTTTTTCGCCTGCTTTTGCCTCGCGCCGGCGGCCTCGTCTACGTTTTTCAACGGCCTGTTGGGTTCATCGGCGAAGGGCAGGTTGGCCGCATCGTCGAAGGCCTTGGCGCGTTTGCCGCTGTAGGCCCACAGCGTCACGCAGGTGAAGGCGACCAGCACCAGTACGGTACCGATGCCACGCAGCATGCCGATGTCGATCAGGTCGAAAAGCATGGAATCACCTCTTGTTCTTCAAGGCAGTGCCGAGCACTTGCAGGTAGGCGACCAGGGCGTCCATCTCGGTCTTGCCCTTCACCGCAGCCGCGGCGCCGGCGATGTCCTCGTCGCTGTAGGGCACGCCGAGGAAGCGCATGGCCTTCAGCTTGGCGGCGGTGTCCTTGCCGTCGAGGGTGTTCTCCACCAGCCAGGGGTAGGACGGCATCTTCGACTCCGGCACCAGGTTGCGCGGGTTGTACAGGTGCGCACGGTGCCACTCGTCCGAGTAGCGGCCGCCGACTCGTGCCAAGTCCGGGCCGGTGCGCTTGGAGCCCCACAGGAAGGGGTGATCCCAGACGCTTTCGCCCGCCACCGAGTAGTGACCGTAGCGCTCGGTCTCGGCGCGGAACGGGCGGATCATCTGCGAATGGCAGCCGACGCAGCCTTCCTTGATGTACACGTCTCGGCCTTCGAGCTGCAGCGCTGTATAGGGCTGCATGCCGGCCACCGGCTCGTTGACCACATCCTGGAAGAACAGCGGGACGATCTGCGTCAGGCCGCCGATGCTGACGGCGAACACCATCAACAGAGCCATCAGGCCGACGTTCTTTTCGATGATTTCGTGTTTCATCAGTGGGCACCTCCTACCGAGAACTGCGCAGCCGCTTCCAGCTCGTCTGGCTTGCTGGCGCGCACGGTCTGCCAGGTGTTCCAGGCCATCAGCAGCATGCCGGCGAAGAAGATCGCACCGCCGATCACCCGTACCACGAAGCCGGGATGGCTGGCCTCCAAAGCTTCGACGAAGGAGTAGGTGAGGGTGCCGTCGCTGTTGACTGCACGCCACATCAGGCCCTGGGCGATGCCGTTGACCCACATCGAGGCGATGTACAGCACGGTGCCGATGGTGGCGAGCCAGAAATGCACGTTGATCAGGCCCAGGCTGTGCATCTGCTCGCGGCCGAACACCTTGGGAATCATGTGGTACAGCGAGCCGATGGAGATCATCGCCACCCAGCCGAGGGCGCCGGCGTGCACGTGGCCGATAGTCCAGTCGGTGTAGTGGGAGAGGGCGTTGACGGTCTTGATGGCCATCATCGGGCCTTCGAAGGTCGACATGCCGTAGAACGCCAGGGCGACCACCAGGAAGCGCAGGATCGGGTCGGTGCGCAACTTATGCCAGGCGCCCGACAGGGTCATCATGCCGTTGATCATGCCGCCCCAGCTCGGTGCCAGCAGCACCAGGGACATCACCATGCCGAGCGACTGTGCCCAGTCCGGCAGCGCGGTGTAGTGCAGGTGGTGCGGGCCGGCCCAGATGTACAGGGTGATCAATGCCCAGAAGTGCACGATGGACAGGCGATAGGAGTACACCGGGCGCCCGGCCTGCTTGGGCACGAAGTAATACATCATCCCCAGGAAGCCGGCGGTGAGGAAGAAGCCCACCGCGTTGTGGCCGTACCACCACTGGATCATCGCATCGGTGGCGCCGGCATACAGCGAGTAGGACTTGGTCAGCGTGACCGGCACTTCCAGATTGTTGACCACATGCAGCAAGGCCACGGTGAGGATGAAGGCACCGAAGAACCAGTTGCCGACATAGATATGGCTGACGTTGCGCTTGAAGATGGTGCCGAAGAACACGATCGCGTAGCTGACCCAGACGATGGTGATCAGGATGTCGATCGGCCATTCCAGCTCGGCGTATTCCTTGGAACTGGTGTAGCCCAGCGGCAGGCTGATGGCCGCCAGCAGGATTACCAGTTGCCAGCCCCAGAAGGTGAAGGCCGCCAGCCTGGGCGCGAACAGCGTGGCCTGTGAGGTGCGCTGTACGGCATAGTAGCTGGTGGCGAACAGGGCGCAGCCACCGAAGGCGAAGATCACCGCGTTGGTGTGCAGTGGTCGCAGGCGACCGAAGCTCGTCCAGGGCAGATCGAAGTTGAGCCACGGCCAGGCGAGCTGCGCTGCGATAAGCACGCCGAGCCCCATCCCGACTATGCCCCACACCACCGTCATGATGGCGAATTGGCGAACCACCTTGTAGTTATAGGCGGAACTGGTTGTTGTGTTCATGTCTGGGTTTCCATCCACGGTTATGGGCAGATCTTTCGAAGCAGCCCCGCGCGGATTGGCATATCCGCACGTTATTGAAGGGCTTTTATGAGCGAGGCAAGCATGAGCAATGGGCACAAGGGCGGTATTGACGCTGGTCAATGCGCGCAGGGGCGCGAGGAGGCGGGGCTGCTATGGGATCGGCCTGCGGGTGAGAGCCTGGCCATACTGATCCTCGCCCATGGCGCGGGTGCGCCGATGGACAGCGATTTCATGAACCTGATGGCAGGCAAGCTCGCCGCCCGTGGGCTGACGGTGGTGCGCTTCGAGTTCGACTACATGGCCGCGCGCCGGCAGGACGGCAAGAAACGCCCACCCAATCCCCAGGCGAAACTGCTCGAACGTTGGCGCGAGGTGCATGCCGCCGTGCGACAACAGGTCACTGGGCCGCTGGCCATCGGCGGCAAGTCCATGGGCGGTCGCATGGCCAGCCTGCTGGCCGACGAGCTGGGTGCTGATGGCCTGATCTGCCTGGGCTACCCCTTCCACGCCATCGGCAAGGCCGACAAACCACGCACCGCCCACCTGGCCGACCTCAAGACGCCGACCCTGATCGTCCAGGGCGAGCGCGATGCCATGGGCGACCGCCATAGCGTGGCGAGCTATCAGCTATCGCGCGCCATTGAACTGTGTTGGCTGACCGCGGGGGATCACGACCTCAAACCGCTGAAGGTCTCCGGGTACAGCCATGAGCAGCACCTGGAGTCGGCCGCGGATGCAGTGGCCGCATTCCTGACGCAGCAGGGCGATGCAGGTCGCTGAATCGTGGCCTGCTTGGCAGCCCGGTTAATGTCGAGTGGGTAGGATCGTTGTCGATCCGGAGAGCCGGGCGGGAAAGGGATGGATTATCGCGATGTGCTGGAAATGCAGAAAACCGCAAAGCGTTTCAAACGGCTGGCGGTTTGGGGCCTGGCCATACTGGGTTGCATTCTGCTGTTCGGTGGTAGCCGTTGGCACCTTACCGGCGCGCCGCCGAACCCGATCTCGGTAGAGATGATGAAAGACTATGTGCGAGGCGCGGGCGCCGACCCTGAATCGCTGATCCTCAGTAATCATCACGGTACCTGCGGCACCTTCACCTACATCGCCCGCGATGGCGAACGTAGTGCACCTCTCGGTTTTGTCGCCATTCCTGGCAAGGGCGTATCGCTAAGCCTGTTCAGTGCCGAATGGGACAAAAGCCCCTGCGCCGGGCCGCGCTCCTACACACTGCACCGCTAACCTGTAGGAGCCGGCTTGCCGGCGATACGATTTTGCCCGCTACTCCTGCGTGGGCCTCGCCACCGCTATCGCCGGCAAGGCTAGGCGCCCCCGCCGTTCCTACAGAACGGTGCATCCATCGCCTGCTCACTCCGACAACCGCTGGCCACAATGCAGACAATTCGGCGTCGCCGGATCATGCCGATCACCCGCAACGCCATCGGCCTTGCTATGGGGCGACTCACCACAGCCAGGGCAGGCGTAACGCGACAACGTTCGATGCTGGCGATAGAGGTTCAGCAGCACGCCAGCAATGACCACTGCCAACGCAATCAACAACTCGCCATCGGGCCGGAACATGGCCAGCACGAATAGTGCGATGACCAGTACCGCGAGCAGGGACTCGAGAAAGTCGACGTGTTTGCGTGAGCGGTTGTAGTCATCCGGAGTCATTGCACAGCACCTTGTTGTTCTTCGCTGAATCCTGTCGCGATGCCAAGCACGTAGCAACTGTCTTTGCTCATTGCTGAGTGGCGCAAGGCCAATAACAATCATGATCCAGTGAGTGCTTGGCCCTGCTATACGGACGACAGAATGGCCAGCGGATAAGCCCACCAAGGCACCTCTAAAAATTATCTGCGTTGTCATCGTTGCGTTAAAAACAGGCTCGTGTGGGAGTCCAAGCTCTTTTCGCCTGTTTTTGCGGGATCGCCATCGGTATTGCACTGGCTGTCTCGCCAACGTTTCTAGATGTGCCAAAAACAGGCCAGATATACGAATGAAAGCGTACTGACGGCATTACTTTTCATTGCCTGTTGAGGAGTCGATATACGCATAGGTAGGGATGACCAACATCGTATGCAAACAAGGCGATATCTTGTAACCCATTTAATTGGTGCCTGACGGAACCGTGACCATTGCCGTTCTCTTGATTGCTCACATGCTCGGATCTCCAGTTATGGGGGGGCGTTTTCCAAAATTGGAGATAACTTTGATGTGGCGCAAGAATTACAATAGGCCTAGATTCCCTGTGCCAATAACAAAAGGCGAGCGAAAGTGCTTCTAGAAATCAATTGGCCGTTATGGTTGACCACTATGATTCCATTAGCCATGAGTGCAGGTCCAGGCAACCTGATGGTGGCGACCTCGGGTGCGCAGAGTGGTGTCCGGCGCTCGGTACTATTCATTGCAGGCCTGGACATTGCCTATTTTGTTATTTCGATGCTGGTTGGCCTGGGCTTGTATCACACATTAATGAGTGAGCCCGCACTTGTGTGGGGACTTCGGGTTGCTGGCAGTATTTACATCATGTGGCTGGGTATGCGGTTGCTATTGCGCCCAATGATATCCACGAATAACGAAAATCTGGATTTGCAGTTCCGGGATGGGGTCATGGTACAGCTTGGGAATGTGCAGGGGTTGGTGATGCTGCTTGTTATGTTTTCGACATTCATTCCAACTGGAAAGACAAGTAGCAGCGTAGTTCTTGCGCTCAGCTTTGCATTGATTTCATTGAATTTTATTGCGCACCTTATCTGGGTTTCATTGGGGGCGACTATTCAGAAATTGTTGAGTGCGCGTCCAGAGCTGCTGAGGGCGCAAAACGCTGTATTTGGGCTAATGCTTATTGCAGTGGCAGTCTGGATATTTATCAGAACTGACTCTTTGTAAAGGAGGGAGCATGATCAAAGCATATGGAGTTATATGCACAGCTCCTGGCGGGCCTGAGGTGCTAAAGCTCAGTACCTATAATTTGCAGCCGCCTGGCTCGGAAGAGATCGCCGTTGCGATTGAAGCTGCAGGAGTAAACTTCATCGATCTCTACCGGCGCTCTGGCGCGTTGAACGATAGTCTGACATTCCCCAAAAGCATCGGCTTCGAGGGCGCAGGTTACATAGTGTCATGTGGGCGAGCTGTAACCGAGTTTTCTGTAGGCGATCGGGTTGCCTTTGTGGATTCTTCTACTGGGAGCTACGCTTCTCATGCAATTCTTCCGGCTGCTCGTGCGATCAAACTGGCCGATGACTTATCGACAGATCTAGCGGCTGCTGCAATGTTTAAGGGAATTGCTGCTGAATATCTTACCTTTCGCTGCGTCCCGCTGGGGCCTGGTGATTGGATTGTTTGGCACGCAGCAGCAGGGGGAGTAGGGAGTATCGCTACCGGTTGGCTCGCCGCCAGGGGCGCCCGTGTCATTGGCCTTGCTTCGACGCCTGCCAAAAGAGCTCAAGCCTTGGACGCGGGTTGCGTCGCGGCTTTTGATGCTGCAGATCCTTCCACCGTTCTGGCGATTAGAGAATTGACGCAAGGGAAAGGCGTTGATGTGGTTTTCGACTCTATCGGAAATGCAACAATCGAGTTATCACTTGCTTGCCTGCGACAGCAAGGTCGGCTGGTATTATTTGGAAATTCATCAGGGGATGTGACAGGATTCAATCTGTCACGGCTCGGGCAACTGGGCTCATTGCATGTGACTCGACCAACCTTAAAGCACTACATCGGTACGAAGGCCGAGCTCACAAATGCTTCGATTCGGGTGATGACCGCCCTTGCCAGCGGTGAAATTCCTCCTCTGCAGGTAACGAGAATGCCTCTCGTGGAAGCTGCTCAGGCACATCACCTTCTTCAAGCAAGGAAAGTTCGGGGTTCTCTTATCCTGATTCCAGGATCCCAGTAATACTCTGGAGAGGAACCTGTCATTGTATGTCGGTGCGCGAAGTCTCAAATAACTGGATCAGATAATCTACCACAACGGTGACACGCCTGAGATCCTGACTTGCTTGGTTTCGCAGAAGCCAAATATCGGAACGGTGCGAAGGTATATCGGGAAAAAGATGGCGTAGCCCCATTTTTTGCCCAATGTAAGCTGGAAGTACCGCTATGCCAAGATCGGCTTCAACGGCTTTGATCTGCGCGTTTAGATTGTGAAGTCTCATCCAGATTTTTTGACCGCGACTAATCTCGTTTAGCCACTGTGCAAGCGGCATGTGCGCCATCTCTTCTGTCCAGCCGATGAGGTGATGGTGGATCAACTCGGATGGTTCAGTTGGTATGCCGTACTTGATTGCATATCGTTCTGAACAGAAAAGGCACTGAGTGAGTTGTCCAAGGCGGCGCATCGTGAAATTGCCATTTTCCGGTCTGCGCAGACGGATGATGATATCGCTGTGACTTTGCGTCAGTTTTGACGATATAGCGGAATTAATTACATCGAAGCTGATGTCGGGGTACTGTTCGCGTACCTTTGATAGCGTGGGGATTATGAAGTGGGTTCCCATGATCTCCGGGCAGTCGATCCGGACGCGGCCTGCGGCACCCTCGTTTGGGTGCGATATCTGTCGTTCAATAAGTTTAAATCGTTCTTCGGTTTCAAGTGCCAATGGCAAAAGATTCTTTCCTGCCTCAGTGAGAAAGTAACCGTTGGTTTTTTTCAGAAATAAGCTTATTCCTAATGACTCTTCCAGTGCAGCAATCTTACGCGCCACTGTGGAAGCGGAAACCTTTAGAGAATGTCCTGCGTCAGTGACATTACTGGTCTTTGCAACGGAAATGAATATCCTTAGATCATCCCAGTTCACTTGCTTCTGTCCTCATCTCTTAGCTTGGCGTATGCATTTTGGTGGTAGCAATGTCCTTGCCTGGGCGCGTACCGCAGACCGATGCCCGGCCGGGCAGGCCGAGTGCAGCTGGGGGGTGTGAGTTTCATGTTACCAGCAATAGCGTTGCTCGTTGCTGTTGGTCGTTACGGTATCATTTTCCCAGATTGCCAAACGTCTGTGTCAATCAAGATATTTATACACATTCATGAGGAGCATGGCATTCCAAAAATGAAAAATCGATCCCCATAAAAATCAATATAAACCAGTATCAATTGCGGCGTATCGTTTTCCCATGAAAGGAATTTAATTGGGGGTGGGATATGCCGAGAGAAACAATGCGAGTGCTTCCTAAATATTTTCAGCCGTTCTTAAGCTGGCTCACGGCCAAGCCATTGGCGGAAGACCTGGGGAATGTGCGCAAATTGACTCCGATGTTCCACGTTGCTGTTTCAGTCGGTTTTATTTCATTGGGCGTGATGCTGTTGGCGTCGGGTTACATAAAAGCCAATGCGGTGATGTGGGCTTTGGGGTTTATTCTCGCTTCAGGGGGGATAAAGCAGTTTCAAGTCATGATATGCCACAATTGCGCCCACGACATGGTATTTACCAATAAGAAGCTGAATGCACTTGTAGGGAATTTAATCTCGGGCTTCCTTATGTTGAAGCCGTTCGAAGTATATAAGAAAGAACATTTGCTTCATCACAGTTCCAAGTCGTTGTTAACGGATAAGGATGATACGCTTTCGTACTTGCAGGGGACGGTCGGATTAAAACCGTCTGACAGTGTTTTCGTTATGTGGGCGAAACTGGTTACGACAGCGCTGTCGCCGTTGGCGATTCTCCGATCTTCCTGGGGGCGCGTGAAGTCTACAGCAACTGCACCAAACAAAAGAATAGCTGCGTTGACGCTGAGCTGCTGGTCGATAGCATCAGTGATCGCTCTATTTCTAGGGCAGTTTGATGTCTTTATTATTGCCTGGGTACTTCCAGTCTTTATGGGATACCACATCAGCTCTACATTTCGGCTAGCTGCCGAGCATACTTGGCCTAGTGTGGAAGTACTCGAGAAGCGGGGTGTCGAATTCATCTGTGAGAGTACGACCGGGGTCTTTATCGGGGAAGCTCTTTACATAAAGGAAGATGCGGGACTAATCAAACGGGTTGTCTGGATTTCGTTATGGCTCCTGAAGATGCTTACTGTTCACCTCTTCGTGCGGATATTCATCATGGTTGGCGATACTCCATGCCATGACTTTCATCACCGGCGCCCGAGGTCAACGGATTGGCCGAACTATATAACGGCGCGCGAGCGTGACATGCTCGATGGATCTAAGCCATTTCCGAGCAATTATGTGGGCTACTGGGGGTATGGAGCTTCTGTTACAAGAAATTTCAGAAATTTCCAGAGGGCCCGTCCGTACTATGAAAAAGCTACTTCGGTCTAATGGGGTGAGATATGAGTCGCAGGAAGTCTGTTCTTTTAATTACTGTTCCATCGGATTCTCATAGCTGGAACCTGGTATTTATGGATTTTCTATTGGGTGAGTGGGGGTATCAGATAGAGAATATGGGACCTAACACCCCCGTGGGTGATGTTGTTAACTGGCTGAAGTCCAACCCCTGTGAAATGGTCGTTGTGAGTACTGTCAACGGTCATGGTTATATAGAAGGGATTGAAATTGCTCGCCGGGTTCGCGGGGACGCAAAGTTTCATGGGCTGCTGTGTGTTGGTGGAAAAATCTGTACTGAAAATGATCCCTTGACCATTGCGCGGCATAGCGAAGCACTCAAGGAAGCTGGTTTTGACGGGGTTTTTGATGACAGTGTGAAGAATAGTTTCGACTACTTTCAGGCGCTTGTTATGGAGACCGTGGAAGGCGGTCGTAGTGGAGTTCCCAATATTAGGATCTGATCCTCTGAGCAGTTGATCATAAGGTATGAGGCATTCAGGCCAGTGGAGTTCTTTAAGAATGCATGATTTTAACGCGTATGTACTCGACCGCTATGCCTTGAGTGGCCCAGTGCTCCAGCCACGTATGGGCTTCAGTTCCCGTAGCCGGATGCAGGCAGGATTGAAGGCCACTGCCGGCAGTCATGCCAACACTGTTTGCACCATCACGCTGGATGCATTCACCCGAGTGAATGACTTGGACGCAGCGCAACGGGCGATCGACAACGGCGCGATGCTCAATGGCTATCCCATCGTCAACCATCCTGTTGCAGAGACGCGGGAGATGCTGGGTCGTATTCGTGATATTTACAATGTTCCTGTCCAGATCCGCCATGGTTCTCCGGATCCTGTTCACATTTTCCGGAGAATGACCGAAGTGGGCTTGGCCGCCACCGAAGGAGGGCCAGTCTCCTATTGTCTACCGTATAGCCGCACTCCTTTGCGTGATGCATTCTCTCACTGGAGGAGCGCCTGTGAGGTACTGTCGCAAGGTGTAGAGCACAGCCACATTGAGAGCTTTGCAGGCTGCATGATGGGACAAATGTGTGATCCCGCTGTTTTGGTGGCTCTCAACGTTCTCGAGGGCTTGTTCCTGCGTGAGCATGGAATTTCGACTCTGTCGTTCTCCTATGCGCAAGGAATTTCTCCTATGCAGGATCTGGCCGCGTTATCAGCATTGAAGAAGCTTGTTGGGGAGCGTTTCACGCCAGGTAGCTACCATTTCGTTGCCTATGTATTTATGGGATTCTTTCCTCGTACAATCGGGGGGTTCTGTCGTATCATGCAAGATGCACTTTCAGTTGTCCGCGCCGCTGGCGTTCATCGGGTTATCGTCAAGACTCCGGTAGAATCGCGGCGGATTCCACGTATTGAGGAGAACATCGCGGCTTTGGAGTACGCCGAGTACTGTCTCCGGACAGGGGGCGTCTTGTCGGAAGTGCCTTTTGATTATGATGAACATAATCGGATATTGGATAAAGCCACTAAATTAATTTCAGGAACATTGGTGCTTGATTCTAATATATCGGAAGCTATTCTTTCTGCGTTTGATTGCGGCCTTCTTTCGATTCCATATTGCTTGCATCCCGATAATAAGCGTGGATCCGGTACGGTTTTGACTCCCAATAACTATTATCTTGGTTTTCAGGGGGGGCAAGTAGAGAATGCCTTCTCCTTTTTATCAGCTTTGCGCCAAAATATTCGTACGTACGATATTGTGATCTGAGCAGGTAGTCCTGGTTTTCTGAAATGTCCGCGAAGAGGAATTTAGAGATACGCGTTGATCTCTTAGTTTCTCTTGCGGTCACTGGTAACGAGTCGATGCCTCGGGGCTCACTGCCGCTATCGCCGGCAAGGCTAGGCGCCCCCACCGCTCCTACAGAACGATGCAATCATCGTCTGCTCACTCCGACAACCGTTGTCCACAATGCAGGCAATTCGGCGTCGCCGGATCATGCCGTTCACCCGCAACGCCATCGGTCTTGCTATGGGGCGACTCACCGCAGCCAGGGCAGGCGTAACGCGACGACGTTCGATGCTGGCGATAGAGGCTCAGCAGCACGCCAGCAATGACCACTGCCAACGCAATCAACAACTCGCCATCGGGCCGGAACATGGCCAGCACGAATAGCGCGATGACCAGTACCGCGAGCAGGGATTCGAGAAAGTCGACGTGTTTGCGTAAGCGGTTGTAGTCATCCGGAGTCATTGCTCGGCATCCTTGTCGTTGTGCAGTCAATCCTGCCGCGCTGAAGGGCGCATGACAACCGTTGGTAAAGCCATTGAAGAATTTGTAGGGCGTATTAGCCGCAGGCGTAATCCGCCACACGAACTGTATTACTTCATATGGTTGATGGGCGTGCCACGCGGTAAACGACGATTATGCTTCGCTAGGCTGAGCGTCCGATCCATCCTACAAGTTGATCCGTCTTACCGCGTTTGCCGTGATTCAGTTTCTGATCTTCGATTTAGAGTGATTTTCATGCTGATTCGCGGTTTTCTTCAACGCCATCCCCAAACTTGCAGGTGCGGTTAGCGAAAAACCGAATTGCTGATACAGGCGATACGCCTCGCCGTCAGCCATCAAACTGACGTACGCGGATTCTGGCACCTCGCGCGCAATGTAGTCGGTAATCTCGGCCATGATCCTCTTGCCCACGCCACGCCCCTGATGCTCTGGAAGTACTGCGATATCCACCACTTGATAGAAAGTGCCGCCATCGCCGATAACGCGCCCCATGCCGATAGGCACATCATCACAGACGATCTGAACGGCGAACAATGTATTCGGCAGGCCGCGCTCTGCCGCCTCGATTGTTTTGGGGCTCAGCCCAGCAGCGATACGAAGGTGGCGGTACGTCTCCACCGACGGAGTGGTGCGTGTGACGGAGTAGGTTGGTCTTGCTTCGGTCACTGAACAACTCCTTAGTTGCTTTGACCATTAATGTATTTGCAGGCAAATATCAGTGTGCGTGCAAGGAATTCCGTATTGCTCTGCAACGTTTGGTTAAGGGGCGGGCTTTAGCCTGTCCCGAGTGAGCGTAGCGAACGACCTTGAACCGCATGTTAGGCTTGGCCTCCATGGTTAGATGGATAGCAGTCTATGTAGTGGATACTCTCTAATGCGCAGTCTGGATAGACCCATTTAGACCAGTTGTTTTGCAACCAAACGGTAGATACTCCTCCAGACAGGTGCCTTGCCTCGGCAGGAAGCACTAACTCGGTCTGGCCAGCGTGATAGCCAGACGCGCATATGAGTTTACAGAACGATGGCGGGTTATGGTCTTCGATGATCATGAAGTCGACTACCGACTCGAAGGGATGCTTGGCCGGAAAACGAAAAACAGTCCCTCTGCCGAAGGATTCCTCATTGGTTTTTATGAGCGAGCGCCAGTTCATAGAGGCCTTACTATAAATAGACACCAAATGGTGCATAACTCCCTGGGCGGGCGTGGTGTATAACATTCCGTTGCCTTATCGCTAACCCTGTCTAGGCCGCGGCATATGGCGAGGTGCTGGGCTTTGGGTGGCTTATACACTAAATACACAGTTCGCCAGCAAGGGCTTTCGGGTCTGCTTTGACCGAGACGTGGGAGAGCGGTGTAAGAAGAGCGCAACACATCTGCATTGCGCCCTTCACCTTACCGATTAAACCGCGCCACCAACGAATACTGCCCCTGCGCCGTACTGGTCAGCTCCTCACTCAGCAATGCCGTACTTTGGGCCTCGCCAGCAGTCTGGTCGGAGAGTTGGGCGATGGTGGTGATGTTGCGGCTGATTTCGTCGGCAACGGCGCTCTGTTCTTCGGCGGCTGCGGCGATCTGGTCGGCCATTTCGGCGATATTGGCCACGGCGTCGCTGATGCCGGCGAGGGCGTGGTCGGCTTGTTGTACGCGTTCGACGCCTTCGTCGGCCTGCTTGCGGCCGATGTCCATGGTCAGTACGGCTTCGTCGGCGGTGCGTTGCAGTTTGGCGATCAGTTCGTGGATCTGCCCGGTGGACTGGGCGGTGCGCTGGGCCAGGGAGCGAACCTCATCGGCGACCACGGCGAAGCCGCGGCCCATTTCACCGGCGCGGGCGGCTTCGATGGCGGCGTTGAGGGCTAGCAGGTTGGTCTGGTCGGCGATGCCTTTGATTACATCGACCACGCCGCCGATTTCGTTGCTGTCGCGTGCCAGGCGGGTGACGGTTTCGCCGGTCTCGCCCACGGAAAGCGACAGGCGCTGGATCGCTTCGCGGGTTTCGCTGGCGATGGTGCGGCCTTCCTGGGTGAGGCGGTTGGCTTCCTGGGTGGCGATGGCGGTGCGGGCCACGTTGTTGGCCACTTCCAGGGTGGTGGCGGCCATTTCGTTGACGGCGGTGGCGACCTGATCGGTTTCTTCGCGCTGGCGCTGCAGCCCGGCGGAGCTGTTGTGGGCGAGGGTATCGGCCTGCCGGGCCTGTTTGGCGAGGTTTTCGGCGCTGTCCTGCAGGCGGGTGAGGCAGGTCTTGAGGCGTGCTTCCTGGCTGAGGATGGACAGTTCCAGGCGGCCCTCGACACCGCGGCTGTCGGTGTACATCTGCGCGATCAGCGGGTCGGAGGTACTTTGCTCAGCTAACTGCAGCAGGCGTTTGATGCCGCGGCTTTGCCAGGCCAGGCCCAGCAGGCCGAGGGGAATCGACAGTGCTGCCGCGGCGATAAAGCCCCAGGTGCTATCCAGCCAGGCACCGACCAGAAAGCCGACCTGGCTGACCAGAATGAACGGTAGCCAGTTCTGCAGCACTGGTAACCAGCGGTCGCGGTTCGGTATGGCGGTCTTGCCGGCGTTGAGGCGGCCGTAGAGCGCCTGAGCCCGCTGAACCTGCTCGGCGGTAGGTTTGCTGCGTACCGACTCGTAGCCGGTGACCTTGCCGTCATCGAGCACCGGCACCACGTAGGCGTTGACCCAGTAATGGTCGCCATTCTTGCAGCGGTTCTTGACGATGCCCATCCACGGCCGGCCATTCTTCAGGGTGCTCCACATATGCTCGAACACGGCGGGCGGCACGTCAGGGTGACGCACCAGGTTGTGCGGCGCGCGTATCAGCTCATTGTGGTCGAAGCCGCTGATTTCGACGAAGGCGTCGTTGCAGTAGGTGATCTGGCCCTTGAGATCGGTCGTCGAGATCAAACGCTGGTGCGCCGGAAACGTCCGCTCGTTTCCTGTGATCGGCTGGTTGTTACGCATGGCATCTACCCTGATGATTTTTTTGATTTATCGCGTACGCGTGGCAGGAGTGGGAGTGTAACTGGAATTGGAACTGGAGCACATTTTGGCGCCAGTAGAACGACGATCCATTGGTAGGGTTGCTGTTTCGATGGCGACGATTGCACCCAAAGTGCGGCGTTCGTGGTGAATAAAAAGGGCGTTCGTGCCTATCGACCCTGCGATTTGTAGGAGTCGCGTCCTCGCGGCGAATGGTGTGAGCAACGCATCCATTGCGTTGAATCGTTTCGCGCCGGGGCGACGCTTCCACAAGATCATTGGTGTCCTTCCATTGCGCAGCCGCCCGCATCCTTGCGGCGACTGTGCAGGTTGGCGATCATCCCGCGATCAGCTGGCGTAGCACGTAGTGCAGAATGCCGCCGGCCTTGAAGTACTCCACCTCGTTGAGGGTGTCGATACGGCAGAGCAGCTCGACGCTCTGCTGCTTGCCGTCCTCACGGGTGATCTCCAGAGTCAGTGGCATGTGCGGGCGCAGTTCCACACCGTCCAGGCCCTTGATGGCGAGGGTTTCCTGGCCGGTGAGGCCGAGACTTTTGCGGTCGGTGCCCTCGGTGAATTGCAGCGGCAGCACGCCCATGCCCACCAGGTTGGAGCGGTGGATGCGCTCGAAGCTCTCGGCGATCACCGCCTTCACCCCGAGCAGGTTGGTGCCCTTGGCGGCCCAGTCGCGGCTCGAACCGGTGCCGTATTCCTTGCCGGCGATCACCGCCAGCGGCGTGCCTTCTTGCTGATAGCGCATGGACGCGTCGTAGATCGCCAGTTTCTCGCCGCTGGGCACGTGCAGGGTGTTGCCGCCTTCTTCACCGTCGAGCATTTCGTTGCGGATACGAATATTGGCGAAGGTGCCGCGCATCATCACTTCGTGGTTGCCGCGGCGCGAGCCATAGGAGTTGAAGTCGCGCGGTTCCACCCCTTGCTCGCGCAGATAACGGCCGGCAGGGCTGTCGGCCTTGATGTTGCCGGCAGGCGAAATGTGGTCGGTGGTCACCGAATCGCCGAGCAGGGCGAGGATGCGCGCGTTGGCGATGTCTGTGATGGCCGGTGGCGCCTGGTCGATGGCTTCGAAGAAAGGCGGATGCTGGATATAGGTGGAATCGTTCTGCCACGTGTAGGTATCAGCCTCGGGCACGGCGATGGCCTGCCACTGTTCGTCACCGGCGAACACTTCGGCGTACTCCTTGCGGAACATGGCGGTGTCGACCTTCTGTACCGCGTCGGCGATTTCCTTCTGGTTCGGCCAGATATCGCGCAGGTACACCGGTTTGCCGTCGCGGTCTTCGCCCAGCGGCTCCTCGGCGATATTGATTCGCACGCTGCCGGCCAGGGCGTAGGCGACCACCAGGGGGGGCGAGGCCAGCCAGTTGGTTTTCACCAGCGGGTGCACACGGCCTTCGAAGTTGCGGTTGCCGGACAGCACCGAGGCCACGGTCAGGTCGTTTTCCTGGATGGCTTTTTCAATGGGGTCAGGCAGCGGGCCCGAGTTGCCGATGCAGGTGGTACAGCCGTAGCCGACCAGGTCGAAGCCCAGTTTGTCGAGGTATTCGGTCAGCCCGGCAGCGGCGAAGTACTCGGTCACCACCTTGGAGCCGGGCGCCAGGGAACTCTTGACCCAGGGTTTACGCTGCAGGCCTTTTTCCACGGCTTTCTTGGCCAACAGGCCGGCGGCCATCATCACGCTGGGGTTGGAGGTGTTGGTGCAGGAGGTGATGGCGGCAATCACCACGGCACCGTCGCTCAGGGGGTGACGCTTGCCGTCCATCTCGTAGTGGATTTCGTTCTGTGCGGCGTTGCCCACTGCCACGCCACCGCCGCCTTCGTTCTCCAGACGGCTTTCTTCCTTGCCGCTGGGCTTGAGCTGAAGCCCGAGGAAGTCATCGAAGGCCTGGCTGACCTGGGGCAGGGCGACGCGATCCTGTGGGCGTTTGGGGCCGGCCAGGCTGGCTTCCACTTCGCTCATGTCCAGATTCAGGCTGTCGGTGAACACCGGCTCGGTACCGGCGTTGCGCCACATGCCCTGAGCCTTCGAGTAGGCCTCCACGAGCTTCACCGTTTCCTCGGGACGACCGGACAGGCGCAGGTAGCCCAGGGTGATCTCGTCGACCGGGAAGAAGCCGCAGGTAGCGCCATATTCCGGTGCCATGTTGGCGATGGTGGCGCGATCCGCCAGAGGCAGCTCGGCCAGACCGTCGCCGTAGAATTCGACGAATTTGCCGACCACGCCCTTCTTGCGCAGCATCTGCGTGACGGTCAGCACCAGGTCGGTGGCGGTGATGCCTTCCTTGAGTTTGCCCGTCAACTTGAAGCCGATCACTTCCGGAATCAGCATCGACACCGGCTGGCCGAGCATGGCGGCTTCCGCCTCGATGCCGCCGACGCCCCAGCCGAGTACGCCGAGGCCGTTGATCATGGTGGTGTGCGAGTCGGTGCCGACCAGGGTATCGGGGTAAGCGAAGGTGGTGCCGTCTTCTTCTTTCGTCCACACGGTACGGCCCAGGTATTCCAGATTGACCTGGTGGCAGATGCCGGTGCCCGGTGGCACCACGCTGAAGTTGTCGAAGGCGCTCTGCCCCCAGCGCAGGAACGCATAGCGCTCGCCGTTGCGTTGCATCTCGATCTCGACGTTTTCGCCGAACGCCTCTGGCGTGGCGAATTTGTCGACCATCACCGAGTGATCGATGACCAAGTCCACGGGCGACAGCGGGTTGATCTTCTGTGGATCGCCGCCGGCCTTGGCCATGGCGTCGCGCATGGCGGCCAGGTCGACCACCGCCGGCACGCCGGTAAAGTCCTGCATCAGCACGCGGGCCGGGCGGTACTGGATCTCGCGGTCGGAGCTGCGCTTGTGCAGCCAGTCGCTCATGGCCTGCAGATCCTCGCGGGTGACGGTCTTGTCGTCTTCCCAGCGCAGCAGGTTTTCCAGCAGAACCTTGAGCGACATCGGTAATTTGTCGATGTTACCCAGTTGTTTGGCGGCCTCCGGGAGACTGAAGTATTCGTAGGATCTGCCCTCGACGTTCAGGGTACGGCGGCAATTCAGGCTATCGATGGAAGGCATCGTGCATCTCCTTGTGGCTTGCACGGTACAAGCCGTTCTGGTTTTGGCAGAGGCTCTCTCCGGGCTCTGCTCGATGGTTCCCTGCGGCTTGCGATGAGCCGTCGTCCGGTCTTGCGCGTGGCATGAAACGCCTGTTCAGCGGAGCCGGTAATACTGGGATTCTGTTCACTGGACAGGGGGCAGGCGCCGTGGGTTCCAGTTTTCGCTATCATGCGCGCCCCAAGGAGAACCCCGATGAAAACTTTGTTGCTGCATTGCCGTCCCGGTTTCGAGAACGAGGTGTGTGCGGAAATCGCCGAACACGCCGCGCGTCTCGATGTACCAGGTTACGCCAAGGCCAAGCCCGATACCGCTTGTGCCGAATTCATCTGCAGCGATGAAGAGGGCGCCGAGCGGCTGATGGCCGGGCTGCGCTTCAGCCAACTGATCTTCGTGCGCCAGTGGGCGCGGGGCCGCTTTATCGAACTGCCGGAAAAGGATCGCATCAGCGTGCTGCTGGAGCATCTGGCGCCGTTGCCGGCCTTCGGTAGCTTGTGGCTGGAGGTGCTGGATACCAACGACGGCAAGGAACTGTCCGGTTTCTGCAAGAAGTTCGAAGGCCCGCTACGAAAGGCGCTGACGGCGGCTGGCAAGCTGGTGGAGAACGCCCGCGCGTCGCGCCTGCTGCTGACCTTCAAGAGTGGCCGCGAGGTGTTCCTGGGCATGGCCGAGGCGAACAACTCGGCGATCTGGCCCATGGGCATTCCGCGCCTCAAGTTCCCCCGCGAAGCGCCAAGTCGCTCGACCCTCAAGCTCGAAGAGGCCTGGCACACCTTCATCCCCCGCGAGCAGTGGGACGAACGCCTGTCGGACGAGATGACCGGCGTCGACCTTGGCGCTGCACCCGGTGGATGGACCTATCAACTGGTACGCCGTGGCATGCTGGTGACCGCCATCGACAACGGGCCGATGGCCGAGAGCCTGATGGATACCGGCCTGGTGCAGCATCTGATGGTCGATGGCTTCACCTGGAAGCCCAAGCAACCGGTGGACTGGATGGTCTGCGACATCGTCGAGAAACCCGCTCGCAGTGCAGCCCTGCTGGAAACCTGGATCGGCGAGGGGCATTGCCGTGAAGCGGTGGTAAACCTCAAACTGCCGATGAAGCAGCGTTACGCCGAGGTACGCCGTTTGCTCGAGCGCATTGCCGATGGCCTGGCGGCGCGCAAGGTCAAGGTATCCATCGCCTGCAAGCAGCTGTATCACGACCGCGAGGAAGTGACCTGCCACCTGCGCCGGCTAGGTAAATGAAATTGTAGGGGCCGGGGCCTAGCCCTTGCCGGCGAGTGGTGGCCGTGATGTGTTTCCATGGGGAGATCGCGATCAACACGGTCGCAAGCCAGATACCCCTGCAGTTGCTACGCAAGCGGTAATGTGCGACCCATGAAAGAATCAGCGTTTTCCGGAGTTAGCTTGATGCTCGATGCCACACCCGATGCCACCCTCGACGCCAGCGGATTGTTCTGCCCGGAGCCGGTGATGATGTTGCACAACAAAGTGCGCGATCTGCCGGCGGGTGGTTTGCTCAAGGTCATCGCCACTGACCCCTCGACCCGCCGCGATATTCCCAAATTCTGCGTATTCCTCGGTCATGAGCTGGTGGAGCAGGAGGAAGACGCGGGTAGTTATCTGTATTGGATTCGCAAGAAGGCTGATTGAGTGGTTTAAGGCGGGAGCGGCCGGTCGGTGACCTGCGTTGAATCATGGATCACGGCCTGCGGCCCCGGATTACGCCTGCGGCTAATCCAGGCTACTCCACTACTTACTGGTCGCGTCCCGGCACCCGTAGGATGGGTGAAACCCATCAATTGCCGATGGGTTGCACCCATCCTACGACCTACGATTGTCCGCTAACGCTGGCAGATTCAATTGGTCGACGCCTCTTCGTGCCTGCGCGCCTCGACCAGCCGGATATGCCGTCGGGCGCTGCTTTTCAGGCGCAGGGTCAGCATCAGCGCCGCGCAGGTCAGGCCGACGATCAAGCCTTCCCACAATCCAGCCGGGCCGCTGGCCTCGCCGAACAGGTCGGTCAGGCCCAGCACGTAGCCGACCGGCAAGCCGATCCCCCAGTAGGCGAACAGGGTCATGATCATGGTCGCGCGAGTGTCCTGGTAACCGCGCAGGGCGCCTGCAGCCGTGACCTGGAGGGCGTCCGAGAACTGGAATAGCGCGGCGTAGACGATCAGGCTCGCGGCCAGGGCGATGACTTCCGGCGCGGGCGTGTAGATCTGCGCGATCTGCTCGCGCATCAGCAGCATGCAACTGGCTGACACGCAGGCATAGGCCAGGGCGGTCACCATGCTGACGCCTGCGGCGAAGCGTGCCTCGCGCGGCTCGCCGCGCCCCAGGGCCTGGCCGACGCGTACGGTGGCCGCCATGCCGATGGAGTAGGGGATCATGAATACCAGTGAGGCGAAATTCAGGGCGATCTGATGCCCGGCCACCACAGTGGCGCCCAGGCCGCCGATCAGCAGGGCGATCACCGCGAAGATGCTCGACTCGGCGAATACCGAGATACCGATTGGCAGGCCGATGCCCAGCAGTCGTTTGATCAGCGGCCAGTGCGGCGGGTCGAAATGCTGCAGTGGCGTGGTGTTTTTATACGCCGGCGCGCGGCGAATCCACCAGAGCATGCCCAGCAACATGAACAGCATCACCAGCGCGGTGGCCCAGCCACAGCCGACACTGCCCAGCGGCGGCAGGCCGAGCTTGCCGTAGATCAGCACGTAGTTCAGGGGGATGTTCAGCATCAGGCCGAACAGGCCCACCACCATGGCCGGTCGTGTGCGGCCCAGGCCGTCGCTGTAGCAGCGCAGTACATGGAACAACGCCACGCAGGGGAAGCCGAACGCCACGCCGTGCAGGTAGCCCATGGCCGGCTCGATCAGGTCGGGGTCGACCTTCGTCAGCCGTAGCACGACCTCGGCATTCCACAGCACGGCGCCCGCCAGGCAGCCCACCGCCAGAGCCAGCCACAACGCCTGGCGCACCAGCGGGCCGATCTCTGCGTGCTGCCCGGCGCCGAAACGCTGCGCCACCTTTGGTGTGGTGGCCAGCAGGATGCCGGTCATCAGCAGGAATACCGGTACCCAGATCGAGTTGCCCAATGCCACCGCGGCCAGGTCGCGCGCGCTGAAGCGCCCGGACATCACCGTATCGACGAAGCCGATAGAGGTGTACGCCAGTTGCGCGATGATGATGGGCGTGGCCAGGGCCAGCAGCGTGCGCAGTTCGGTGCGCACGCGCTGCAGGCGGGATCGGGCAGGCATGGAGGATTCGCAGTCATACGTGGAAAGCCGTGCAGTCTACGCGCTGACGGTTCGGTCAGGAAAGGCGCCGGGCGATGTATCTGGTTAGAATGTACGCCTGATTGCGGAGATCCCCCATGCGCATAGTCGCCGACGAAAACATCCCCCTGCTCGAAGAGTTCTTTGCCGGTTTTGGCGAGATTCGCCGGTTGCCTGGCCGGGCCATCGATCGTGCTGCTCTCGGCGATGCCGAGTTGCTGCTGGTGCGCTCGGTGACCAGGGTCGACCGGGCGTTGCTGGAGGGTAGCCAGGTACGTTTCGTCGGTACCTGCACCATCGGCACCGACCATCTGGATCTGGATTATTTCGCCGAGGCCGGCGTTGCCTGGAGCAGTGCGCCGGGTTGCAATGCGCGTGGTGTGGTGGATTACGTACTTGGCAGCCTCCTGGTGCTGGCCGAGCGACTCGGCGTTGACTTGCCGGAACGTACCTATGGCGTGGTCGGCGCCGGCCAGGTCGGCGGGCGGCTGGTACAGGTGTTACGCGCTCTGGGCTGGCGCGTGTTGGTCTGCGATCCGCCGCGCCAGTGTGCCGAGGGCGGTGATTTCGTTGAGTTGCAGCAGATTGTCGAGCAATGCGATGTGATCAGCTTGCATACGCCGCTGGAGCGCGGCGGCGAATGGCCTACTTATCATCTGTTCGATGCCGAGCGTCTGGGGCGGCTCAAGCCGGGTGCCTGGCTCATCAATGCCAGCCGTGGTGCGGTGGTGGATACCGTCGCCCTTCGTGAACGCCTGCAACAGGGCGCTGACTTGCACGCGGTGCTGGATGTCTGGGAGGGCGAGCCGCTGGTCGATCCGCTTCTGGCCGCGCTGTGCGCTATCGCTACGCCGCATATCGCCGGCTACAGCCTGGACGGCAAGCTGCGCGGTACGGCGCAGATCTACGAGGCTTTCTGTCGGCGCCAGGGCATTTCGCCGACACTGGCACTGGATACCTTTACACCTGAGCGCTGGTTGCCGCGCCTCACTATTTCCGCCGGAAGTGATCCCGCCTGGGCACTGGCAACCCTGTGTCGTGCGGTCTATGACCCACGTCGCGACGACGCTGATTTACGGCGCAGCCTGGTTGCCGACGCGCAGGCGCGCAGGGCTGGTTTCGATCTGCTGCGCAAGCAGTATCCGATGCGTCGGGAAATCGAGGGGCTTGAGGTGGAGCTGAGAGGCGAAGATGAAAGCTTGCGAGCGCTGATCACGGCGTTGGGGGCGCGCGTAATCAGCGTGGCGTAACGGCGGCATGTGGGCTGGCGGGTGCTTCAGGAAGCGCTTTCTTCCCGTGCTTTGTCCAGCCCCTTGTCCAGCTCGCTGCAAGCTTGCTGGATCATGCTTTCAGTGATCGGAATCTCGCGGCCGCTGGGGTCGATCACCGCGCCATTGGCGATTTCCGATTTGGCGCTGGATCGATTGGCGTGTTGCTCGTCAGGGCTGCTCATGGGTGTTTCCTCATCCGTTTTTCGCGTGATCGAATAGGGCTGTGCCCGTGCGGTGCCGACAGATAAAGTCTGGGGGCGCTCAGGTATGGCTTCAAGCGCGCTCTGCTTCACTGTTGCAAAAAAATTCCTGTCCAGGCAATAGGCCGACGAGTGGAGTACTGCGCTTTGCGCGCTCAGGATCGCAAAAACGACAAAGCCCCGCGCCGATCAGGCTGCGGGGCTTTGTCTTGGACAGGTCTCAGGCGTGGTGGTAGCTGATTACGCTGTCCTGTTCCTTGAGCATCTTGCGCATTTCGGCCGGAATATTGCCAGCTCTGACGGCGAGTTCGAGGCGGATATCTTCGAGACTCTGAGCGAACGCATTCGAATCATTGAGCTGCAGCTTCTGCAGCACCCGGCTGTAGGCGGTGGCGTCGGCTTCATCGATCAGGGAAAGAACGATGCTGCCGTCCGGGCGAGGCCGACTGAAGGTGGCGCGTAGGGGGGCGAATAGCTGCTCGACAAGCTGTCGATTACTATTTTCCATTGACGAACTCCAGTTGAAGTATGAATACCTATGAGTAGCCAGGATTCATTTAGTTCGACGATGGCTGCCCTAATAGTGATGTTGTTTGCAACATTACCTGTCAGCGACGCAGTGCCTGACGCGTACGTTCGATCACGCCTTTCAGGGAATCGTCGCTGTACTGGCCAGGGTACAGACGCTGGCTGTGCTGCGCGACACCGGTGTGGTCGACCACGGTAAAGCTGAAGCTGCCCTTGCGGGGCGCCAGGATATGACAGGCGAGCGGAGCGAAAGCGTTGGACAGGGTATGGATAGCAGTTTGGATTTGTTGATTGGTATTCATATTCGGGTGTTTCCTGATACTACGGGCACATGATCGCGCCATAAAAGAGGGCTCCGGGCACTGGCTTGGGCCAATGGGATTGATTATCGGAGCGGACTGCGCGCTTTTAAGTTCCACCTGTAAGTGAGGTGAAAACTAGAGCGGGTCTGTACTTCGGAAGGCTGGCGGAAGGTCGACGCGTGAGCGGGACGGCCAGATCAGTCAGCGGAGGGGGTCTTGGCATTTATGCGTGCATCGTTTGCGATGCCGATTGCCAGGAAACCATCGAGAAGGCCATAAGGCCGAATGACTTGCAGCGTGGTACGAACGATGCGGACTATACGTGGCTGTATAAAATTTAGCCAGCCCTGATCCCATTCTTTTTCATGTCCGCTGATCGGCATCGCACTGAGAGAGCGATTTGAGCTAGCATTAGTCCTCTTTTGCTTTCCTCTGGCGACGGTTTTCAATGAGTTATCAGGTTCTTGCACGCAAATGGCGCCCGCGTTCGTTTCGCGAAATGGTCGGGCAGACCCATGTGCTGAAAGCGCTGATCAACGCACTCGACAGCCAGCGCCTGCACCACGCCTATCTGTTTACCGGCACCCGTGGCGTGGGCAAGACCACGATCGCGCGGATCATCGCCAAGTGCCTGAACTGCGAAACCGGTATCAGTTCCACGCCCTGCGGCACCTGCTCGGTGTGCCGGGAGATCGATGAAGGCCGCTTCGTCGACCTGATCGAAGTGGACGCCGCCAGCCGCACCAAGGTGGAAGACACCCGCGAACTGCTCGACAACGTGCAGTACTCGCCGAGCCGTGGGCGTTTCAAGGTCTACCTGATCGACGAAGTGCACATGCTCTCCACCAGTTCCTTCAACGCCTTGCTCAAGACGCTCGAGGAACCACCACCCCACGTCAAATTCCTGCTCGCCACCACCGACCCGCAGAAGTTGCCGGTCACCGTGCTGTCGCGCTGCCTGCAGTTCTCCCTGAAGAACATGCCGCCAGAACGTGTGGTCGAGCACCTGACCCACGTTCTGGGCGCCGAGAACATCCCCTTCGAAGACGATGCCCTGTGGCTGCTCGGTCGCGCCGCCGACGGTTCCATGCGCGACGCCATGAGCCTGACCGACCAGGCCATCGCCTTCGGTGAGGGCAAGGTACTCGCCGCCGACGTGCGCGCCATGCTCGGTACCCTCGACCATGGCCAGGTGTACGGCGTGCTGCACGCGCTGATCGAGGGCGACGCCCGCGGCTTGATCGAGGCGGTGCGCCAGCTCGCCGAGCAAGGCCCGGACTGGAGTGGCGTGCTGGCGGAAATGCTCAATGTGCTGCACCGCGTGGCCATCGCCCAGGCGCTGCCGGATGCGGTGGACAACGGCCAGGGCGACCGTGACCGGGTTCTGGGTCTCGCCCAGGCGCTGCCGGCTGAGGACGTACAGTTCTATTATCAGATGGGCCTGATCGGCCGGCGTGACCTGCCTCTGGCGCCGGATCCACGCAGCGGTTTCGAGATGGTGCTGCTACGCATGCTGGCGTTCAGGCCAGCGGGCAAGGGCGATGTCCCGAAGGTGGCGCTAAAGCCACTGGGGATCAGCCAGGCCAAGGCTGATCCCCAGGCAACTCCGCTGGCCGACGCGGCTCCTGCCGTGTCGCCGTCTGTTGCCAGTGCCCCCACCGGGGTTGCGGCGGCGCCTAGCGAACCCGCGCCAGTCGCCGTCGTGCAACCGGCACCAGCACTTGAGCCTGTTGTCGAACCTGCGCCTGTCGCGCCAGCGCCCGTTGCGCAAGCGGCGGTTGTTGCTGTACCTGCGGTAACCCCGCCTTGGGAAGAGGCTCCGGCCGAAATCAAAACCATCGCGCCTGCGGCGCCAGTGAGCGAAGCGCCGCAGGAGCTGGTTGCCGTGCAGGCGCAGCCTGAGCCGAAGCCTGAGGAACCAGCCAAGGCACCTGAACCCGAGCCGGCAGCAGCATTGCCCGTTCCGGAACTGGCCGAGGTGCCGGTGATCGATAGCAGTGATCTGAATCCACCCGACAACGATGACGAGCCGCCACCCGGTGACTACGACTACGTGGCGATGGATACCGAGAACCTGGATTACGATTTCGCCGATGCGCTATCCGACGAGCAGCCGGAAGCGGAGCCCGAGCCTGCTTCATTGCCGGCCAGCGGTCTGGCGGCGGACTGGCTCGAGTTGTTCCCGAAACTGGGCCTGAGCGGCATGACGGGCAGCATCGCCGCCAACTGCAGCCTGATCGCCGTGGAGGGTGACAAGTGGCTGCTGCACCTGGATCCCGCCCACAGTGCGCTGTTCAACGCGACCCAGCTGCGGCGCCTGAACGATGCACTGAACGGCTACCATGGCCGTGAGCTGCAACTGAATATCGAGCTGATCAAGCCCGAGCAGGAAACGCCTGCCCAGGCGGCGGCGCGCAAACGCGCCAATCGCCAGCGCGAGGCCGAGGCTTCGATCCAGAACGATCCGCTGATCCAGCAGATGATTTCGCAGTTCGCCGCCTCCGTGCGTGCGGGCAGCATCGAACCCGTCGATACCGTCGTTAATCCCTGACTACCGAGGACAACATCATGATGAAAGGTGGCATGGCCGGCCTGATGAAGCAGGCACAGCAGATGCAGGAAAAAATGCAGAAGATGCAGGAAGAGTTGGCCAGCGCCGAGGTCACCGGGCAGTCCGGCGCCGGCCTGGTCAGCGTGGTGATGACGGGCCGTCATGACGTCAAGCGCGTCAGCCTCGACGACAGCCTGATGCAGGAAGACAAGGAAATCCTCGAAGACCTGATCGCCGCTGCCGTCAATGATGCCGTGCGCAAGATCGAACAGAACAGCCAGGACAAGATGTCCGGCATGACCTCCGGCATGCAGCTGCCGCCCGGTTTCAAGATGCCGTTCTAAGGCCGCTGCAAGGCGGAAGCGGACGGTCGTAGGATGGGTGAAACCCATCGGAAATTGATGGGTTTCACCCATCCTACGGGCTGGTGGATGAAAAGAGCGTCAGCTACGCGCCCCGATCCACCCTACGGGGTGAGCGTCCGCTTCCGCCTTAAAGCATCCGCAGGATCGAGTCGCGTAGCGACGCTTTGCCGTACTATCTTCCCGTTTTTATCGTCGAGCCCCGCACCATGAGCTTCAGTCCCCTGATCCGCCAACTGATCGACTCCCTGCGCATCCTGCCCGGCGTCGGCCAGAAGACCGCCCAGCGCATGGCCCTGCAGTTGCTCGAGCGCGACCGCAGCGGCGCAGTGCGTCTGGCCCAGGCGCTGAATCAGGCAATGGACGGTGTCGGTTACTGCAAGTCGTGCCGCAGCCTGAGTGAAGACGAGCTCTGCCAGATCTGCCTCGATCCGCGCCGTGACGACAGCCTGCTGTGTGTGGTCGAAGGGCCGATGGACGTCTACGCCGTGGAGCACACCGGTTTCCGTGGACGTTATTTCGTGCTCAAGGGCCACCTGTCGCCGCTCGATGGGCTGGGCCCGGAAGCCATCGGCATTCCGGAATTGCTGTTGCGCATCGATGCCGGCCAGTTCAACGAAGTGATACTGGCGACCAACCCGACGGTGGAGGGCGAAGCGACTGCCCACTACATCGCCCAGTTGCTCGCCGGCAAAGGCCTGGTGGCTTCGCGCATTGCCCACGGCATGCCGCTCGGTGGAGAACTGGAACTGGTGGATGGCGGCACCCTGGCCCATGCATTGGCAGGTCGCCGACCGATCAATATCTGAGCGAAGGTCGCTCTTGTAACCAGGGTTGAAAATAACGATACCCAGGGTGCGATCTACCGGGTATCGCTGCACTCGACCCAGGCGACCATTCAGTAAAACTACGAATCCCTATAATTCGCTTCTGAGAAGCATTACCATTCGTGCCTTTTCCAGGTACGGTGATGGTGTGCTCGATGTCGCTTGTTTCCTCTCAGCAATCCCTGCAACAGTTGTATCGCGAGCACAGCAGCTGGTTGAACGGCTGGTTGCGCAGGCGTCTGGGCTGTGCCGAGAATGCGGCGGATCTGGCTCAGGACACCTTCCTGCGCGTGCTCAGCAAGGAGCGCGAGCTGCCGACACTGCGCGAGCCGCGTGCCTACCTGTCGACCATCGCCCACTCGCTGCTGGTCAATCACTGGCGGCGCCAGGCGATCGAGCGTGCCTACCTCGAAGCCCTGGCGTTGCAGCCGGAGCAGCATGCACCCTCGCCGGAAGCGGCCGAACTGATCATCGAAACCCTGCTGGCCATCGACGCCATGCTGCTGCGCCTGCCGAGCAAGGTGCGCGAGGCGTTTCTGCTGTCGCAGCTGGACGGGCTTACCTATGCGGCCATCGCGCAGCGCCTGCAGGTTTCCGAGCGCATGGTGAAGAAGTACATGGCCCAGGCGATGTTGCAGTGCCTCGTTCTGGTCGAGTGCTGAGCGATGGCTCCCGATCACCGCACCCTGCAGGAAGCCGCCGAGTGGTTCGCGGTGCTGGCCGATCCACCGGTCAGCGACCATCAGCAACAGGCCTGGCGGCAGTGGCTGGCGGCGCGGCCCGAGCATGCGGCGGCCTGGCAGCGGGTCGAAGCGATCAGCGGCCAGTTCGCCCGGCTGCCCGGCGATACCCGCCGTCAGGCCGCCGGCCAGGCGCTGCGCAGTACAGGTCGCAGCCGGCGTCAGGTGCTTGGCCTGTTCGCATTGCTGGGCGCAGCCGGCATGCTGACGGTGGCGGCACAGGGGCGTCCCTGGCGCGCCTGGGTGGCCAGCGAGCGAACCGGCACCGGCGAGATTCGTGACAGACGCCTGGCCGATGGTACCCATCTGTGGCTGAGCAGCCGTACCGCCCTGGATGTCGATTACAGCGCGTCGGCACGTCTCCTGCGGCTGTTCCAGGGCGAGGTGCTGATCGACACGGCCCGCGATCCGCGCCCGTTGGTGGTGGATGCTGTGCACGGTCGTTTGCAAGCACTGGGCACCCGTTTCAGCGTGCGCGAAGGCGATGGCTTCACTCAGCTCAGCGTGTTCGAAGGAGCCGTGCGTATCGAGCCCTTTGGCAGCGCCGTACCACGGGTATTGCAGGCGGGAAATCAGGTGCGCTTTGGCCAGCATGGCATCGCGGCCAGCGAGCCGGTGGATCAGGCCCGTGAGGCCTGGAGCCGGGGTGTGCTGCTGGCCGATAACCGGCGGTTGGGGGATTTCATCGAGGAGCTGGCCGAACATGTACCGGGCTATCTCGCATGCGACCCGCGGGTTGCCGATCTGCGCCTGGTCGGTGCCTATCCCCTGAGCGATACCGGGCGCATTCTCGACGCCCTGGAGGGCAGCCTGCCGGTTCGCGTCAACCGCCGCTTGCCATGGTGGGTGACCCTGGAGCCGCTGCAAGGCTGAAAGCGTGGGCCGTCAGCCGTGTGCCGTGGCGGTCTCGCGGCTTTCGCCAAAAAAATTGCAATCAGTGGTTCCCCTTTTTCGGTTTCGCTTGGCTTCAGTGCATCCGGCCCTTGCGTGTCATGCGCGGCCCCTGCAATGAGGAATACCCATGTACCCGAGTCTCAGTTTCTCGCCGACCTGCCTGCGTCGCTCCATCCGCCTTGCCACGCTGACGCTGGCGGCATTGTCGCCGGTGATCGGCCATGCCCAGGCCGTCGAGGCTGACAGCTACCAGCAGAGCGCACGTAGCTACCAGATTCCGGTCGGCCCGCTGTCGGCAGCATTGAGTCGTTTCGCGGCGGAGACAGGTGTCTTGCTGTCGGTGGATGCACGCCTCACCGAAGGCAAGCAGAGCCCTGGTCTGCAGGGCGAGTTCGACATCGACGAGGGGTTTTCCCGATTGCTGCAAGGCAGCGGCCTGCAGGCAACCGCTGACGGCAATGGCGGCTACTCGCTGCAGGCCGCTGGCCAGGACGACGCGGGCTCGCTGGAACTGGAGAGCACCGCTATCCGTGCCTTCGCCCTCGGCAATGCGCTGGGCAGCATGGACGGTTACAACGCCACCCACAGCAGCGTGGCGAGCAAAACCAGCAAGGAGCTGCTGAAAACCTCGCAGAGCGTGTCGGTGGTCACCCGCGAGCAGATCGAGAAGCAGGGCGCCGTCAGCGCTGCCGATGCGATGCGCTACACCCCGGGCGTGCTGACCAATCCCTATGGTAATACGCACCGCTACGATTACCTGGCGATTCGCGGCATCAACGATGGCGCGGTGGACAACATCATCATCGACGGCCTGAAGTCCATGGGCGATCCCGGCTCCTACAGCAGCCTGCAGATCGACCCGTACTTCATCGAGCGTATCGACGTGCTCAAGGGCCCATCCTCGGTACTTTACGGCCGCAGCAATCCGGGAGGTCTGGCCGCCATCAGCACCAAGCGCCCCGAGTTCAGCCAGGCTGGGCAGGTCGATATCTCCTACGGCAGCAACAACCGCAAGTCGCTGGGTTTCGACGTTACCGGGCCGTTGAACGAGAACATCGCCTACCGCGTCGTCGGGCTGGCCAAGGACGCCGACTCCCAGGCCGATCATGTCACGGAGACCCGCTATGCGCTGATGCCCAGCCTGGCGTTGAACCTCGGTGAGGACACTTTCATGACCCTCTACGCCTACCTGCAGGACGATCCCAACGGTGGCTACCACGGCAGCCTGCCGGCATCCGGTACCCTGCACAAACGCAATGGCCAGCGCATCTCGAGCAGTTTCTTCGAGGGCGACCCCGCCGTCGAAGAGTTCACCCGAACCCAGCAGATGCTCGGTTACGAGCTGGAGCATCGTTTCGACGATACCTGGAGCGCCCGGCAGAACTTCCGCTACCTGGATGCGCGCGTGTCGAACAGCCAGATCTGGGGCTCGGGTTATCTGAGTGACACCAGCAACGAGCTGTATCGCGGCTACAGCGGCGGCCAGGAGCGTTTGCACGCCTGGATCGTCGATAATATGCTGCAGGCCGAGTTCGCCACTGGTGCCGCTCAGCACACCGTGGTGGTCGGTCTGGATTATCAGTACTCGAAGAACAAGATCGCCGACCAGCGTGACAACTCGATACTGCAGCCGCCAGGTTCGGTCACGCCCATCGATGTGTTCGATCCTGTCTACGACAACAACGGCCTGACAGCCATCAACCCGGTGACCGATGCTCTGCGTCGGCAGAAGCAGACCGGCCTGTACGTGCAGGATCTGATCGAGATCGACAACTGGAACCTGTCCCTCGGCCTGCGCCAGGACTGGTACGACGTTTCCATCGACGATGAAATCAACGGCCAGAACGACAACCAGGGCGAGAAACTCAGCGGCCACGTCGGCGTGCTCTACGCGTTCGACAACGGTGTGTCGCCTTACGTCAGTTATTCGACCTCGTTCAACCCGACCTCCAATTACTCCAGTGGCGCGCAGATTCTCGACCCGACCACGGGCGAGCAGTGGGAAGCCGGTATCAAGTTCCAGCCCCAGGGCACCGACGACCTCTACACGCTGTCGTTCTTCAACCTGGAAATGGAAAACCTGTTCGCCAAGGAAAACAGCCTGGTCACCGACAGCTTCTACAAGGGCGTTGGCGGCATCCAATCCAAGGGCATCGAGCTCGAAGCGCGCTTCAAACCCATCGACAACCTGCAACTGATGGCCAGCTACACCTACACGGACGTCTCCTACAGCAAGTCCTACTTCGTCAACGACGGTGCGGGTGTAGTGGATGCCAAAGGCAATACGCCACCGCAGACGCCGGAACAGATGGCCACCCTGTGGGCGGACTACAGCTTTACCGAAGGTGCGCTCGCCGGTCTGACGGTCGGTGCCGGTGCGCGTTATGTAGGGGAGAGCAAGGGCAGCGAACTGAATGACTTCAAGGTGCCGTCCTATACCCTGTTCGACGCCTCCGTCGGTTATGACCTGACCCAGGTCGGGCTGCGGGGAACCTCGGTGCGGGTCACCGCCAACAACCTCACCGATGAATACTACGTGGCGTCCTGCTATTCGGCGGTCGCTTGCTATCTGGGTGATGAGCGTAGCGTTACAGCGACCCTTACCCAGCGTTTCTAAGAGCCTGTTCACGATCTTTGTGCACTTGGCAAACAGGAACCCGTATCCCTATAGATCGGCGGCAATGTGGCGTAAGCGGACGTAGGGTGGATGACGCTCTTTTCATCCACCATTGCGATTGCAGAGCGGTGGACGGGTACAGCGTCGTCCACCCTACGAATGGCCGTTTGCGCCTTTAAGACCGTAGAACGTAGCCTGGATTAGCCGCAGGCGTAATCCGGGGCCGAAGGCCGTGATCCATGGTTCAACGCGGGTCACCGAACGGCCGCTTACGCCTTTCTGCAATCAGCCCGCGTTGCGCAATCTGTGCATGTCGCGCAGCGGTGGTGCGCCGAACAGGCGGCTATATTCACGGCTGAACTGCGACGGGCTCTCGTAGCCGACGCGGAAACTGGCCGATGCCGCTTCCAGCCCTTCGCTGAACATCAGGCGGCGGGCCTCCTGCAAGCGCAATTGCTTCTGGTATTGCAGCGGGCTCAAGGCAGTGACCGACTTGAAGCGGTGGTGCAGGGTCGAGGCGCTGAGATTGACCTCGCGGGCCAGTTCTTCGATGCGCAGCGGTTTATCGTAATGCCGGTTGATCCACTCGATGGCGCGGGCGATACGGTGGCCCTGGCTGTCGGCCATGACCAGCTCGCGTAAACGCTGACCCTGCGGGCTGCGCAGCAGGCGATAGAAAATCTCGCGCAGCGCCAGGGGTGCCAGCATGGCGGCATCGCGTGGGGTGTCGAGCAGGCGCAGCAGGCGAATCACCGCGTCGAGCATCGATGGATCCAGGCGGTCGACGAACAGTGCCCGGTTAGAACCGGGGTCTGGCAGGCCGATAGGGCCGGCTTCGGCGAGCAGGTCGCTGATCAGCGCAGGGTCGATATCCAGCTTCAGGCTCAGGTACGGCAGCTCGGGTGTCGCCTCGATTACCTGACCGGTGACCGGCAAGGTAACCGATGCCACCAGGTAATTCAGCGGGTCGTAGAAGTACTGTTCCGTACCCAGGCGAACCTCCTTGCGACCCTGGGCGATGATGCACAGGCAGGGCCGGTAAAGCGCCGGCATCGGCAGGCTGGGCGCTGTCGTATAGGAGAGGCCCAACCCCTCGATGAGGGTGTCGTGCATGCCCTCCGAGGGCGTTTTACGTTTGATCAAGTTGGCGAGTTCGATTTGCCGGACGGCCAGTTCATCAAGCTGATCGGGTTGCATCATGGGGTCACTCCTGAGTCTCGGCGCAGGCTATCCGGGATTTGCCCGAACGTCCTGCGCGCCAGGCGTAGTCCGCAGGAATGGGCAAGCATATGAGAGTAATAGGCAATTTTATATCTGTGCGCCAGCATGCATGGGAGTGACGAGGTAGCACTCGCAAGCAATTGCGCAGAATCAGGCAAGAATGTTCCAGTAATCGACTAACGGAAAATTGGCCTGTCCCCCTAATCTCTGGAGCTATCGCGGCGCAGTCAGCCGCACTTACCAGAGGATCGCGTCATGTCCAATATCCAAGAAAAAGTCGTACTGATCACTGGCGCCAGCAGCGGTATCGGCGAAGGCTGCGCCCGTTTGCTGGCAGAGAAGGGCGCTCGAGTCGTGCTCGGCGCACGCCGTGTCGAGCGTCTGCAGCAGTTGGTCGAAGAAATCGGCGCGACTGGTGGCAAGGCCATCGCCCGCCAGCTGGATGTCACCGATGCCGCCGATGTTCAGGCTTTCGTGGACGCCGCGCTTGCCGAATATGGCCGCGTCGACGTGCTGATCAACAACGCCGGAGTGATGCCACTGTCGATGCTCGAAGCCCTCAAGCTCGACGAGTGGAACCGCATGATCGACGTCAATATCCGCGGTGTGCTGCATGGCATTGCCGCTGCCTTGCCGGTGATGCAGGGGCAGCGTAGCGGGCAGATCATCAATGTGGCTTCCATCGGCGCCTATCGCGTATCGCCGACGGCAGCGGTGTATTGCGCCACCAAGTATGCGGTGCGGGCGATCAGCGATGGCCTGCGTCAGGAAGTGGGCGGCGATATCCGCGTCACCCTGGTCTCGCCGGGTGTGGTCGAGTCCGAACTGGCCGAGAGCATTTCCGATGAAGCCACCCGTGAAGTCATGCGTGAGTTCCGCAAGGTCGCCATCGGCCCCGATGCCATCGCCCGAGCCGTGGCCTACGCCATCGAGCAACCGGCAGATGTCGACGTCAGCGAGCTGGTGGTTCGTCCCACCGCAAGCATTCACTGAGCCTGGGAGAAACCATCATGAATAATCCATGGTTCGGCATGCCGGTACTGTTATTGGCCATCGCCTCTGCCGAGGCAACCCAGGATGAACGTCGGGCACGGGGCGAGAAGGTCATCGAGACGCTTGCCGGTACTGGCGGTCAGCCGGTGCTACAGGCGATGCACGAGGACTTTCCGTTTCTCGCCGGTGCCATTACCGATTACGCGCTGGGTGATGTGTGGGCGCGCGAGGTGCTCGCCAGCGCCGACGCTTCGCCATCCTGATTCATCCCCGAGGGGAAACATGCTCATGCAGACCCACATCACCGTTCTTGATGCTCCACCTGGCCGCTGCGAAGAATTGGGCGGCTACCTGCGCGATCTGCTGGAGCCGGTACGTGGCCTTGAAGGCTGCGTGGTATTCGAGCTGCACCGGGATCGGCAGCGCTGGCAACTGCTCGGCAGTTGGCGGTCGAGCGCCGATCTGGATCGCTACTTCCATGCGCCATTACTGCAGGAGGTGCTGGACAGCGCCTGGCGTAGCGGGGCGATCCAGCATCTGGAGAGCCGCGCCGCCTGAACCCATAACGACAACGCCCCGGATTATGCCGGGGCGTTGTCGTTCGAGCATACGCTTAGCGCGAGGATCACTCGACCAGGGTCAGAGTCACGTCGATATTGCCTTGAGTGGCGTTCGAGTAAGGGCAAACGATATGCGCCTTGTCGATCAGCGCCTGGGCTTCTTCACGATCCAGACCTGGCAGGGTGATCTTCAATTCCACTTCGATGGCGAAACCGGTGGGCACTGCGCCGATGCCGACGATGCCTTCGATCCAGCTGTCCGGGGAGACCTTGTGCTTGTCACGGGCGCCAACGAACTTGATCGCCCCAAGGAAGCAGGCCGAATAACCGGCGGCGAACAGTTGCTCCGGGTTGGTACCCAGGCCGCCAGCACCGCCGAGTTCTTTCGGGGTGGTGAGCGCGACATCGAGCACGCCGTCGGAGGAAATGGCACGGCCTTCACGACCGCCAGTGGCTTCAGCGTAAGCACGGTAGGCAACGGTTTCGATAGACATGATAAGAGTCCTCGGTTTGGGTATATGTATTGTGCATTAAAATTTAGCGCACAAGTTAGTTGCTGATTCGGACTTTAATCCTGATTTGGTTTGCGCGCAAGGTATTTTCAGAATTTTATCGAGTGTGCTTCAGGAGCCCGAACAGGCAAGCCGGTAGGCGAGGCTGATCGTAGACCTGCCGCTGGGCGTACGCGGACGCGAGCCGCAGGCGTCAGAGGCTTTCCTGAAGCTGCTTGCGCAATGCGATGAGTTCGGCGGTCAGGCTGGCCAGGCGCTTGGCCGTTTGCGCGCTGGCATTGATGATGCACCCGGGAATCCGTCGGGCCTCGGCGTGCAGGGCACGGCCCTTGTCGGTGAGCTGCAGATGCACGACGCGCTCGTCGGTACTGCTACGGGTTCGACTGAGCAGGCCCTCGGCTTCCAGACGCTTGAGCAGTGGCGTGAGTGAACCCGGATCGGTCAGCAGCCGGGCACTGATCTCGCCTACGGTGATGCCGTCGCGCTCCCACAGCACCAGCATGGCCAGGTACTGCGGATAGGTCAGCCCGAGCTTCTTGAGCAGCGGCTTGTAGACCTTGGTCATCATCAGCGAGGTGGAATGCAGGGCAAAGCACACCTGATTGTCGAGGAGCAGATCGGCGCAGGTGTCGTCGGTGGTCATGAAGGCTCCGGAATCGGGGGCAGGTGGATAGCGCAATTTATCGTGGCATCCGTGCCGATACCAGCGGATGCCTGCAAATCCGGAGTGATTAGCTCAACTATCGGTAGCTGATCGTGACCTGGCGCAGGTGAACCGACGGCTAGCAGGCATACAATGCAGCGCCGCTGATCGCCCTCCTGCAAAGCAGCAGGCGAGATGACGAGCAGTCCTGATCGGATTCCACGGGAGTGAAACGCATGAAAACCTTGATGGTCGCACTTGTCGCTGCGCTGATGCTGGCCGGTTGCAGCAGTCAAAGGACGCCGCCTGCGCCGCAGGTTCCCGTCGCTGGCAAGATCAACCCAACGCGGTTTCTGGTGACGCCCGCCCAGGCCGATATCGAGGCGGCCAAGACCAGCCTGTTCACGGCGATCGATCCGCGCGGCATCAGCTTCGATTCATTGTTCGGTACTGCCGCCAGTGCGGCCGGCGATGATCTCGCCGTATGTGGTTTTGCCAGCCGCGACGAGCAGGAGGGAGCGCTGTATTTCGCTTACTACAATGGCGAACTGCTGCTCTGGGACGAAACCGCGCCGCATGGCACCAGCACCGAAAACCAGTTTCTGGCGATGATCTGTTCCTACCGCTAAAGCCGCTCCGATTGCACGAGACAGGCATGCCCGCCTAAGCAGGGATGCTCCTGGCCATCTTGCTCACCATTAGCCGAGCAAGCGTCGAGGCGCAGGCAGCCGTTTCAACTGTGCTGTCGGCTCCCTGGAACCCATGCGCCGTTTCGCCGGACAGATACCCGCCACCCCGCGAAACACCCCCAGAGCACCCGCCGCGATATCCACCAGGCCGAACAGTCCGCGAACGGCCAGTCCTTTTCGTATCAGCAATACGCCGCCAGCGATGGAAATGACGCGCTCCATGGGCGCCAGGTTGATCGCGCTGTTCTGCTTGTTCTGCTCACTCATGCCGCTACTCCATTCAAGAGGCTTTCTTCAGCGCGCCGACCAGCTCGGCTTTGCGCATGGTCGAGCGCCCCGTGATCTGTCGGGCGCGAGCCAGGTGCAGCAGTTCCTGCTTGCTCTGGCTTTCCAGCGGTCGGTCAGGGCGTATCTCACCCTGGCGGGTAGATACCGCCTGGCGTGCGGAGTCCTTGCGGGCTTTGGCTTTTTGCGTGGCGCTGGTGGTGCGCCCGGAGCCGCCGACGCGCTCACCGCCACCGGACTGCTTGTTCACGGTCGCCCAGGCGTGGGCGCGGGCCTCGTCTTCCGAGACACCACGTTCTTCATAGGTGGCCTCGATCGCCGCCGCCTTGCGTTTCTGGGCCGCGGTGTATTTGTCCTTGCTTCCACGTGGCATGGGAGTCTCCTCAGGCTTCATGCGTCAAAGACCGGCTCGTGGCCGATAGGGATTGTGAAACGTGCCCGGCAGGGCGAGTTCATGACGATGGATGAGTGGTCGTCGGCAAATGCATCTATGGGTTGAACTCTAACCGCGCGTGGGGGACTCATTGCTAAGTGTGCTTTTGGAACAGGACGCCCCCGCTCTGAAATGCGCCTGTCAGCCACTGACAATTTCATGAGGAGATCGACGATGAAACGAGATTGGGAACTGATTCGTGAGCTACTGTTGCAGATCGAAGCACTGGAAGCCGGGCACCACTTCTACCCGCAGGCCGTAGGCGAACACTGTGCTGAAGCCGTCAGCTACCATATTCACCTGATGTGCCAGGCCAACCTGATCGAGTGTTCCCAGCACCATCCGTGGAACGGTGCGCCAGTGGCCATCGTCAGTGGCTTGACCCTGACCGGGCATGATCTGCTCGACGGCATCCGCGAAGCGTCGCTGTGGGAAGCCAAGAAGACCTTTCTGCAGGCACGTGCCGGTGGTATCACCTATGAAGGTCTGAAGAACGCACCGACCGCCGACTCCATGCTGTTCGCCGCCAATCGCGGCGCCGGCGAGGGTCACAACGGACGCCTCTACAACTGATTCAGGGAGTGAACCTGTTATGGCCGAAGAAGCAGCGAAAGCAACAGACCCTGTCGAAACTTTCAAACAACTGATTCTGGCCAAGCTCAAGTACTCGGTCGGTAAGGATCCGGGCAATGCCTATGACCATGACTGGTTCGAAGCCGTCGCCCTGGCAGCCCGCGATCATCTGATCGATCACTGGGAAGACGCCTCGCTGCAGGTCGACCGCCAGGAGCAGAAGCGGGTCTATTACCTCTCCCTGGAGTTTCTGATCGGTCGTCTGCTGGTCGATAACCTGAGCAACCTCGGTCTGCTGGACACCGCTCGCGAGGCGCTCGCCCAACTGGATGTGGATTTCGAACAGATCCGCAACATGGAGCCGGATGCGGCTCTAGGGAACGGTGGCCTGGGGCGATTGGCAGCCTGCTTCATGGAAAGTATGGCGTCGCTGAATATCGCCGCTCATGGGTACGGCATCCGTTATGAGCACGGCTTGTTCCGCCAGGTGGTGGTCGATGGTTGGCAGCAGGAACACACCGAAACCTGGCTGGATTTCGGCAACCCCTGGGAGTTCGAGCGCCCCGAAGTCAGCTACCTCGTCGGTTTTGGTGGCAGCGTGGCCAATCTCGCCGAGTCCAGCGAAGTGCCGCGTCATGAGTGGCTGCCGAATGAGCATATCCGCGCCATCGCCTATGACACGCCCGTGGTCGGCTGGCGCCATTCCAGCGTCAACACCCTGCGTTTATGGCGTGCCCGCGCCGAAGAAGACCTGAAACTGGAGCGCTTCAACGCCGGCGACCATTTCGGCGCCGTAGCCGATGTCGTCAAGGCCGAGAGCATTTCCCGGGTGCTCTATCCGGCCGACAGCACCGAGGCTGGCCAGGAGCTGCGCCTGTGTCAGGAATTCTTCTTCGTTTCCGCCTCGCTGCAGGATCTGATCGCGCGGCACCTGGAGTTGAACCTCGATATCCACTCGCTGCCGGATCGCGTCGCCATCCAGCTCAATGACACTCACCCGGCAATTGCCGTCGCCGAGCTGATGCGTCTGCTGGTCGACGTGTATCGCCTGGAGTGGTTCGAAGCCTGGAAGCTCACTGTCGCCACGCTGTCCTACACCAACCACACCCTGCTGCCCGAAGCGCTGGAGTCCTGGCCGGTGTCGCTGATGGAACGTTTGCTGCCGCGGCACATGCAGATCATCTACCTGATCAACGCCTATCACATCGATTCGCTGCGGGCGAAGGAGATCCATGATTTCGACCTGCTGCGCTCCATCTCGCTGATTGAGGAAGACCACGGTCGCCGTGTGCGCATGGGCAACCTGGCGTTTCTCGGCTCGCACAGCATCAACGGGGTATCGGCGCTGCACACCAACCTGATGCGCAAGAGCGTGTTCAGCGACTTCCATCGCCTGTATCCGGAACGCATCAACAACAAGACCAACGGCGTGACCTTCCGCCGCTGGCTGTATCAGTCCAACCCGCAACTGACCGAGCTGCTGGTCGGCGCGGTGGGTGAAGAGCTGCTCGATGCGCCAGAAACCACCTTGCGCAAGCTCGAGCCGTTCGCGGCCAAGGCGTCGTTTCGCAAGCAGTTCGCCGCTCAGCGCCAACACGCCAAGCGCGAGCTGGCAAAGCTGGTTCGCGAGCGTATGGGCATCAACTTGGACACTCAGGCGATCTTCGATGTGCAGGTCAAACGCATCCATGAATACAAGCGCCAACTGCTCAATCTGCTACACACCGTGGCGCTGTACCAGGCGATGCGCAACGACCCGGCCACCGACTGGGCGCCGCGGGTGAAGATCTTCGCCGGCAAGGCCGCGGCCAGCTATCACCAGGCCAAGCTGATCATCAAGCTGGCCAACGATATCAGCCGCACCATCAACGTCGACCCGACCCTGCGCGGCTTGCTCAAGGTGGTGTTCATCCCCAACTACAACGTCAGCCTGGCCGAGGTGATCATCCCGGCGGCCGATCTTTCCGAGCAGATTTCCACGGCAGGGCTGGAGGCGTCGGGTACCAGCAACATGAAGTTCGCCCTCAACGGTGCACTGACCATCGGCACTCTCGACGGCGCCAACGTGGAGATGTCCGAGCAGATCGGTCGGGAGAATATGTTCATCTTCGGCATGACCGCCCAGCAGGTGGCGGCGCGCTCGCGCCGTGATCTGAACATGAGTGCTGAAGTCGCCGCCTCGGAGCGGTTGGCGGGGGCGCTGGAAGCGATTCGTTCTGGCGTGTTCTCGCCGGATGATCCCGGCCGCTATGTCGGTCTGATCGATGGCCTGCTGGCCCACGACCGCTTCCTGGTCTGCGCCGACTTCCAGGCCTATTGGGACGCGCAACGCAAGGTCGACATGCTGTGGCGAACCCCGGATCGCTGGTGGCAGGCGGCGGTGCTCAATACCGCCCGCACTGGCTGGTTCTCCTCGGATCGCACCATTCGTGAATACGCCAAGGATATCTGGAAGGTATCGGGTATCGGTGACTGATTCTCGCCAGCCCTGAAGGTCCGGCTCGGAATCTTTCCGTACCGGGCCTTTTTCAATTCCGGGCATGCCGAAAAGCCAGTATGCCGTCCGTCTTGCCAGGCCTCTGGGCGCTGACAAACAACCCGAACCTCCCGCCGCCCATGACCTCACATTTCCAAGGGATCACGCCTGCCTGAGCGTGGCCCGGCCGCCCGAATTCCGTTTTCGATGTCGCTCTCGCGACTCGACGGGCCATGAAAGCCGAGGAGATGACTGATGAAATCTGATGACAAGGGCCGCGCCAGCGAGCTCGCCGGAACCGATACCCTGGATCGCGGCAACAGCAACAAGAAGATCGAGCAACTGGAGCGCTATCGGGAGGATGCCACCGGCCAGGCCCTGACCAGCAACCACGGCACGCGCATCGCCGACAACCAGAACAGCTTGCGGGCAGGTGAAAGAGGGCCGTCGTTGCTGGAGGATTTCCTCCTGCGCGAGAAGCTCACCCACTTCGACCATGAACGCATTCCTGAGCGCGTGGTGCATGCGCGTGGAGCAGCGGCTCATGGTCACTTCCAGGTCTATGAGTCATTGGCCGACCTGACCAAGGCCGACTTCCTCACCGACCCGAGCAAGAAGACGCCGGTCTTCGTGCGTTTTTCCACCGTGCAGGGGCCCCGGGGCTCGGCTGATACGGTGCGCGATGTGCGCGGCTTCGCCACCAAGTTCTATACCGACGAGGGCAACTTCGACCTGATCGGCAACAACATGCCGGTGTTCTTCATTCAGGATGCCATCAAGTTTCCGGATTTCGTGCATGCCGTGAAACCCGAGCCACATAACGAGATTCCCACCGGCGGCTCTGCTCACGATACCTTCTGGGACTTCGTTTCGCTGACCCCCGAGTCTGCGCACATGGTGCTCTGGACAATGTCCGACCGGGCAATTCCCGTGGGCTTTCGTGGCATGCAGGGGTTTGGCGTGCACACCTTCCGCCTGATCAACGCGGAAGGTCGCGCCAGTTTCGTGAAATTCCACTGGCGCCCGGTCGCCGGGGTGTTCTCGCTCGTCTGGGACGAGGCTCAGAAACTCGCCGGCAAGGATCCGGACTTTCACCGCCGCACCCTGTGGGACGATATCGAACAGGGCGACTACCTGGAGTGGGAGCTTGGCCTGCAGGTGATCGCCGAAGAGGACGAACACAATTTCGACTTCGACCTTCTCGACGCCACCAAACTGGTGCCGGAAGAGCAGGTTCCCGTGCGCGTGGTGGGCAAGCTCGTGCTTGACCGTAACCCGGACAATTTCTTCGCGGAAACCGAGCAGGTGGCGTTTCAACTGGCCAATATCGTGCCGGGCATCGATTTCACCAACGACCCGCTCCTGCAGGGCCGACTGTTTTCCTATACTGACACCCAACTGCTGCGCCTGGGCGGGCCGAATTTCCACGAGATCCCGATCAATCGTCCGGTCTGTCCGTTCCATAACAACCAGCGCGATTCCTTTCACCGGCAGACGATCAGCAAGGGCCGTGCAGCTTACGAGCCCAACTCCATCGACGGCGGCTGGCCCAAGGAGACGCCGGAAGCGCCGAAAGGCGGTGGTTTCGTCAGCTACCCGCAAGAGGTGTCGGGGCCGAAGATTCGCAAGCGTGCCGAGTCGTTCGCCGATCATTTCTCCCAGGCCAGGCTGTTCTTCAACAGCATGAGCGACGCGGAGAAAGCGCATATCGTCGCGGCTTACAGTTTCGAACTGGGTAAGGTCGAGCGCATGCATATCCGTGAACGCCAGGTGCACGAAATTCTGGCCAATATCGATCTGGATCTGGCTACCCAGGTTGCTGCCAATGTTGGCGTCAAGGCCCCCACCGGGCCATCCGTGCAGGTGCCGGAGATTTCTCTCAAGGCCTCTCCGGCGCTCAGCCAGATGAACCTGCTACCGGGCAATATCAAGTCGCGCAAGGTGGCGATCCTGATTGGCGATGGTGTGAAACAGGCCGATATCGACACGCTCACTGCGCAGCTGGACAAGGAGGGGGCGCATTTCAAGCTGCTGGCCCCGAGCGCATCTCCGGTGAAAAGCGATGCCGGTAAAATCCTGGTACCGAACGGTTCCATGCAAGGCTTGCCGTCTGTAGCTTTCGATGCCGTTTGGGTGCCCGGCGGTGCGGATTTTTCCAAGGCGTTGGCCGCGGATGGTGTCGCTTTGCACTACCTGCTCGAAGCCTACAAGCACCTGAAGGCCATCGCCCTGTGTGGCGAGGCTGCCGATCTGCTGGGGTTGCTGCGGCTCAAGGAGGATGAAGGGCTGCTGACCGACAAGAATGGCAAGGCTCTGGTCAAACCCTTTACCGAGGCCATTGCCAAGCACCGGGTCTGGGCGCGGGAGCCGCTGACCAAGGCCATTCCGGCCTGATATGAATGCCCCCGCGCATGGCGCGGGGGCATTTTTAATGGAGTTGGAATGAGCCGTGGATCGTCGGCTGTTTCAATGTGCGTGCTGTAGCCGGGTACGTTGAGCTCGCTCACGCAGTCGCGCGCGGCGCGGTGCGTGCTGGCGGCGCCAGGACTGGTTGCTCGGTGAGGTGGGCAGAGGAGGGAATTCCTCGGCCAGCTGGGCTTCGAGCTGGTAACGATTGATCAGACGCAGCATGCCCCAGAGCATCGCGGCCGAAACCATCAGCCAGCCCGATATCATCAACAGAATGTAGCTTTCAGGACTCATGGTGCCTCCTTGGCCTGAGGGCGAGAGTCGACGTGTATGCGTTGATTGACACTCGTCCCCAGCAGGCATTGGTCTATCACGCTGCAGGCGTAATGTTGCAGGGTGATGATTGCAGTATGGTCGATCTCCCGGGCGCTCACCTGGCCGTTGCCCGGTCGATGGCCTGGCGCATCCACCAGTGTCCAGGCCAGTGGCGACTTGTGCAGGCTGTGCTGCAGATGCTCGACCTTTTCGGCCGGCAGCTCACTGGCATCGTCCAGCCAGCCGTGATCGCCGATCAGCATCAGGCGTTCCACCCGCGCCGTGGGTAGCCCCTCCAGCAGGGCGATAATGGCGTCGTACGTCCTGTCGAAACCGCGGGCGTCACCGCCGGCGCGCAGCTGCCAACTGCTCAGCACGGCAATCACCGCATCCGTGCCCGCTATGCTTTGGCCAACACTGGTGGCGTCGAACAGATCGCCGTTCTTGGCGCTCAACCTGGGGCGTGCCGCAATATCGGTCGGATCGTCGACGATCACGATGGCCTGCAGGCCTTTGCCCAGCAGGGCTTCCAGCAGGGCATCGGTAATTCTGTCCGGGGCGCCGTACAGGGCGATCTTATCGATGGTGTGCGAGGTGCTCATGGTGATCGCTCAAGACTGTCGTACTTGACCAGGCTCCTGCTCGGTCACAGCCACATCGCCGAGCGGCTTCACCTCGATATCGGTGATTTCGCTGGGCAGGTCGCTGCTGTGCAGCGATTCGACGTGGTAACGCGCCTGCTCGGGTGTGAGCACCGATGCTGCGGCCTGAACTTCGGTGGATTTCTTCTGTTTGCCGAGCCTGTAGCTGACGAGAAAGTAGTGATTTCTGGACATCCGAACCTTCTTTTTCCGTCGGGCGCTCTCAAGCGCGTTCAAGTGATGCTGCTTGTATGAAAGACCGGGCAACGTATCGGCGCGTTCAGGTTTTTTGTTGCCTGCCATCCCTGGCGGCAACCCTGCGGGCCGTCGCGGAGCGACGTCAAAAATTGCTCCCGGCAATTTTTTGCCGGACGGTCAGGCCTCTGAAAAAAGGACAAACCTATAGGCCTGCGCAAGGTCGATACAGGAGCGCCAGCAGCGGTTCGGCGAGGCGCGCTCATTTGGATCAAAGACAGGCTGGGAGCGATCATCTTGAGTTTCTGGGACGAGGTACTGGCCACACTGGCCAACGAGTTTTCCGATCTGAGTACTCCCGAGCAATTCACCCAGGTCACCTTGCGCCTGCTATTGGCGGCGCTGCTGGGTGGCCTGCTGGGGCTTGAGCGCGAAACTCATGGCAAGGCCGCGGGCGTCCGCACGCACATGCTGGTGGCGATGGGCTCGGCGCTGTTCGTACTGGTGCCTGCGCAGATGGGCGCCGAGAGCGACGCCATGAGCCGGGTCATCCAGGGGCTGGTGGCCGGTATCGGTTTTCTCTGCGCCGGTACCATCATCAAGGGCAGTTCCATGGCCGAGGTGAAGGGGCTGACCACTGCTGCCGGTATCTGGCTGACCGCTGCGATCGGCATCACCGTGGGTATGGGCCGCGAGGCCACGGCGGTCTTGAGCACACTGCTGGCACTGTTCATCTTCAACACCGTGCAGCACTTCGTCACCTGGTTGGAAAAGCGCGCTCGCTGAATCCACTGGAACGCCTGGGCTTGCTTGCGCTCCTATCAGATAGGCCCGTATTAAATGGCCTCGAGAGAAGTGGAGTTCGGTATGTTCAGAAACTTCAAGGGATGCATTGCCTGGACGGATGCCATGAAGGATGGCCAGCAATATGTTGGCCTGATCGAATACCAACCCAAGTGCGCTGGCGCTGCGGTGCAGATGCTGTGGGTCGTCGCCCCCGGCTGCATCTGCGAGAGCGAAGCGGAAACCGTCGCTGACAACATGCTGCGCGAGATCCGCGACATCACCATCGACGGCAGCGTGATCTATCGCGACGGCGTGGCCCTGTAGCGAGACCCACTTGCCAGCAGAACCCGAACTGCGCCATCGCGGCGCAGTTTTCGCCTATCCGCCCCTCCTGGCACCGCCAATCACGACACCTCGGCGGATCACTGAAACTTTTGTTTTCGCCCCCCAGTCACCCGTAAACGTTCATACAGCGGGGAGCCCTCATGGCACGTGCAATCTGGAAAGGGGCGATCAGTTTCGGGCTGGTACACATTCCCGTTTCGCTGGTATCGGCGACCGAGACGCAGGGTATCGATTTCGACTGGCTCGATTCGCGCAGCATGGAGCCGGTCGGCTACAAGCGCGTCAACAAGGCCACTGGCAAGGAAGTCGACAAGGCACACATCGCCAAGGGCGTGCAGGTGGAGAAGGGCCGCTACGTGATCCTCGGCGAAGACGAGATTCGTGCCGCTCACCCCGAATCCACGCAGACCATCGATATCTTCGGCTTTCTCGATGCAGAAGCCATTCCGCTGCAGCATATCGAACGCCCCTATTACCTGGCGCCAGACAAGCGCGGTGAAAAGGTCTACGCGCTGTTGCAGCAAACCTTGAAGGACACCGGCAAGGTGGCCCTGGCTCACGTGGTGCTGCACGTCAAGCAGCACCTCGCTGCGCTGATGGTCGACGACTCCGCGCTGCTGCTGGTGTTGCTGCGCTGGCCCGACGAGGTGCGTGGCCTCGATACCCTGGAACTGGGCGAGGCGGTAACCGGCGCCAAGCTGAGCAAGGGCGAGCGCGACATGGCCAAGCGTCTGGTGCGCGACATGGCGGTCGATTGGCAACCGGATGAGTACCACGACACCTTCCGCGACAAGATCATGACGCTGGTCGAGAAGAAGGCCAAAGCCGGCAAGATCGAGGATGTCGAAAGCGGCGAACGCAAGCCGGCAAGCAAAAGTGCCGATGTCATCGACCTGACCGATCTGCTCAAACGCAGTCTGGAGGGCAATTCGTCCAAGCCGGCGCGCAAGCGATCGGCGAAGTGAGGTGAGCAGGCATGGCCAAGGCAACCAGCGTCTACAACCGAAAACGCAACTTCGAATCCACCAGCGAGCCCCGAGAATCCGCGCAGCGCCGTCGCTCCAAGGCCGGAGCGTTGCGTTTCGTGGTGCAGAAGCACGACGCCCGCAACCTGCACTACGATTTTCGCCTGGAGCTGCAGGGCACCCTGAAAAGCTGGGCGGTGCCCAAGGGGCCGAGCCTCGATCCCAAGCAGAAGCGCCTGGCGGTACATGTCGAGGATCACCCGCTGGCCTACGCGACCTTCGAGGGCAGCATTGCCGAGGGCAATTATGGCGCGGGCGATGTGATCGTCTGGGATCACGGCATCTGGCAGCCCGAGGGCGATCCCGTTGCCGCCTACGAGGCCGGTAAGCTCAAGTTCACCCTGATCGGCGAGAAGCTCGGCGGCGCCTGGGCGCTGGTGCGCACGCGGCTGAAGGGCAGCGGCGACAAACAGCAGTGGTTGCTGATCAAGGAACGGGATGACGTGGCGCGGCCCGCGAGCGACTACGACATCGTGACGGCGCTGCCGGCCAGTGTAATCAGTGGCGCTCTGGTCGGCGGCATGCAGAAGCCGGCGGCCAATCAGTCGCGATCATCCACAACCAGGCGCAAGGCCACGTCGAATACCAAGGCTCGCGGCAAAGACCAAGCCATGCCCGAGCTCCTGTCACCGCAACTGGCGACGCTGGTCAGCGCTCCGCCAGGCGGCGACTGGATGTACGAGGTCAAATATGACGGTTACCGCATCATGGCGCGCATCGCCGATGGCGAGGTGAAACTGTTCAGCCGCAACGGCCACGACTGGACGCAGCGCATGGCACCCCAGGCCGCGGCGCTGACCAAGCTCAAACTGGGTGATAGTTGGCTGGATGGCGAAGCCGTGGTGCTCGATGACAAAGGCCTGCCGGATTTCCAGGCTCTGCAGAATGCCTTCGATGAGGAGCGCAGTGCGGACATCCTGTATTTTCTCTTCGACGCGCCTTGGCTCGATGGGCGGGATCAGCGCAGCCTGCCGGTGGAAGAACGGCGTGCGGCCTTGCAGAAAAAATTGCCGGCACGGCGCAGCCTGCTGCGTTTCTCCGAGGCCTTCGAGGTGGATCACCAGAGCGTGCTGGGCAGCGCCTGCTCCCTGGGCCTGGAGGGTGTGATCGGCAAACGCGTGGGCAGTCCTTATCGATCTGCCCGCGGCCCGGACTGGATCAAGCTCAAATGCCGGCAACGCCAGGAGTTCGTGGTGGCCGGCTACACCGTTCCTCAGGGCAGCCGCTCGGGCTTTGGCGCGTTACTGTTGGCCGTCAATGATGCCGACGGCCTGCGTTACGCCGGGCGTGTTGGCACTGGCTTCAACGAGGCGCTGCTGAGCAACCTGCACAAACGCATGAAGGCACTCGCGCGTGATGACTCGCCGCTAAGCAAGCAGCCGAGCGCGGCCCAACGCCGCGGCGTGCACTGGATCGAGCCGCAGTTGGTGGTGGAAGTGGCATTCGCCGGCTGGACGCAGGAAGGCCTGGTTCGCCAGGGTGCCTTCGTCGGTGAGCGCAGCGACAAACCGGCCGAGCAGATCGTCCGCGAACATGCGGCTTCCGCCGAGGCGGTGAGCGAGGTGTCAGAGAACGCGGCCAAGGGCTCGCGTCGTAATGGCCGGGAAAGCGTCGCCGATGTGTCCATCAGCCATCCGGATCGCGTCATCGATCCGCAGAGCGGGACAACCAAGGTCGAGCTCGCGCATTTCTATGCCGAGATCGCCGACTGGTTGCTGCCGGATGTGCGTACTCGCCCGGTATCGCTGCTGCGTGCGCCAAGTGGCGTGGACGGTGAGCAGTTCTTCCAGAAGCACGCCGAGCGTCTGGCGATTCCCAATATTCGGCACCTCGATCCAGCGCTGGATCCCGGTCACGACCGCTTGATGGCGATCGAGAATGTGCCAGCGCTGGTCGGCGCACTGCAGATGGGCGCCATCGAGCTGCATACCTGGAACGCCACCTACGCCAGCATCGAACGGCCAGATCGGCTGATCCTCGACCTTGATCCGGATCCGGCGTTGCCCTGGCGCGCCGTCGTCGAAGCGACGCGCCTGAGCCTGGCGGTACTCGATGAGCTGGGGCTGGAGGCGTTCCTGAAAACCAGCGGCGGCAAGGGCATGCACCTGGTCGTGCCACTTGCCCGGCATGTCGATTGGGACACGCTCAAGGTGTTCGGCAAGGCCGTCTCGCAGTTCATGGCCGACGAATTGCCGGATCGCTTCAGCGCGCGCATGGGCCCGAAAAACCGTATCGGCAAGGTTTATCTGGATTACCTGCGCAACCAGCGCGGTGCCAGCACGGTGGCAGCTTATTCGGTGCGCGCGCGGCCGGGACTGCCGGTATCCGTGCCGATCCGCCGTGAGGAGCTGGCGGAACTGCGTGACTCGGCGCACTGGCATATCGGCAATCTGCAGCAGCGGCTGTCGCGGTTGAAAACCGACCCCTGGGAGGGCTACGCCAACCGCCAGCGAATCACCCGAGCGATGTGGAAAAAGCTCGCTGCCGAAGCGCCGTGATGGCCAGGTGCCGGCCTTGTTCTGACCTGCTCATGGCGCCTCGGAAACTCTGAACTTTGCCAGCGCCAGCAGGTTCGGAGATAGACAGGTCACGGTGCCTCGGAACTTTTCTGTCAGAGCCTTTTTTCGATGCCGCAGATCTTGATTTCCCTCCAGGTGCCGCGGCTAACCCGCATTCAGGTACGCACTGTCGCGTACGGCCCATGGCATGTGCCATGGGGCTAACAGCTTAATACGCCTGCCAGGTGTGAGGAGCCCGTTTCGATGCCACCTGCTTATCTGCAAATCCCTTATCTGCAAGAGCCTGTCCGTCTTAGTCATGGCGAGTTGTCATTGGAACAGGCGCTGGAGTTGCCGCGCCTGGCCATCGAGGAGGTAGAGCCGCAGGTCGAGCAGGGCCGCTTCGCCGTCAAGGCGATAGCCGGCGATCGGGTCACGGTCAGCGCGCTGATCTTTGCCGATGGCCACGACAAGCTCGCTGGTGAAGTGCTGTGGCGCTATGTCGGCGCCCAGGATTGGCATCGCGAGCCTCTGGAATCTATCGGCAATGACCGCTGGCAGGCCGAGATAACCCCGCAGCGGGTCGGTGAGGTCGAGTTCCTTATCGAGGCCTGGTGGGATGTTTACGCGAGCTATTGCTACGAGTTGTCGAAGAAATTCGGTGCTGGCGTGATCATCACTCTGGAGCTGCAGGAAGGCGAACTGTTGTTGCGTCAGGCCGCGGAGCGTGCCGAAGGCGACCTGGCCATGATCCTGCAAGCGCTGATCGATGAGTTACTCGATTTGCAGAGCCTCGACGAGCGCGTGGCCCTGCTGCTGGCGCCGCAAACCCAGCATATGGTGCGCCGTGCCGAAGGGCATCCGCACCGAGCCCGCAGCGCCGTCTATCAGCTCGATGTGGAGCGCCCGCTGGCGCGCTTCGCCAGCTGGTACGAGTTGTTCCCGCGCTCCGAGACCGATGATCCGTCCCGCCACGGCACCCTGCGCGATGTGATTCGCCGGCTACCAGACATCCAGGCCATGGGCTTCGATGTGCTGTATTTTCCGCCCATTCACCCCATCGGTACCACACACCGCAAGGGCCGCAACAATTCGCTCACGGCCGGGCCGGACGATCCTGGCAGCCCTTACGCCATCGGTAGCCACGAAGGCGGACACGAGGCGATCCACCCGCAGCTCGGTACCCGCGAGGACTTCATCGCCCTGGTCGAGGCCGCTCGCGAGCATGACCTGGAGATCGCCCTGGATTTCGCCATCCAGTGCTCGCCGGATCACCCGTGGCTCGAACAGCATCCGGGCTGGTTCAGCTGGCGCCCGGACGGCAGCATCCGCCACGCGGAAAACCCGCCGAAGAAGTACGAAGATATCGTCAACGTCGACTTCTACGCCGAGGACGCGGTGCCCGGATTGTGGCTGGCGCTGCGTGACGTGGTGCGTGGCTGGGTCGAGCTGGGCGTGTACCAGTTCCGCGTCGACAACCCGCACACCAAGCCGCTGCCGTTCTGGGAATGGCTGATCGCCGATATTCGCAAGACCCATCCGCAGGTGATGTTCCTCGCCGAGGCCTTCACCCGCCCGGCGATGATGGCGCGCCTCGGCAAGCTGGGGTTCACCCAGAGCTACACCTACTTCACCTGGCGCAACACCAAGGCCGAACTGGAAACCTACCTCACCGAGCTCAACGAGGCGCCGTGGCGCGACTGCTACCGGCCCAACTTCTTCGTCAACACGCCAGATATCAACCCATACTTCCTGCACCACAACGGTCGTGCCGGTTTCCTGATTCGCGCCGCGCTGGCGACCATGGGCTCGGGGCTGTGGGGCATGTACTCCGGCTTCGAGATCTGCGAATCCCTGCCGGTGCCGGGCAAGGAGGAGTACCTGGATTCGGAGAAGTACGAGATCCGCCCGCGCGACTATCAGGCGCCCGGCAATATCGTCGCCGAGATCGCCCAGCTCAACCGCATCCGCCGCCTCAACCCGGCCCTGCAGACACACCTGGGTTTCCAGGCCTTCACCTGCTGGAACGACAACATCCTGTACTTCGGCAAACGCACCGCCGACCGCGAGAACTTCATCCTCGTGGCCATCAGCCTCGATCCGCACAACGCCCAGGAAGCGCACTTCGAATTGCCGCTCTGGGAGCTGGGGCTGGACGACGACGCCACGACCCTGGGCGAGGATCTGATGAGCGGCCATACCTGGCAGTGGCACGGCAAGGTGCAGTGGATGCGCATCGAGCCCTGGCACCAGCCGTTCGGTATCTGGCGTATCCGCGTGGCAGGCTGAGAGGGCATAACCGATGGCACGAAAAGCCCGACGCGATACGTTCCTCAACGACCCGCAGTGGTACAAGGACGCGATCATCTATCAGGTGCACGTCAAGTCGTTCTTCGACGCCAACAATGACGGCATCGGTGATTTCACGGGGTTGATCGACAAGCTCGACTACATCGCCGATCTGGGCGTCAACACCCTGTGGTTGCTGCCGTTCTACCCGTCGCCGCGCCGCGATGACGGTTATGACATCGCCGAGTACCGCGGTGTGCACCCGGACTACGGCACCATGGCCGATGCCCGCCGCTTCATCGCCGAAGTCCACAAGCGCGGCTTGCGGGTGATCACCGAACTGGTCATCAACCACACCTCGGATCAGCATCCCTGGTTCAAGCGGGCCCGTGCCGCGAAGCGTGGCAGCAAGGCGCGGGACTTCTACGTGTGGTCCGATGATGACGGCAAGTACGACGGTACGCGGATCATCTTTCTCGATACCGAGAAATCCAACTGGAGCTGGGATGCCGAGGCCGGGCAGTACTACTGGCACCGCTTCTATTCGCACCAGCCGGATCTGAATTTCGATAACCCGCAAGTGCTCAAGGAAGTGCTGGCGGTGATGCGCTTCTGGCTGGACATGGGCGTCGATGGTTTGCGCCTGGACGCCATCCCGTACCTGATCGAGCGCGACGGCACCAACAACGAGAATCTGCCGGAAACCCACGAAGTGCTGAAGAAGATTCGCGCCGAGCTGGATGCCAATTACCCGGATCGCATGTTGCTGGCCGAAGCCAACCAGTGGCCCGAAGACACTCAGCTGTATTTCGGCGGCCAGAACGGCGGCCCTGGCGATGAATGCCATATGGCGTTCCATTTCCCGCTGATGCCGCGCATGTACATGGCCATCGCCCAGGAAGATCGCTTTCCGATCACCGATATCCTGCGCCAGACGCCGGAGATTCCGGACAACTGCCAGTGGGCGATCTTTCTGCGCAATCACGATGAGCTGACCCTGGAAATGGTCACCGACCACGAGCGCGACTACCTGTGGAACTACTACGCGGCCGATCGCCGCGCACGTATCAACCTGGGTATTCGTCGCCGCCTCGCGCCGCTGGTAGAACGTGATCGGCGTCGTATCGAACTGCTCAACTGTTTGCTGCTGTCCATGCCGGGTACGCCGACGCTGTACTACGGCGATGAGATCGGTATGGGCGACAACATCTTTCTGGGCGACCGCGACGGCGTGCGCACACCGATGCAATGGTCGCCGGATCGCAATGGTGGGTTTTCCCGCGCCGATCCCGCCAGCCTGGTGCTGCCACCGGTAATGGATCCGCTGTATGGTTTTCAGAGCGTCAACGTCGAGACCCAGTCCCGCGATCCGCACTCGCTGCTCAACTGGACGCGGCGCATGCTCAACATCCGCAAGCAGCACAGGGCATTCAGCCGCGGCACCCTGAAGATGCTCACGCCCAACAACCGGCGTGTGCTGGCTTACCTGCGCGAGTCGACCGATGCTGAAGGCAACCCGGAGCTGATCCTCTGCGTGGCCAATCTGTCCCGCGCTGCCCAGGCGGTCGAGCTGGAGTTGTCGGCCCACGACGGCAAGGTGCCGGTGGAGATGGTTGGCGGCTCGTCGTTCCCGCCCATCGGCCAGCTCAATTACCTGCTGACCCTGCCGCCTTACGGCTTTTACTGGTTCCTGCTCGCCGAGGCGGCGCAAATGCCCAGCTGGCACGTGCCACCGGTCGATCGCTTGCCGGAACTGACTACCCTGGTCATCAAGAAGCAGCTCGGTGAGCTGCTGCAGCTGCCAGCCCGCGCGACCCTGGAGCAGGAGTCGCTACCGGCCTATCTGCCCAAGCGCCGCTGGTTCTCGGGGCAGGGCGAGGATCTGGACCAGGTCAAGCTGCTCTACGCCATTCCCTTCGGTGGCGCGGACGAGCTGTACGTGCTCAGTGAGGTGGAAGTCAGCCGTGAGTCGGGCGCCTGCGAGCATTACCAGGTGCCACTGGGGTTCGTTGGCGAGCATGAAGCCGGCAGCAGCGTGCCTCAGCAACTGGCCATGGCGCGTCTGCGTCGCGGACGGCAGGTCGGGTTGCTGACCGATGGTTTCACCCTCCCTGGTTTCGTCCGTCACGTGATGCGTCATTTGCGTGAGCGCAGCGTGCTGGGTTGGCAGGGCAGCGAGATCCAGTTCGTGCCGACGCCGCGTCTGGAGGCGCTGGGTGAGCTGGCCGACGCGGACGTGCAGCTGATCTCTGCCGAGCAATCCAACAGTTCGGCGATCATCGCCGAGCTGGCGGTGCTCAAGCTGGTTCGCCGCGTGCTGCCCGGCATTCACCCGGAAGCCGAGGTGGGCGGCTACCTGACCGCCGTCGGCTTCGAGCACATCGCGCCGCTGTTGGGCGAGGTGCGCCGGGTCGACGAGCAGGGCGTGCCCCATACGCTGATGATTCTGCAGGGCTATCTGAACAATCAGGGCGATGCCTGGCAGTGGACGCAGAACAACCTGGAGCGGGCCATTCGCGATGAGCTGGCCGGTGGCCTCTCGCAACAGGAAAACCAGTACACCGCCCTGGCAGAACTGGAATCCTTCGCCGGACTCCTGGGGCAGCGCCTGGGCGAAATGCATGTGGCCCTCGGCCAGCCCAGCGACAACCCGGATTTCGGTTATCGGGAAGCCAATGAGGCCGATGTGGCCGAGTGGTCGCAGAGCATCGCCGCCCTGGTGCGGGAAGCACTGAATGTAGTGGCCGAAGGCAGAGGGCATCCGCCGGGTGAGGCGGCCAATCAGGCCGATTGGCTGGCCGCGCGGCACGAGCAGATCATCACTCTGGTGAACGATCTGGCACGCCGTTCGGCGGGCGGTATCCGCATGCGCGTGCATGGCGACCTGCACCTTGGCCAGGTGCTGGTGGTGCAGGGCGATGCCTACCTGATCGACTTCGAAGGCGAGCCGACGCGCACCCTGGACGAGCGCCGTGCGTTCTACAGCCCGCTCAAGGATGTCGCCGGCATGCTGCGCTCTTTCGACTATGCCGCCTCCATGGCCATGCGCAGTGCCCAGAGCGCGGACGTATCGAACGAGGCAGAGGAGGCTCGTCAGCGCATCGCCGGGCTCTATCGCAGCCAGGCCAGAACGGCTTTCAACGAAGCCTATCGCCTGGCCGCGGCGAATCTGCCCCATGCCTGGCACGACCGCGAAGGTGAAGTGGCGGCGTTGGCGCTGTTCTGTATCGAGAAAGCGGCCTACGAAATCCTGTATGAAGCGCGCTATCGACCCGATTGGCTGGAGGTTCCAGTACAAGGACTGATAGAGCTGACCAAATATCTTTTGGGGAGCGGTAAACGATGATCAATGGAGAAACCGATCGCCAGGTGGCGGGTGTCGAGCGCGCTGCCATCGAGGCCCTGGTGCGGGCCGAGCACGGCGATCCATTTTCGATTCTAGGGCCCCATGAACTGGCTCACGGCCTGACGATTCGCACCTATTTGCCCGGCGCCCTGGGTGTCGAGCTGATCCACGCGGTTACCGGCGAGGAGCTCGGTGCGCTGGAGCAGTCCAGCGTGCCAGGGCTGTTCAGCATTCGCGTGGAGCAGCGCATTCCCTATCGCTACCGCATCCACTGGAGTTCCGGTGTACAGGAAAGCGAAGACCCCTACGCCTTCGGCCAACTGCTCGGTGAGATGGATCTGTACCTGTTCGCCGAAGGCAACCACCGCGAGCTTGGCAAGAGCCTCGGCGCCCAATTGACCACCCATGAAGGCGTGCAGGGCGTGCGCTTTTCCGTGTGGGCACCGAATGCCCGCCGGGTGTCGGTGGTCGGCGGTTTCAATGACTGGGATGGTCGTCGCCACCCGATGCGTCTGCGCCAGCCGAGCGGGGTCTGGGAATTGTTCATTCCGCGCCTCGCTGCGGGCGAAGTCTACAAGTACGAGATTCTCGGTCGTGACGGCCTGTTGCCGCTCAAGGCCGACCCCATGGCGCTGGCCAGCGAGCTGCCGCCGGCCACCGGTTCGGTGGTTTCCGCGCCACTGGAGTTCGACTGGCGTGACGGCGACTGGATGCAGCGCCGTCAGGCCCATCAGGGCTACCAGGCGCCCATGTCGATCTACGAAGTGCATGCTGGCTCATGGCGCCACGATGGTGATGAAGAGGGCCGCGTGCTGAGCTGGAAAGAGCTGGGCGAGCAGTTGATTCCCTATGTGCAGCAGTTGGGCTTCACCCATATCGAACTGATGCCGATCATGGAGCACCCGTTCGGCGGTTCCTGGGGCTATCAGTTGCTTTCCCAGTTCGCGCCCACCGCGCGCTATGGCAGTCCGGCGGATTTCGCCGCCTTCGTCGACGCTTGCCACCAGGCCGGTATCGGCGTGATTCTCGACTGGGTGCCGGCGCATTTCCCCACCGATGCTCACGGCCTGGGCCAGTTCGATGGCACCGCGTTGTACGAGTACGCGCACCCCTTCGAAGGCTTCCACCAGGATTGGGATACCTACATCTACAACCTCGGCCGCACCGAGGTGCATGGTTTCATGCTGGCCTCGGCGCTGCACTGGCTGCGTGCCTATCATATCGATGGCCTGCGCGTGGATGCGGTGGCTTCGATGCTTTACCGCGACTATTCGCGCAAGGAAGGCGAGTGGATTCCCAATCGTCATGGCGGGCGCGAGAATCTGGAGAGCATCGACTTCCTCCGTCATCTCAACGATGTGGTGACCCAGGAAGTGCCCGGTGCCCTGGTGATCGCCGAAGAGTCGACCGCCTGGCCCGGCGTCAGTCGGCCGGCTCAGGAGGGCGGCCTGGGGTTTGCCTACAAGTGGAACATGGGCTGGATGCACGACAGCCTCCAGTACGTCGCCGAAGACCCGCTGCACCGTCAGCACCATCACCACCAGTTGACCTTCGGCCTGCTGTACGCCTTTTCCGAGCACTTCGTGCTGCCGATTTCCCATGACGAAGTGGTGCACGGCAAGCGCTCGCTGCTCGACAAGATGCCCGGTGATCGTTGGCAGAAGTTTGCCAACCTGCGCCTGTACCTGAGCTTCATGTGGAGCCATCCGGGCAAGAAGCTGCTGTTCATGGGCTGCGAGTTCGGCCAGTGGCGCGAGTGGAACCACGACCATGAACTGGATTGGTACCTGCTGCGTTACGGCGAGCACAAGGGCGTGCAGCAACTGGTCAGCGACCTCAACGGTCTGTACCGCCACGAGCCTGCGCTGCACAGATTGGACGGCCAGGCCGAGGGCTTCGCCTGGCTGATCGGCGACGATGCCATCAACAGTGTGTTCGCCTGGCTGCGTCAGGATGAAAGCGGTGCACCACTCCTTGTGGTGCACAACTTCACGCCCGAGCCGCGCAATGGCTATCGCGTCGGCGTACCGAAGGAGGGGGCCTGGCACGTGCTGCTCAACAGCGATGCCGAGCGCTACGCCGGCTCGAATGCTGGCAGTCAAGGCGGGCTGCTGACCGAGGCACTCGCCAGCCATGGCCAGCCGCAGTCGTTGTTACTGGATCTGCCACCACTCGCCACGCTGGTGATCAAGCCGCAGTGAGGGCAGGAAGGATGGATCTAGGGCGATCCATCTTTCTTCGTGAAGCGCCATTCGCCTGGAAGGCCGTTTTCAACGGCTTTCCATGGGCTACCTGTTCTTGAAGGCTCAGGTGGCCCATGGCAACGCCAGGACGCTATGCCGTCAGACGTAGGGCTGACCGGAGAAACCGCGGGGCAGGCGATGGGTACCCGGCAGCTCGGTGAGGTGCTGTTGCCAGGCGGAGCGCCAGTCAGTGCGAGGCTGATTGCTCTTGGCCTGGCGAGCGGCACGGCGGGCCGCATTGCGGGTGTCGCGACGGGCCTGTTTGTATACTTCGGTGTTGCGGCAGTTGCGGCACTTGACCCGGTTCAGCTCTTTGCTGGAGGTGACGTTTTCGCCGTGGGTGCCACAGGCCAGGTGACCATTGGTCTTGTAATGGGTAACCATGGGTGGATCTCCTTACACATGTCGATCCTGGAGCGAAACTTGCCCCGTGTCCGCAGGCCCGATGATTCAGGCCGTAGGTGTTTGGTAGACCGTTACGCCTGTGCCTCGGTTCGAACTGCTTTTCCGCCGCACATGGGTCAATGCCAGTCGCCGCGGTAAGGCGGATCGATATCTGTAGGGTGGATCGGGGCGTGCAACCTGGCGAAGCGTAATCCGTCGTTTGCCGTGAACGGTTTTGTCGCTTCATTCGGCGGATTACGCCTTCGGCTAATACGCCCTACGGCCTGAATGGTCATGGTTCATACGCCTATCTGAAGGATGTTCTCACGCGCCTGCCGACGCAGAGGGCGAGTGAGATCGAGCAGTTGTTAGCACATAGGTGGCGGCTGGCTTGATCACACAAGGCGTGACGCCCGGACGCATACCTCCGAGCCTGGCGAAATTATTGCGGATAGGCTGCATGCTGGCGTTGTCTCATCAGGGTTGTATCTATCTGAGGATGTTCCTGGTGAAGCCATTGTTGCTGCGTACGCCTTGTGCGCTGTTGATCCTGCTGCTGGCTGGCTGTTCCAGCCGTGGGCCGCAGGTACCGGCACCGAAACCGGCCGAGGTGCGCGCGCAGATCGTCCGGCTATTGCCAGCACAGACAACTGATCGTCAGGGCTGGGCGGCCGATATCTATGCCGCGTTCGCTGCCCAGGAGATCCCGCCGACCACCGAAAACATATGCGCCGTGTTGGCGGTAACCGAGCAGGAGTCGACTTTCCAGGCCGACCCGCAGGTGCCGGGCCTGGCGAAGATCGCCCGGGCGGAAATCGACCGTCGCGCCGCCAGCCTGCATATTCCGCGCATGCTGGTGAATGCCGCGCTGAACATCGAATCGCCTACCGGCAAGACCTACCAGCAGCGCCTGGACAGCGTGCGCACGGAAAAGCAACTGAGCGCCATCTTCGATGACTTCACCGGCATGGTGCCCCTCGGCCGGCAACTGTTCGGCACCCTCAATCCGGTGCGTACCGGCGGGCCGATGCAGGTCAGCATCGCCTTCGCCCAGGCGAATGCCGAGGGTTATCCCTACCCGCCCGACGGCTCGATTCGCCGCGAGGTATTCAGCCGTCGCGGTGGCATGTATTTCGGCATCGCCCACCTGTTGGGTTATCCAGCCAATTACCCGAAACCGCTGTACCGTTTCGCCGACTTCAACGCCGGTTGGTACGCCAGCCGTAATGCCGCCTTCCAGCATGCGGTCACCACCGCCTCGGGCATCCCGTTGGCGCTGGATGGCGACCTGATCATCCACGGCAGCAGCAAGGCTGGCTCCACCGAGCTGGCCGTGCGCTCTTTGGGCAAACGTCTGAACATGAGCGATCGGGCGATCCGTCGGGCGCTGGAGCAGGGCAACAGCCTGGACTTCGAGTCGAACCGTCTGTACGAACGGGTTTTCGCCCTGGCAGAAGACGCCGAAGGCAAGCCATTGCCGCGGGCCGTGCTACCAGGGATCGTGCTGAAAAGCCCGAAGATCACCCGGCGCCTGACCACCGCCTGGTTCGCCGAGCGTGTCGACAGCCGCCATCAGCGGTGTATGGCGCGGGCCAGGTAAAGGACTGCACAAAACTTCCAGAATAAGCGCGGCGGCTCGGTTAGCATGGAAGTTCCACAGAACGTGGCGCTGGAGCAGGCATGAGCGCACAGAGCTGGGTCGATCTGGCCCAGGACGAAGACACCGGTATCGAGACCATCCGCGCGCATTTTCGCGGACACGCCTACGATCCTCACTGGCACGACGCCTATCTGGTCGGGTTCACCGAACAGGGCGTGCAGCAGTTCCATTGCCGCAAGCAACTGAACAGCAGCCTGGCCGGTCAGGTGTTTCTGCTCGAGCCCGGCGAGCTGCACGACGGTCATGCGCCGGAGCCGGAAGGCTTCACCTATTCCATGCTGTACCTGGATGCCCAGTGGCTGGAGCGCGAGTTGCGCAGCCTGTTCGAGCAGGCGCCCACCGACTGCCTGCCGGGGTTCAGTGCGACCCTGGCCAGCGAGCCGCGCCTGCTGGCGGCTGTCGGCGAGGCTTTTGGCGCCCTGCATCGCCAGGAGATGCGCATGGCCAGGCAGGGTGCACTCGACGGCCTGCTGACTCGCCTGACCGAACAACTGCACTGGCGTCGACGACTCGATCCGGATCCGCGTCTGCCACTGGTGGCGCAACGGGCGCGGGATTTCCTGCATGATCAGCACACCCGCGATATTGGCCTCGATGACCTGGCCGCTGCCTGCGGTGTCGATCGCTTTCGCCTGAGTCGCGCCTTCAAGGCGGCCTTCGGCCTGGCGCCGCACGCTTACCTGGTGCAATTGCGCCTGGCGCGAGCCCGACATCTGCTGGCCCGTGGCGAGCCGCCGGTGCAGGTCGCGGCGATCCTCGGTTTCGCTGACCAGAGCCACCTTGGCCGCTGGTTCCGGCGCGCTTACGGTATGACCCCCGCCCATTACCAGCGCCGCTGCTCAAACCTTCCAGACGCCTGACTCTGCCCGACTCATCATCAGCTTTCGGTTTGTTCTGGAGCGGGTCGATGAGTCAGTTGTTGCCTTTCATGCTGTTCGCTTTCGTCGCGTCCATCACGCCGGGGCCGACCAATGTGCTGGTGCTCGGTAGCAGTGCCCGCTACGGCGTGGCGGCGACCTTGCCGCTGGTACTGGGCGCCTGTTTCGGTGCGGCGGCCATCGTGGTGGCGGTGGGGCTTGGCCTGGGCGAGCTGCTGCAACAACATCCGCGCCTGCAGTGGGCGATGGCCTGGTTCGGCGTGCTGTGGCTGAGCTACCTGGCGTGGCGGATCTTCACCAGCCCGCCTGCTGCACTGGATGGCTCGGATGTACAACCTGGCGAGCACCGGCTCGGGCTGTTCGCCGGTGCGGCGCTGCAACTGGTCAACCCCAAAACCTGGATGATGGCCCTGGCGGTGGTCAGCATTTTCGCCACGCCCGGCCCCGGGCAGGCCATGCGGGTGAGCCTGCTGGCGGCGATCTTCCTGGCGATTTCGCTGCCCTGTCTGGGTTGCTGGGCATTGCTGGGGCGCGGTGCTGCCAGGGTGTTCACGTCAGTGCGGGCCATGACCCGTTTCAATCAGGCCATGGCGTTGCTGTTGCTGCTTTCGGCCTGGCTCGGCGCGCCGCTGTAGTGGCGTGCGTGAGGAAATGCTGTTGCAACGGCATTTTGTTGGACGGCTGCAATCGTATCGCCCCGAGGTCGGGGCTCCTACCGGATGCGTAGTTCTTCCAGACGTTGACGCTGATTGCCCTGCTCGTCGAAATTCTCGGGTGACAGCCAGCGTTGCAGAGCGTTGCGGCACCGCGGCCATTCGCTGTCGATGATCGAGAACCAGGCGGTATCGCGGTTCTGTCCCTTGATCACGGCGTGCTGGCGGAACAGTCCTTCCTGAACGAAACCCAGGCGTTCGGCGGCGCGCAGCGAGCGTTGGTTGCGGGCGTTGCACTTCCACTCCAGGCGCCGATTGCCGAGGTTGTCCATCGCCAGGCTCATCAGCAGCCAGATCGCCTCGGTGGAGGCGGGTGAGCGCTGCATGGCACGGCCAAAGGCGATATGGCCAATCTCGATACAACCGTCATTCACGGCGATGCGCAGGAAACTGAGCAGGCCCACGACGCGTTGCGTGGCGTTGTCCCGTACGGCGAAGAACAGTGGATCGCTGCTGGCCTGATTGGCCGCCAGCCAGGCATCGAACGGTGCGCGTTCGGCGAACGGGCCGTAGGGCAGGTAATCCCACAAGGATGGGTCGCTGTCCGCACCCTGCAGTGCATGCCAGAGATCATCGCCATGGCGCGCGGCATCCAGTGGTTCCAGGCGCACGTAGCGGCCATCGATGGCCGCGCGGGGCGGTGTCGAGGCGGGTTTCCAGTCGAGCAGGGTGGTCATGGTGCACCTCGGGATGTACGCGGTTTGTATTGTGCTGCTCAGGGATTCATGCGTTGCGCCAGGGCGCGGTCGCGATGGTCGCCGCTGGCGCTGAGGCCGTCATGTACGCCTTGGCGATCCGCTTCGCTGCGGTTCTGGCCAAGCTTCCATTTGCCTTCCAGGCGCTCGATGGGCAGGGCGAAGCCGACGATGGCGCGCAGCATGCCGGCGATGTAATCCTGTGGCGCATCGCCTGGTGCCCAGGGTTGCGGGCGCGGGGTTTCGTGGCGTGCGGTCAGTTCGTCGAGCAGGCTCAGCAGGCGCTCGGCATCGTCGAATACTTCAGCGCGACCATAGGCGTGCACGGCAATGTAATTCCAGGTCGGTACCACTTTGCCGTGCTCGGCTTTTGCTGGATACCAGGACGGACTGACATAGGCATCGGCGCTATTGAAGATCACCAGCGCCTCGCCGCCTTCGGCCAGCACCCGCCAGTGTGGATTGGCCCGCGCCAGGTGGCCGTACAACGTGCCATAGGGGCCTTCTTCGGGGCGCAGCAGCAAGGGCAGGTGGCTGGCTTGCAGGCCGTTTTCGCCATGGCTGATCAGGGTGGCCAGGCGGCAATCGGCGATCTCCCGGTGCAGGGCAGCGAGGTCGTTCTGGCGGAAAGCGGAGGGCACGTACATGGCTCGTTCCAATGAGAGGACGCGCTTATGCTAGAACTGCTATTGGTCTGTTGTAAGATCCATTTTCTGTGACTTTAATGGGGCCAATTCATGGCGTCGTCAGCACCCTTGCCGGTCGATCTGTCGGGCCTGCGTCTGCAGCCTGGTAGGGGATTGGCTCGTCAGCTCTACCAGGCTCTGCGCGAACGCATGCTCGATGGTCGCTTGCCCGGTGGCACACGTTTGCCAGCCAGCCGGCAGTTGGCCGAGCGTCTGGGCGTGTCACGCAATACCGTGAACCGTGCGCTGGATCAGCTCTACGCCGAGGGCTACGTGCAGGGGCGCGTCGGTGATGGCACCTATGTGGCCGATATCGCCGCGGTGGCAGAGTCGCCAGTTGCCGAAACGCCTGGCACCGCTACGAGTGCTGCGCTGCAGTTGCTTGACGAGCACCACCTGCCGTCGCCGTTGCCGGGGGCGCCACGGGCTTTTCGCGTCGGCGTGCCGGCCTTCGATCTGTTTCCGTTCGAGACCTGGGCGCGGCTCTCGGCGCGTTTCTGGCGCAGGCCATCGCCGGCGCGGCTGGGCTACGGCGATCCGGCTGGCGACCCGCAATTGCGCGAATTGATCGCCGCCTACCTGCGCAGCAGCCGTGGGCTACAGTGCGATCCGGCGCAGATCATCGTCACCTGCGGTGCGCAGCAGGCGATCAGCCTGTGCGCACAACTACTGATCGAACCAGGTGACGCTGTTGCTGTGGAGGATCCGGGTTACCGTGCCGCCGCCCATGCCTTCACCGTTGCCGGTGCACGGTTGCGGGGTATTGCCATCGATGCCGACGGCTTGGATGTCGCGGCATTGGAGCGGGCAGGGGCCTGCCGACTGGTCTATGTCACGCCTTCGCACCAGTATCCGACCGGGGTAACGCTGTCGCTGCCCAGACGCCTGGCGCTGCTCGACTGGGCTGAGCGCAACGAGGCCTGGATCATCGAAGACGATTACGATGGCGAGTACCGCTACAGCGGCACGCCCCTGGCGCCGCTGGCCGCCTTGGATCGCGCGCAGCGCGTTCTCTACGTCGGCACCTTCTGCAAGATCGCTTTTCCGGCCCTGCGCCTCGGCTATCTGGTGCTGCCGCCCAGGCTGGCCGGTGCCTTCGCTCGCCGTCGCGCCGTGGATATGCGCCATTCCGAAATCGGCACCCAGGTGGTGATGGCCGAGTTCATCGCCGCCGGGCATTTCCAGCGGCATATCCGCCGCATGCGCAATGCCGCCCGCGCGCGCCGCGATGCCTTGCTTGCCGGCTGGCCACGGGCCGTGCCGGGCTGCGCGTCGCTGCCCGAAGTACAGGCAGGTCTGCATGTGAGCGTGCGTTGCGAAAGCCTGGCGCGCGAGCGCGAGCTGGTTGCCGGGGCCGCCGCCGTTGGCGTTGAGATCAATCCACTCAGCGCCTACTGGCTGCCCGACAGTAATACGCCGCAGAATGAGCGTGCCGGCCTGGTACTCGGCTTTGCGGCAGTGCCGGAAAAGGATATCGATGATGCGCTGCAAGCCTTGCGCGGCGTTTGGAATCAAGCCATTCACGCCGAGGCTGGCTGGCAAACAACCGCTACGCCGTCGAAGCGCACTTCGGCCGGACACCGCGATGATCGATGAAAAGAGCGGCGCAGACACAACCGACGAAACTGCTTCAGTGGATCGGGCGCGTAGCTAACGCTCTTTTTGTCCACCAGCCTGTAGGATGGGGCGGGGCGCGCAGGTGAAACCCATCAATTGCCGATGGGTTTCACCCATCCTACTACTGTAGGGTGGATCGGGGCGCATAGCTGACGCTCTTTTCATCCACCATCGCGATTGCAGAGCGGTGGACGGGGCGGGCCGCGTAGGTGAAGCGTCGTCCAGCCTACGAACTGCTGCCGATCATACGGATACGGGTTCCTATTTGCCGACTAAGCAAAGATCGTGAGCAGCTTTTAAGATAGGCACCCACCCGAGCATGAGGAAACACCGATGCGGATGTTGCAGTCTGCCGAATTCCAGCCCCGCCTGCGTGATGGCCTGATCGAGTTTCCGGTACATCACGTGCGCGGTGGAACGTCCACCGGCCTGGTGCTCTGGGAGCCGTTCGCGCCTGCTGACCCGGCGTTGCGTGAAGAGCTGTTGCGCCATCTGATGGGCGTGCCGCTGAGTGGTTCACAACCCGGCAATCGGCAGATCACCGGTCTTGGCCGCGGCGCTCCAACCAGCAACAAGGTGTTTTTCGTCGATTGGGAATCTGCCAGCGACGGCGAGCGACTGGTCAGCACCCTGGCGCAGTTGGCCGGTGATCACGCGGCAGTCGACTGGAGCGTCAATTGCGGGAATCTCTCCAGTGCCTTGCCGCTGTGGGCGCTGGATGTCGGCCTGGTCACGACCGCGCCGGGCGAGGCCCGCGATATCGGCATTCGCAACAGCAATACCGGTGTACTCAGTACCGGGCGTATCGGTCGTGCTGCCGATGGTGCCCTGGTCACGGCGGCGATTCCTGGTGTCGATGGTGAGTTTCCCTCCGTCGACCTGTTCCTGCACGACCCCGTGGGTGCCAAGACAGGGCAACTGCTGCCGACCGGCCAGGTCGTCGAGCGGATCGACGGGCGTGCGGTGTCCTGCGTCGATGTGGCGGTGCCGATGGTCATCGCTCTGGCCAGCGATTTCGGCAAGACCGCGCACGAGCCGCTCGTCGAACTGCAGAGCGATCAGGCGTTCATGGCTGACTTGCGCCGTGTGTGGGTGGCGGCGGGCCTGCGTATGGGGCTGCGTCGCCGCGACGGTGAGTTGATGACGGCCGACGAGTTGGCACGCAGCGAAACCCAGCCAAAGGTCTGTATCGTTGGGCCACCCAAAGCGGACGGTAACCTTTCGGTGCGCTATTTCACGCCGCAGGTTCTGCATGCATCGATGGCGGTTTCCGGTGGTTGCTGTCTGGCGGCTGCGGCATTGATTCCGGGCTCGGTGGCCTGGCAGGTCGCCAAAGGGCTTGAAGCGCCGTCAGGCGAGTTCGCCGATATCGAAGTGGCCATCGAAAACCCCGCCGGCATTCTCGCCACTACCGTGGTGGCGCGTGAGCACGAGGGCAGGTTGCAGATCAGCAGTGCGGCTTATCGGCGAACGGCACAGGTGCTGCTGCGCGGGCATGTGCCGCTGTATCGGGCATCGCCGGCCCTGGTCGTGGCACTGCGGCCGCTGACGCAAGGCTAGCCACGGCCTCAGGCCGGATCGGTACTCTCTGCGGAGGTTTCCTGGTTGCTGTTCCGGCGCAGCTTCTTCGCACGTTTCTCCAGTACCAGATACACCACGCAGGCGACGGCCAGGGGCAGCAGGAAGTAGATCGCTCGGTAGCCGATCAACGCGGCGACGATGCTGCCCTTGGGCATCTGGTGCTGCAGCAGGGCGATGAATACCGCTTCGATCACACCCAGCCCGGCAGGGATATGGGTGATCACCCCAGCGATGCTGCTGATCATCAGAATGCCGAGAATCATCGGGTAGAAGGCTTCTTCCGGCAGTAGCAGGTAGATGATCAGCGCCATCAGCGACCAGTTCAGCGCGCCCAGTGCCGCTTGCAACAAAGCCATGGGCAGTGCCGGCAGGGTCAGTTCATGGCCGCGTACGCTCCAGGTACGGCGCTTGGAAAACTGGCAGGCCAGCAGATAGCCGATCCCCACCGCCAGCAAAGCCAGGCCGATGATGCGCAGCCCGGTGGCGCCGATGCTCCAGCTTTCCGGCAGCTCCAGCAGGCCGAAGGTGAACAGCACTCCCGCCAGCAGGATGTAGCCCAGCCAGTTGGTGATCAGGCTCATGCTCAATACGCGGGTGATGGTCGAGACCTTGAGCCCCAGGCGCGAATACAGGCGATAGCGCAGGGCGACGCCGCCGACCCAGGAACTGAGATTGAGGGTGAAGGCATAACAGACGAAGGTCAGCGGCAGGATCTGCCGCGCCGGCAGTTTGTGGCCGGTGTAGGCGCGGCCGATCAGGTCGAAGCTTGAGTACACGGCGTAGCTCAGCGCCGAGACGCCGACTGCTGCGAGCAGAATGCCGCCGCTGTAACCGCGCAGCGCCTTGCTGACTTCCTGCCAGTCGAGATTCTTGACCAGCACGAACAGCAACACCGGCACCAGGATGAAGAAACACAGGGTCAGCAGGCGTTTGGCCCAACGCCACACGGGCTTGCCTTGCTTGTCGTCGGGCTCGCTCACGAGACTTTCTCCTGGTCGACCTGCAAAGTACTGCACGGCGGATTTTCGACTTCCGGCTGCAGCAGCTTGAGCCGTGGAGAGTGCGCCGGGAACCAGCCGGCGATGGCCGGGAAATGGCGCAGGAAGTGGAAGCACAGGAAGATCAGCGGCGCGCGCCACCAGTAGCCGCGCATCACCCGTTTCAGCGGCACCGACTTGCATCTGGAGGTAGCCAGCTCCATCAGGTGTTCGTACAGGCGGCGGTTGAGCGCCGGGTCGCGGACGATCACGTTGGCTTCCAGGTTCAGCGACAGGCTCAGCGGATCCAGGTTGCTGGAGCCCACGGTCGACCATTCATGATCGGCCAGTGCCACCTTGCCGTGCAGCGGACGCTGGCAGTATTCGTAGATGGTCACGCCGTCGCGCAGCAGGTAGTTGTAGGTCAGCCGTGAGCACAGGCGTACCAGCGGCATGTCCGGCTGGCCCTGCAGGATCAGCGTGACCTTGACCCCACGCCGCGCTGCGTTGCGCAGTTCGCGCAGCAGGCGATAGCCCGGGAAGAAATAGGCGTTGGCCACCACCAGCCGATGCTGGGCATTGCGGATGGCGTCCAGATAGTGCTGTTCGATGGTGTTGGTATCGGCGTCATTGTCACGCACGGCCATCAGCAGGCGGCTGTTACCGGCGTGGCGCTGCAGGGTCGGCTGATTGCTGCGGCGCAACGCCACCTGGCGGTCGTCGCGGCTTTCCAGCAGGCGCTCGCTGGCGGCATGCAGGTCGGCGACGATCGGGCCGCGTACGCGTACCGCGTAGTCCTGCTTGGCCATCGGCCCGTAGTCATCGAGGTGATCGGCGCCGAAGTTGATGCCGCCGACATAGGCGACATCGCTGTCGATCACCACGATCTTGCGGTGCAGGCGACGGAACAGGTTGGTGCGCATGCCCAGCAGGCGCTTGCCTGGGTCGAACATATGCACGCGCACACCGGCCTCGACCAGTGCGGCGACATACTGCGGCGTCAGGTCGGCGGTGCCGTAACCGTCCACGGTGATCTCCACGCGGGCGCCATTTTTCGCCGCGGCGATCAGCGCTTCCTGCAGCTCCATGCCGACCTTGTCTTCGAAGATGATGAAGGTTTCCAGCAGCACTTCGCGTTGCGCATTGCGGATGCTCTCGAACACGGCCGGAAAGAAATCCTCGCCGTTGATCAGCAAATCGACCTGGTTTCCATCACGCCAGTCGTACTTCATAGCCGTATCTCCACAGCCAACGGTGCATGATCCGACAGGTGCGACCAGGGGCGAGTCGACAGCACCTGCGGGTGGTGAGTCGTTGCGTTACGCACGTAGATGCGATCCAGACACAACAGCGGCCAGCGCGCGGGGAAGCTCTTGGCCGGTGTGCCGTGCTCGCTGACGAAAGCCTCTTTCAAGCCGCTGGCGGCCAGCAGCCCGTCGGCGCGCTTGCGCCAATCGTTGAAGTCCCCGGCGACGATCACCGGGGCATCGGCGGGCAGTCGGTCGAGTACCTTGCACAACAGGTCGAGCTGCTGCTTGCGATGGATTTCGCGCAGCCCAAGGTGCACGCAGATGGCGTGTACTTCGGCGTGGCCCGGCACGTCGAGCACCGAGTGCAGCAGGCCGCGTTGCTCCTGGGTGCCGATGGAGATATCCAGGTTCTCGTGGCGCAGGATGGGGAATTTCGACAGCAGCGCGTTGCCGTGATCGCCGTGCGGGTAAACGGCGTTGCGCCCGTAGGCGAACTGCGGCCACATGCTGTCGGCGAGAAACTCGTACTGTGGCGTCGGCGGCCAGTCTTCGTAGCGCTTGGCATGGTGTTCGTGGGTGCCGTGCACCTCCTGCAGGAACACCATATCCGCCGACAGCGTGCGCACCGCGTCGCGCAGCTCCGGCAGGATGAAACGCCGATTCAGCGCGGTGAAACCCTTGTGGGTGTTGACCGTAAGAATCTTCAGCGAATGTACCGCGCTGGCCAATTCGGTCGGGGCGGGTTGGAGGGTGGTCATGAGGGAGCTCCTGGCGACTGGCCGGGGGCGTTGGGTAGAGCCTCGGCCAGATCGAACTTCTGTAAAAGCGAGTAGGCGTCGTAGGGCGCGCGTACCTTGAGGTCGTTGTCGAAATAGCAGTAAACGTCACGCGAGGCCCGTGCCCGCGGCTTGTGTTTGTCGATCAGTTGCGCGTCGCCGGGGTGGTGACCGCGGCTCCAGGTGGCGATGCGCTGGTGCCAGTGATCCAGCGCCTGTTCGTCATAGCCACTCTCGTAGAGCTTGCCGTTGCCGTGCAGGCGCAGGTAGACGAAGTCGCTGGTCAGGTCTTCGGCGTAGGGCCACTTGCCGCCGCTGTCGGCGAACACCAGGGCGACCTTGTGCTTGCGCAGCAGGGCGATGAAGGCTGGGTCACGGAAGCTGTCATGGCGGATTTCCACGGCATGTTGCAGGCGCTGGTGATGGGTCACCTCGAGGCTGCCCTCGCTGTGGCGATCCGCTGCGCGCGCACAGCGCTGCGCCTGTTCGGTATCTTTCGGCAGCAGGGCGAGAAATTCGGCGAAGCGCTGCTCGTCGAAAGCCATGCTCGGCGGGAATTGCCAGAGAATCGGGCCCAGCCTGTCGCCCAGTTGCAGCGGGCCGGAGGCGAAGAAATTGGCGATTGGCGTGGCCACATCGTTCAAGCGGCGTATGTGGGTGATATAGCGCGGCGCCTTGACCGCGAAGCGAAAACCGCTCGGCGTTTCGCTGGCCCAGCCGGCATAACGCTCGGGGGTCTGCAGGGCATAGAACGAACCATTGATCTCGATGCTGCTGACTGCGCGGGAGGCGAATTCCAGCTCCTCGCGCTGGCGCAACCCGGGCGGATAGAAATCGCCACGCCAGGGCGCGTAGCGCCAGCCGGAGATGCCGATATGGATACGGTTCAAGGGTGTGCACCGACATGATGGGCACCGGCCGGCAGGCTACCTGTGCGAACGTTCGCACACGCAACCGGCTGCCTTCGCCCCATGGCTCAGTGAGCCCCGGTGACGCTGCGCAGCAGGGCTACGCTGGCATCGTTGTCGCCGCCCTGAGCGATATTGCCCAGGGAGATCACGCCAACCAGCCGCTTCTCGCGGCTGAGCACCGGTAGGCGGCGCACCCTGTTCTCGCCCATGTTGCGGGCGACATGCTGCAGGTCTTCATCCTCGAAGCAGTAGCGGATGTCGCCACTCATCACTTCGGAGATCGGCGTTTCGCCCGGCATGCCGGTGGCCACAGCGCGAATGGCGATGTCGCGGTCGGTGATCATGCCGATCAGGCGATCATCCTGATTGACCAGCAGGGCACCACAATCGATGCGCGCCATTATCGCGGCCGCTTCGTGGATGGTCTGGCTTGGCGTGATGGTTTGCACGCCGCGGGTCATGATATCGCTGACTTTCATTCTGTCCTCCTGGTCGGTGGTCGAGCTGGTTCAGCGAGGCGCCTGGGTAGCCGTATGCGTTCCAGGTGTCGTTAAATTCCGACTGGAAGGACAGAGTGGGGTTCAAGGTTTCTGCCGGCTGGACGGCGGGCGCTCGGGCTTGTTCGGTGCTAAAGCAGGGACTTGAGATAGTCGCCGAAGCCACCTCGGGCTCGGCAGTCCAGCCGCGCGCTGGTGTACACCTGCGGCAGGCAGCTCCAGGCGATGCGCGCGCCGATACGCTCGAAGGCCGCCACCAGTTGCACGTCTTCGTCGACCGGGATTGCCTTGAACCCGCCCGCGCGGCGGTAGCAGGCGGCGCTGAAGGAGAGATTGGCACCATGGATGTGGCGGTGCCCGTCGCGAGCCTGGTAAGCGCTTTCGTAGCGCGTCTGTACTGCCTGGCCGAGGTCGCCCCATTCGGCGATCTGCACGGTGCCACACACCATGTCGGCCTTCAGATCCAGCTGGCGCACCAGCCAGTCCTGCGCGACGTGGCTGTCGGCGTCGGAGCACGCGATCCAGGTGGCGCCGTGAGACAGCAGCCACTCGATGCCTGCAGCCCGCGCCAGGCCGACATTGTGTGCTTGCAGCGTCAGGGTATCGACCGGATAGCTGGCCGCGATACTGGCAGAGCCGTCGCTACAGCTATCCAGCACCACCAGTATGCGAACCGGCACGTCCAGGTCGGGATGAGCTGCAGCAGCCAGTACCGCACCAAGGCATTGGTCGAGAGACAGCTCTTCGTTGTGCGCGGGAATGACGATACCGATCATGCTGGCAACTCATGTCCATCGCCGGGGGCGAGCCCCTCGCGTTGTGCCACGGAAGTCGACTGGGTACCCCACACCTCAAGCAGCATGTCGGTATCCTCGTGACGGAGCAGGCGCGGCAGCCCCAGACCCTGGTGAAGACGCTCGTGTACTTCATCACCGGTCAGCGGACATTCGTCGATGGGCCTGCGCCAGTGGCAGGCGAGCAGGTTGCCGCCCTGGTTGAGCGCAGCGCGGGCACGGGTGATCAGTTGGTCGAGATCCTGCTCGTCCAGGTAGTAGCACAGTTCGCTGAGCACGATCAGGTCGAAGCTGCCTGGCGGCCATTGTTCGGGCAGGCGAGTCTGCAGCAGACGCACGTTGCTGCGGTGTTCGAGGCGATTGCGGGCCAGCTCCAGGGCGATGGCCGAGGTGTCGCTGCACAGCAACTGAGTGCAGCGTTCCGCCAGACGGACGCTGAGCTCACCATTGGCGCAACCCGGTTCGAAGATACTGCCGTAATGGCTGCGTGGCAGAGCGGCGAGCGTCAGGTTGCGCTTGCGCTGCTCGTACCAGCGCTCGCGGAACGACCAGGGATCCTGGCTGCCCTTGTAGAGCTTTTCGAAGTAGTTGTCTGCGACGCTCATAAGAACACCACCTCGAATGGTTGCTGCAGGCGTTCCACGGTAATGGCCGAAAGCACCGGCTCGTGGTCGGTATCCGGATCGCTGTACAACTGGCTGGCAAAGGCCTGTATGGCGTGACGCTTGCGCGCCTGGGCCCATTTATCCAGCTGTAGCTTGCGGGCACGAGCCCACGGAATGCGCGGGTCTTCCGGGTTGGCCCAGTGCCAGGCCCATACGGGGATCTCGTGCACGCGCGCGCCACATTCCCGAGCCACCGCCAGGGCAGCACGGCCTACGGCCTCGTGGTCGCTGTGGCCATCCTCGCTCCAGGTGGTGAACACCACGTCGCTGGATTGCAGGTAGGTTTTGAGAAAATCGCGCAGTTGGTTTTCCTGAGCGGCTACCCCGGTATCGGGAAAGCCACCGTGTATCCATTGCATCTGGTTGAGTGGCAGACCCAGGCGCTTCAGCGCGTCGGCGGTCTCCAGCGGGCGTACGATGCTCAGCCGTTGCGGTGTCCAGTAACGCGAGCCCTGGTGGCTGGCACCGCCATCGGTAACCGAGATCAGCAGGACTTGGCGTTGTTCGCGAGCCAGCAGTTGCAGCAAGCCTCCGCAACCGAGGATTTCATCGTCCGGATGGGGCGAAACGATCACCGCCCGTGACCCGGCCGGCACCAGCTCCGCGCAGTCGATATCGGCCACCCGTGCCAGGTGCCGTGACGCTTTCCAGGCTTGTGGCGAGGTGCCTTGTCCTTGAATCGGGTTGGCATTCATAGCATCCAGCTCCCTTGTCGTTGTCGCGCTGTGAGGCTGCCGAGGGCGGCCAGATCGCGCTCGGCATGGCTCTGTCGCAGGAACACCGGCAGGTCGGCGAGATGCCGTGCGAGCGCGGCATCTCGGCAGTACGGGGCGGCGCCCAGCGCACGGCCGACATGGCGAATCACGGTCTCGGCGCTGCTTTCGCACAAGGCACGTACGCGACGCACCGGTAACTCGGCGTTGGCCTGTGGGTTTTCGTCGATCCAGCGGGCGCAGTCGTGCAGTGCGCTGGCAGCCGCCAGCAGCGTACTGTCCACCTCGCCGAGGTGGGCGAGGGCATGGGGTTCATCGTGCCGGGCACAGTGCCTGCGCAACGCCTCGCCGATGGTCTGTGCCGAGCCATACCAGCAGGCCGCGATACCCGCGCCGCCTTGCCAGAAACCTGGTCGCTGCAGATAGCCGTCGGCTGGGCCTACGAGCCACCCGCGGGCTTCCTCGAACAATATTTCGACGCTCTGCGTGGCCTGCATGCCGATCGCCTGCCAGCCCTGGTCTGTGATGTGCACGCCAGGCTGCTGCAATGCGACGGCGACCAGTTGCTGCTCGCCGCGGGTATTCCAGGCGGTGAGCAGCCCATGGCTGAGCACCTTCGCGCCGGAGCACCAGGCCTTGCGTCCATGCAGGCGCACACTGCCGTCGCTTTGCTCGGCGTCCAGCTTGACGCGTGCCTGCGGCGGTTCGGCTGCCCACATGCCCCAGGTACTGTCTGCGGGCGGTGGGTTGGCAGCGAAGTGCTGCATGATCGCCAGCGCGTCAGTGTGCCCTTCGTAGAGTTTGCACAGGCTCAGGTCATGCGCTGCGACCGCGGCCAGCGCCTGCCAGCGTTGCAGCGTCTGGCCGCTGCCAGGCTGCGGTAACTGGTCGAGATCGGCGCGGCAAAGCGTTTGCAATGCCTGCGCGAGGGCCTCGGGCTGGATCGGTGCGTGTAGCGGCAGCTCGCTTAGTAGAGCGCCGAGGCGATCCGCTGAAAAGCCGCCGCTGTGTGTCATACCGGCTTTTCCTTGTGCAGCTCGAAGAGCACCAGCGAGCGATGAGTCATGGTGAACTCGCTGCCGAACTGGAAGACTTCGTCTTCCGGCTCGTCGGTGCGGTTGGTGTCGAGCATGCACGTCCAGTGGCTGCCCTGGGCGACTTCCGGCAGGTGGAAATTGACCACGTCGTGGTGGGCGTTGACCACCAGCAGCAGGGTCGCGTCGGCGCCGCTGCGGCGAATACCGGTCGGCTGAGCGCGGCCATCGAGCAGCATGCCCAGGCAGCGGGCGTGCGGGTCGTGCCAGTTTTCCTCGCTCATCTCCTCGCCGTGGGGCGCCAGCCAGGTCACGTCCTTGACGCCCAGCTCTTCGTTGTAGGCGCCGACGAAGAAGCGCCCGCGACGCAGGATCGGATAGTTCATGCGCAGCTTGATCAGCCGGCTGACGAAGGCCTGCAGTTGCTTGCCCTGCTCACCGAGGTTCCAGTCGATCCAGCCGATTTCGCTGTCCTGGCAGTAGGCGTTGTTGTTGCCGTGCTGGGTGCGGGCGAACTCATCGCCGGCCACCAGCATCGGCGTGCCCTGCGACAGCAGCAGGGTGGACATGAAGTTGCGCATCTGACGCAAGCGCAGGTCGTTGATTTCCTCGTCGTCGGTTGGCCCCTCGACGCCGTGGTTCCAGGACAGGTTGTTGTTGCTGCCGTCCTGATTGTTCTCGTCGTTGTCCTCGTTGTGCTTGTCGTTGTACGACACCAGATCATTGAGGGTGAAACCATCGTGGGCGGTGATGAAGTTCACCGAGGTGAACGGCCGCCGACCGCGCTGGTTGTACAGGTCGCCGGATGCGGTAAGGCGGCTGGCAAGCTCGGCCAGCTGACCTTCGTCGCCTTTCCAGAAACCGCGCACGTTGTCGCGGAATTTGTCGTTCCACTCTGCCCAGCCCGGCGGGAAGCCACCGACCTGATAGCCACCGGGGCCGCAATCCCATGGCTCGGCGATCAGTTTCACCTTGCTCAGCAGCGGATCCTGGCGGCAGGCGACCAGGAAGCTGTGGCGCTCGTCGTAGCCGTCATGAGCACGGGCAAGAATGGTCGCCAGGTCGAAGCGGAAACCGTCCACACCCATTTCCCTGGCCCAGTAGCGCAGCGAGTCGGTGACCATCTGCAGCACGCAGGGGTGGCTCAGATCCAGGGTGTTGCCGGTGCCGGAATCGTTGATGTAGTAACGCTTGTCATCGGGCATCAGCCGGTAATAACTGGCGTTGTCGATACCGCGCATGGACAGGGTCGGGCCCAGCTCGTTGCCTTCGGCGGTATGGTTGTAGACCACGTCGAGAATCAGCTCCAGGCCGGCATCGTGCAGGTGCGCGGCCATCTCCTTGAACTCGTTGATGTGCCCGCTGGCCAGGTAGCGCGGATGCGGCGCGAAGAAGCCGATGCTGTTATAGCCCCAGTAGTTGTTCATGCCTTTTTCCAGCAGGTGCTGGTCGTTGACGAAGGCATGGATGGGCAGCAGCTCTACCGAGGTAACGCCGAGCTTGCGGATGTGCTTGATCACATCGGCGTTCATCAGCCCGGCGAAGGTGCCGCGCTTATCGTCGGCCACCGCCGGATGACGCATGGTCAGGCCGCGCAGGTGCGCTTCGTACAGCACGGTCTTGTCCCAATCCACACGATGGCTGCGATGCTTGCCCCAGGTGTACGCCGGATCGACGACCTTGCACTTGGGCACGAAGGACGCACTGTCACGCTCGTCGAAACTGAGGTCGCCATCGGGATGACCGATCTCGTAGCCGAACAGTGCTTCCGACCATTTCAATTCGCCCACCAGTTGCTTGGCATAGGGGTCGATCAGCAGTTTGTTGGGGTTGAAGCGGTGCCCGGCTTCCGGCTCGTAAGGGCCGTACACGCGGTAGCCGTAGATCAGCCCCGGATGCGCATCGGGCAGGTAGCCGTGCCAGATTTCGTCGCTGTACTCCGGCAGTTCGATGCGCTCGATCTCCTCCAGGCCGTCGGGATCGAAAATGCACAGCTCGACCTTGGTGGCGTGGGCCGAGAAGAGCGCGAAGTTGACGCCCAAACCATCCCAGGTCGACCCCAGAGGAAAGGGGTGACCTTCGGTAATACGCGAGCGTGGATGACTCATTCTGGGGGGCTCCTGGTGTCAGGCCTTGGGCTTCTTGGTGGTGGGCTTGGGGGCGGTCGGTTTGGCTTTGGCCGGCGCCTTGGCCTGTTTGAGCAAGGCTGGCTTCTCTGCCTCGGGCGGAGCCGTCTTGCGGGCACGCGACTTGGTCGGCGCGGCGGGCGCTGGCTCGGTGGCGGCAGCTTTAGGCTTGCTCACGCGCTTGGCCGTGGCCTTGGCGGGCGTCTGCTCGGCTTCAACGAGCTTGGTGGCCATTTCCCAATGACGTTTGGCTTGGCCATGGGGTTTCCCTTCGGATTCCCAGATCTGGTAGGCGAATTCACGGATGCGTTCTTCATTGGCGCTCATGGGGGTGACTCCTGAGATTGGGTAGAGACGATCAGCAGGTTGACAGGGACATCGCGCAGTACGTCGCGTAGCGCGATATGGCAGTCACTCGGTAATGGGGCGGCAGGGCAGAAAACGCTGTACAAAGCCTTGCCGGACAGCGCCGATGGCAGGGCGATGCGGGTGTCGCCCCATTGGTCATGGGTAATCAGTGGCGTCTGGCTGTCGCCCAGTAGCGAGGCGGCCAGGCGTGGCACGACCACCAGCAGGTGGGTCTCGCCATGGCTGCGCAGGAAGGCGAGTACCTTGTCGGCATGGCGTCCTGTCACGCAGAGTGGCTGATAGTCGCCTTCTGCGAACAACCGTCGGTGCTGCTTGCGGGCCGTGAGGGTTGCAGCGATCAGTGCCTGCTTGACCTGGCCGTCGTGCCAGTGCGGCAGCGTCTCGGCAATCGACGCGTTGCTGTCCAGCGCCTGCTGGCGAGCGGCGAAATCCACCGGGCGGCGGTTATCCGGATCGACCAGGGAGAAGTCCCAGAACTCACAGCCCTGATACAGATCGGGCACGCCCGGTACGCTCATGCGCAGCAGGCTCTGCGCCAGGCTGTTGAGCGCGCCGGCCGGGGCGATCCGGGCAGCGGCGAGGCGGATCTCATTACGCGGCTCGGCACCTTCTTCGCTACCGAGCAGCTTCTCCAGATACGCCTTGCAGGCACTTTCGTAGCTATCGTTGGGGTTGCTCCAGGTGCTGCGCAGCTTGGCCTCACGCACGGCTTTTTCCTGCCAGGCGATCAGTCGCTCGGTGAATGCCTGCAGACCCGCGGCGTCATCCGCTGGCAGATCCAGCGGCCAGCAGGCCAGCAGGATCTGCAGCAGCATCAGTTCATCACCTGGCGACGGCGCGCTGCCGTCATCGAGTTCTTCGCGCAACGGTGCCGCCAGTTCGCGCCAGTGTCGGCAGCGTTCGGCGAACCATTCGGCGCGCTCGCTGAGTACCGCCAGTCGCGCACGGGTGTCTTCGCCGCGCTTGTGGTCATGGGTCGCGGTGGTCAGCAGGTTGGCCGGGAAGTGCCGGGCCCGCTCCAGGCAGCCCTGGTGAAAGGCGTCGACCGGCGCGCTGAACTGTTGCGGGTCGAAACCCACGTCATTGCGCGACAGCAGCACGGCGCTGCGATAGCAGGCAGTGTCTTCCACGGCCTTGGCGGCAGCCGGAGAGGTGAGCTGCTGGAAGCGCTCGATCATCTTCGTCCAGAGTTTGCGCTGTGGGCTCGGTGGCCGCTCGGACAGCACCTGACCGCCGAGCCAGTTGTCGAGGTGCTCGAGCAGCGGCCAGTCGGCTTCTGCCAACGTGTTGCGCGCGCCTTCCAGCGCCTGATCGAAAACCGCCTGATCGCTGGCGCTGCGGCCTGCCGCAGAGACATAGGTGCGATACACCGGGAAGTGCACGATCAGTTCCAGCAAGGCACGGCGAATGGCGCCCAGGGTCAGATCGCGGGTGGCGATATCGTCCCGGGCGATCAGCAGCAGACCCTGGGCCAGCGCCTCGAGATCGCCGGCCAGGGAGGTGGTTAGCACCAGTTGCCGGGCCTGGCGCACTTCCTCCATGAAGTCGGCGCCACGGCCGCTGGTCTCGCTCCACAACTGGGCCAGCACGGCCTCGCCTTCGGGAGCGTGCTGCAGCAGGGAAACCTGGTTCATGAATTCGTAGCCGGTGGTGCCGTCGACGCCCCAGTCGTGAGGCAGTTGTTCACCTTCACCGAGAATCTTCTCGACGTAGATCGGGAAGCGGCTGCCACGCAATTCGGCGGGCCGCTGTGGCAGCAGGCGCTCGACGCGGCGACGCAGCTTGCGACAGTACGCACGCGGGTTGGCCAGACCATCGACGTGGTCGATACGCAGCCCGTCGACCAGGCCGTTTTCGATCATCTCGAAGATCTTCGCGTGGGTCGCTTCGAACACCTCATGGCGCTCGACCTTGAGGCCACCCAGCTCGTTGATGTCGAAGAAGCGCCGCCAGTTGATGTCGTCCGCCGCCGTGCGCCAGCTGGCCAGGCGATAGTGCTGGCGTTCGAGCAATTGGTGCAGGGCCATGAAGCCGTGCTCCTCGCTGGGCCGCAGGCTGGCAATGGCACGCTCGACGGCGCCGCCGGTCTTGCCGGCCAGGGCGAGCAGTTCACGGAACAGGGTATGCGCCTGGCGTTGGCTGTCCTGGCTGTCATCCAGCGCCGCGAAACGTTTGCCCAGGGCCTGCAGCTCGGCGTGCTCGCTGCGTTGCAGCACGTCGCCATAGGTCGGTGGGTTGAGCGGGAACCGATGGTCGTAGTGCTTGGCGTAGAGCAGGCCACGTTCGGCATCGAAGTGCAGTTCGATTTCGCCCGCCGCCAGCACTTCGCCGTAGTCGCTGCGCAGGAAGGGCACCAGCAACTGGCCGCGCAGCAGCGGGTCAGGGGATTGCCAGTGGATATCGAAGAACTTCGCGTGGCGGCTATTGGCGCCCCATTCCAGCACATCCAGCCACCAGGGGTTGGCGTCGCCGCCTACCGCCATATGGTTGGAAACGATATCGAGGATCAGTCCCATGCCCCGGGAGCGCAGCGCTGCGACCAGGCGTTGCAGGGCAGCTTCGCCACCGAGTTCCGGGTTGACGCGGGTCGGGTCGACCACGTCATAGCCATGCATCGAACCCGGTCGCGCGGTGAGCAGCGGCGAGGCGTAGATGTGGCTGATGCCCAGGCGCGCGAAGTAATCCACCAGGGGCACGGCATCGTCGAGGGTGAAGCTCTTGTGAAACTGCAGGCGCACGCTGGCGCGTAATTCAGTCATGGCGTGTGCCCTCGACCCGATTACGTGCCCACTGCAAACGCTGTAGACGGCGACTGACCGCAGGTTGCTCGAGCATGTCTTCGGCGTGCTCCGGCCAGCGCCGGCGCCAGTTCGGGTGATCGTCTCCCGGGCCCGGCAGATTGGGTTGCTCGGTGGTGGCCATGGCATCTTCCAGGGGCAACAGCACCAGCGGTGCTGGCGTGCTGCCGATAAAGGCGATGCTGGCGTCCAACTGCTGTTGCTCGTCGTCCGTTTCGTCTGAAGCGACGTGACCGTGCTGCTGCAAGGCCTGACGCAGCGCCCGGGTTTCGTGCGCGCGCAAGTCGTGATCCTGTCTGGTGTAGTCGTCGCTGCGGTGGCCCGCGGTTTGGCGCCAATCAATGTCGCGTGAGGCGAACCAGCCGCGGATGCTCGGTAAATCGTGCGTGGTGGTGGTCGCCAGGGCGTCCCGTGGCCAATGCGTCGGCGCGTGGAAGTGGCCGTTGCTTTGCTCGAACAGCAGCACGCGCATGCCCAGAATGTTGCGCCGGGCCAGCTCTTCGCGCAGGCCATCGGGCACGGTGCCGAGGTCTTCGCCGATGATCAGTGCGCCATGGCGCTCGGCTTCCAGGCACAACAGGCGCAGCAGATCCTGGGACGGATAATTGAGGTAGGCACCGGCCCCGGGCGCTTCTCCGTCAGGGATCACCCACAAGCGGCGCATGCTCATCACATGGTCGATACGCATACCACCGGCATGGGCCAGGTTGGCACGCAGCATTTCGATGTAGGCGCGAAAGCCATTGCGTTGCAGGCCCTGGGGCGAAAATGCGGAAACGCCCCAGTTCTGCCCGGAGCGATTGAGGATGTCCGGTGGTGCGCCGACGCTTACCGCTTGCAGCAGCTCCGACTGCCGCGCCCAGGCCTGGCTGCCCGACGCATCGGCGCCCACGGCCAGGTCTGCGATCAGGCCTACGGCCATGCCGGCATCCCGGGCGCTGCTTTGGGCACGGTCGAGGCAGCGAGCGATCAGCCATTGGGCGAAGGTGTGGAATTCGATCTCCTGTTCGTGGCCATCACAGAACTGTGTAACAGCTTCGCTGGCCGGATCACGATACTGTTCGGGCCATACGCGCCAATCCACCGGCAGCCCGTTGAGATCCATGAAACCGCGCAGCGCCTCGAAACGGCAGTGCTGATGCAGCGCATCGCCGCCCTCGCGACGAAAGGCCTCGAAGTCGGCGCGCAGCGGATGAGCCTCCTGGCTGAAGTCGGCGTGCAACTGACGCAGGATGCGCATTCGGCTACTTGCCACGCCAGGCCAGTCGATCAGGTCGAGACTTTCCAGGCGCGCCAGTTCTTCACCGAGACCACAACTGCTGATCGCCCGTTGCAGGGCTTCCTCGCCTAGAACGCTGCCCGGCGCCGCATGCAGTACGTTGAAGAACAGACGGCTGGAAGGCGAGTAGGGGCTGTAGGTATGCAGGTTGGCGCTGAACATGGCATGCACCGGGCTGATCGCCACGGCATCGGCACCATGCCTGGCCGCGCTGCGCACCAGGGATTCCAGTGCCTGGGTGTCGCCCAGGCCGCCATCCCGAGGGCGGCGCAGCGAATAGAGCTGCGCGCTGAGGCCCCAGATTTTCGCGTCCGCACGCCCGGCCAACTGGGCCACGCTCGGGCACGCCGCTGGGGCAACGGCAAGCGTCACTTCGCCACCGGCAATCCGTAAGCGGTGATAACCGGTGATGCCGATAACGGGCAGGCGCCCGCTGCCATTGAGGCGGCCTTCGAGGCGTTCGCCCTGTTCCAACTCGAGTTCGAAGGAGGTGCCTGGCGGGAAATAGCGGGTCAGATCCAGCGCTTCCTGCTGGTCGAGAGTCACCAGTGGCCCGAGAGCCTGGGTGTCCTGGCGGTGTTGCAGCTGGCCGAGGCTGGCTTCGATCTGCTCGCTGCTTTGCGCCGGATAACCCAAGGCTTCCAGCAGGCGACGCTGGTGTTCCGAGGTGACTGATTGGGCGCGGCCATCGGCGTCGATCCAGTCGACGCTCAAGCCTGCGGCTTTGCTCAGATCGGCAAGGCGTGCATCGCTCATGCTGCGCCCTCCAGCAGAACCCGGATGCTGCGTGGTAGCAGGCGATCGGCACCTGCATTCGTACGGTAGGTAAACAATGTACGGGCCTGTTCGTGAGCTTGAGTCGCAACTTCGGCGTCGCTCAGGTTCAGGTCGATACGCAGAATCTGCCCATCACCCAACTGCCAGCTGGCAGCCACTGCCGCTTCGCCCAGTACCCGGCTTTCCAGCGCCTGGCTGCCTTGCAGGCGCGGCACGATGTGTTCATGGCGCAGCGTCAGCAACTCACGGTAGAAGGCCACCCAGGCTTGCCCTGCGGGCGTGTTGCGTGCGGCGTAATCGGGTACGGACGCCTCGAATGTGCCAGCTTCGTTGGGGGCGGGAATGGCCAGGCCGGAAAACCTCGAGAACTCGCGAAACTCGTTTTGCCGACCCTTGCGCACTGCCTCGCCCAGTTCGTCGTTGTGCGAGGTGAAGAACTGGAACGGCTGCTCGCAGCCCCATTCCTCGCCCATGAACAGCAGCGGAATCATCGGGCTGAGCAGCAACAGGGCTGTGGTGCTCTTCAAGGCATCGGTATCGGCCAGCGCCAGCAGACGTTCACCGAGGGCGCGGTTGCCGACCTGGTCGTGGTTCTGCAGGAACAGCACGAAAGCGCTTGGGGGAAGGTGTCCGCTGCTGCTGCCGCGGGCAGTGCCGTGACGGGTGGTTTCACCCTGGTAGATGAAGCCTTCACGCAGGCAGCGAGCAAGCTTGTGGGTGGCATCCTCGGCGAAGTCGGCGTAGTAGCCTTCGTGTTCGCCGGTCAGCAAATGGTGCAGCACGTTATGGCCGTCGTCGTTCCATTGGGCGACGAAGCCTCGTTGCAGCAGTTCGGCATCGTTGTTCTCGTTTTCCAGTACCAGATGCAGGTGGCGCGTCGAAGGGATCGAAGCGTGCAACCGATCCGCCAGTTCGAGCAGGAAGTCGCGCTCGTCGATGGCGTGTACCGCGTCCAGGCGCAGGCCGTCGACGCGATAGTCCTGTATCCACATCAGGGCGTTGTCGAGAAAGTAGTCACGCACTTCGCGGCGGCGGAAATCGATGACCGGGCCCCAGGGGGTGTGCACGTCCTTGCGGAAGAAATCGCTGGCGTACTGCCCCAGGTAATTGCCGTCGGGGCCGAAGTGGTTGTAGACCACATCGATGAAGACCATCAGGCCCAGTTCGTGAGCGCGGTCGATCAGTGCGCGCAGTTCATCGGGCGTGCCGTAAGAGGAATCCGGAGCGAAAGGCAGAACGCCGTCGTAACCCCAGTTGCGGCCACCGGGAAACTCACCCAGGGGCATCAGTTCGATGGCGGTGATACCGAGTTCGCTCAGCGCCTGCAGCCTGGCTTCGACACCTTCATAGCCGCCCAGCGTGCCGACGTGGAGTTCATAGAGCACCGTCTCCTGCCAGGGGCGGCCCTGCCAGTCGCTGGTACGCCAGGCGTATCGTTTGGGGTCGGCTACACGGCTTGGGCCGTGTACGTCGCTGGCTTGCCAGCGCGAAGCCGGGTCGGGCACCAGCAGGTTGTCATCGATCAGGTAGCGGTAATCGCTACCGGCGCCTATCGATAGCGTTGCCGTGAACCAGCCATCTTCAGTGGCCGCCATCGCATGCTGCTCAGCGTCCTGCAGTTGTACCGCCACACTTTTGGCGTCTGGCGCCCAAAGGGAAAAATGGGTTTGACCGTCCTCGTCCAGCCAGGCGCCGTATCGTCGCTTTTTTTCTACCATCACACCAATTTCCCACCCGACTTCTTCGCGGCCAGCAGCTTGCGATACAGCGCCGCGTAGGGTTCCACCGACTGCCTCCAGTACAGCGGTGATGCCATCGCACGGGCGCGCATGGCGTTGAGCAGTTGCGGATTGCGGTAAACCGCCATCGCCCGACGCACGGCTTCCAGGTAGCTCTCGGTGGTAGTTTCGTTGAACAGGAAACCGCTGACACCGTCCTCGATGGTATCGGCCAGGCCGCCGGTAGCTCTGGCAATAGGCAGCGAGCCAAAGCGCTGGGCGTACATCTGGCTGAGGCCGCACGGCTCGAAGCGCGAAGGCATGAGCAGGAAGTCGCTACCCGCGAACATGCAGCGGGCATCGGCTTCATTGAAGCCGACATTGGCGCCGATACGTCCAGGGTGACGGCGGGCCAGCTCGCGCACTGCTTCTTCCAGGTGTTCTTCACCACGGCCGATGATGGCGATACGGCCACCCTCGGCGACGATGGCGTCGGCGATCTGCAGGGTCAGATCAATGCCTTTTTGCTGCACCAGACGCGACACCACGGCGAACAGCGGGCCGTCGCTGGGCTCCAGGCCGAACATCTGCTCGACGTGGCGGGTGTTTACGCGCTTGCCTTCCCAATCATGGGCGTCGAAACCTTGCACCAGATGGGGATCGTTCAGCGAATCCCAGCTGTCGTCGATGCCATTGGGAATGCCGCTCAACTGATTGAGCCGTACCTTGAACTGCAACATGCCTTCCAGGCCGCAGCCGAAGGCTTCGGTGGTGATTTCGCGGGCGTAGTTGGCGCTCACGGTGGTCACGTGATCCGAATACACCAGCCCTGCCTTGAGAAACGACAGCCGGCCGTAGAACTCCATGCCCTGATGGCCGCACGCCGAGGAGGGCAGGCCCAGTTCCGGACTGCATTCCAGGCTGCACAGGCCCTGGTAGGCGAGGTTGTGGATGGTGAACACGGTAGGCGTGCTCTGGCCGCGCCAGCTCATGTAGGCCGGGGTCAGTGCGGCAGGCCAGTCGTTGGCGTGAACCACTTCGGGGCACCAACTGAGGCACGCGGTACCTGCGGCGATTTCAGCGGCAGCCAGACCCAGGCGGGCGAAACGGATGTGGTTGTCCTGCCAGTCACGACCGTGGCTGTCGGCGTAGGGCGTACCGTCACGGTCATAGAGTTCGGGGCATATCAATACGTAGACGATCAGCCCATCGGGCAAGGTCATGCAGCCGACACGTGCCGGGGGCAGGGCGGCATGGCCGGGAACGCTGCCGACGTCACGAATGGGGTGGCCGCTTTCAAGCACCTGACGGTAGCCGGGAATCAATACCCGGACGTCATGATCCGCGCTCATGGCACGCGGCAGCGAAGCGGACACATCACCCAGGCCACCAACCTTGATCAGGTCGGCGAGCTCAGGGCTTACAAAGAGGATTTTCTTTTTCACCGCGTGCAGATTGGTAATTTTGGTTTGAGGCTTGAGCGTTGTTTCTATCGATGCCGATTGATCAAACCGTGTTGCTGCGACAGCGTTTCCCATACCATCCTCCGATCTATTCTGTCCTTGATCCGTGATTGTTTTGCTTGCTTGCACGCTATCGGGAATATGCCGCATGTCTTTCCAGTTGAATCCCGTGTTGGGGCAGGAGGAAAAGCTGCTTTCTGGTTGTTAATTCCCACCTAATTGATGACCCAGGAGGGAAAGAAGAAGTTTCGGCTATTTTTGCTGCCGCTTCGGACAGGAAGGAACTAATGGAAAGCAGCAGGTTTTCGCTGCGCGTATCCTGGAATCCATGGTTTTTCGACTGCGTTAGTCGCTTTTGGCTGGAGCTTTCAACTGTTTGCAGGAGGGCTTGGAGGTGTCTTTCAGGCATTCGCACCCGCATAGGGCGACAGGCGGTCATTTCTAAGCGGGCATGCTTAGTTGACCCATCCTGTACCTGCCTTGGACAGGGGCTGGACAGAAACTTGGACAAGTAAGAAGTATGGGTACTTGGCAAGGTAGTGGCACTTTAATTTGATCGCTCAAACAAGTACCGACAGTAAAGGTATATAACGTTTAACCTGTTCAATATTCCCTGCCGAAAGTGGTAGGGAGAGGCTGTTAATAAACGCTTCGATCACAATTGCTTATCTGCCCTTTGGTGCTCGAGATGTACTGGTAACGCTGCTGCTTGCAATGCTTCGGCCGGCGCACTCGTGATTCCCTGCTTTCGTACAGCCTTGAAGCTGTTGAAGATCGCGAACACCTGCCGGTTCGTGCCAGCGCGTGAACGCGGCGTTCTGGTACTGTTGCGCAGACCTCACCAGCGTCCCGCGACCATGAACCTCGATACCCGCATCAAATTTCGTCACCTGACGTGCTTTCTCGAAATCGCCCGGCAGCGCAGTTTCGCCAAAGCCGCCGATGCGTTGGCGGTCAGCCAGCCGGCAGTCTCCAAGACACTCAAGGAGCTGGAGGAGATTCTCGCCGCCTCTCTGTTCGAGCGTGGCAAGACGGGCGTCAGCCTGACCTCGGCAGGGCTCGCCTTCATGCGCTATGCCGGCCCCTGCGTGCAGGCGTTGCGTGACGGGGTGGCCAGCTTGCGCAGTGGTGAGCATGACGCTGGTCAGGTACGTGTCGGTGTGCTGTCGACCGTGGAAAGTCTGCTGATACCGGAGGTGGTGCGCCGCCTTCACGAACGGCACGCGGCGCTGGTGGTCAGCGTCGCCACCGGGCCCAGTGCCTATCTGCTGGGGCAATTGCGGGTCGGCGAACTGGATCTGGTGGTCGGGCGCATGACTGACAGCCCGGAAATCCAGGGCCTGACCTTCGAACACCTGTACAGCGAGTCCATGACCCTGGTGGTGCGCCCGGAGCATCCCTTGCTGGCGCTGGGCGAGTCCGCTCTCGCCCAGCTCGGCGACTACCCGCTGGTGCTGCCATTGGCCGGTACCACCATCCGCCGCTATGCCGACAGTCTGTTCGTGCAGTGTGGCGTACCGCAACCCGGCCAGCGTCTGGAGACGCTGTCGCCAGCTCTGAGCCGGCGCTACGTGCAATGCAGCGATGCCCTCTGGGTGGCGCCCCTGGATGCCGTGCGCCTCGACCTGCAGAGTGGTGAACTGGCCGAGCTGTCCCTGGGGATTCGCGAGCCGGGTGGCTCGGTGGGTATCTGCAGCAACGCCGCCTTGCCGTTGTCGCTGGCATCACACTGGTGCTGCGACACATTGCGCGAGCTGGCTGAGGAGTACCGTGGCCGTCTGGCCTAGGGTCTAGCCTTTCGGATCTGTCGCGAGCTGCTGTCTCACTGGTGACGTTGGGCGGTGGTCATCCAGTGCAATGTGGCGTATTGCGGGTGTGTCGGTTAGCATCAAATTACGCTTTATCCATAACCTATTGGTTATGAATGGGTGCGCTCTTTTCAATAGGCTCCACGGGCCGCCTGCGCGATCATGGCCTGCAGAGCCCGCACCGTACGCCTGACTGGCGTGACAGTTGGCGGGTCGACTCCATAATTTCAATAACCGGAGCCTGTCATGCCTGTTGAGGACACCAGCCGTTTCATCATTCGTGATCGTAACTGGCACCCCAAAGCCTTCACTCCCAATTACAAGACCTCCATCCCACGTTCGCCGAGCCAGGCGCTGGTGAGTATTGCGCAGTCCATTTCGGAAACCACCGGGCCGGATTTCACCCATTTGAAAATGGGCAAGTACGACAACGATCTGCTGCTCAACTTCAACAACGGCGGCCTGCCGGTCGGTGAGCGCATTCTGGTTTGCGGGCGGGTGATGGATCAGTACGGCAAGCCGATTCCGCATACCTTCGTGGAAATGTGGCAAGCCAACGCCGGCGGCCGTTATCGCCACAAGAACGACCGCTACCTGGCGCCGCTGGATCCCAACTTTGGCGGCGTAGGCCGTGCGCTGACCGACAGTGAAGGCAATTACAGCTTCCGCACCGTCAAGCCGGGTCCGTACCCGTGGCGCAACGGCCCCAATGACTGGCGCCCTGCGCACATCCACTTCTCCATCAGTGGTCCGTCGATCTCGACCAAACTGATCACCCAGCTGTATTTCGAAGGGGATCCGCTGATCCCGCTGTGCCCGATCGTCAAGTCGATCGCCAACCCGGATGCGGTACAGACGCTGATCGCCAAGCTCGACATGAGCATGGCCAACCCGATGGATTGCCTGGCCTACCGTTTCGACATCGTGCTGCGTGGCCAGCGCAAGACCCATTTCGAGAACTGCTGAGGAGCCTGTCATGCCTGTCGAACTCTTGCGCGAAACCGCTTCGCAAACCGCCGGCCCTTACGTTCATATCGGTCTGGCTCTGGCCGCCGCTGGCAATCCGACCCGTGAGCAGGAAATCTGGAACCAGATGGCCAAGTCTGGCGCCCCCGGCGAGCACATCACCCTGATCGGCCATGTTTACGATGGCAACGGCCACCTGGTGCGGGATGCCTTCCTGGAACTCTGGCAGGCCGACCATCAGGGCCGCTATGACGCCGAGTACGATCTGGACAAGGCCTTCAACGGTTTCGGCCGTACCGCCACCACTTTCGATGCAGGCAGTGAGTGGACGGTCCAGACCGTCAAGCCAGGGGTGGTGGATAACGCTGCCGGCGTGCCGATGGCGCCGCACATCAACGTCTCGCTGTTCGCCCGTGGCATCAACATCCACCTGCACACGCGTATCTATTTCGAGGATGAGGCCGAGGCCAACGGCAAGGATCCGGTGCTCAACCTGATCGAGCAGCCGTCACGCCGCGAAACCCTCGTCGCCAAGCGCTGTGAGGTTGACGGCAAGCCGGCCTATCGTTTTGATATCCGCATTCAGGGGGACGGCGAAACGGTGTTTTTTGACTTTTGACAGAAGGCCGGATGCGCCCGTCGAGCAGATCGGCGAGCGTATCCACCAAGGTTTCACCGCGGCGTTCGAAGCCCGTGGCTTTCGCGCCGATAGCGAGCAGCAGCGGGCAATCGATACCCTGGCGCAGTGGCTGCAAGGCTGGTGCGCCGGGCATCGTGGCTGGCTGCGTAAACCCGCCGCTGGCGTTTACCTGTGGGGTGGCGTGGGGCGCGGCAAGAGCTTCGTCATGGATGCCTTCTTTGCCGCTGCGCCATTCGCAGCCAAGCGCCGTGTGCATTTCCACGCCTTCCTGCAGGAACTGCAGCAGCGCATGAAGGCCTTCGCCGGTCACCCGGATCCCCTGGTGCTGGCGATCCGCGCGCTGGCACAGGACATCCGCCTGCTGTGCTTCGACGAGTTCCATGTTCACGACATCGGCGACGCCATGCTCCTGCGACGTCTGCTCGACGTGCTGGTCGAGGAGGGCGTCGGCCTGGTGATGACCTCCAATTACGCGCCGGTCGGGCTGTGCCCCAACCCGTTGTACCGTGAACGTTTCACGCCGGCGATCGACATGCTCGAAAAGCGTTTTACCGTATTGGCGCTGGATGCCGGTATCGATTATCGCGAGTTGCCCGGCAGTGGGCAGCGTTGGGGGGAATACCTCTGGCCGCAATCGGCGGGCGGGCTGGCTTATCTGGAGGAGTGGTTGGCACTGGGTGGCGAGGCGCGCCGCGACCAGGTGCTGGCGGTCAACCATCATCCGCTGCTGGTGCGTGCATTGGCGCCCGGCCGCGCCTGGCTGGAGTTTGCCGAGCTCTGCGGCAACGCCCATTCCACCGCCGACTTCCTCTGGCTGCTGCAGCGCTATCCGCGTATGGCCCTGACGGGGGTGCCGACCCTGGATTCGCAGCCGACCGATGCCTGTCAGCGGTTCATCAACCTGGTCGATATCGCGTACGATGCCGGCGCGAGCCTGCTGCTGTGCAGCGAGTCCAGCCTCGAACGGCTGTGCCGCGGCTCACCGCACCAGGACTTCGGGCGTACCCGAAGCCGTCTGAGCCAGTTGTACGTACGCGAGCTCTCCGTGACTGAAGGCGCTGGCCACTATGCCGGTGGCGTTTGCGATAAGGAATTCTGAAGCCGTGCTGCAAATCTTCCAGATCACTGCGCCGATCTTTCTGCTGATAGGGCTTGGATATGCCGCGGCCATGAGTGGCGTACTCAGCCGCGAACAGGTGCGTGGCATCGGTGCGTTCGTGATCACCTTCGCCATGCCGGCGCTGCTGATCAAGACCCTGGGTACCTCGCCGATCCAGCAGACCATGATTCCCGGTTATCTGGTGGCCTACACCCTGGGTTCCTGCGTGACCTTCGCGGCGGCGTTCTGCGTTTCGCGCTGGCTGCGCCGTGACAACCTGTCCGGCTCGGCGATCAACGCCATGGGCATGTCGATATCCAACAGCGGCTTCGTCGGCTACCCGCTGGTGGCGGCGGCCATCGGCTCGCCTGCGGTATTGGGCATGGCCATGGGCATGCTGGTCGAGAACCTGCTGCTGATTCCCCTGGCGCTGGTATTGGCCGAAGCGGGCAAGCAGCAGGGCGGCGGCTGGCCGACCGTGATGCGCATGACCTTCGGGCGATTGCTGAGAAACCCGGTGATCATCGGTATCGTCATCGGCCTTTGCGTGTCGCTGCTGGCCATCGAGATTCCGCCGCTGCTGCTCAAGCCCATCGACATGCTGGCCGGGGTGTCGGCGCCGCTGGCGCTGTTCGTGATCGGTGCGGGGTTGTTCGGCATGAAAGCGCGCGGGGTATGGATCGATGCCGCGTGGATTTCCACCGGCAAGCTGATCTTCCATCCATTGGCGGTGCTCTGCGCGTTCATGCTGGTGCCCGGCGTGGATCCGCTCATGAAGACGGTCGGTGTGCTGTTCGCCTGCTCGCCGATGATGAGCATTTTCCCGATCCTCGGTCAGCGCTTCGGCCTGGAGGATCGCTGCAGTGCGACCTTGCTGGTGGCCACCGTACTGTCGTTCCTCACCATCAGCGTGGCATTGATGTTCATCGATGCCACGCCGGCCTGAGCACCTGTTCACGATCTTCGTGTACCTGGCAAAGAGAAACCTATGGCGGCAATAAGGCGTAAGCAGACGTAGGGTGGATGACGCTCTTTTCATCCACCATCGCGATCGCAGAGCGGTGGACGGATCGGGCCGCGTAGGCAAGCGTCGTCCACCCTTGTATCTCGACTACAGCCTTTCAGTGAGGTTATGGTTCCCGACTGATCATCGGGGGAGGAGCTGCAAGCCGTGTCCACCCTTAAGCCTTGAGCTTGCAACGTAGATTGCGCTGCGCCCCTCCACACTCATCCGCTAAGTCCGAACGGTATCCAGAGCTTCGAGCTCGCATCAGCAAGGTTGGACGGATGCAGTGACGATCAGCAACCCAAAGGAGGAGATGATGAGTACTGTTGTTGGCATCGACGTCGCCAAGCACACCTTCGATATCGCCACGCTTCAGGCCAATGGCAAACACCGCACCAAAGCCAAGCTGGCCAACGACCCGAAGGGGTTTGAAGTGCTGCTGCAATGGCTGAACAAACACGCTGAGGCGCAGGCCTGGATCGTGATGGAAGCGACCGGCATTTACCATGAGGCCTTGGCTGAATGGTTGTATGAGCGCGGTTATCAGGTCTGCGTGCTGAACCCGGCTCAGATCGCGTTTTACGCCCGCAGTCAGCTGCAGAGAGTAAAGACCGACAAGGTCGACGCCAAGCTAATTGCCGATTATGGCCATCGGCATCAGAAAGAACTGCGCGCCTGGAAACCGGAACAGCCTTCGATCAAACGCCTCAAAGCGCTGACACATCGCCTCAAGGATCTGCAGGAACTGGAGCAGATGGAACAGAATCGTCTGGACGTGACGAGCGATGCCAAGGTAGCCGCGTCGATCCAGTCGGTACTGGGGCATATTCGTCAGCAGATTGCTGACACGCTCAAGGCGATCAAGCAGCACTTCGATGACAACGATGATCTGAGAGGGCAACGCGACCTGCTCAAGAGTATCGATGGCATTGCCGACAGAACAGCGGCGTTACTGCTGGCGGAGCTGGGTGATATACAACGCTTCGACGACAGCCGAGCCGTCACCGCATTTGCCGGTTTGAATCCAAGGCTGCAGGAGTCGGGAAAGCACAAAGGGCATGTGCGTATATCGCGGATGGGGTCTGCATTACTGCGCGGCGGACTTTACCTGCCAGCGGTTACCTCCCTGACTTACAATTCAGCGATCCGGGCAATGGCCGAGCGACTGCGAGCAAAAGGCAAGACCGGCAAACAGATCGTCTGCGCGGCCATGCGCAAGCTGCTATGCATCGCTTACGGGGTGCTCAAATCCGGCCAACCCTTTAACCCGCAACTCGCTATTGCGAGGTGAAGGTTAAGACGGTATCTACGAACGGCCGCTATCGCCACTTTGCAGCCAGTAGGATGGGTGAAACCCATCAATTGCCATGGGTTTCACCCATCCTACGACCGTTCGCTAACGCCTTTTTCCGTCATTGCGCGTGGTATCTCGTCGAAAGATCGTGAACAGGCCTATACCCGGCTACCGAGCAGTTCGGCGTGGCGCAACCAGTTCTGGCGCTGGGTTTCCGAGGATGGGCGTACTGGCGAGAATTGCGCCAGGCGAAGGGTCTTGATGCCGCAGAAGCCGAGAATGGTGCGCTTCATCTGCCGATGAGCCGGCGCGCCGTAGATCCAGCGGAAGTACCAGTTCGGCGTGTCCAGCGTTACCAGCAAATCTGCGGTACGGCCGCTGAGCAGCTTGTCCCAGAGTTGCGAGTTGCTGCGGTACTTGAAGGCGAAGCCGGGCAGCAGCACGCGGTCGAGAAAGCCCTTCAGCAGCGCCGGCAGGCCACCCCACCAGACCGGGTAGACGAACACCAGATGCTGAGCCCAGTGGATCTGCCGCTGCGCTTCGAGCAGATCCGGCTCCAGGGTCTGGCTCTGGGTATAGCCTTCGTGCAGCACCGGATCGAAGGCTATTTCCCCGAGGCGGATCTGCCGCACCACATGGCCTTCGGTGCGCGCGCCCAGCGCGTAGGCCTCGGCCAGCGAATGGCACAGGCTGTCGCTTTTCGGCGTACCGATGATCATCAGGATGCGCTTGCCATCACCCTCCAGTGGGGTGGCGCCGCTTTTGGCGGTTTCAGTCATGTTGCCCTGCCTCCAGCATGGTTTCCGGGCGAACCCAGGCGTCGAACTGTTCCGCGGTCAGATGACCCAGCGCCAACGCTGCTTCGCGCAGGGTGGTGCCATCCTGATAAGCCTTCTTGGCGATCTCGGCGGCCTTGTCATAACCGATATGCGGGTTCAGGGCGGTGACCAGCATCAGGCCACGCTCCAGGTGCTCCGCCATTCGCTGCGCATCCGGTTGCAGGCCGACGATACAGTGTTGGCGGAAATTTCGACATCCATCGGCCAGCAGGCGAATCGACTGCAAGACGTTATGGATGATCACCGGTTTGTAGACGTTGAGCTGCAAGTGGCCCTGGCTGGCCGCGAAGCCGATGGTCACATCGTTGCCCATCACCTGGCAGGCGAGCATGGACAGCGCCTCGCACTGGGTCGGGTTGACCTTGCCGGGCATGATCGAGCTGCCCGGCTCGTTGGCCGGCAGGCGCACTTCGGCAAGACCGCCGCGCGGGCCGGAGCCGAGCAGGCGCAGGTCATTGGCAATCTTCATCAGGGCGATGGCCAGGGTTTTCAGCGCGCCGGAAAGGGCTGCCAGCGGTTCGTGGCCGGCGAGGGCGGCGAACTTGTTCGGCGCGCTGCGCAGTGGCAGACCGCTCAGCGCGGCCAGTTCGGCAGCGATGGCTTCACCGAAGCCGGGCGGTGAATTCAGGCCGGTACCGACTGCCGTGCCGCCCTGGGCCAGCTCGCAGACCGCCGGCAGGGTGGCGCGGATCGCCTGTTCCGCCAGCTCCAACTGAGCGACGAAAGCCGAGAGTTCCTGGCCGAAGGTGATAGGCGTGGCGTCCATCATATGCGTACGGCCGGTCTTCACCAGGCGGCTGTGGCGCGCAGCCTGATCCGCGAGTGCTTCGGACAGCTCGCCGATCGCCGGCAGCAGATCGCGCTGCACGGCGCCGGCCGTAGCGATGTGCATCGCCGTGGGAAAGCAGTCGTTGGAGCTCTGGGCACGGTTGACGTGGTCGTTGGGATGTACCGGGCTCTTGCCGCCACGGGGATTACCGGCCAACTCATTGGCGCGTCCGGCGATCACTTCGTTGACGTTCATATTGCTCTGGGTGCCGCTGCCGGTCTGCCATACCACCAGTGGAAACTGGTCGTCGTGCTGGCCGTCGATCACTTCATCGGCGGCCTGCTCGATCAGCCGGGCGATGTCCTGAGGCAGGTCACCGATGCGGTCGTTGATACGCGCAGCGGCTTTCTTGATCAGGGCGAGCGAATGCACCACGGCGATGGGCATACGCTCCTCGCCGATGGCGAAATTGACTCGCGAGCGCTGTGTCTGGGCGCCCCAGTAGGCTTCTTCAGGTACATCGATGGGGCCGATGCTGTCGGTTTCTGTGCGGCTCATGAGGGCTCTCCGTTGCTGTTCAGGCATTTAGGCTGTGACAACGGCTACACGTTCCACTTCGAATCGGCTACCAGCGCGTTTGCGTGGCGCCCATCCAGCCCAGTGCAGCCTTGACCGGCACGCGTTCGCCCTGGGCGTCACGCAGCAGGCCGTCGTACTGGCCGAACCACTGCTGGGTATCGGCATACAGCAGGCCCAATCGGGGTTTGGCGATATGAATCTGGCGCGGGGTGAAGATGAGGTCGATCTGACCGTCATCGGTGTAGAGCTGCCAGGGCGCCAGCGGCTTTGCCAGGGGTTGCCGCATGTGTACGACTTGATCGAGGTGCAGCAAGATCCCACCAAACCATAGCGCGTTCTCCGACAGGCCGCTGTGATCCGTCCAGCCATCGCCGAAATTGCCGGCGATGCCGCCGGGCGCTGCAAAGGCCGCACGCGTCCAGTGGCTGTTGAGCGGCCAGACGCCACGGCCGAAATCCATCGATGCAAAGCTCTGGGCGCTGGTGCAGTGATATTCGCTATTACCCAGTTGGATGCTGCCACTTACCGGCAGACCCACTTGGCGGCAAGTGGCATGAAAGCCCTTCTTGCCGAACGGCACGACCAGATTCACCGACTCCAGATGGGCGGGACGCTGGATATCCAGCGCCAGGTTCAGGGGCAGGCCGCCGATATTCGCCGAGGTGGCGGTCAGCCGCACGCGGCCTGGGTACTCGTTGAAATGCAGTTGCAGGCGAGGGTGGTCGAAGGCGTGGCTGCCCAGGGGCGTATCCGGCAGGCTGCAGCCACGGCCGAACAGGCTCAGTTGGCTGTGGGCCACGTTATGGCCGCTGTTCAGGTCGAGAAAATAGGCAGCGCCGTAGCCGACGTAGTCGAGGTCGGCCTGAGTCAGTGAGAGCGTCCAATCGGGCGTATTGATGCTCCAGTGGTTCCAGCGCTTGCGCCGCCCCAGATTGCCCGGCAGGGAGCAGTCGACCCGCGGTTGCGACGACCAGCCGACGGCATCCGGGTTGAGGCGGCCGCGCGAATCGCACAGGGGGATCGTTGGTGGTGGAACGAAAGGGCTATTCATCAGACACGTCCATGTGTGCAGGAGTCAGCCACCGAGCATGCAGGCGTCGGTCGGAGCGAGCAAGTGCTGGCATTCTGAACGTGGCTGAAAGGGTGCGCCAGTAGGCATTTAGCGCTAGCCATGAGCCCGTTGATCGCCAGGCGACGACAGTCAGCACGTGCGAAAAGGCTTGAGAGGCACAGCCTTGGGGCACAAAATGCACGACAGTCGGTCAAAGCACCTCACCCTCGTGATCAGGAGTACCCGATGTCCCGTATCCCCGCACTCTGTATTGCCGCTCTGTTGGCTGCCGGCAGCACCCAGGTGCTGGCCGATGCCCGCAGCCATGCCGCCGATGCCGAGCGCTTCCTGCAGCTCGCCCACGCCGACAAGCTGGCCGTTCCGGTGTACGCCCAGGTTCAGCAGATGTTCGCCCAGCGTTTCGCCGAGGCCCAGGCACCGGAAAGCAAGCAGGCCGTACTGGAAACCTACCAGGCCAAGGCCAACGCCGAGCTGGACAAGGCCGTCGGCTGGGACAAGCTCAAACCCGATATGGTGAAACTCTACACCAGCAACTTCAACGAGCAGGAACTCAAGGATCTGATCGCCTTCTACCAGTCGCCACTGGGACAGAAAGTGCTGCAGAAGATGCCTGCACTGACCGCTCAGTCTGCTGAAATCACCCAGGCCAAGCTGGAGAGCGCGGTACCGTCGGTGAACAAGCTGCTGGCCGACATGAGCAATGAACTGGGCGTCAAGAAACCCTGATACCCGCCGTGGCCGGCACCTGGCCGGCCACGGTTTCTCCGTGGAGCCCTCGATGTCCAAACGTGAACACCTTCAGACTGCCTTTGCGGCCTTGCAACCCGAGCACCTCGAGGTGCTGGACGAGAGCCACATGCACAGCCGCGGTCTGGAAACCCATTACAAGGCCGTGATCGTCAGCCCACAGTTCGACGGGCTGAACGCCGTCAAGCGCCACCAGAAAGTATATGGCGCGCTGGGTGAGCTGATGAGCCAGGTGCACGCCCTGGCACTGCACACCTACACCCCGCAGGAATGGGCCGCCCAGGGCATCGCCCCGGATTCGCCAACCTGCCGCGGCGGCAGCAAGCACGACCATTGATCCTCGGTGGCGGAAGCCCCGTAGGGTGGGTCACGCTCCACCTGCGCGGCCCGACCGACCCACCAGGCCATTCAACGCCGATAGTGGCAGGCGAACCAACCGAGAGCATTCCCGGGTATCGCTTCGTTCAACCGCGTGCTACGTCGGCATCACGCCCATCACCACTCGACCACGATCTTGCCGAAATGGCCGCCGCTCTCCTGCAGGCGGAAGGCATCCGCCAGGCTTTCCAGGGCGCCGCTGCCGACGATAAGCCCCTGCAGACGCACCGGCTTGGCCATCAGCAGCGACGCCGGCACATCGCCTGTAAATGATCAGGTTCCCGACGCGAGTCAGGCCAGATAGCGTTTGAACCAGGCGATGGTGCGTTCCCAGGCGAGTTCGGCTGCAGCTTCGTCGTAGCGTGGCGTCGAGTCGTTGTGGAAGCCGTGATTGGTGCCTGGATAGATGTATGCCTCGTAGGTCTTGCCGGCAGCCTTGAGCGCAGCCTCGTAAGCGGGCCAGGTGTCGTTGACGTTGGGATCCGTCTCGGCGAAATGCAGCAGCAGAGGGGTCTTGATGCGGGTCACGTCTTCAGGTTTCGCCTGCCGGCCATAGAAAGGGACTGCCGCCGCCAGTTCCGGGTAGGCCACGGTGGCTGCATTGGATACGCCACCGCCGTAGCAGAAGCCGGTAATGCCGATCTTGTCGGTGGTCAGGTCGCTGTCGCGAAGGTATTCGATGGCGGCGAAAAAGTCGTTCATCAGCTTTTCCGGATCGACCTGCTGTTGCAGTTCGCGACCTTTCTCGTCATTGCCGGGGTAGCCGCCCACCGAGCTCAGGCCGTCTGGTGCCAGGGCAATGAAGCCGGCCTTGGCCACTCGCCGCGCGACATCCTCGATATAGGGATTGAGGCCGCGATTTTCATGCACCACCACCACGCCGGGCACCGGCCCCTTGGCATTGGCCGGGCGGATCAGATAGCCGCGTACCTGGCCTGTACCATTGGGCGAGGGGTAGTGGATGTACTCGGCGATGATGTCCGGATCGGTGAACTTGACCTGCTCGGCCAGCGCGTAATCCGGGCTCAGGGAGGCGAGCAGGGTGGCTGCGGTCAGGCCACCGACGGCGAATTTGGTCGCGCGGTCGAGAAAGTCTCGACGGCTGATCCGGCCATGTACGTAATAGTCGTAGAGCTCCAGCAGCTCAGGGGGAAAATCCTTGGCGGTGAGGCGGGTCATGTGAGGTTCCTTCAATCTGGTTGATAACGGCTCACGTCGATGCCGGTGCTGTGACCGATAGCAGCAGGTAGAGATTCTTTCATCGCTCGACGAAAACGACGTGCACCTGCAACGGTAGCTCATCTGCGTCGAGGTAAATTGCCAGGAGTTGACCTGATCGGGATTATTTATGCCGTCTTGTGCGGATGTGCACCTGTCTCTGCTTCTGTCAGTGATCGATGCTACAGCTCGTTCTGCCGACAATTACCGGCCCTCCCTACACCTGAGCGGCCAACACCAGTAAACTAGGCGCCCCATTTCCAAGCCTCCTCATGCTCCGGCAACGCCAGGGGCAGTGGCGAGTTTTTGCGACAATGGTTTCCCATTTCGTACCCAGTCCGCCCTTTGCGAGGGCGACTACTGAAGGACAGTGACATGACCGACAACATCGTCGTGGCGGCGCTCTACAAGTTCGTTTCCCTGCCGGACTACGAGGCGCTGCGCCAACCCCTGCTCGACACCCTGCTGGCCAACGGCATCAAGGGCACGCTGTTGCTCGCCGAAGAAGGTATCAACGGTACCGTTTCCGGCAGCCGCGAAGGCATCGATGGTCTGTTCGCCTGGTTCGCGCTGGATCCGCGTCTGGCCGATGTGGATCACAAGGAGTCCTACTGCGCCGAACAGCCGTTCTACCGCACCAAGGTCAAGCTGAAGAAGGAAATCGTCACCCTCGGCGTGCCGGGCGTCGACCCCAACCAGCGTGTCGGCACCTACGTCGAACCGCAGGACTGGAACGCGCTGATCAGCGATCCCGAAGTGCTGCTGATCGATACCCGCAACGATTACGAAGTGGCCATCGGTACCTTCGAAGGCGCCATCGACCCGCAGACCAAATCCTTCCGCGAGTTTCCCGAGTACATCCGCGAGCACTTCGACCCGAGCAGGCACAAGAAGGTCGCGATGTTCTGCACCGGAGGCATCCGCTGCGAGAAGGCCTCCAGCTACATGCTCACCGAAGGGTTCGAAGAGGTGTACCACCTCAAGGGCGGCATCCTCAAATACCTGGAAGAAGTGCCCCTGGAAGAAACCAAGTGGCAGGGCGACTGCTTCGTCTTCGACAACCGCGTCACCGTGCGCCACGACCTCAGCGAAGGCGACTACGACCAGTGCCACGCCTGCCGCACGCCGATATCGGTCGAGGATCGCGCCTCCGAATACTTCAGCCCGGGCGTCAGTTGCCCGCACTGCTGGGACTCCCTGCCGGAGAAGACCCGTGAAGGTGCCCGTGAGCGGCAGCGGCAGATCGAACTGGCGAAAGTGCGCAATCAGCCCCATCCTCTGGGCAACAACCCCCGCCAAAGACACGAGGCCTGAGGATGCATGCGCGCCTGCTCTATGTGATGGATCCGATGTGCTCCTGGTGCTGGGGCTTCGCGCCGGTGGTCGAAGCGCTCGCAGCCCAGGCCGCCGAGCGCGGCGTGCCGATGGAATTGATGCTCGGCGGCCTGCGCCGTGACCAGGTGGCCATCGATGCCGCCGCACGGGTGCGTTACCTGGGCTACTGGCAGGCGGTCAACGCCAGCACCGGTCAACTGTTCAACTTCGATGCCGGGGTGCCCGAGGGCATGCTTTACGACACCGAAGCGGCGTGCCGCGCGGTGGTCACCGTGCGTTCGCTCGACCCGCAGAGTGCCTGGCCGATGGCGCGGCGCATCCAGCAGGCCTTCTATCAGGAAGGCGCGGACGTGACCCAGGCATCGACCCTGGTGCGACTGGCCGAAGAAGTGGGTATTCCGCGAATCGAGTTCGCCGAAGCTTTCGACAGCGAAGAACAGCACAGGGCCACTGCCGCGGATTTCAGCTGGGTGCAGGATCTCGGTATCGCCGGTTTCCCGACCTTACTGGCCGAGAAGGACGGGCGCCTGGCCTTGCTCACCAACGGCTACCAGCCACTCGATGCCCTGTCGCCACTGCTCGCGCGCTGGCTGGAGCATGCCATCGATGGTTGATCGGCTGAGCTGGGCGGAAATCCGTCGCCTGGCCTTGCGTCACAAACGGGCGCTGATCCTGGCCAATCTGGTCGCGGTGCTGGCGACCCTGTGTAGCGTGCCGATTCCCTTGCTGCTGCCGTTGCTGGTCGACGAAGTGCTGCTTGGCGACGGTAATGCGGCGCTCAAGGTAATGGACAACTTCCTGCCTGCGGCCTGGCAGAGTGCGCTCGGCTACATCCTGCTGATGCTGGCGCTGACCTTCTTGCTGCGCGGCTGCGCGCTGATCTTCAACGTGGTGCAGGCGCGGCTGTTCGCGCGGCTTTCCAAGGACATCGTCTACCGCATCCGTATCCGCCTGATCGAACGCCTCAAGCGTATTTCCCTCACGGAATACGAAAGCCTCGGCGGCGGCACGGTGACCACCCACCTGGTCACCGATCTCGACACCCTGGATAAATTCATCGGTGAAACCCTGAGCCGTTTCCTGGTCGGCGTGCTGACCCTGGCCGGCACCTCGGCGATCCTGCTGTGGATGCACTGGCAGTTGGCGCTGCTGATCCTGCTGTTCAACCCCTTGGTGATCTATGCCACGGTGCAACTGGGCAAGCGCGTCAAACACCTGAAGAAACTCGAGAACGACAGCACCTCGCGCTTCACCCAGGCGCTGACGGAAACTCTGGATTCGATCCAGGAAGTGCGTGCCGGCAATCGCCAGGGCTACTTCCTCGGCCGCCTTGGTGGGCGTGCCCGTGAGGTGCGCGACTACGCCGTGGCCTCGCAGTGGAAGACCGACGCCTCCAACCGTGCCAGTGGCCTGCTGTTCCAGTTCGGTATCGACGTGTTCCGCGCGGCGGCCATGCTCACCGTGCTGTTCTCCGACCTGTCCATCGGCCAGATGCTCGCGGTGTTCAGCTACCTGTGGTTCATGATCGGCCCTGTCGAGCAACTGCTCAGCCTGCAGTACGCCTTCTATGCCGCCGGTGGTGCGTTGACGCGAATCAACGAGCTGCTGGCGCGCCGCGACGAGCCGGATTACGTCGGTGGCGCCGACCCCTTCGAAGGGCATGAGACGGTCGGCATCGACGTTCATGATCTGACGTTCTCTTATGGAGAGGAACCTGTACTGCAGGGCCTCAACCTGTCCATTGCACCTGGGGAGAAGGTGGCTATCGTCGGCGCCAGCGGCGGCGGCAAGAGCACCCTGGTGCAACTGCTGTTGGGGTTGTACACGCCGCAGGCAGGGATCATTCGCTTCGGTGGCAGCAGCCAGGAAGAGATCGGTCTGCCGGTCATTCGTGAGCATGTGGCGGTGGTGCTGCAGCATCCGTCGCTGTTCAACGACACGGTGCGCGCGAACCTGTGCATGGGCCGCGAACGCAGTGACGAAGCCTGCTGGCAAGCGCTGACCATCGCCCAGTTGGCGCAGACCATTCGCCTGTTGCCGCAAGGCCTGGACACCGTGGTCGGCCGCTCCGGCGTACGCCTGTCCGGTGGCCAGCGGCAGCGCCTGGCCATCGCGCGAATGGTGCTCGCTGAACCCAAGGTAGTGATACTCGACGAAGCCACCTCGGCCCTGGATGCCGCTACCGAATACGCCTTGCACGAAGCCTTGGGGCAGTTCCTCAACGGCCGCACCACGCTGATCATCGCCCACCGTCTGAGTGCGGTGAAACAGGCGGATCGGGTGCTGGTGTTCGACGGCGGCAGCGTCGCCGAGGATGGCGATCACCGCCAGCTGATCGCCGACGGCGGGCTGTACGCCAAGCTCTACGGCAACCTGCAGCACTGACGGCCCGGCAGCCGCCGCCGGCGCAGCACTGTGGCTGGGCGCTAGTGCCACATCACAGATAAAATGTCGTATCCGAGCGAGGTTGCGCAAAGGCAGGAGCGGGCGGCCGTAGGATGGGTGCAACCCATCGGCAATTGATGGGTTTCACCTGCGCGGCCCGACCCATCCTACGGTCTGAAGGACGAAAGCGGCCTTCGATCGAAAACGCTTGAGGCTGGAAAGCTGGACGAAAGAGCCTATGCGGTTTGCCTGTCGTTCGGCCTCCAGCCTCTAGCGCTTCTATCGGTCGTCCGCAGCCCCCATTACGATTATTACCCCGTTCGCCGCCTCCTAGAGGCCCGCTCGAATGTTCCCTTGCTGCCAGCGCGTTTCACTGTCGGCTAGCGCCTGGGCGACGTCGCTCAACTGGGTCGAAGGCAATTCGTTGGGCAGCGGATCGAGACCGATGCTGGCGAACAGTTGACCATAGCTGTTGCGGAGCTCGGCATAGGCCAGATCGCGGCGCAGATCGGCCTGCAGGGCATTCAGCTCGCCCTGGATCAGCGCGAGTTCACCGATCCCCTGGGCCGTGTGGCGGTTACGCAACTGCTCGGCGATCTGGCTGTCGAGGCGGGACAATTGCTGGCTGGTCAGGAACTGACGCCGGGCCTCGTTGAAGTTGGCGTTGGCCACGTGGAGCTGGGCCAGCACCGCCATGGACATCGCCTGGCGCCGCGCCGCCGCCACTTCCTCGCCGGCTTTGGCCACATCGATGGCCGCTGGTGCGGAGAGCACGTTGAACAGGTTCCAGGTGACCTTGACGCCATAGTCGGCCCAGCTCTGGTTGACCAGGAAGCTGTTGCTGTCGTAATGGCCGCCGGCGCTGAACTCCAGGCCGGGCAGCAGGCGCAGCATGGCCTTGCGGGTTTCCGCGGCGCTGATGCGCGCCTGGTAGTCCTGTTCGCGCAGTTCCGGGCGGTTGGCCAGGGCCTGCTGCTCCATCTGCGCCAGCTCGACCTTGAGTTCCGGTACCTCGTAGTCGCCGGAGGCGGCCAGTGTGAGGTCTGTGCCCAGGGGCAGGTTGATCAGCGTCGCCAGCTCGGTCTTGGCCAGGGACAGCGCCCGGCGCTGCTCTTCCAGCTGGCGCGTGGCCTCGATCAGGGCGCGCTGGTAGCTCAGGGCCTGTACCGGATCGCCGATGCGTTGCTCGCTGAGGCTCTGGCTGTTGTCGCGGGCCTGGCCGACGCGGGCCATCAGGTTGTCGATCTGCTGCAGCATGCGTTCAGCCGCCACGGCGCGCCAGTAGGCCGAGCGCACGTCCTGGATGATGGTGTGCACGACCTTGCGTCGCCGCTCCTGGACGATCAGGCGCTGGTCGGCCTGCTGCTTGGCGCTGACGTAGCTGACACCGAAGTCCAGCACGTTCCACACCATGGTCAGATCCGCCACGCCGCGGTCGCGATCCTGGGAGGTGGAGGGCTCGAGGGACTGGGTACCGGTGTTGATGCTCTGGCTGCTGGAGGCGCTGACGTTGTTGCGCCCGGCATACCCGGCGGAGAGCGCCATGCGCGGCAGCATGTCGAAGCTGGCGAGATCGAGCTGGCGCTTGGCCAAGGCTTCCTCCATGACCTTGAGGCGACCCTCGAGGTTGTATTTCACCGCGCGCGCCATGGCCTCATGCAGGGTCAGGGGACCGCTGAGCGGCTCCTGATCCTTGAACATGGCGAGCAGATCGTGTTGGGCGCGCTGTTCGCTGATGCCACGCTCGATCGGTTGGCTGGTCACGGCACACCCGCTGATAGCCAGGGCCAGCAGGCTGGCACCGAATAGTTTCTGCTTTCTTTTCATCCTTGGGCCGCCCCCTTGTTACGGCTCAAACTCATTATTCTTCTTTCGTTGCAATCAGACCTGTGATTCGACCGCCGTAAGCTGGCCCAGCGCCAGGGCCAGGTCGCGCAACTGCCGTTGCTCGCTTTCCTGCATGTCGTGCAACTGCTGGCCGAACGTCGGCGCGCCGAAGATGCCCGGCAGCCCTGGACCAGCGTCGGCCTTGCCATCGAGGCTGTTCTGCGATGCCGGCGCGCTCGCCGCTTCGCTGCCGAAGATCAGCGACAGGGTGCTGGCGCCGAAGACACCGCCATCGCCCCCAGCGAAACCGAGGCGGCTGGCGGCGGAGCCGCCGATGCTGCCGTAGTGGCTGGCGAACACCTGGGCGAGGTAACCCGGCGCCAGGGTGCCGTTGGGCAAGAAGATGGAGCCCGGCGCCGGCATGCCGCTGCCCAGGGTGCGCGGCTCGAAGAGCGGGGTGGGCAGCAGGGGCGAGTGCATTGGCGCTTCCGGCAATGGCGGTGCCGACGGGTACGGCGCGGGCGTCATGTCCGGCATGTTCGCCGGGGGATTGGCGCGGAACTCGGGATCGCCTTGCGGCTGTTGCGCATTCACCGCGGCGATCTCGCCCGCCGCGCTGGCGCTCAGGGTATTGCCCACGGCATCGCTGATGCCGCTGCCGGCCGCGTTCAGGGCCAGGCCGATACCACCCATGCCGCTGAGGTTGCCGACCTGGACGCGATAGGTTCGGGCATCGACCTGCACCAGCGACTGGATGGTGCCGGCGGCGGTGCCGCTGGTGAGCAGGGAGAAGTCGCCGGCGTCCACCCCGGTGACCGCTTCGCTGAAGGTGACGAGGAACTGCAGAGTCGTGGCGGACGAGCCAGGGTCGCGAACGATGCTCGACACGCTCGGCGCCGTGCTGTCGAGCAGGATGCCCGAGGTATCGCCGACGCCATTGAGGGCGGGGAGGGTGTCGTTGCCCGCCGCATCGCGCAGGCTGCCGCCATTGGTTTCGATCGCGCCGCCGAGGCTGAAACCGCTGCCGTCCGCCTGACCCTCGGCGAGCGTGAGGCGGAATACCAGCGTCGGGCTGCCCGAGCCGGACAGGTAGTCGGCGTACAGGATGCTGCCGTCTTCCAGGGTGATGGCGATACGCGGGGTGCCGCCGCTGCTGTCGACGATGACCGCCTCGGACAGATTGACGGTGAAGTCGAGAGGCTGCCCGGCCACGTAGGCGCCGCCGGGGGGAACGCCAACCGAGACGGTCGAGGCTGGCTGGGTATCGATGACCAGGCTTTGCGCGGCGGACGAACTACTGTTGCCGGCGGCATCGGTACTGATGACGGAAACCGCGTTGCTACCGTTGACGTCCAGCGCCAGGCTGCCGGCGACCGGGGTGGCGCTGGCCAGGTCGAGGCTCCAGGCGCCGCCGCTGGCGACGGTGGTATAGGTCGCGCCGCCAATGCTGACAGTGACGGTGCTGCCGGTTTCAGCGGTGCCGCTCAGCAGCGGCGCCGCGCTGTTGGTCAGAGCCGGCGAGGTCACGGTGGGTGCGGTGGGCGCGGCGGTGTCGATGATCAGGGTCTGGGTGGCGGCGCTCGAGGTGTTGCCCGCCGCATCGGTGCTGGTGATGCTGACCGGGTTGGCGCCGTTGCTGTTCAGCGCCAGGACGCCGGCGACCGGTGTGGCGCTGGCCAGGTCGAGGCTCCAGGCGCCGCCACTGGCGACGGTGGTATAGGTCGCGCCGCCAATGCTGACAGTGACGGTGCTGCCGGTTTCAGCGGTGCCGCTCAGCAGCGGTGTCGTGCTGTTGGTCAGGGCCGGCGAGGTCACGGCTGGCGCGGTGGGCGCGGCGGTGTCGATGATCAGGGTCTGGGTGGCGGCGCTCGAGGTGTTGCCCGCCGCATCGGTGCTGGTGACGCTGA